>NZ_CP076135.1:0-600000 GCF_018736105.1 Bradyrhizobium sediminis
ATGACAAATACGGAACAAGATCGCTGGTCACGCGTGAAGGGTCGGCTGCGCTCGAGCGTGGGAGAAGACGTCTACACAAGCTGGTTTGCGCGCATGGACCTGGAAGGCGTGCAGGATGAAAGCGTCCGGCTTTCGGTGCCGACGCGGTTTCTCAAGAGCTGGATCCAGGCCCATTACGCCGAACGCGTTCTCACCTGCTGGCAGGCCGAGATGCCGGAGGTGCACCGGATCGATCTCACCGTGCGCACCGCGATGCGCTGCGTGGCGCCCGTCAAGGAGGCCGCTTCCGCCCCGCTCGACGCGCGCCGTTCCGAGCGGTCCGACGGCCGTCCCGCGCCCGAATTGCGCGCCACCGCGACCGCGCCGGTATCAGCCAGCCATGACGCCCTCGGCGGCTCGCCGCTCGATCCACGCCTGACCTTCGGAAGCTTTGTCGTCGGCCGCTCCAACACGCTGGCGCATGCGGCGGCGCGTCAGGTTGCGGAGGGACGGCGCGGCGACAGCGTGATGTTCAACCCGCTCTACATCCATGCCGGCGTCGGGCTCGGCAAGACCCATCTGCTGCAGGCGGTGACATGGGCCGGCAATTCCGGCAGCGAGCGCAAGGTGCTCTATCTCACCGCTGAGAAGTTCATGTACGGCTTCGTCGCGGCGCTGAAAACGCAGACTGCGCTGGCATTCAAGGAAGCCCTGCGCGGCATCGACGTGCTGGTGATCGACGATCTGCAGTTCCTGCAGGGCAAATCGACCCAGGCCGAATTCTGTCACACCCTGAACGCGCTGATCGATGCCGGCCGCCAGGTCGTGATCGCGGCGGACCGTCCGCCGTCGGATCTCGAGAGCCTCGACGACCGCGTGCGCTCGCGCCTGGCCGGCGGTCTCGTCGTCGAGATGGGCTCGCTCGGCGAGGAACTGCGGCTCGGAATCCTCAAATCGCGCGTCGCCGCCGCCCGCGCGCATCATGCGAGCTTCGACGTGCCGGCGCCGGTGCTGGACTATCTCGCGCGCACCATTACCCATAACGGCCGCGACCTCGAGGGCGCCATCAACCGCCTGCTGGCACACAGCAAGCTCAACGCCCAGCCGGTGACCCTGGAAATGGCCGAGCGCGAGGTGCGCGACCTGATCCGGCCGCAGGAGCCCAAGCGCATCAAGATCGAGGACATCCAGCGGGTAGTGGCCCGGCAATACAATGTCAGCCGCTCCGACCTGTTGTCTTCGCGGCGTACCGCGAATGTGGTCCGCCCGCGCCAGGTCGCGATGTATCTGGCGAAAACCCTGACGCTGCGCTCGCTGCCCGAAATCGGCCGCCGCTTCGGCGGACGCGACCACACCACGGTGCTGCATGCCGTTCGCAAGATCGAGGCCCTGGTCGCCAAGGACGTGTCGCTCTCCGAAGAGGTGGAATCGCTGAAGCGTCAATTGCAGGAGTAGAATTTTCTCCGTTCCGTGACGGAGGCGCTTCCTACCGTCGTCCCGGCACGCCGGGACCCTGCGCCGCGGCCGGGTCTTTGCAGCAACGGTCGTCGACGGCTTCTGCACCACAACAAGCGCCGGTGGCTTATCGGCCCCGGCGCGCGGATTTCCCGGCAAAACGTGGGGAACGGCCCCGCCTTTCTCTTGCGCTCAAGGGCCATCCGCGCCACCTTGCGGTCCCCCCGCGGGTTTGGTCAAATCCAGCTCCGATCAGGCTTTTCGGGTTTCAAATGCCGCGGCGCGCCTTTTGGGCCGCCCGGCTTTTCCATCTTAGGGATCAGGCGGGTATTGCAATGAAGGTTACCGTCGAGCGCGCGCAACTCCTGAAATCGCTGGGCCACGTCCATCGCGTGGTCGAGCGCCGCAACACCATTCCGATCCTGGGCAACGTGCTGGTCCGCGCCGAAAGCGGGCGGCTGTCGCTGAAGGCCACCGACCTCGACCTCGAAGTCACCGAGACGCTTCCGGCAGAAACCGCGACCGGCGGCTCCACCACGGTGCCGGCGCACATGTTCTACGACATCGTGCGCAAACTGCCCGACGGCGCCCAGATCGTGCTGGAAGGCGACGGCGACCGCTCGATGCTGGCGATCCGCGCCGGCCGCTCGCGCTTCACGCTGCAGACCCTGCCCGAAAACGATTTTCCGGATCTCGCCGCCGGCGAGATGACGCATTCGTTCACGCTGGCCGCCGCCGACGTGAAGCGGCTGATCGACCGCACGCAGTTTGCGATCTCGACCGAGGAGACCCGCTACTATCTCAATGGCATCTATCTGCACACCGCCGGCAGCGCCAAGGCCGCGACCTTGCGCGCGGTCGCGACCGACGGGCATCGGCTGGCGCAGATCGATCTGCCGCTGCCCAAGGGGGCGGACGGCATGCCCGGGGTGATCATACCGCGCAAGACCGTGGGCGAAGTGCAGCGGCTGATCGAGGACAACGAGGCCGAGGTCGGGATCGAACTGTCGCCGGGCAAGATCCGCTTCACCATCGGCAATGTGGTGCTGACCTCGAAACTGATCGACGGCACCTTTCCGGACTACGGCCGCGTCATTCCGCAGAACAACGACAAGGAGCTGATCGTCGACAAGAAGGATTTCGAAGCCGCGGTTGATCGCGTCTCGACGATTTCGAGCGAGCGCGGCCGCGCGGTGAAACTGGCGCTGTCCGCGGGCAAGCTGGTGCTGTCGGTGACCAATCCGGATTCCGGAAGTGCGACCGAAGAGCTCGAGGTCGAATACGCCTCCGACGCGCTCGATATCGGTTTCAATTCGCGCTATCTGCTGGATATCGCCGCCCAGATCGAGGGCGAGGTCGCGGTGCTGAAACTGGCCGATCCCGGTTCGCCGACGCTGGTGCAGGACAAGGATTCCAAGGGCGCGCTCTACGTGCTGATGCCGATGCGGGTGTAGGAAATTTCTGACAAACCGCATCTGAATCTTCCCTCTCCCCTTGTGGGAGAGGGTGGCGCCTCACGGAGTGAGGCGACGGGTGAGGGGTTCGTGCCGCAGACACCACACCACCGACCGACCGCCAAGCGTATCCGCAATTTCGCAAGGAAGATGCGCCGCGAACCCACCGACGCGGAAGCGGCTATGTGGCGATTGCTCCGGGATCGCCGGTTTCAGTTCGTCAAATTTCGCCGGCAAGCCCCCTTTCAGAGCTTTATTCTCGACTTCGTGTGCTTCGAAAAGAGAATCGTCATCGAGATTGACGGCGGGCAGCACGCCGACTCCGAGCGTGACACGACGAGAGAAGCCGTCCTGATGACCGAAGGTTTCAGAATCGCGCGCTACTGGAATAACGACGTGCTGCAGCGACCGTCATCAGTATTGGAGGATATTCTCGCGAAGCTCGCCGAGCTGTAAGAACCCCTCACCCGTCGCCTCACTTCGTGAGGCGCCACCCTCTCCCACAAGGGGAGAGGGAAGAGAGACCGACATTTTTCATCCATGACCGCCTCCCGCATCCGCCGCCTCAGCCTGACGCATTTCCGCAACTATCGCGCGGCGAGCCTTGAGACGCGCGGCGACATGGTGGTGCTGGTCGGTCCCAACGGCGCCGGCAAGACCAACTGCATCGAGGCGATCTCGTTTCTGTCACCCGGCCGCGGCCTGCGCCGCGCCACGCTCGACGATGTCGCCGATATCCAGGGCGACGGCTCCTGGGCGGTGTCTGCCGAGGTCGAGGGCGCGCTCGGGCTGGCGACGCTCGGCACCGGCATCGACCCGCCCGGCAGCGAGGGTGCGGCCACCAGCCGGCGCTGCCGGATCGACCGCGAGCCGGTCGGCTCGGCCACCGCCTTCGGCGACCATCTGCGCATGGTGTGGCTGACGCCCTCGATGGACGGACTGTTTCTCGGGGCAGCTTCGGAACGGCGGCGGTTCTTCGACCGCCTCGTGCTGGCGATCGACTCCGAGCATTCGAGCCGGGTATCGGCGCTCGACCGTTCCTTGCGCTCGCGCAACCGGCTCTTGGAAGTGCGCAATTACGACGACCACTGGTGCGACGCGATCGAGCGCGAAACCGCGGAACTCGCCGTCGCGGTGGCGGCGATGCGCGGCCAGACCGTGACGCGGCTGGCGGCGATGCTGCGCGCCCGCGGCGAGGCCTCCGCGTTCCCGTCCGCGCAGATCATGCTCGACGGCTGGATGGAAAACGCGCTGGTCAGCGAGCCCGCGACCTCGGTGGAAGACCGCTACCGCGAGATCCTGCGCGCCAGCCGCGCCCGTGACGCCGCCGCCGGCCGCACCCTCGACGGACCGCACCTCACCGATCTGCAGGTGATCTACGCGCCGAAGAGCATGCCGGCGCGCGACGCCTCGACCGGCGAGCAGAAGGCGCTGCTGATCGGGCTGGTGCTGGCGCATGCCAGTCTGGTCGCCGAGATGACCGGCATCACGCCGCTGTTGCTGCTCGACGAGGTCGTGGCGCATCTCGATCCCGGCCGCCGCAAGTCGCTGTTCGACGAACTGGCGAAACTCGGCGCGCAGGTCTGGATGACCGGCGCCGACCCCGCGGCCTTCGCCGACATCGGTCCGTCCGGCGAGATTTTCGACGTCGATTCCGGCCGGATCGCGCGCCGGGCCTGACGATGCAGGCGGCCATCCCGCCGGCTCGACGGCCAGAAAAATCCCGGGATTCGGGACCGGGAATCGCCTTTCGAATCGCGCTTTTGCCGACGCCCGGAATCAACGTTCGGACGCCTTGAAAAACCCTCAAAAAATCCCATTTATTCAACAGCTTGCTGATAGAGACTTTGCGCTAGGCGCAGTGCGCCTTTCATGGCACAAATAGGCCGATCAGCGCCTATTTTGCGCCGCTGATTCGGGACATCCTCGAAGGCCTCACATGACAGAACCTGCCCGGCAATCGATCGCCGACACTGAGCATTCCGTTCCCATCGAATACGGTGCGGAATCGATCCGGGTATTGAAGGGCCTCGACGCCGTGCGCAAGCGGCCGGGCATGTATATCGGCGACACCGACGACGGTTCCGGCCTGCACCACATGGTCTACGAAGTCGTCGACAACGCCATCGACGAAGCGCTCGCCGGCCACGCCACCGCGGTGGAAGTCGTACTCAACGCCGACGGTTCCGTCACCGTGCGCGACGACGGCCGCGGCATTCCCGTCGACATCCACAAGGGCGAAGGCATTTCCGCGGCCGAGGTCATCATGACCCAGCTGCATGCCGGCGGAAAATTCGACCAGAATTCCTACAAGGTTTCCGGCGGTCTGCACGGCGTCGGCGTCTCCGTCGTCAACGCGCTGTCGGAGAAGCTGCAGCTGCGGGTCTGGCGCGACGGCAAGGAGCACTTCATCGAGTTCGCCCACGGCGATGCGGTGGCGCCGCTGAAGGTGGTCGGCGACGCCCACGGCAAGCGCGGCACCGAGGTGACCTTCCTCGCCTCCAAGGAGACCTTCACCAACGTCGAATACGACTTCGCGACGCTGGAGCACCGGCTGCGCGAACTGGCGTTCCTGAATTCCGGCGTCAACATCGTGCTGTCCGACATGCGCCACGCGGTCGAGAAGCGCGAGGAGATGCGCTACGACGGCGGCGTCATCGAGTTCGTGAAATATCTCGACCGCAACAAGAAGCCGATGGTGCCGGCACCGATCATGATCAATGCCGACATGAACGGCATCGGCGTCGAGGCGGCGCTGTGGTGGAACGACAGCTATCATGAGAACGTGCTGTGCTTCACCAACAACATCCCGCAGCGCGACGGCGGCACCCATCTGGCCGGTTTCCGCGGCGCGCTGACGCGCCAGGTCAACGGCTATGCCGACGCCATCGCCAAGCGCGAAAAGATCGCGCTGACCGGCGACGACTGCCGCGAGGGCCTGACCGCGGTGCTCTCGGTGAAGGTGCCCGATCCGAAATTCTCCTCGCAGACCAAGGACAAGCTGGTGTCCTCGGAAGTGCGCCCCGTTGTCGAAAACGTGCTCAACGAGGCGCTGGCCGCCTGGTTCGAGGAACATCCCGCGGAAGCCAAGACCATCGTCGGCAAGGTGGTGGAAGCCGCCGCCGCCCGCGAGGCCGCGCGCAAGGCCCGCGAGCTGACCCGGCGCAAGGGCGCGCTCGATGTCGCCTCGCTGCCCGGCAAGCTCGCCGACTGCCAGGAAAAGGACCCCGCCAAATCGGAACTGTTCATCGTCGAGGGCGACTCGGCCGGCGGCAGCGCCAAGATGGGCCGCAACCGCGAATTCCAGGCGGTGCTGCCGCTGCGCGGCAAGATCCTGAACGTCGAGCGCGCGCGCTTCGACAAGATGCTGGGTTCCGAGCAGATCGGCACGCTGATCACCGCGCTCGGCACCGGCATCGGCCGCGACGATTTCGATCTCTCCAAGCTGCGCTATCACAAGATCATCCTGATGACCGACGCCGACGTCGACGGCGCGCACATCCGGACCCTGCTGCTGACCTTCTTCTTCCGCCAGATGCCGGCGCTGATCGAGGGCGGCTACCTCTATATCGCGCAGCCGCCGCTCTACAAGGTGACGCGCGGCAAGTCCGAGCAGTACCTCAAGGACGAGCGCGCGCTGGAAGATTACCTGATCGAAACCGGCCTTGACGACTGCGTCTTCAAGCTGGCGTCGGGCGAAGACCGCAAGGGCCGCGACCTGCTGGCGCTGGTGGAGGATGCCCGCGTCATCCGCGCCACGCTGCACAATCTGCACAGCCGCTATAACCGCAAGGTGATCGAGCAGGCGGCGATCGCCGGGGTGCTGAGCCCGAAGGTCACCGGCGACATCGCCACCGCCAACGCCGCTGCGGACTATATCGCGCGGCGGCTCGATGCGCTGGCCGACGAGGTCGAGCGCGGCTGGGCCGGGCGCTTCGTCGAAGGCCAGGGTTTCCAGTTCGAGCGCACCGTGCGCGGCGTCAAGGACGTCGCCATGATCGACGACGCGCTGCTCGGCTCGGCTGACGCACGCAAGCTCGACGATTACGCCGCCAAGCTGCAGGAAGCCTATCCGAAGCCGGGCCTGCTGCGCCGCAAGGACACCGAGACCGCGATCCACGGGCCGGTCAGCCTGTTCGAGGCGGTGACCGACGCCGGCCGCAAGGGCGTGGCGCTGCAGCGCTACAAAGGCCTCGGCGAGATGAACCCGAGCCAGCTCTGGGAAACCACGCTCGACACCAACGAACGCTCGCTGCTGCAGGTCAAGATCAAGGAGGTCGACGAGGCCGACGACATCTTCACCAAGCTGATGGGCGACGTCGTCGAGCCGCGCCGCGAATTCATCCAGGACAATTCACTCAGCGCCAATGTCGACGTGTGAGCAGAAATCAGGTGCCACCCCTTCAATACATCGTTGAAGGCGGCCACCGGCTGGCGGGCACCATTGCGCCCGCCGGCAACAAGAATGCCGCGCTGCCGATCATCGCCGCGGCATTGCTGACCGAGCACCCGGTCACGCTCGAGAACGTCCCCCGCATTCGCGACACCGAGACGCTGGTGGAGCTGATCCGCTCGGTCGGCGCGTCCGCCGAATGGCGGGAGCGCAATACGCTGGCGATCCATGCCAGGAGCATCCGCGCTGCAGACCTCGACCCGGAACTATGCGCGCGAATCCGTGCCTCGATCCTGCTGGCGGGGCCGCTGCTGGCCCGCTGCGGCGAGGTCATGCTGCCGCCGCCCGGCGGAGACGTCATCGGCCGGCGGCGCCTCGATACCCATCTTCTGGCCTTCGAGCAGCTCGGCGCCACGGTTACCGCGACCCACCGGCTGGAATTCCGCGCCACCCGCCTGAAGGGCGCGGATGTCTTTCTCGACGAGCCCAGCGTAACGGCCACCGAGAACGCGCTGATCGCCGCTGTCGGCGCTCATGGCACCACCTACCTGCGCAACGCCGCTTCCGAGCCGCATGTGCAGGACCTCGCGCATTTCCTGGTCGCGCTCGGCGCGCAGATCGAAGGCATCGGCACCAACACCATCATCGTCCACGGACCGGCGACGCTCGGCGGCGCCACCTATTCGATCCAGCCAGATCACATCGAGGTCGGCTCGCTGATCGGCCTGGCCGCTGTGACCCGCTCGCCGCTGCGCATCGCGCGGGCCGGCGTCGAGCACCTGCGTTCGATCCGGATGGGCTTCGAGCGGCTCGGCATCGTCTGCGGCGTCGAGGGCGACGATCTCGTGGTGCCGTCCGGACAGACCATGAAGATCCACGATGATTTCGGCGGTCACGTTCCGAAGCTCGAGGATCAGCCGTGGCCGGCTTTCCCGGCGGACCTGATGTCGATCGCCATCGTCACCGCCACCCAGTGCGACGGCGTGATCCTGATGTTCGAGAAGATGTTCGAATCGCGGATGTTTTTCGTCGACAAGCTGATTGCGATGGGCGGGCGCATCGTGCTGTGCGACCCGCACCGGGCGATCGTGGCGGGGCCGAGCCGGCTGCGCGGCGCGCTGATGACCTCGCCGGACATCCGCGCCGGCATGGCGATGCTGCTGGCCGCGGTATGCGCCGAGGGCGTCAGCACCATCAACAACGCCGACCAGATCGAGCGCGGCTATGAACGCATCGACGAACGCCTCAACGCGCTCGGCGCCAAAATCACGCGGGTGCCGGAGCGGGCGCGCGACACCTGATCAAAACATTGGGACCGCGCCGCCACGCTTTCGTCCAGCGGGAATGCTAATGTCGCGCTATGACATCCCTCGATGAAATCCGGCGAGCGCCGGTCGCCACGGCAGCTTCCGGCCATCACCTCGCCGTCGAACTGACCGAGACGCTGAAGCTGGCGGTTCCGATCGCGCTGACGCAGCTCGGGCAGATCGCGATGATGACGACCGATCTGGCCCTGATCGGACGCCTCGGCGACGAGGCGGTGGCCGCCGCGGCGCTGGCAAGTTCGGTGTTCTTCATCACCTTCACCTTCGGCATGGGGCTGGTGTCCGCGGTGGCACCGTTGGCCGCGCAGGCGTTCGGCGCCCGCAATCCGCGGATGGTGCGGCGATCGCTTCGCGTCGGGCTTTGGGCGGCGCTGCTGATTTCCCTGCCGTTGATGGCCCTGCCGCTCTACGGCGAGCAGATCCTGTTGACCCTGGGTCAGGCGCCGGCGACCGCGCGGCGCGCGCAGGAATATCTGCTGGGCCTCGCCTGGGGCATTGCGCCGGCGCTGTGGTTCCTGGCGATCCGCGGCTTCATGGGCGCGGTCAACCGTCCGGAGCCGGGACTGTGGATCACGCTGGCGGCGATCCCCGCCAATGCCGTGCTGGTCTATCTCCTGATCCATGGCGAATGGGGACTGCCGCGGCTGGGATTGTTCGGCGCCGGGCTTGCCACCACGATGATCAGTTTCGGCATGTTTCTGGCCGGCCTCTGGTTCGCGCATGGCCGCCGGCCGTTCAGGAAATATCACGTGCTGGGCCGGATCTGGCGCGTCGACTGGCTGCTGATGCGGCAGCTGGTCGTGATCGGCGCGCCGATCTCGATCGCGTTCCTGCTGGAGTATGGCCTGTTCGCCGCCGCGGCGCTGCTGATGGGCCTGATCAGCACCACCGCGCTGGCGGCGCATCAGATCGCGCTGCAGGTCACCGCCATCCTGTTCATGGTGCCGTTCGGCATCGGAATAGCGGCGACCGTGCGGGTCGGGCATGCCGTCGGCCGCGGCGACGCGCCGGCGGTCAAGCGGGCGGGCCTGGTCGCGACCACGCTCGGCATCGTCCTGGTATCCAGCCTGACGCTGGCCGTGATCCTCGCCCGGTTCGCGATCGCGCGATTCTTTCTCGGCGAGGGGACGGAAAGCGGGGGTGTCGTGATCGAGCTCACCGCTGTTCTGCTGATGGTCGGCGCGACATTCTTCGTCGCCGACGGCATCCAGACCGTCGCGGCGGGCGCGCTGCGCGGCATGAACGACACGCGGATCCCGCTGTTGTTTGCCGCGATCAGCTACTGGCTGATCGGATTCAGCGCCGCCTACGGGCTCGCCTTCTGGACCGGGCTCGGCGCGGTCGGCGTCTGGATCGGGCTGTCCTGCGGCACCGCGCTCTATGCCCTGCTTCTGGTCTTGCGTTTCCGGCGGCTTGCGGGGCATCTGGAACGCGCAAGAATGGTTGCCGTGAATTGAAGCGAACCGCAGAGGCTGGACATGAAAGTCCGCGAGGTCGATCCCGACGTTGATCCCGGCGCGTTGCTGCCGGGCGCGCAGTTCGTCGATGCCTACCGCATTGCGGTTGAGGATGCCGCGCTCGACGCGCGGCAAGCGGCGGAAAGAATGCTGGGGCGCGGGCCGCGCTGGATCGACGCCCTGCTGAGCCTGCGCAATCTCATCGTGGCGCCGTTCGGCCTGAAAACCTCGGCGCCGAACCAGAGCCGCACCGCCGACATCATCGGGCTGTTTCCGGTCGTGAGCCAGACGCCGGATCGCCTGGTTGCGGGCTTCGACGACAAGCACCTGGATTTCCGCGTCGTGGTCGATGTCGCAGGCTCCGGCGCCAGCCGGAATGTCACCGCGACCACTCTGGTGCTGACGCACAACCTGCTCGGCCGGGTCTATCTCGCGACCGTCCTGCCGTTTCACCGGCTCGTCGTCCGCGCCATGCTGCGGCAGGTTGCAGTCTGAGCCCGGCACATCGGCGGACCGGCGTGGACGCATTGCGCGGCGCGTGCTTTGTTCCCGCCCGAAGTCTTTTGTCTTGATGCGTTTTCTTCACGCGAACCGGTATCCACTTCGCTCGAAAACGCCCACGCTGACCGGGTTTGCCGTGACATTATCAGTCGATCTGTTCTTTTCGTTTCGCAGTCCCTACAGCTACCTCGCGCTGCCGAAGACGCGGAAGATGGTCGCCGATTACGACGTCACGGTGAACCTGCGCCCGGTCTATCCGCTGGCGGTGCGCGTTCCCGGCTTCTTCAAGCGCGCCAATCCGCAATTCGCCCGTTACGTGGTGCTGGATTCCAGCCGCGTCGCCAGGCACGAGAACATCCCGTTCCGCTTTCCCCGCCCCGACCCGATCGTGCAGGACATGGCGACGCTCGATGTCGCCGAGAACCAGCCCTACATCCACCGCCTGACGCGACTCGGCGCCGCGGCGCAACTCGAGGGCCGCTCGCTCGAATTCACCGATGCGATCAGCCGGGTACTGTGGGACGGCACGGTCAGCGGGTGGAACGAGGGCGATCACCTCGCCCGGGCCGCAGGCGCCGCGGGCTTCGACCTGGCCGCGATGGAGGCAGCTGTTACGGCCGATCCCGACCGCTTCGAGCAGGTGATATCGGGCAATGAACAGGCCCACGCCGCCTCCGGCCACTGGGGCGTGCCGACTTTCGCGTTCGAGAACGAGCCGTTCTTCGGACAGGACCGCATCGACCTCCTGATCTGGCGCATGGAAAGCAAGGGTCTGACCCGCCGCAGCTGATGTTGACGGCACGCCACGGCAGCCGTACCAAAAGTCCGGATACAGGAACGCGCAAGAACAAACGAGGCAACGCCATGGCCCATGAAACCGCGACGCTGGCCGCTTATGTCGCCAACCTGAAATTCGCCGATATCCCGCAGGAAGTGCTGGCGCGCGCCAAGGTGCTGACGCTGGATTTCCTCGGCAGCGCCATCCGGGCGCGGCGCGACGCGGAATCGACGCCTTCGCTGCTGAAAATGCTCGAGGCGCTGGCGCTCGACGGCAAGGGCGAATCCACCGTGTTCGGAGATGCCAAGACCTGGACGCCGGCAGTGGCGGCGCTGCTCAACGGCGCGCTCGGCCATTCGCTCGACTTCGACGACACCCATGCGGATTCCTCGCTGCATCCGAGCGCGCCGGTGGTACCGGCCGCGTTCGCGGTCGGCGAACTCGTCGGCGCTTCCGGTCGCGACGTGCTCACCGCCATCGTCGCCGGCTATGAGGTGTGCTGCCGGCTCGGCAACGCGCTCGATCCGACCTCGCATTACGCGCGCGGCTTTCACCCCACGGCGACGGCCGGTACCTACGGCGCCGCTGCGGCGGCGGCAAAACTGTTTGGATTGTCGAAGGAGCAAATCATCTCCGCATTCGGCGTTTCCGGCAGCCAGGCGGCCGGCTCGCTGCAATTCCTGGTCAACGGCGCCTGGAACAAGCGCTATCAGGTCGGCGCCGCCGCGATGAACGGCGTGATCGCGGCCACGCTGGCGCGCAACGATTTCGTCGGCTCCTCCGAATCGGTCGAAGGCAAGCATGGCCTGTTGGTCGGCTACAGCGACAACCCGCATCCCGAAAAGGCGGTCGCCGACCTCGGCAAGATCTACGAGACCATGAAGATCGGCGTAAAACCCTATCCGAGCTGCCGCTATACCCACGCAGCCCTTGATGCGCTGATCGCGATGCGCAGGGAGCACAACCTGACGCCGGACCAGATCAAGCGCGTCGAGATCGGGCTGCACCGCAACGGCATCACGCTGACCGGCGACGCCGCCACCAAGCGGCATCCGACCTCGATCGTCGGCGGACAGTTCTCGATGTTCTTCACCGGCGCGGTCGCGCTCGACCAGGGCCGCTTCGGCTGGGACGATTACGAACGGCTCGGCGACAAGGCGGTGGGTGCGCTGGCCGACAAGTTCGACGTGGTGCAGGACGATCGCCTTGAGGTCGGCCGCAGCCACCCGTTCGGCGCCCGCGTCTCGATCACCACCGACGACGGCGTGCACGAACGGCTCTATGCCGACCCCTCCGGCGAGCCGAATTCGTTCCCGGATGCGCAGGCGATGCAGCAGAAGTTTCTCACCCTCGCCCGCCCGGTGCTGAACGGCCGCGCCGACCAGCTTGCGGATGCGATCCTGTCGCTGGAACGATTCGATCGCGTCGAGAAAGCCACGCAGCTCGGCCGGCAATAGCGCTGGTCAACCCGCCCACGTCTCGCGCCGGGTGACCCATACATCCGCAAGATGGCCGAACAGTTCGATCTCGCGCTCCGGCGCCGCGCCGAGCCGTTTGGCCACGCCCTGCGACGCGACGTTCTCGCGGTCGATGCAGTGGATGATCCGGTCGAGTTCGAATGTCGCGAACGCCCAGTCGATCGAGGCCCGCGCCGCTTCGGCGGCATAGCCCTTGCCGCGAAATTCGCTGGCGATGCCCCAGCCGACTTCAAAGCCCGGCCAGGCCGGCGGAAACCACGGCCCGACCCGTCCGGCGAATCTGCCTGAGGATTTTTCCTCGACCGCGAACATGCCGGCGCCGTGCAACGTCCAGTGCCCGGCCATCACGACAGTGTGACGCCAGCCGGTCATTTCATCCAGCACCGGCTTGCCATCGACGGTGATGAACCGCGCGGTAGGGGGATCGGCCAGCATTGCCGTGTAGGGCGCGATATCGGCGCTGCGCCATTGCCGCAGTATCAGCCGCGGCGTTTCAATGACGGGGCCGTTGGGTGGGGCGAGCGTAACGCCGGGTTTCAGCGGAGAGAGCATCGGTTTTCCCCCAAACATCTCATCGTTGGCTCGTCGCCGCGAAGCCCTTGTGAGATGCTTACCCCTGCGATTGCGGAGAACGCAAGCGACGAAGCCATCCCGCACTTGGACGACGCCGGAGATTTCCTGCTATGATCGCCACAAAGATCACGGAGTTCCCATGAGCTGGCTCCCCTCCAACGATCCCGTGCTCGGCGATCCCCTGTCCTGCGACGCGCTCGAGCTTGTCATCGTGCCGCGTACCCGCGACCTCGGCGACGGATTCGAGGTGCGCCGCGCGCTGCCGCACGGCGGGCGCCAGATGGTCGGGCCCTTCATCTTCTTCGATCATTTCGGACCGGTGCAGTTCATGTCCGGCAAGGGCATGGACGTTCGCCCGCATCCGCATATCGGGCTCGCTACCGTCACCTATCTGTTCGACGGCTCGATCATGCACCGCGACAGCGAGGGCAACATCCAGGAAATCCAGCCGGGCGCGATGAACCTGATGACGGCCGGCCGCGGCATCGCCCATTCCGAGCGGACGCCGGACGTGCAGCGCGCCAGCGGCCAGAAAATGCTGGGCCTGCAGAGCTGGATCGCCTTGCCGGCAGCATCCGAGGAGATCGCGCCGTCGTTCCAGCATTACGCGGCTACGGACCTGCCCACGGTCATCGATCGCGGCTTCACCGCGCGCATTATCGCAGGCACCGCGTTCGGCGCAACATCGCCGGTCGGCATGGTGTCGCCGTGGTTCTATACCGAGGTAACCGCAGGACAGGACACGACCCTGCCGCTCGATCCCGACCACGAGGAACGCGCGATCTACCTCGTCGACGGTGAGATCGAAATCGCCGGCGATCGCTATCAGGGACCACGGCTGCTGATCTTCCGGCCCGGCGACCGCATCGCGGTCAAGACCGTCGGGCCGACCCGGATGATGTTCCTCGGCGGCGATGCGCTGGAAGGGCCGCGCCATATCTGGTGGAATTTCGTCTCCTCCTCCAGGGAACGGATCGAACAGGCCAAACAGGACTGGAAAACCGGGCGTTTCGCCCACGTTCCCGACGAACACGAGTTCATTCCGCTGCCGGAGTGAGCTATCCCCTATGCTCGCTTCTCCCGCGCGCCGCGCGGGATCGTTCTGCATTCGAAAGTAACCCGATGACCACCATGCTCGCCAGCGACCTGCCCCTTCCCCGGATCGGGCGCGGCAAGGTCCGCGATATCTACGCCGTCGGCGACGACCGCGTGCTGCTGCTGACCACCGACCGCATCAGCGCATTCGATGTCGTCATGGCCGAGACCATCCCGATGAAGGGCGCGGTGCTGACGCAGATCAGCGCCTGGTGGTTCGACCAGCTCGAAGGCGTGGTGCATCATCACATGATCAGCGCCGATGCCGACACCATCATGTCCGAGGTGCCGGCGCTGCAGGGCCATCGCGCCTCGCTCGCCGGCCGCGCGATGCTGTGCAAGCGCACCAAGGTGTTTCCGATCGAATGCGTGGTCCGCGGCTATCTCTCCGGCTCGGCCTGGAAGGAATACGCAGCCCAGGGCACGCTGGCGGGCGAGAAGCTGCCGCCGGGCCTCTTGGAAAGCGCCAAACTGGAGCCTGCGATCTTCAGCCCGGCGACCAAGGCCGAAACCGGCCACGACGAGAACATCACGATCGCGCGGATGCGCGAGGTGCTCGGCGACGAGGTGGCCTACGAGCTGGAGAGCATGAGCCGCGCCGTCTACACGCTCGGCGAAAAAATCGCCCGCGAGCAGGGCATCATCATTGCCGACACCAAGTTCGAATTCGGACGCGACAAGAACGGCCACATCATCCTGATCGACGAGGTGATGACTCCCGACAGTTCGCGGTTCTGGGCAGCCGATGCCTACAGGCCCGGCCAGCCGCAGCCGAGCTTCGACAAGCAGCCGTTGCGCGATTATCTCGACGCCGAGCGCCGCGCCGGCCGCTGGAACGGCGACGCCCCGCCGCCGCCGCTGCCGGCCAGCGTGGTGGACGCCACCAGCAAGCGCTATCTCGAAGCCTATCGCAGGATTACCGGAAGCGATCTCAGGATTGCTTAAGTCGGACCTCTGATGCCAAGCTCCCCGGCATAAAAACGACAGGGGAGCGCCGCATGACCGAGACCGACACAGTTCTGATCGAACGCGATGGACCGGTGACCATCGTCTCCATCGACCGCCCGCATTGCCGCAACGCCGTCGACGGCGCGACCGCGCGCAAGCTGTTCGACGCGTTCCGGGCCTTCGACGCCGATGCCGAGGCGTCGGTCGCGGTGTTCACCGGCACCGGCGGCCATTTCTGCGCCGGCGCCGACCTCAAGGCGGTGGCTTCTGGCGATCCCAACAAGAAGCGCGAGATCGGCGGCCACGATTCGATCGCGCCGATGGGACCAAGCCGGCTGCGGCTGTCGAAACCGGTGATCGCGGCAGTCGAAGGCTATGCAGTGGCCGGCGGCATGGAACTGGCGCTGTGGGCCGACATGCGCGTGGTCGCCGAGGACGCCACCTTCGGCATCTTCTGCCGCCGCTTCGGCGTGCCCTTGATCGATCTCGGCACCATCCGGCTGCCGCGACTGATCGGGCATTCGCAGGCGATCGATCTCATCCTGACCGGACGTCCCGTCGGCGGCCCGGAGGCGCTGCGCATGGGGCTCGCCAACCGCTTGGTGCCCAGGGGCGAGACCCGCGCTCAGGCGATCGCGCTGGCAAAACAGATCGCGGCCTTCCCGCAAACCTGTATGCGCGCCGACCGGTTGTCGGCGCTGCGGCAGTGGGACCTTGAAGAGGAAGACGCCATCGCCAACGAAATGCGCGGCGGGCTTGAAGTCATTGCGTCAGGCGAGACATTGTCCGGCGCAGCGCGCTTTGCGTCGGGCATAGGACGTCACGGCGCGTTCGGTGGAGGTGGCAGGAAGTGACGATGCTGCAACCTCTCTCCAACGACGTGCAAACTTTCGTCACCCGCGATTTCCGCCTGCAAAGCGGCATCGTCATGCCGACCGTTACCATCGCCTACCGGACGCTGGGGGTCCTTGCGCCCGACCGCGGCAACGCGGTGCTGGTCACCCATGGCAACACCAGCGGTCCGCAGATGATCGATCCCCTGGGATCGACCGGCGAGGGAAGCTGGAACGAGATCGTCAGCCCCGGCAAGGCGGTCGACACCAACCGCTTCTTTGCGATCTGTCCGAACATGCTGGGGTCGTCCTACGGATCGACCAATGCGGCGAGCATCGATCCCGCAACCGGCAAACCCTACGGGCCGCGGTTTCCCGATATCACCGTGAGCGACATCGTCGCCACCCAGCGCGCGCTGCTCGATCATCTCGGCATCGGAAGCCTGGTTGCGATCGTCGGCCCGTCCTATGGCGGCTTCCAGGCCTTCCAGTGGGCGGTGAACTATCCCGGCATGATGAAGGGGATTGCCGCCATCGTCACCTCGCCCGTGGTGCCGCGCGAGCGGTCGGAAGGAAATGTGGCGCGCCTGCTCGCCACGCTGTCGCAGGATCCGAACTGGAACGGCGGCGACTATTACGATCGCGGCGGCGTGCTGGAGACCATGACCCAGATCCGGATCGCCACGCTGAAAAACTAAGGCATCGAGACCCGCCTGCGCGATACGATGTCCGATCCGCAAGCGATCGAGGCGGCGATCCGCGACGAGTCGGCGCAATGGGCGCGAGGGTTCGATGCCAATTCGCTGATCATCCTGGCGAAGGCGCTGAGGGGTTTTGATGTGACCGCGCAATTCGGCAGCATCAGGTCGAAGGTGCTTTACGTGTTGTCCCGCACCGACAAACTGTTTCCGCCGGAACTCGCGCCCGGCGTGATGCAGGCGCTCAAGGCCGCCGGCGTCGATGCCGATTATTTCCTGCTCGACAGCGAATACGGCCATTCGGCATCCGGCCTCGACGCGCACAAATGGGCGCCGCGGCTGCGGGAGTTTATGGACGGGCTGTGACATCGCTTGAATAGAGCAAACTTCACCCGCCGTCGTCCCGGCGAACGCCGGGACCCATACGCCGTGCCGTTGACGGTTACGGGAAGTGCAAGCGGCCTTGTTGAAGCCCCCCGCTCCTGCAATAGACGACCGGGATTATGGGCCCCGGCGTTCGCCGGGGCGACGGCAGGTTAAATCCCCGCCATCATCACGTATTTGATCTCGACATATTCTTCGATGCCGTGATGCGAGCCTTCGCGCCCCAGGCCCGATTCCTTGACGCCGCCGAACGGGGCGACCTCGGTGGTGATCAGGCCGGTGTTGACGCCGACCATGCCGGACTCCAGCGCTTCGGCGACCCGCCAGACCCTGCCGAGATCGCGCGAATAGAAATACGACGCCAGACCGAACGGCGAGTTGTTGCACATCGCGATCACGTCGGCTTCGTCCTTGAACCGGAACACCGGCGCCATGGGGCCGAAGGTTTCTTCCTGCGCCACCAGCGCGTCGGGTGCGACATTCGCCAGCACCGTCGGCTCGAAGAAAGTGCCGCCGAGCGCATGGCGCTTGCCGCCGATGACGATCTTTGCGCCGCCCTTGACCGCATTGGCGATGTGCCTCTCGACCTTGTCGATCGCTTCCATGTTGATCAGCGGTCCCTGCGTCACGCCTTGCTCGGTGCCGTCGCCGACCTTCATCGCGGCGACCTTCTTCGACAGCTTCTCGACGAACTGGTCGTAGATGCCGTCCTGGGCATAGAGGCGATTGGCGCAGACGCAGGTCTGGCCCATGTTGCGGTATTTCGAGACCATGGCGCCTTCGACGGCGGCGTCGATATCGGCGTCGTCGAACACCACGAACGGCGCGTTGCCGCCGAGCTCGAGCCCCAGCTTCTTGACCCCGACTGAAGCCTGCCGGTACAGGATTTTCCCAACCTCGGTCGAACCGGTGAAGCCGACGAAGCGCACCGCGGGATGTTCGCACAAGACCTTGCCGATCGGCGGCGCGTCGCCGGTGATGATGTTGAACACGCCCTTGGGCACGCCGGCCTTCTCGGCCAGCGCTGCGAGCGCCAATGCGCTGAGCGGCGTTTCGTTGGCGGGCTTGAGCACCACGGTGCAGCCGGCGGCCAGCGCCGGCGATACCTTGCGGGTGATCATCGAAGACGGGAAATTCCACGGCGTGATTGCGCCGCAGACGCCGATCGGCTGCTTGATCGCCAAGAGCCGCGCATCCGGCCGCTGCGCCGGAATGGTTTCGCCATAGACGCGACGGGCCTCCTCGGCGAAAAATTCAACATAGGCGCCGCCGATATCGACCTCGCCGAGCGCTTCGGCGAGCGGCTTGCCCTGCTCGGAGGTCAGGATCAGCGCCAGGTCCTCGCGGTTGGCGATGATCAGCTCGAACCATTTGCGCAGGATATTGGAGCGCTGCTTGGCGGTGAATTTCGCCCAGGCCGGAAATGCGCGCTGGGCGGCTTCGACCGTGTGCGCAGCATCCGCGGCGGTCATCTGCGGCACTTTCGCAAGGGCTGCGCCGGTGGCCGGGTTGTTGACGGGATGGACCGGCGTGCCGACCCAGGCGCCGTCGATATAGCAGTGCTCGCGCAGCAGCGACGGGTCCTTCAGGCGGTCGCGCAGCGATGGGGCGGAGGCTTGCGGTGTACGTGCGGCAGCGGTCGTCATGGCGTCACTCCCCGGATTTTCTGGATTGGATTGGAGTATAGGCCGAAACCAGCCATAATGCATCGGCCGCCAAACGGCGGCCGTCTCGACGAAATTCGAGGTTTGCAGATTTCTCGGCTGACCGCGTCCGACTCAGGCCGCGCCGCTCATATAGGTTTCGCGGCGGCCGATCATGCGCTCCGCGGCGGCCTTGGCGGCGGCCTTGGAAGACGTCGCGCAGGTACGGTATTCGAGCTCGGTCGTGATTTCGGGCTCGCGTCGTCCGAACCAGGACTTGGACCCGACCGGCAGCAGCGCCAATGCCTGCGCCACATTGTCGACCGCGCCGAACGAGTGCAGCGCACCGGTGCCGGCAATGCGAACTTCATAGATGCCCGGGGTGATCGGCGCTTCGATGTTGTCGCCGCGCCCGGCCCGGGGATACCGCTTCCATTCGCTCCAGGTCGAGATCATCTTCGTCCCCCCGCAACCCAAAAAGTCACTACCATTTGCACTAAAACTTGCCGTCCGGCGGCGTCAAATTCTGCCGCATTTCAAACGCTTTACTGCCAAAAATGGTTCCCCGGCGCGGGATCGATTTGCGAACATATCGCGGATATCCGGGGCGGTCATGGGAATTGCAATCCATCCACCGCAAAATCTGACCGGGTGTTGCACTTCGGTCGCGCTGTCATGTGCGCATCCCGCCGGCAGCCACCAGCGCGGGCGGCCCTCGCTTGCAGGAGGCAGCCCCGAGGTGGAAGATCGGCGACGTCAAAAAAATCAGGATGGGAGAAGCACATGCATGGCCGGGCACAAATCGATCACATCCTGCGCCGGGCCAGCGACGCCAGGGAGATTCCCGGCGTCGTTGCCATGGCCGCAAACAGCAAGGAGGTCATCTACCAGGGCGCGTTCGGCCAGCGCGACCTGTCCAGGGACATCGCGATGAGCCTCGACAGCGTGTTCTGGATCGCCTCGATGACCAAGGCGATCACCGCAGCCGCGGCGATGCAGCTGGTCGAGCAAGGCAAGCTCTCGCTCGACGCGCCGATCGGCAAGGTACTGCCGGATCTGGCGTCGCCCCAGGTGCTGGAAGGGTTCGGCGCCGACGGCATGCCCAGACTGCGCGCGGCGAAAAATCCGATTTCACTGCGTCAGCTCCTGACCCACACCGCGGGCTTCAGCTATCCGATGTGGAATGGCGACATGCTGCAATATCTGGAGAAGACGGCAACGCCGTCCGCCCGAACCGGCCTGAATGCCTCGCTGAGAGTTCCGCTCATGACCGACCCCGGTACGCGCTGGGAATATGGCATCAACATCGATTGGGCCGGCAAAGCCGTGGAGGCCGCCAGCGGCCAGCGGCTCGACGCTTACCTGCGCGATCATCTGTTTGCCCCGCTCGGCATGACCGACACCGCGTTCAAGATCGGCGATGCGCAACGTCAGCGCCTGGTCGGCGTGCATGCCCGGGGCGCGGATGGATCGCTGACGACGATTCCGTTCGAGGTCGAACAGAATCCGGAATTTCACGCCGGTGGCGGCGGGCTTTATGCCACCGCGGCCGATTACATCAAATTCACCCAGATGATCCTCAACAAGGGCCGCGGCAACGGCAATCAGGTGCTCAAACCCGAAACGATCGCGGCGATGGGGGAGAACCACATCGGCGAACTCAACATGACCGGATTGACGTCTTACATGGCCCCGCTGACCAACGACGTCGATTTCTTCCCGGATATCGTGAAGAAATGGGGCCTCAGCTTCCTGATCAACACCGCCAGGACGCCGGAGGGCCGCAGCCCCGGCAGCCTCGCCTGGGCCGGCCTCGCCAACACCTATTACTGGATCGATCCGTCGCGCGACATCACCGGCGTGATCCTGATGCAGGTATTGCCGTTCGCCGACGGAAAATGCCTGGAAGCGTTTGCGGGCTTCGAGCGCGGCGTCTATGCCGGGCTCGAAGCCGCGCAGAAGGCGGCATAGCGTTTTGACTTTGCCGGCGCGTCGCTCGACGCATGGAGGGACGAACATGTCAGATCTGGCGGATAGCTATGTTTGCGGCGTCGCCGATGCGCCGCTGCTCGGCGAGACCATCGGACACAGCCTGGACAAGGCCGTCCGGCGCTGGGCGGATCGTGAGGCGCTGGTTTCGCCGAGCCATGACGTCAGGTGGACGTGGCGGGAACTGGCGCAGCGCGTCGATGCGCTGGCGGCGGGCTTTGTCGCGCTCGGCCTCGAGCGCGGCGCACGGATCGGCGTCTGGTCGCTGAACCGGCCGGAATGGACGCTGACGCAATTTGCCGCCGCCAAGGCCGGGCTCATTCTGGTCACCATCAATCCCGCCTACCGTCTCAGCGAACTCGAATTCGCCCTGGCCAAGGTAGGCTGCGCCGCGATCGTCACGGCGACCGCGTTCAAGACCTCTGACTACATGGGGATGCTGAACACGCTGATGCCCGAACTGGCAACGGCCCAGCCGGGCGAATTGCATGCGGCGCGGCTGCCGCAACTGCGCATGGTGATCCAGGTCGGCGGCCCGGCATGTCCAGGCACGATTCCATTCGAACAGGTTGCGGGCATGGGCGGCGCGCGTCACCGCGAGGCGCTCGCAACCCTGGCCAAGACCCTGCAGTTCGACGATGCCGTCAACATCCAGTTCACCAGCGGCACCACCGGATCGCCGAAGGGCGTCACGCTGACGCATCACAACATCCTCAACAACGGCTATTTCGTCGGCCGCGCGATGCGCCTCACGGAAGCCGACCGCATCTGCATTCCGGTGCCGCTCTATCACTGCTTCGGCATGGTGATGGGCAACCTCGCCTCGGTCACCTCGGGCGCCGCCATGGTCTATCCCGGCGAAGGCTTCGATCCGCTGGTGACGCTGCAGACCATCGAGCGGGAAAGATGCACGACGCTCTACGGCGTCCCCACCATGTTCATCGCCGAACTCGACCATCCCGACTTCGCCAAGTTCGATCTGTCATCGCTGCGCACCGGCATCATGGCCGGCGCGCCCTGCCCGATCGAGGTGATGCGGCGGGTCAACGAGCAGATGAACATGCGCGAGGTGACCATCGCCTACGGCATGACCGAAACCAGCCCGGTCAGTTTCCAGAGCGCCACCGACGATCCGCTGGAACGCCGGGTCTCCACCGTCGGGCGGATCCATCCGCATGTCGAGGTCAAGGTCGTCGATCAGGAGGGGCGCGTCGTGCCGCGCGGCGAACGCGGCGAACTCTGCACCCGCGGCTACAGCGTGATGCTGGGCTATTGGGACGAGCCGGAAAAAACCGCCGACGTGCTCGACGCCTCGGGCTGGATGCACACCGGCGACATCGCGATCATCGACGCGGAGGGTTACTGCAACATCGTCGGCCGCATCAAGGACATGGTGATCCGCGGCGGCGAAAACCTCTACCCGCGCGAGATCGAGGAGTTCCTCTATCGCCATCCCAAGATCCAGGACGTCCAGATCTTCGGCGTCGCCGACGATCGCTACGGCGAGGAGCTTTGCGCCTGGATCAGGGTGCGGTCCGGCGAGGCGCTGACCGCCGACGAGGTCCGCGCCTTCTGCCAGGGCCAGATCGCCCACAACAAGATCCCGCGCTACGTCGAATTCGTCGACGAATTTCCGATGACCGTGACCGGCAAGATCCAGAAATTCCTGATGCGCGACGCGGTCGAGGCGAAGCTCGGGTTGAAGGCGGCGAAGACGGCGTAAGGGGCGTTGCGCTACGCGCACGATGGGTAACGATCCGGTATCCCGGACGCGGCGCAGCGCCCGCCGCGGGGCCTCGGCAAAAAAGCGAAAACAACCCCATGCATAGTAAGATTTGGGGTTCGCGATACCTACCCTGATACCATCTTGCGGTTACTTTAGGCGTGGGAGGCAAAGCCACCGGGTCGCGCAAATGCATGAGGGTTCTTATTACACCGGCAGCCCGTTCTGCTGCGCCAATTCCCTGAGCGAGGCCTGCGGCCGGGCGCCGATGTGCTGGATGATCTCGGCGGCGGCGAGCGCGCCGAGCCGGCCGGCGGCCTCAAAGCCGGCGTTCCGCGCCAGGCCGAACAGGAATCCGGCGGCGAACAGGTCGCCGGCGCCTGTGGTGTCGACCATGCGGTCGATCGGGAATGCCGGCACTGCCACGACGCCGTCCTTCGAGGCCACCACGCAGCCTTTCTCGCTGCGGGTGACGATTCCGAGTTTGGTGTCGCTGCGCAGCTGCGTCAGCGCGGTGTCGAAATCCGAGGTCTGGTACAGCGAGTGCAGTTCGGCCTCGTTGGCGAAAATCAGGTCGACGGTGCCCTTGCGCATCAGATCGAGAAATTCGTCGCGGTAGCGATCGACGCAGAACGAATCCGACAGCGTCAGCGCGACCTGGCGGCCGGCGTCGTGGGCGATGGTCGAGGCCTTGACGAAGGCTTCCTTGGCGTTCTTCGGATCCCAGAGATAGCCTTCGAGGTAGATGACACCGGATGCGGCGATCTCTGCGGCGTCGATATCATCAGGCGTCAGTTCCTGCGCGGCGCCGAGATAGGTGTTCATGGTGCGCTCGCCGTCCGGCGTCACCAGGATATAGGAGCAGCCGGTGGCCGGGCCGTCGGCCGCAGGCATGGTCTCGAACGCCACCCCGGCGGCGCGGATGTCGTGGGTATAAAGACGGCCGATCTGGTCGTCCTTGACCTTGCCGACATAGGCCGCCCGGGCGCCGAGATTGGCGAGGCCGACAATGGTGTTGGCCGCCGAGCCGCCGGACATTTCGGTGGCCGGACCCATATCGCGGTAGATCGATGCGGCGCGGGCCTCGTCGATCAGCGCCATGCCGCCCTTGGTCATGCCGTGCGCGGCCAAAAAACCCTCGTCGGTCTGCACCAGGATGTCGAAAATCGCATTGCCGATCCCGAGCACGTCGTATTTCGCTGAAGTCATCGATCAGTCCTGTTGCGGCAATTGCGATTGCTTGCGGAAATCCCGCGCAAATCGGCGTTGAAAAGGTGCTGCGGCCTATCACGTTAGCCCCTGCGCCAGCAAGCGACGCTGCTATACAGGCCCTCATGATCCGCTCCTTCCTCACGGTATCCTCGGGAACGCTGGCCTCGCGGCTGCTCGGATTCGCGCGCGATTCGATGATTGCGGCGCTGCTCGGCGCCGGTCCCGTTGCGGACGCCTTCCTGGTGGCGTTCCAGGGGGTCAATGTCATCAGGCGGCTGCTGACCGAGGGGGCATTGAACGCGGCATTGGTGCCGGCCTGGCTGCGCGTCCGCGAGGCCGAGGGCGCGAAAGCGGCCGCCGCCTTCGCAGGCCGCGTGCTCGGCACCGTCAGCGCTGCATTGGTGGCGGCGACGGCGCTGATCGGCCTGTCGATGCCGCTGGTCATGACCGCGCTGGCGCCGGGCTTTACCGGAACCGCGACGCTGCAACTCGCCGTCGATGACGCCCGCCTGATGCTGCCGTATCTGGCCTTCGCGGGGCCTGTCACGGTCATGATGGCGCTGATGAACGCGCAAGGCCGCTTCGCGCTGATGGCGTTTTCGCCGCTACTCTTCAACATCGCGCTGATCGCGATCATGGCGGCGCTGCTCGGCTGGCGGCAGCATGCCGTCGATGCCGCGCTGATCGTGGCCGCCACGGTCGGCATCGCCGGGCTACTGCAATTGATGATCCTGCTGCTGCGCCGTGGCGGCGGCGTCGCAACGCCGCTGCGGATCGCGTTCGACCCGCAGATGCGCGGGTTTCTCGGCAAGGCGATCCCCGGCATGATCGCCAGCGCCTCGCCGCAATTGCTGGTGGTCGCCGGCGCGGTGGTCGCGTCGTCGTCTCCGTCTTCGGTGTCGTGGCTCTATTTCGCCAACCGCCTGATCGAGCTGCCGCTCGGGCTTGTCGGCGTCGCCATGGGCACCGTGCTGATCCCCGAGCTGACGCGCAACGTGCAAGGGGAGAAAAGCAGCGCCATCGCGCACGCCGAATCGCGCGGGCTCGAACTATCGGTCGGGCTGGCGTTGCCGGCGATGCTGGGATTGATCGCACTCGGCGAACCGATCGTGCGGATGCTGTTCCAGCACGGCGCATTCACACCAGCCGACACCGCTTCTACCGCGCAGGCGCTGATGTGGCTGGCGCTCGGCCTGCCGGCGCAGGTGCTGGTGAAGGCGCTGTCGCCGGCGTTCTTCGCGCGCGGGGATACGCTTTCGCCGCTCTTCGCAGCGCTCAAGGGGATGGCGGTCGCGATCGTGCTGGCCGTGGTGCTCGGCCGGATATTCGGCGCCGGCGGCATCGCGGCCAGCATCGCGCTGGGGGCCTGGAGCAGCGCGTTCAGCCTGATCCGGCGCGGGGCCGCAACATTCGGGTTCTCGATCGACGCCGAAGCGCGCCGGCGGCTGCCGCGCATCGTGGCGGCGGCTTTTGCGATGGGCGGGCTGTTGTGGCTGACGGCGGCGCAGGCGTTGCCGCTGGCCGCGAACGCGCATGGCCTCGCGCAGGCCGCTCTCCTGGGCGTGCTGATCTCGGCCGGAGTAGCGATTTACGGCCTGTTTCTGGCCCTGTTCGGCGTCACCAGCTGGGCCGAAGCAGTGACCGCGATCCGGCAAACCAAGGCTCCCGGCTTGCGCGACTGAGGCCCGCATGGCAAACGACGGCGCGTCGCGCCTATTGGCAAACGACGGCGCGAAACAGGGATACCGGCGGGAAGCTGACAATGGCGATGGTTGAACGGGTATTTTCGGGCGTCCAGCCGACGGGGAATCTGCATCTCGGCAATTACCTCGGCGCGATCGTCAATTTCGTGAAGCTGCAGGAAACCCACAACTGCCTGTATTGCGTCGTCGATCTGCACGCCATCACGCAGCCGGTGGCAGTGTGGGGCGGCCCGGCCGAGCTTGCGCGCAACACCCGCGAAGTAACCGCAGCCTTCATCGCCTCCGGGATCGACCCGAACAAGCACATCGTCTTCAACCAGAGTCAGGTCTACGAACACGCGGAACTGGCCTGGATCTTCAATTGCGTGGCGCGGGTCGGCTGGCTCAACCGCATGACCCAGTTCAAGGACAAGGCCGGCAAGGATCGCGAGAACGCCTCGGTCGGCCTCTACGACTACCCGGTGCTGATGGCGGCCGACATCCTGGTGTACCGCGCCACCCACGTGCCGGTCGGCGAGGACCAGAAGCAGCACCTCGAACTGTCGCGCGACATCGCGCAGAAATTCAACAATGACTTCGGCGAATCGATCCGCCGCCATGGGTTCAACGACGGCCTGTTCTTTCCGCCGCCGGAACCGCTGATCACCGGCCCGGCGACGCGGGTGATGAGCCTGCGCGACGGCACCAAGAAGATGTCGAAATCCGATTCGTCCGACAATTCGCGGATCAATCTCACCGACGACGCCGACACCATCGCGCAGAAGATCCGCAAGGCGAAGACCGATCCGGAGCCGTTGCCGTCGGAGGAAAAAGGCCTCGAGGCGCGTCCCGAAGCCGACAATCTGGTCGGTATCTATGCCGCGCTTTCCGGCCGCACCAAGTCCGAGGTGCTCCGCGAATTCGGCGGCGGGCAGTTCTCGAGCTTCAAGAATTCGCTGGTGGAACTCTGCGTATCCAGGCTGTCGCCGATCGCCTCCGAGAT
This sequence comes from Bradyrhizobium sediminis, assembly GCF_018736105.1. Lineage (NCBI taxonomy): Bacteria > Pseudomonadati > Pseudomonadota > Alphaproteobacteria > Hyphomicrobiales > Nitrobacteraceae > Bradyrhizobium > Bradyrhizobium sediminis. Next base: position 26,604 of record NZ_CP076135.1, read on the forward strand.
GAAGCGGCTGGTGGCGGACCCCGGCCATGTCGATTCGATCCTGGTCGACGGCGCAGACCGCGCCCGCGCCATCGCCGCCGAAACCATGCAGGCGACCAAAGACATCGTCGGTTTCGTCAGCCGGCGCTCGGTTTCCACGCCGTTGCCCTAATTGACGCAGCGCACTCTGTATTTGCGCGTATTCTGATCGCAAAACCGGTATCCACTTTTGCGGAATACGCGCTCCTGCGGCGGCTTGTGGAGCATGGCTGCGCCGTGGCAGCATACACCGGTTTGGCGCAGCATCGGGACATGCATGACCACCCAGCGACGAAGCTACGAAACGGGTCACAAGCCGAAATGTCTGGTTATCGTTGACGACACCGCGGAATGGGACCGCGCGGTCTACTATGCCAGCCGCTGGGCAATACGCGTCGGCGGCGGCGTGGTGATGCTGCGCGTGATCGAGACCGAGGACCAGAACCAGCAATGGCTGGGGGTTGCCGACATCATGCGCGCCGAGGCCCAGGACGACGCCAATGCCGCGCTCGATCGCGCCGCCGGACGCGCCAATGGCATCGCCGCGATCACGCCCGAGCGCGTGATCCGCGAGGGCGACCCGACCGACCAGATCCTCGACGTGATCGACAAGGACGTCGATATCTCGATGCTGGTGCTGGCCGCCAATCCCGGCCCGGAAGGCCCCGGCCCGATCATCACCACCATGGCCAAGACGGTCGGCTCGTTCCCGATTCCCGTCGTGATCGTGCCCGGCGACCTCAGCGACGCTGACATCGACGGGCTTTCGTAGCCCCCCGGGGGGCCCTAGACCCCTGATGCGGCTGCGGAACTGCTGCCTTGCGCCCCTTGACCGTGCGTTTGCGGTGGCCATCTGCTAAGGAAGCTTACGCGCCGGCCTTGAACCGGCGACGCCGGAGAAAACCATGTTCATTCAGACCGAAGCCACGCCGAATCCCGCCACCCTGAAATTCATTCCCGGCCGCATTGTGCTCGACGGCGGCACCATGGAATTCACCAACCGCGAGGCCGCCGCGCGCTCGCCGCTGGCCGAGAGGCTGTTCGGCGTCCCCGGCGTCACCAGCGTGTTCTACGGCTCCGACTTCGTCACCGTGACCAAGGCCGACGGCGACTGGCAGCACCTCAAGCCGGCGATCCTCGGCGCCATCATGGAGCACTACATGTCCGGCGCGCCGCTGCTGGCCGACGGCAGTGCAGGGAGCGACGAGGCCGCCGACGAGGAGGACGAGTTCTTCAACGAGGCCGACGCCGAGACGGTTGCGACCATCAAGGACCTGATCGAGACCCGGGTGCGCCCGGCGGTCGCCAATGACGGCGGCGACATCACCTTCCGCGGCTTCAGGGACGGCATCGTCTATCTCAACATGAAGGGCGCTTGCGCGGGCTGCCCGTCATCCACCGCGACGCTGCAGCACGGCATCCAGAACCTCCTGAAGCATTTCGTGCCCGACGTGGTCGAAGTGCGGCCGATGTGATTGGAAGAAGCGAATGGCGAGTGGCGAATGGCGAGTAACGATTGGCTGTGAACTTCTATTCGCTACTCGCCACTCGCCATTCGCCCGCTTCCCATGCTGATCCTCGCCATCGACACCGCACTGGACGCCTGCGCCGCCGGCGTGCTGGACACCGACGCCGGCCGGCTGATCGCGCAGGAATCGCAGGCGATGAAGCGCGGCCATGCCGAAGCCCTGATGCCGCTGATCGGGCGCGTCATGACGGCGTCCGGCATCGGCTTTGCAGCGCTCGACCGGATCGCGGCGACCACCGGTCCCGGCAGCTTTACCGGCTTGCGGGTCGGGCTGTCGGCGGCGCGCGGCATTGCGCTCGCCGCCAACAAGCCGGTGGTCGGACTGACCACGCTGACCGCCTATGCCGCGCCCGTGGTGGCCCAGAACGGCGAGCATCCGGTGATCTCGGCGATCGATGCGCGGCACGACCATGTGTATTTTCAGGTCGTGAGCGGCGACGGCGGCTCGCTGATCCGGCCGCAGGTCGCCCCGATCGAGGAGGCGCTCAACGCGGCGCGATTCGGCGCGCCGCATCTGGTCGGCAATGCCGCCAGAATCCTCGCCGATCGCTGGCCGGCGGATGCGCCGCCGCCTTTCCGGGTCGATGCGCAACCGGCGCCTGATATCGCCTGGGTGGCGTGGCTGGCGGCCGCCGTCAGTCCGGACACCGCACCGGCGCGGCCCTATTACCTGCGCGCGCCCGACGCCAGGCCTTCGCCCAACCCGCTGCAGCGAGCCTCGCAGCCGCCGGCGTCATGATGGGTCAAATGAGCTCCTGGCTGTCCGATTGGTGGAGCGGCGGCGCCGCGATGGTCGAACCCGCGACCCAGCGCGACGCGGCCCGTCTGGCGCAATTGCACGGCGCTTCGTTTCACCGCGGCTGGGGCGAAGGCGAATTCGAGACGATGCTGACCGAGCGCAACACGCTGGTGCATCGCCTGAGACTCGGTCGCAAGATCATCGGCTTCGCGGTATCGCGCCTGGCGGCGGACGAGGCCGAAATCCTGTCGATCGCCGTTGCCGCCGATCATCGCGGCCGCGGCCTGTCCCGGAACCTGCTGCTGACCCATCTCGGCCATCTCGCCGGCCGCGGCGTGCGCACGGTATTCCTCGAAGTCGAGGAAAATAATCAGCCGGCGCGGCGGCTCTACGAACGGGCCGGATTTGCCGTCGTGGGACGCCGGGAACGCTATTACCGGGAGGCCGACGGGCAACAATTGAACGCCCTTCTGATGCGCCGCGACTTGTCGTAACCCGCGCGGAGTGGCAGAAGGGGCACATAAAGGGCGCATGATCTGATTGCCACCCGCTTGCCCCCTCGGGGCAGGTCCTGGGGCATGCTTATGGCGAATCATGCGGCTTTGCCGAAGGCAGGCTAGTCATGACCGCACTGAAACCCACCTCTGTACTCAAGGCCACCGGTATCGAAGCCCGCTGCGCCGCCACCGGAATGCGCATGACCGAACAGCGCCGCGTCATCGCGCGCGTGCTGGCGGAGGCTGCCGATCATCCCGACGTCGAGGAACTGTACCGCCGCTGTGTCGCCGTCGACGACAAGATCTCGATCTCGACGGTGTATCGCACCGTCAAGCTGTTCGAGGACGCCGGCATCATCGAGCGTCACGATTTCCGCGAGGGCCGCGCCCGCTACGAGCAGATGCGCGACAGCCATCACGACCACCTGATCAATCTGCGCGACGGCAAGGTGATCGAATTCACCTCCGAGGAAATCGAGAAGCTGCAGGCCGAAATCGCCCGCAAGCTCGGCTACAAGCTGGTCGATCACCGCCTCGAACTATATTGCGTCCCGCTGGACGACGGGAAATCCTGAGCCATAGCGTTTTCAAGCGAAGTGGATACCGGTTCGCGTGAAGAAAACGCGTCACGACAAAGACCCGTTCGATCTCGTCATCTTCGACTGCGACGGCGTGCTGGTCGACAGCGAAGTCATTTCCTGCCGCGCCCACGCGGAAACCCTGACGCGCCACGGCTACCCGATCACGGCCGATCAGGTGCTGAATCGCTTTCTCGGCGTGTCGGATCGCGAAGCGCGGCAGACGATCGAGAGCGAGATCGGCCGCAAGCTCCCCGGCGATTTCGAGGCTGAGGTCAAGGCGGCCACTCTGCAATCCTATGCGCATGAGCTGCGGGCGATTCCCGATGTCGGCGACGCGATCGACGCCATCGGCTTGCCCAAATGCGTGGCATCGAGCGGCACGCCGGAAAAAATCCGCCACGGCCTCACCTGCGCCGGACTCTACGAGCGGCTCGCGCCGCATATTTTCTCGGCCGGCCAGGTCAAGCGCGGCAAGCCGGCGCCGGACCTGTTTCTGTTCGCGGCCGAGCAGATGCGGACGCCGCCGGCGCGATGCCTGGTGATCGAGGACAGCCTTCCCGGTATCGCCGGCGCGGTCGCCGCCGGGATGACCGTGCTGGGTTTTCACGGCGGCAGCCATTGCCGGCCCGGTTACGGTGAAACGCTGCGCGCGGCTGGGGCCGTCACGACCTTTGACGATATGCGGCAATTGCCGGGGCTAATCGGGCGGATTGGGACAATTTAGAACCCGTCATCCCGGGGCGGCTCGCGGAGCCGAACCTCAGATGTGCCATTGCACATCGGGGAATCTCGAGATTCCGGGTTCGATGCTGACGCGTCGCCCCGGAATGGCGGCAAAAGCTGGATTTCCAGCGCTTTAGCCTATATCTGAGCCTTGCGCCGCACTGGCGCCACCTCAGCACATCAGTCAGGTTCCATGGGTCCGCCGCGCAAGCTGCATATCAAGTCATACGGTTGTCAGATGAACGTCTACGATGCGCAACGCATGGTGGATACGCTGGCGCCGGAAGGCTTTGTCGAGACCGCTGACGTGGATGACGCCGACCTGGTGATTCTCAACACCTGCCACATCCGCGAAAAGGCCTCCGAGAAGGTCTACTCCGAGCTCGGACGGCTGCGCGTCGTCAAGGATGAAGCCGCGCGCAATGGCCGGCAGATGAGCATCGCGGTGGCCGGCTGCGTCGCGCAGGCGGAAGGCGACGAGATCATTCGCCGCGCGCCTGCCGTCGATGTCGTGGTCGGCCCGCAGAGCTATCATCATCTGCCGCAATTGCTGGCGCGGGCGAAGAGCCACGGCCGCGCGCTGGAAACCGAATTCCCGGTCGAGGACAAGTTCGGCTTTCTGCCGCCGCCGAAGCCCGATGCGATCCGCGCACGCGGCATCTCCGCCTTCGTCACGGTGCAGGAAGGCTGCGACAAGTTCTGCACGTTCTGCGTCGTGCCCTATACGCGCGGCACGGAAGTCTCGCGCCCCGTGGCAAAAATCGTCGATGACGTGCTCAGACTCGCCGACAACGGCGTGCGCGAAATCACTTTGATCGGCCAGAACGTCAATGCCTATCACGGCGAGGGGCCTGGGGGGCGGACCTGGCCGCTCGGCGCGCTGCTGCGTCGCCTCGCCGAGATCCCGGGCATCGCGCGCCTGCGCTACTCCACCAGCCATCCCCGCGACGTCGACGACACCCTGATCGCGGCGCATCGCGATCTGCCCGGGCTGATGCCGTTCGTGCACCTGCCGGTCCAGTCCGGCTCCGACCGGATTCTGGCGGCCATGAACCGCAAGCACACCGCCGACGATTACCGGGCTGTCATCGACCGGTTCCGCGCCGTCCGGCAAGATATTGCATTTTCATCGGATTTTATCGTGGGTTTCCCCACCGAGACCGAGGAAGATTTTTCGGCGACCCTCGCGCTGGTCCGGCAAATCGGATACGCTGGCGCTTATTCGTTCAAATATTCGCCGCGGCCCGGAACGCCGGCGGCGGACATGCGGGAGACGGTGTCAGCGGCAGAAATGGACGAGCGATTGGTGCGGCTACAGGAATTGATCGACAGCCAGCAATCGGCCTTCAATGCGGCTGCGATTGGCAACACCGTCGATGTGCTGTTCGAACGCGCCGCCCGCAACCCCGGCCAGATCGTCGGCCGTACCGCCTATCTGCAGCCGGCGCATGTGATGGCGTCCCCCGACATCATCGGACAGGTGCTGCCGGTGACCATCGCCAGCCTCGAGCGCTACAGCCTGCTCGGCGAGCTCGCTGCTTCTGCTCGAACGGCCGATTCTTCTCAACCGACCGATTCTTCTCAAACTACCATGGGAGCCTGAACCCTTGCCAAAAAGCGCATCGGATTCGCCTTCACTCGCTCCCAGCCGCAAATTTGACCGCGACATGCAAATCCCGCCCGAGACGCAAGTCGTCATCGATTTCGACGACAACCGCGCGGCCTCCGCCCTGGTCGGGCCCTACGGACAGAACCTGGCGCTGGTCGAGCGGCGGCTCGGCGTCGTGGTCGATTCGCGCGGCAATCACATCACCATCGCCGGATCGCGCGATGGCTGCGACGCCGCGCGGCGCGTGCTGGAGACGCTGTATGCGCAGGCCACCCAAGGCCACGATCTGGCGCAGGGCGACGTCGAGGGCGCGATCCGCGCCGTGATCGCGCAGGGTTCGCTGTTCGAATTCGACGCCAAGACGGCAAAATCGGCGTTCGAGACCATCAACCTGCGCAAGCGTCCGGTGCGGGCGCGCACCGCCGCCCAGGATTCCTATATCCGCGCGCTCAAGCGCCACGAACTGGTGTTCGGCATCGGCCCCGCCGGCACCGGCAAGACCTGGCTCGCGGTGGCGCACGCCGCGCAATTGTTCGAGCGCAAGGAAGTCGATCGCATCATCCTGTCGCGGCCCGCGGTCGAGGCCGGCGAGCGGCTCGGCTTTCTGCCCGGCGACCTCCGGGAGAAGGTCGATCCCTACCTGCGGCCGATCTACGACGCGCTGTACGACCTGATGGATGCGCGGATCGTCGAACGCGCGCTGCAGGCCGGCGAAATCGAGATCGCGCCCCTCGCCTTCATGCGCGGCCGCACCCTGACCAACGCCGCCATCATCCTCGACGAAGCCCAGAACACCACCTCGATGCAGATGAAGATGTTCCTGACGCGGCTCGGCGAAAACAGCCGCATGATCATCACCGGCGATCCCTCCCAGGTCGATCTGCCGAACGGCCAGACCTCGGGACTTGCGGAAGCCGTGAGACTGCTCGACGGTGTCGAGGGCATCGCGCAGGTGAAGTTCACCGCCGAAGACGTGATCCGCCACGAACTGGTGGCGCGGATCGTCGCCGCCTACGAAGGATTGCCGCAGCGGCCGGCAGCCAGCAAGCAGTGATGCGAGAATTGACCGCCGATCGCGCGCCGGAAGCCAATCCCGGCCGCAACAGAAATTCCGGACCGATGCCGCCGATTGCACTGCCCATGACCGAGGTTCTCGTCGTCGCCGATTGCTGGCAGGCCGAGCCCGACGCCGAAGCCGTCGTCCATCGCGCCATCGCGGCGGCGGCCGAGACCGTCGATGCCGATACCGGCGACGCCGAACTCGCGGTCATGCTGACCGACGATGCCGGCATCCGCACGCTGAACAGCAACTGGCGCGGCATCGACAAGCCGACCAACGTGCTGTCGTTTCCGGCGCTGCAGCCGACCGGCGCAGGCGGCCCCGACGATGCGCCGCGCATGCTCGGCGACATCGCCATCGCCTACGAGACGACGCGCAAGGAGGCCGACGACGAACAAAAGCCGTTCGATCATCACCTCAGCCATCTGGCGGTCCATGGCTTTCTGCATCTGATCGGCTACGATCACGAGAAAGACGACGATGCCGAAGCCATGGAGACGCTGGAGCAGCGGATCCTGGCGCAACTCGGCATTCCCAATCCGTATGCGGATCGCGATCCCGATGCGGACCGGGAGCGGATGGACTGAGATGCCGGACTCCGAACCGACCCAGGACAACACCAGGGACAATCCGCGCGACACGCGCAACCTGCCGGCGGTGGTGCAGGACGGCGAGGTGCTGCGTCCCGTTGCCGACAACTGGCTGATGCGGGCGATCCGCACGCTGTTCGGCTGGAAGCCGGGATCGGTCCGCGACGACCTGCAGGTCGTGCTCGATGCCTCCACCCCGGACGAGGTGGGGTTTTCCGCCATCGAGCGCACCATGCTGCGCAACATCCTCGGCCTGCACGAGCGGCGCATCGCCGACGTGATGGTTCCTCGCGCCGACATCGTCGCGGTCAAGCGCGACATTCCGCTCGGCGAATTGATGGGCCTGTTCGAAAGCGCGGCGCATTCGCGGCTGGTGGTCTACAACGAAACCCTCGACGACCCCGAGGGCATCGTTCACATCCGCGACCTCCTGGCGTACATGACCGCGAAAGCGCGGGTGCCCGACACCAGCAAGGCCAAGCGCAAGAAGCCGCCGCCGGCGGGGCTCGACCTGCGCGCGATCGATCTTGCGATGCCGCTGGCGGACGCGGGTATCATCCGCAAATTGCTGTTCGTGCCGCCGTCGATGCGGGCGATCGATCTGTTGGCGCAGATGCAGGCTTCGCGCATTCACCTGGCGCTGGTGGTGGACGAATATGGCGGAACCGACGGACTGGTCTCGATCGAGGATATCGTCGAGCAGATCGTCGGCGAGATCGACGACGAGCATGACAGCGACGAGCCGCCGGCCATCGTGCGGCAGGCGGACAATTCCTTCATCGCGGATGCGCGCGCCAGCCTCGACGATGTCCGCACCGTGATCGGCGAGGAATTCGTCACCGGCGAGGCCGGCGAGGAGGTCGAAACGCTCGGCGGCTATCTGGTGACCCATGTCGGCCGCCTGCCGGTGCGCGGCGAGGTGATTTCCGGCCCCGGCAATTTCGAAATCGAGGTGCTCGACGCCGATCCGAGGCGCGTCAAGCGGCTGCGCATCGCCACCCGCAAGGAACGTCCCGCGGCGCGCGCTACGCGCGAAAGCCGCCGCCGCGACGCGACGCCGGAGGCCGGTTCACCGCAGGCCAACGACAATACGAACCCGACATCCGGCGACGGAGCCGGCTCGCAGTGAAGCCAACAGACAAACTCCGCGCCGCCGGTCTTGCGATCATCCTGTCATGGGGCTGGAAGCGCGCCGCCATTGCGCTGGTCGCGGGCACATTGTCGGCCCTGGCGATGGCGCCGTTCAATGCCTGGCCGGTGCTGTTCGTGACTTTTCCGGCCATGGTCTGGCTGATCGATGGCGCGGGCGCCGGACGCTGGCGCGGCGTGCCGGCGGCGGCCATGGCCGGCTGGTGGTTCGGCCTCGGCTATTTCGTGCCGGGCCTGTACTGGATCGGCTACGCGTTCCTGGTCGATGCCTCCACCTTCGCCTGGCTGCTGCCCTTCGCCGTCCTCGGCCTGCCCGCTTACCTGGCGCTGTTCACCGCGCTGGGCTTCGCACTGGCGCGGCTGATCTGGACCGCCGACGCTTCGCGCGTGATCGCGCTCGCGGCAAGCCTGACGGCGAGCGAATGGCTGCGCGGCCATGCGCTGTCCGGCTTTCCGTGGAATGCGTTCGGCTATGCGCTGACCGAGCCCTTGGCGCTGGCGCAGACGGCCTCGCTGATCGGACTGTGGGGCCTGACGTTCCTGAGCGTGGCGATCTTCGCAAGCCCCGCCGTTCTGATCGATGGAGCTTCGGCCGGCCGGCGGCCGTGGATCGCGCCCGCGCTGGCATTGTTGCTGCTGGTCGCGATGGGAATTTTCGGCATCGCGCGCTTGTCGCTGCAGCCGACCGCCATGGTCGCCAAGGTGAAGCTGCGGATCATGCAGCCCAACCTGCAGCAGGACGTCAAATTCAATTACGGCGCCAAGGCGGAGGTGATGCAGAAATACCTGACGCTCTCCGACCGCGCCTCGGGGCCGCAATCCACCGGCGTGCGCGACGCCAGCATCCTGATCTGGCCGGAATCGGCGTTTCCGTTTTTCCTGACCCGCGAAGCCGATGCGATGGCGCAGATCGCCGAGCTCCTGCCCAAGGGCACGATCCTGATCACCGGTTCGGTGCGGGCGCCCGATTTGCCGCCCGGCGTCAGGATCACGCGGGCCTATAATTCGATCTACACCATCGATCACGACGGCAGCGTGCTGTCGGTCTACGACAAGCTGCATCTGGTGCCGTTCGGCGAATATCTGCCGTTCCAGGACTGGATGGAAAGGCTCGGCTTCGTACAGCTCACCAGGGTTCAGGGCGGGTTCATTGCGGGCACGCGACGCCGTCCGATGGAGATACCGAACGCGCCGCGCATGCTACCCCTGATTTGCTATGAAGCGATATTTCCCGGAGATGTTGCGTCGCGCGAGGACCGACCCGGCTGGATGATCAACCTGACCAATGACGGCTGGTTCGGAATCTCGACCGGCCCCTATCAGCACCTGCAACAGGCTCGCATTCGCGCGATCGAACAGGGCTTGCCGATGGTGCGTGCGGCAAACACCGGGATCTCGGCCGTCATCGATCCCTCGGGGCGGATCGTCGCGCGGCTCGGTCTCGGCGTCGAGGGCGTGCTGGATTCCGCCCTGCCCGCCGCCATTGCGCCGACGATTTACGCACGCATCGGCGATATTCCCGCCGCGATCCTGGTCGCTGCCGGCTTGCTTGTGGTGCTTCGGCGGCGCGTCGCCAGGCGAGCGTCCTGACGCCTGCATAACTTTGGTCGATTCGATTGCCGGCAAACTGGTCAGGCGCTCAGAAATCCACAGTTGACAGATCGACTATGCCATTCGCATTCTGCGCCCGCCAATCGAGCCCGGACCCGGTCAGTTCAACGCTCAAATTGTCTGCATTCGCGCCGACGCATCTCGAGCAGGATTTGACGGTACCGGCGCCTGAGGCTTAGTTCGCTTGCCTCATCCTGCAGGCGCAATCCCAAGGAGTGTTGGACATGTCGACCAAAGCGCCCAACCCTGTTGACAAATATGTCGGCAGTCGTGTGCGCATGCGCCGTATCATGCTCGGCATGAGCCAGGAAAAGCTCGGCGAAGCATTGGGCCTGACGTTCCAGCAGGTTCAGAAATACGAGAAGGGCACCAACCGGGTCGGGGCCAGCCGCATTCAGCAGATCTCCGAAATTCTTCAGGTGCCGGTGTCGTTCCTGTTCGAGGGAGGCCCGAGCGGTATCGCGAGCGCCGGAGGCTTCGGCGAGGGCACCTCGCCGGCCTACATTTCCGATTTCCTGGCGACCTCGGAAGGCTTGGCGCTGACCCGTGCGTTCACGCGGATCACCGATGCCAAGCTTCGGCGCAGCATCGTCGAACTGGTCGAACAGATCGCCACGCGCGAAGCACCCGACAAGCGTTGAACCCTGATTGGCCGATACCGTTGCGGGCGAAAACGCGCTAGCGTTCGCCGGGCCATTTTCATTGATCCCACCTTGTGACGAGCGCCATGCTGACGACAGCCAATCCCTTCGATTCGAAAACCATCCTCGACGGCATCCGCCGCTGGGTTGAAATCGAGACGCCGACGGAAGCGCCCGAACAGGTGAACAGGCTCGCGACCCTGGTCGCCGAGGGCTATCGCGACTTGCCCGCCACCATCGAGCGCATCGCCGGACATTCCGGCTGCGGCGATCATGTCGTGGCGCGCTCGTCATGGGGCCAGGACGCGCCGGGAATCCTGGTGCTGAGCCATCTCGACACGGTCCATCCGATGGGATTCATCGAACGCCTGCCGTTCAGGATCGAGGGCGACAGCGCCTTCGGTCCCGGCATCTACGACATGAAGGGCGGCGCCTATCTGGCCTATCACGCGTTCAGGCAGATTGCCGTGAGTGGCGAGCGTTCGCCGCTCGGCGTGACCCAGCTCTATGTTTCCGACGAAGAGATCGGCAGCCCGACCTCGCGCGCGCTGATCGAGGCCGAGGGACGCAAGGCAAAATACGTGCTGGTGACCGAGCCTGCCCGCGACGGCGGCAAGATCGTCACCGGGCGCAAGGGCGTCGGGCGCTTCGATGTCTTCGTCAAGGGCGTCCCGGCCCATGCCGGCACACGCCCCGAGGACGGCCGCAGCGCGATCCGCGAACTCGCCAATGTCATTCAGACGCTGGAAGCCATGAACGACCTGAAGCGCGGCGTGACCGTCAATGTCGGCGTCATCCGAGGCGGCACCAGGCCCAACGTCGTTGCGGAAGAGGCCTATGCCGAGGTCGACCTGCGCGTTCCCAGCATGGCGGATGCCGACGATCTCGTTGCCAAGATCCTCAACCTGAGATCGCGGACCGAAGGGGTGAGCGTCAAGGTGTCAGGCGAACTGAATCGTCCGCCCTACGAGAAGGGCAATGCCGGCGCCGCGCTCTACGAACATGCCAAGGCGCTCGCCGCGGAAATCGGCTTCGACCTGGTCGATACCTTCACCGGCGGCGGCTCCGACGGCAACTTCACCGCGCCCAATACCGCGACGCTCGACGGCCTCGGCGTCGATGGCCAGGGCGCGCATACCCACTTTGAGCAGATGTACATTTCATCGATCGAACCGCGAACCCGGTTGCTGCATCGGCTGTACCAGACGCTGCGATGAGTATCGCCCCCCGCGATCCGGCCGACCACGATCCGTCGCCCGGCGATGGCGCCGACGCCCATTCGCCCCGATCGTTTTTCGGACGGCGCAAGGGTCACAAGCTCCGCATCCATCAGGCCGATCTGATCGAGCACTTGCTGCCGCGCCTTGCGCTCGACATCGCCGGTCCGGGCCCGCTCAGCCTCGCCGGGCTGTTCGATCCGCCGGCCGACGAGGTCAGGCTCGAAATCGGTTTCGGCGGCGGCGAGCATCTGATTGCGGAAGCCCGCGCCTTTCCGGATACCGGCTTCATCGGCTGCGAGCCCTACGTCAACGGCATGGCGAAGATCCTGACCCAGATCGAGGCGCATGATATCGGCAACATCCGGCTGTTCGCCGGCGACGCCGCCGAACTGGTGGCCTGGGCGCCACCGCGCTCGCTCGATCGAATCGACCTGATCCATCCCGATCCCTGGCCGAAGCGGCGGCACTGGAAGCGGCGCTTCGTGCAGGACGCAACCGTCGCCGCCATGGCGCGCGTGCTGAAGCCGGGCGGCGAATTCCGATTCGTCAGCGATATTGCGGATTACTGCGCCTGGACGCTGGCACACCTTGCGCGCTCGACCGATTTCGTCTGGACCGCGGAGAAGGCTTCCGACTGGCGGCTGCCGTGGCCCGGCTACACCATGACGCGCTACGGCGTTAAGGCCGAGCGCGAAGGCCGCCAGGCGGCGTATTTGCGGTTTCGAAAGACCTCATCCTGAGGAGCGGCGGCGGAGTTTATCATCGGGCCGCGCTTCGCGCGGACCCGTTGGCCGCGTCTCGAAGGATGAGGAGGCATCGAGGCTCTCATGGTTCGAGAAGGCGCAAGAGCGCCTCCTCACCATGAGGAAGTCACATGCGATCCGACTCGAGAATCGTCGCTACTGCTTCGCCGCTTCGGCCATCCGCGCCTTGCGGACATCGGTCGCTTCCCACACCATGCGCTTGCCGCGCTCGCGGCCCAGAAGCTCGATCGGGTCGTGATTGTCGATGTGTCCGAACTGCCCCTTGTAGACGCTGTAGCCGCACAGTTCCTGCAGGCGCCGCGGAAACCGCCGCGCGGTCTCATGGGGAATGCCGAGCTGCAGGTTTTCCTGCTGCCGCATCCAGCCCCAGCAATAGGCGCAGGAAAACGCAAAGCGCCTGCCATCGCTGGTGTTGGCGCCGCCGCCGTGCCAGAGCGCGCTGTCGAACAGCATCACGCTGCCGGCCGGCATGGTCGCGGTGACGGCGTCGTAATCCTTGCCGTATTCCGGCGAGGATGCGTATTTGTGGCTGCCCGGCAGGATCCGCGTGGCGCCGTTGTTGCTGGTAAAGTCCGACAGCGCCCAGATCGCATTGAGCGTGATCGGGATGTGCGGCCGCGGCAGCGGAATCAACTGCGTGTCCTCGTGGATCGGCTGCGCCTCCTGGCCGGGACCGAGTACCAGCGAGCAGAACGACGACAGCAGACATTCCCTGTCGAGCACCCGCTCGACCACCGGCAGCACATTCTCGTGCAGCGGCACTTCCCAGAAGATGTCGTCATAGGTCAGCAGATTATTGATGCGGACGGTCTTGAATCCCTCGAACGACGTCTTGGCGGGGCCGAGATTGTGCTCCCGCTCGATGCGCTCCAGCGCCTGCTTCAACCCCTCGACCAGCGAGGGAGCGGCGGCGCCCTCGATCACGGTATATCCGTCGTCGCGGATCCTGTCGGCATGCAATTGAACGTCGGCTTCATCAAGCATCTCGTTTTCTCCCGATGGCGCTGTGCCGCGCCTGAAACGGCAGCATAGCGTGCCCGTTCGAGAGAGGGAAAGTGCTTCGCCCCGGAATGACGGTTGCGTTTCAGGCCGATTGGCGGGTCTGCCAGAACCTCACCACCCCTTCGGCGGTCGACGGCATCAGCCGCGCGAAATTCACGCGCGCCCCCTCGATGTCCGCCGGCGAGGCTACCCGGTTCTTGCCCAGCCGAAGCAGGATCAACGCGCGCACGGTGGCCCATTCAAGACCGATGGTCTTGCCGACGATCAGGATCGGATCGTAACGGTCGCCCGAAATCAGGCGGTCGAGGGTCGCGATCTTCACCGCCGCCATCGCCGACAATGCAGCAACCGATTCCTCGTATTTGTGGTCCTTGGCAAAGCCGAGCAGCGCGGTTTCGTTCAGCTCGCCGGCGCCATGCAGCGCGAGGATCGTACGCTGCGCCGGCGCGAAGTCGCGGCGGCTCTCGACCCGTTCGGTCATGCCGGAGATATCGCTCATCGCCTGCTTGATTTCGGCCCGGCGGTCGGGCCTCGCCACTTCGAGCAGGCGGCGGCGGATCACGTCGATCGACCCTGCCAGCAGATCCTTCAACTGCGGCCCCGAAAGGTCGGCGCGCTGGCCGACCGCGAGCGTCAGCACCGCGTCCTGGCCGGCGCGCCTGATCAGGCTGGAATATCCGTCATGCGAAAACAGCGCCCCGGCATTGCCGGCGGCGCGCCTGACGACATCGCGATCGCCGCGCTGCACGATGACATCGGTGAGATCGGGCGAAAGCATCCGCCGCTCCGACATCGCCAGCAGGTGACCCTGGCCCTTGATGCGTGCGATTTCGACCAGCGCCGGCTCGTCGATGACCGGCGACCGGCGCAACAGCGGGCCCGCGATCGAGATCTCGTCGTCGCGCGCGAGTTGTCCGACCAGCCCGCGCGGCGCATTGGCGAGGATCGACAGCCGTTCGGCCAGATCGGCACGCACGGCGAGCCCGGTATGCGGAACGAGACCGGTGAGGACGCCATCGAACAGCTCGACGTGGTCGGGCCGGAATTTCGCCGCCCCCTCCAGGAACAGATCCGCGATCCGCCGCGCGGCGTCGGCGCGGCGTTTGGGATCGCCATGTCTGACGATCTCATCAAGCCCGGGGATCAGCGATGTGGCGGCGTTCATCGAAAAATGCACTCAAAACCCGCCGGATTGGCGGGTTTTCCGGAACGTAGGTGGGGTTCGTGAAGGAAGGGTTAGATTCCGACCCCGGACGAAAACGGGCTGGAATCGCTGGCTTCCCGGCCTCGCGGGCCTTGCCGGATCGTGGAAAAACCGCTATATCAGCCGCAACTTATGGTTCTCATACGATCGCGTATTGAGAGTGGGCCCCTTCCGGACCCGCTCTTTTTTATTACCTGAATGGGCCTGACGCGGATGCCGGCGCGGGCTCCCCTCGGGTAGCACCGCCGGACCGCTTGAAGCCCGGCTAACTCACTGCAAGTACACAGATTTTGACCCTTGACATGACCGATCCGACTGCTGGTTCCGTGGATGCCGATCTGCTTGCCGAGCCGCGCCTCGTGGTCGAGCCGGGTGCGGCGGCGCGGGTGTCGGCGGTGGCCGGCCCGGTGCTGCAGGGGATGGGCTACCGGCTGGTTCGGATCAAGATCTCGGGGGAATCCGGCTGCACCGTCCAGATCATGGCGGAACGGCCCGACGGAACCATGCTGATCGAGGATTGCGAGGCGATTTCGCGGGCGCTGTCCCCGGTGCTGGATGTCGCCGACCCGATCGACCGGGCCTACCGGCTGGAGATTTCGTCGCCCGGCATCGACCGGCCGCTGGTGCGCCGCTCCGACTTCGAGCGCTATGCCGGCCATCTCGTCAAGATCGAGATGGCGGTCGCGCATGCCGGCCGCAAGCGGTTTCGCGGTACGCTCGAGGGCGTAGAGGGCGATGCGGTGCGGCTACATCGCGATGACATACGCGCGGACGAAGATGCCGAGGTCCTGCTGGTCATGGAAGACATCGCCGACGCGCGGCTGGTGCTGACCGACGAACTGATCGCGGAATCGATGCGGCGCGGCAAGGCCGCGGAACGCGAGCTCAAGCAGAATCTTGGGCTGGCGCCACCGCCGCCGCCGCACGCGAAGAAGAGCGACCCTGCGAAAAGCAACAAGCCGAAGCCGAAATTAAAGAAGCCCGTTCCGAAGAATACCAAGAAACACCGCCTCGCCGCGCAAGGATTGCCCGGCGGCGAAATCGATCCCACTGAAGGAGACTGAGCCATGGCAGCTGTCAGCGCCAACAAACTTGAACTGCTGCAGATCGCAGACGCGGTTGCGCGCGAAAAATCGATCGACCGCGGAATCGTGATCGCGGCCATGGAAGACGCCATCGCCAAGGCGGCGCGGGCCCGCTACGGCTCCGAGACCGACGTTCACGCCGAAATCAATCCCAAGACCGGGCAACTGCAGCTGACCCGCCACATGCTGGTGGTCGAGCAGGTCGAGAATTCCGCCAACCAGACGTCGCTGGTCGACGCGCAGCGCGCCAATCCGGGCGCCCAGATCGGCGACACCATCGCCGACACCCTGCCGCCGCTGGAATATGGCCGCATCGCCGCGCAATCCGCCAAGCAGGTGATCGTGCAGAAGGTGCGCGAGGCCGAGCGCGACCGGCAATATCAGGAATTCAAGGACCGCATCGGCGACATCGTCAACGGCATCGTCAAGCGCGTCGAATATGGCAGTGTGATCGTCGATCTCGGCCGCGGCGAAGCCATCATCCGCCGCGACGAAATGCTGCCGCGCGAGGTGTTCCGCAACGGCGACCGCGTCCGCGCCTATATTTTCGACGTCCGCCGCGAGACCCGCGGACCGCAGATCTTCCTGTCCCGCACCCATCCGCAGTTCATGGCGAAGCTGTTCGCGCAGGAAGTGCCCGAGATCTATGACGGCATCGTCGAGATCAAGGCGGTGGCCCGCGATCCCGGCTCGCGCGCGAAAATCGGGGTGATTTCGCGGGATTCCTCGGTCGATCCGGTCGGCGCCTGCGTCGGCATGCGCGGCTCGCGCGTGCAGGCCGTGGTCAATGAACTGCAGGGCGAAAAGATCGACATCATCCCGTGGTCGCCCGACATCGCGACCTTCGTCGTCAACGCGCTGGCGCCCGCCGAAGTCGCCAAGGTCGTGATCGACGAGGACCGCGAGCGGATCGAGGTCGTGGTGCCCGACACCAACAACCAGCTGTCGCTGGCGATCGGCCGGCGCGGACAGAACGTGCGTCTCGCCTCCCAGCTGACCGGCTGGGACATCGACATCCTGACCGAACAGGAAGAATCCGAGCGCCGCCAGGCCGATTTCGAGAACTCCACGCGAGTCTTCATGGAAGCGCTGAACGTCGACGAAGTGGTCGGCCAATTGCTGGCGTCCGAAGGCTTCACCTCGGTGGAGGAACTGGCGCTGGTCGACGTCAAGGAACTGGCCGGCATCGAGGGCTTCGACGACGAAACCGCCAACGAGCTGCAGAGCCGAGCCCGCGAATATCTGGAACAGCTCGAAGGCGAGCTCGAAAACAAACGTAAGGAACTTGGTGTGGAAGACGCTCTGAAGACGGTGCCCGGCGTGACATCGAAGATGCTGGTGAAGTTCGGCGAGAACGACATCAAGACCGTCGAGGACCTCGCCGGTTGCGCCACCGACGATCTGGTGGGCTGGACCGAGCGCAAGGAAGGCGGCGAGCCGACCAAGCATCCCGGCATTCTCGACGCCAACGAAATCTCGCGCGACGATGCGGAGAACATGATCATGCAGGCGCGCGTCATCGCCGGCTGGATCACCGAGGCCGATCTCGCCAAGAAGGCCGACGAGACCGAAGCCGCCGCAGACCAGCCGGTATAAGGAGAGATGTCGCTCGCATGCTTGCTGTCGCTGACCCCGATCTCGACGACGGACCGCGGACCAACAGGTCCGCGACGACGCGGATGTGCGCGGTCAGCCGCGAGGTGCGGCCGATCGACGAACTGATCCGGTTCGTCGTCTCCCCCGAGGGCTGGGTGGTCCCGGACCTGAAGCGCAAGCTCCCCGGCCGGGGGCTTTGGGTCTCGGCTTCGCGTCAGACGGTTGCGGAAGCCGTCCGGCGTAACCAGTTCAGCAAGGGCTTCAAGCGCGACGTCCGCGTTGCCCCGGCGCTCGCGGCCGATACCGAGGCCCTGCTGGTGCGCGGCGTGATCGAAGCGCTCGCCATGGCCGCCAAGGCCGGCCAGGTCGTTTCCGGCTTCGGCAAGGTCGAGGACGCCCTCAAATCGCGGCAGGCCCGGGATTCGGTCAAGGCCCTGATCCATGCTTCGGACGGCGCGGCGGACGGAATCCGCAAATTGGACGCCGTCGCCAGGCAAAATGCCGGGATTAACGATGAATCGCACGAATTCCCGGTGGTCGCGGCGCTGACCTCCGAACAATTGGATTTGGCACTGGGCCGGTCAAATGTGATACATGCTGCGCTGCTCGCGGGCCCGGCGAGCAACACGTTCCTGTCGCGCAGCCAGACCCTGGTCCGATACCGGATGGCTGATGACGACAAGACAGCCGGCTATGCGGCCAAGAATTCGCCGAAACAGACCGTGCGGACACGCACGACTTAAACAAGATTAGGACTGCTGAATGGTTGATACGAAAACGCCTGGCGACAAGACACTGAGTGTCCCGACCAAGACCTTGACGCTCAAGCCGCGCGTCGAGACGGGCACCGTGCGCCAGAGCTTCAGCCATGGCCGGACCAAACAGGTGGTGGTCGAGAAGCGCGGCAAGCGCCGGGTCGGCGGTGAAGCGACCGAAGCGCCGCATGCGCCGGAGCCGGCCGCTGCCAAGGCGGCGCCCGCCAAGCCCGCGCCGCTCGCCCGTCCCGCCGCCCCGCCGGCTCCGCCGCGCGGCGGTGGCGTGGTGCTGCGCACCCTGACCGAGGACGAGCGTTCCGCGCGCGCCAGCGCGCTGGCCGACGCCAAAGTCCGCGACATGGAAGAGCGGCGGCTGGCGGAAGAGGAAGCCAAGCGCCGCAACAGCAAGGAAGGCATCGAGCAGGCCGAGCGCGAAGCCGCCGAGGCCCGCCGCAAGGCCGAGGAAGAGCGTCACCGCCAGGAAGAAGAAGCCAAGCGCAAGGCCGAACTCGAGGCCAAGCGCCGCTTTGGCGAAGCCGAGGCCAAGACCGCGGCTGCCGCGGCCAAGACCGCTGCGGTGCCTCCCGCACGCGCCCCCGGTGTCGCCGCCGACGCCACCGACGAGGATGAAGGTCCGCGCCAGATCCGTCGCGGTCCCGGCGGCGCCGTCCGCCCCGCCGCTGCGCCCAAGACCACCGCCAAGCCGGCGCCGCAGAAGCAGCGCGGCCGCCTGACGCTGGTCACCGCACTCACTGCCGATGACGTGCGCGAGCGTTCGATCGCCTCGTTCCGCCGCCGCACCCAGCGCCTGAAGGGCCATGCCTCGAACGAGCCGAAGGAAAAGCTGGTCCGCGAAGTGGTCATTCCGGAAGCCATCAACATCCAGGAACTCGCCAACCGCATGTCCGAACGCGCGGTCGACGTGATCCGGCTTCTGATGAAGCAGGGCGCGATGCACAAGATCACCGACGTGATCGACGCCGACACCGCGCAACTGATCGCCGAGGAACTCGGCCACACCGTCAAGCGCGTGGCCGCCTCCGACGTCGAGGAAGGCCTGTTCGACATCGTCGACGATTCGACCGACACCGAGCCGCGTTCGCCTGTGGTGACCGTGATGGGCCACGTCGACCACGGCAAGACCTCGCTGCTCGACGCGCTTCGTCACGCCAATGTGGTTTCGGGCGAAGCCGGCGGCATCACCCAGCATATCGGCGCCTACCAGGTGACCTCGCCGGAAAGCGGCAAGAAGATCACCTTCATCGACACCCCGGGCCACGCCGCCTTCACCGCGATGCGCGCGCGCGGCGCCAAGGTCACCGATATCGTGGTGCTGGTGGTCGCAGCCGACGACGGCGTCATGCCGCAGACCGTAGAGGCGATCAATCACGCCAAGGCGGCCAAGGTTCCGATGATCGTGGCGATCAACAAGATCGACAAGCCCGACGCCAAGCCGGAACGGGTCCGCACCGAGCTGCTGCAGTACGAGGTTCAGGTCGAATCGCTCGGCGGCGAAGTCGTCGATGTCGAGGTCTCCGCCAAGAACAAGACCAACCTCGACAAGCTCCTGGAAATGATCGCGCTGCAGGCCGAATTGCTCGACCTCAAGACCAATGCCGCGCGTCCCGCCGAAGGCACCGTGATCGAAGCCAAGCTCGACCGCGGCCGCGGTCCGGTCGCGACCGTGCTGGTGCAGCGCGGAACCCTGCGCGTGGGCGACATCATCGTCGCCGGCGCCGAGATGGGCCGCGTCCGCGCGCTGATCAACGACCAGGGCGAAACCGTCGAGGAGGCGGGTCCGTCGGTGCCGGTCGAAGTATTGGGCTTCAACGGGCCGCCGGAAGCGGGCGACCGCCTCGCCGTCGTCGAGAACGAAGCCCGCGCCCGCCAGATCACGAGCTACCGCGCGCATCAGAAGCGCGAAAACGCGGCTGCCTCGATTTCCGGCATGCGCGGCTCGCTTGAACAGATGATGTCGCAGCTCAAGACTTCGGGCCGCAAGGATTTTCCGCTCATCATCAAGGCCGACGTGCAGGGCTCGCTGGAAGCGATTCTCGGCTCGCTGGAGAAGCTCGGCACCGAGGAAGTCGCCGCCCGCATCCTGCATGCCGGCGTCGGCGGCATCTCGGAATCCGACGTGACGCTGGCGGAAGGCTTCAATGCCGCCATCATCGGCTTCAGCGTTCGCGCCAACAAGGAAGCGGCCGCCGCCGCCAAGCGCAACGGCATCGAAATCCGCTACTACAACATCATCTACGACCTCGTGGATGACGTGAAGAAGGCGATGTCCGGCCTGCTGGCGCCGACGCTGCGCGAAACCATGCTCGGCAACGCCCAGATCCTGGAAGTGTTCAACATCTCCAAGGTCGGCAAGGTCGCAGGTTGCCGCGTCACCGACGGCACCGTGGAACGCGGCGCCAATGTCCGCCTGATTCGCGACAACGTCGTCGTGCATGAAGGCAAGCTGTCGACCTTGAAACGCTTCAAGGACGAAGTGAAGGAAGTGCAGTCCGGCCAGGAATGCGGCATGGCATTCGAGAACTACGGCGACATGCGTGTCGGCGACGTTATCGAATGTTACCGCGTGGAAACCATCCAGCGCAGCCTGTAAGTCTGAACCTTACGGCTTCGTCAGAAGGATCATGAAGTAGTTCGACGTCCTGCCCGGCCAAAAGTGCGAAGCGCGTCTTCGCACCGGATGTGCCGGGCATCCACGTCTTCAGGAATTCAGCCGCAATAAGGACGTCAATGGCCGGGACAATCCCGGCCATGGCGAATCGTTTTCGAGAGACCGCAATGCCTCGCCAACACCAGAAGAAAAGCTCCGCCTCCGGCGGCTCGCAGCGTCAGTTGCGCGTCGGCGAGGTGGTGCGTCACGCCGTCGCGGACATTCTTTCGCAGGGCAGCGTGCATGATCCGGACCTCGAGGGCCACATCGTCACCGTGCCCGAGGTGCGGATGTCGCCGGACCTCAAGCTCGCGACCGTCTATGTGATGCCGCTCGGCGGACGCGACACCGCCGTCGTGGTTGCGGCGCTGGAGCGCAACAAGAAGTTCCTGCGCGGCGAGATCGCGCACCGCGTTAACTTAAAATTTGCGCCTGATCTTCGCTTCCGCGTTGACGAACGATTCGACGAAGCGGAACGAATAGAGAAATTACTGCGAACACCTGCGGTGCAAAGAGACCTCGCAGCCGATTCGCAAGATACGGAAGAGTGAACTGATGATCGAGACCACCGCCAACAGCGTTATCGAGCCGCCGGCCGGCGATTCGAACGCTACGGAAAAAAATATTTCTCCGGCTCCGCAGCGCGACGAGAATCGCCCGCGCTCGGGCAAGCAGCCGCGCCAGAACAACCAGCCCCGGCGCGACAAGCGCGACGTCCACGGCTGGGTGGTGCTCGACAAGCCGATCGGCATGACCTCGACGCAAGCCGTCGCGGTGGTGAAGCGGCTGTTCCAGGCCAAGCGGGCCGGCCACGCCGGCACGCTCGATCCGCTCGCCTCCGGCGGCCTGCCGATCGCGCTCGGGGAAGCCACCAAGACGGTTCCGTTCGTGATGGACGGCCGCAAGCGCTATCGCTTTACCGTCGCCTGGGGCGAGGAACGCGACACCGACGATACCGAGGGCCGGGTGACCCGGACCAGCGATCTCAGGCCCTCCGTCGAGGCGATTCAGGACCTGCTGCCGCAGTTTACCGGCCTGATCGAGCAGATCCCGCCGCAATACTCCGCCATCAAGGTCCAGGGCGAGCGCGCCTATGACCTCGCCCGCGACGGCGAGACCGTCGAACTGAAGCCGCGGCCGGTCGAGATTCACCATTTAACCCTTGTAGAACAACCGGATAGCAGCCATTCGGTATTCGAGGCCGAATGCGGCAAGGGAACCTATGTGCGGGCGCTGGCCCGCGATATCGGAAGAATTTTGGGCTGTTACGGCCATATCTGCGCGCTGCGGCGGACCCTGGTCGGTCCGTTCGGCGAGAAAGACATGATTCCGCTGGAACAGTTGGAGGCTTTGTGCGATAGAGCCGCGTCTGGCGAGGGCAGCCTCGCCGACGCGCTTTTGCCCGTTGAGACCGCGCTGGACGACATCCCGGCACTGGCCGTCACACGGGCTGATGCGGCAAGGCTCCACAGGGGCCAGGCCGTTTTGTTGCGCGGACGGGATGCGCCCAATTGTAGCGGCACAGTCTATGTCACGGTGGCAGGCCGGCTTCTGGCCCTCGCCGAAATTGGCAATGGCGAACTCATCCCCAAGCGCGTGTTCAACCTGACCGGACTGACTGCCAGTCCGGCTCGCAGCAATGAGAGAGTTTGACGATGTCGATTACCGCCGAACGCAAAGCGGAAGTCATCAAGACGAATGCCAACAAGGCCGGCGACACCGGCTCGCCCGAGGTTCAGGTCGCGATCCTGTCGGAACGCATCAATAACCTCACCGGGCACTTCAAGACCCACGTGAAGGACAACCATTCGCGGCGCGGCCTCCTGAAGCTCGTGTCGACGCGCCGTTCGCTTCTCGATTACATCAAGAAGAAGGACGAGGCGCGTTACAAGGCGCTGCTCGAAAAGCACAACATTCGCCGCTGAGTACAGTTCACGCGCGCATCTCGCGCGCGTTTTCGCATGGTCCGGAAAAGCATCGTTCCGGTTTTCCGATCAGATCATGTGCCTAAGCGCGCGGACCTTGAAATGTCCGCGCGGCGTGTCCAGCCGCAATCCGGCAGCTGGGCGATAACGGGTAAGACGCCCGTACCATCGGAAGGATGGACGCCATTCGAAACATGAAGACCATGGCAGGATCGCCGGGCGCTGGGACCGCGAAGCTTTCGCGATCAGCGTCCCGCAATCTTGCGCATGGTCTTTTCGTTTCGGCGTCCGTGCTTTCGTGAAACCATGAAAGACGAATAAGATGTTCAATATTCATTCAGTCGAAATCGACTGGGGTGGCCGTCCCCTCAGGCTGGAAACCGGCAAGATCGCCCGTCAGGCCGACGGCGCCGTCGTCGCCACCTATGGCGAGACCGTCGTGCTCGCCACCGTCGTCGCGGCGAAGACGGCCCGCGAGGGCGTCGACTTCCTGCCGCTGACCGTCGATTACATCGAGAAGACCTACGCCGCGGGCCGCATTCCCGGCGGCTATTTCAAGCGCGAGGGCCGGCCGACCGAGAAGGAGACGCTGGTCTCCCGCCTGATCGATCGCCCGATCCGTCCGCTGTTCGTCGACGGCTGGCGCAACGAGACCCAGGTCATCGTCACCGTGCTGTCGCATGACATGGAGAACGATCCCGACATTCTGGCGCTGGTTGCCGCCTCCGCGGCACTGACCATTTCCGGCGCGCCGTTCAAGGGTCCGATCGGCGCCGCCCGGGTCGGCTTCATCAACGACGAATACGTGCTCAACCCGACGCTCGACGAAATGGTCGAAACCCAGCTCGACCTCGTGGTCGCCGGCACCGCCGACGCCGTGCTGATGGTGGAATCGGAAGCCAAGGAACTCAATGAAGACATCATGCTCGGCGCCGTGATGTTCGGACACCGGCATTTCCAGCCGGTGGTCAACGCGATCATCGAGCTCGCCGAGAAGGCCGCCAAGGAGCCGCGCGAAGTCAAGATCGTCGACGAGAGCGTGCTGGAGAAGGAAATCCTGGGGCTGATCGAAACCGATCTGCGCGCCGCCTACGCCATTCCGGTCAAGCAGGATCGCTACGCCGCGGTCGGCAAGGCCAAGGAAAAGGTCATGGCCTATTACTTCCCGGAAGGCCAGGAGCCGAAATACGACAAGCTGCGTATCGCCGGCGTCTTCAAGGAGCTCGAGGCCAAGATCGTGCGCTGGAACATCCTCGACACCGGCAAGCGCATCGACGGCCGCGATTCCAAGACCGTGCGCCAGATCATTGCCGAAGTCGGCGTGCTGCCCCGCGCCCATGGTTCGGCGCTGTTCACCCGCGGCGAAACCCAGGCGATGGTGGTGACCACGCTCGGCACCGGCGAGGACGAGCAGTACATCGACTCGCTGTCGGGGACCTACAAGGAACAGTTCCTGCTGCACTACAACTTCCCTCCCTACTCGGTCGGTGAAACCGGGCGCATGGGCGGCACCAAGCGGCGTGAAATCGGCCACGGCAAGCTGGCCTGGCGCGCGATCCATCCCGTCCTGCCGCCGCATCACGAGTTCCCCTACACCGTGCGCGTGGTCTCCGAGATCACCGAGTCGAACGGATCGTCTTCGATGGCGTCGGTCTGCGGCGCCTCGCTGTCGCTGATGGATGCCGGCGTTCCGCTGAAGCGGCCGACGGCGGGCATCGCCATGGGCCTCATTCTGGAAGGCTCGCGCTTTGCCGTGCTGTCCGACATCCTCGGCGACGAGGATCATCTCGGCGACATGGACTTCAAGGTGGCCGGCACCGAGGCGGGCATCACCTCGCTGCAGATGGACATCAAGATCGCCGGCATCACCGAGGAGATCATGAAGGTCGCGCTCGGCCAGGCCCGGGACGGACGCATCCACATCCTCGGCGAAATGTCGAAGGCCCTGACCGCTGCGCGCGCCGAACTCGGCGAGTACGCGCCGCGCATCGAGACCTTCAAGATCCCGACCGATAAGATCCGCGAAGTGATCGGCACCGGCGGCAAGGTGATCCGCGAGATCGTCGAGAAGACCGGCGCCAAGGTCAACATCGACGACGACGGCACCGTGAAGGTCGCTTCCGCCGACGGCGAATCGATCAAGGCCGCAATCAAGTGGATCAAGTCGATCGCCTCCGACCCGGAGATCGGCCAGATCTATGACGGTACCGTGGTCAAGGTGATGGAGTTCGGCGCGTTCGTGAACTTCTTCGGCGCCAAGGACGGCCTCGTCCACATCAGCCAGCTCGCGGCCAGCCGCGTCCAGAAGACCTCCGACGTCGTCAAGGAAGGCGACAAGGTCAAGGTCAAGCTGCTCGGCTTCGACGACCGCGGCAAGACGCGGCTGTCGATGAAGGCGGTCGACCAGGCGACCGGCGAGGACCTCGAGGCCAAGCAGAAAGCCGAGGGCGTCAGCGCCGCCGAGTAGGATCGGATCATCCATTGCCAATAACGAAAGGGCGGCTTTTCAGCCGCCCTTTTTGTTTGCCGCGAGATGCGGCGATGCGCGCATACGCCGCAGCGCCCCGGCCGAAAAAAATGAAACCAGGACCGGTTTGAATTCGCATTTAAGTTTCGGGCCGGTGCCGCTACGATCCATCCGAATCGAGCGATGCAGGGCTCGTCTCACGCCAGGGAGGGTTTTCATGCCGTCATTATCGCGCCGTCGTTTCTTCAGTGCTGCCGCGGGCGCCGCCGCCGTCGCGGCCATGCCGCGCCTCGTATTCGCGCAAGCCGCAGCACCCGCCGCGGCCGGACCATTCGCGGTTCCGCCGCTCGGCTATGCCTTCAATGCGTTCGAACCCCACATCGACGCCAGGACCATGGAAATCCACCATGACCGGCATCATGCCGCCTATGTCGGCAACCTCAACAATCTCGCCAAGGCCAATCCGCAGCTCGGCACCCGCGCCATTACCGACGTGCTCGGCAACCTGAACGCCCTGAACGACGACATCAAATTCGCGGTGCGCAACAATCTCGGCGGCCACGCCAACCACACCATGTTCTGGGAGATCATGGGACCGAACGGCGGCAAGCCGGAGGGCGAGGTGCTGGCCGCGATCGACAAGGACCTCGGCGGCCTGGAAAAATTCCAGAACGACTTCAACGCCGCGGGCGGGCGCCAGTTCGGCTCAGGCTGGGTGTTCGTGACCGTCACCAAGGACGGCAAGCTCGCGATCGAGACCCGTCCGAACCAGGACAGCCCGATCATGGACGGCCGGCGCGTCCTGATGGGCAACGATGTCTGGGAGCACGCCTATTATCTCAACTACCAGAACCGCCGCGCCGATTACCTCAAGGCGTGGTGGAACACGGTGAACTGGAGCAAGATCGCCGAGCGTTACGCCGCCGCGAAGGCCGGCACGCTGGGAGTGTGAGTGCCGCCTTCCTGAATGCGCGGGGGCGCTTCTCCGCCGCAATGACTGTCATCGCCCACGAAAGCGGGCGATCCAGTATTCCAGAGCCGTAGCAGTCCAATCGAAATGCCGACGCCCATCATCCGACCCGCTCGCCCCGACGAATATGACGAGATCGGTCGCGTGTGGATGAACAGCTGGGTCTCGACCGGGCTCGCGGAAGCCAGCAATTTTCTGCTGGCGCAATTGCGCGCGCGCATCCCGATGGAAATCGAGAAGGGCTGGAGCCTGTTCGTCGCCGACGATGACGGTCATCTTGCGGCCATGCTGGCGCTGCATCTGCCCGACAGGTATCTCGACCAGCTGTTCGTGGCGCCGGAATATCAGGGCCGGAATCTCGGACGGAGACTGCTCGCATTCACGCGCCAGCATCTGCCGGATGAAATCTGGCTGCGCTGCGTGCGCGAAAATGAAAAGGCGTGGCGCTGGTATGAGCGCGAGGGTTTCGTGTTCGAAAAGGAAGCGGTCGAACCGATGACCGGCTTCATGATGAAGTATTACCGATGGAAGAAAGAGGAAAACGCCAGGTGATAAAACTCTATTGGTCGCCGCGCTCGCGTTCGTTTTCCGGGATATGGCTGCTGGAGGAAAGCGGGCTGCCGTATCAGCGGGTGCTGACCGACATCACGACCGGCGCGCAGAAGTCGCCCGAATTCCTTGCCATCAACCCGATGGGCAAGGTGCCGGCGCTGCAGGACGGTGAGGCCGCGCTCGGGGAAGCCGCGGCGATCTGCGCCTATGTCGCCGACCGCTATCCGGAGACCGGGCTGGCCCCCGGCCCGGCCGATCCGCTGCGTGCGAAATACCTGCAATGGCTGTTCTTTTCGCCTGCTTGCATCGAGCCGGCGCTGATCCAGATCTTCACCAAGATCGAGGTGCCGACCAGCACCGCCGCGTGGGGAAGCGCCGCGCAGGTCTTCGACGTGCTCGATGCCGCGCTCGCCAAGGGCCCCTGGATCCTCGGCGAAACCTTCTCGGCCGCGGATATCATGATCGGCTCGGGGCTGAATTTCGCGGTGCGGCTGTTCAAGATGGTGCCGTCGCGGCCGTCGTTCGACGCCTATATCGCCCGGTGCGTGGAGCGCCCGGCGTTCCAGCGGGCCGAGAAGCTCGCGGCGGGGTGACGGCGCTACTCCGCCTTCAATTCGTCCGGCCGCGGCATCAGGACGATGTTGTAGCCGGAATCGACGTAATGAATTTCGCCGGTGACGCCGCCGGACAGATCCGACAACAAATAGAGCGCCGAGCCGCCGAGCTCATCCAGCGTCACGCCGCGGCCGAGCGGCGAATGCTTTTGCATGAAGCCGAACATCGCGCGCGCCTCGCCGATGCCGGAGCCGGCGAGCGTGCGGATCGGACCGGCGGAAATCGCGTTGACGCGGATGCCGCGTGCGCCGAAATCGAAAGCGAGATAGCGCACGGAGGATTCCAGCGCGGCTTTCGCCACGCCCATCACGTTGTAGTTCGGCATTGCCCGCATCGAGGCCCCGAAGGTCAGCGTGATCATGCTGCCGCCGGATTCCGGCATCAGCTCGGCGGCGCGCCTGGCAATCTCGGTGAATGAAAAGCAGGAGATCAGCATGGTACGCGAAAAATTCTCGCGGCTGGTGTCGGCGTAGCGGCCCTTCAGCTCATTCTTGTCCGAGAAGCCGATGGCGTGAACCAGGAAATCCAGCCGTCCCCATTTCGCCCGCAGCGCCTCGAACACCGAATCGACGCTGGCAATGTCCTCGACATCGCAAGGCAGCACGGTGTCGACGCCAAGCGACTGCGCCAGCGGCTTGACGCGCTTGGCTTGCGCCTCGCCCTGAAAAGTGAAGGCAAGCTCGGCGCCCTGCGCCGCCACCGCCTTGGCAATGCCCCAGGCAATCGAATGATCATTGGCGACGCCCATGATCAGCCCGCGCTTGCCCTTCATCAGGTCCTGCATCGTTTAGTGCTCCACTCACCCTCAACCGTCATCACCCGCGAATGCGGGTGATCCAGTATTCCAGAGGCGTCAGCAGTTGAATTGAGAGGCTGCGGCGTACTGGATGCCCCGCCTGCGCGGGGCATGACAAGATTACGCATCCATCCGCTTGAACACCAGCGTGGCGTTGGTGCCGCCGAAGCCGAAGGAATTCGACAGCACGGTGCCGAGCCTGGCATTGTCGATGCGCTTGCGCACGATCGGCATGTCGGCGAACACGGGATCGAGCTCGGTGATGTTGGCGCTTTCGCAGATGAAGCCGTTTTGCATCATCAAGAGCGAATAGATCGCCTCCTGCACGCCGGTGGCGCCGAGCGAATGTCCGGTCAGCGCCTTGGTCGCCGAAATCGGCGGGCACTTGTCGCCGGTGCCGAACACCTTGCGGATCGCCTCGATCTCCGGCGGATCGCCCGCCGGCGTCGAGGTCGCGTGCGGGTTGATGTAGTCGATCCTGGTGTCGACGGTCGCCATCGCCATTCTCATGCAGCGCTCGGCGCCCTCGCCCGACGGCGCCACCATGTCGTAACCGTCCGAGGTGGCGCCATAGCCGACGATTTCGCCGTAGATTTTCGCGCCGCGCGCCTTGGCATGCTCGAGTTCCTCGAGCACGACCACGCCGGCGCCGCCGGCGATAACAAAACCGTCGCGGCTGACGTCATAGGGGCGCGAGGCGGTCGCGGGCGTATCGTTGTATTTCGA
The DNA here is from genome assembly GCF_018736105.1 of Bradyrhizobium sediminis. Lineage (NCBI taxonomy): Bacteria > Pseudomonadati > Pseudomonadota > Alphaproteobacteria > Hyphomicrobiales > Nitrobacteraceae > Bradyrhizobium > Bradyrhizobium sediminis. The sequence goes on from NZ_CP076135.1 coordinate 55,695, forward strand.
CGACATCGCGCCCATCGCGTCGAACAGCACCGACAGCGACCAGTCGAGTTCCTCGCAGCCGCCGGCGAAGATAATGTCCTGCTTGCCGATCTGGATGGTTTCGTAGGCGTTACCGATGCAATGGTTCGACGTCGCGCAGGCCGATGAGATCGAATAGTTGACGCCCTTGATCTTGAACCAGGTGGCGAGCGTTGCCGACGCCGTCGACGACATCGCTTTCGGCACCGCGAACGGCCCGACCCGCTTCGGTCCCTTGGTGCGGGTGATGTCGGCGGCCTCCACGATGGTGCGCGCCGACGGTCCGCCGGAGCCCATGATGATGCCGGTGCGAATGTTGGAAACTTCGGTGGGCTCGAGGCCGGAATCCTGGATCGCCTGCTCCATCGCGATGTGATTCCACGCCGCCCCCTCGCCGAGGAAGCGCATCGCGCGGCGATCGATGACGCCGGCCGGATCGAGCGTGGGGGCGCCCTGCACCTGGGAGCGGAAGCCGAGCTCGGCATATTTATCCGCGCGCGTGATTCCGGACTTCGCCTCGTGGAGGCTCGCAAGTACTTCCTGGGTGTTGTTTCCGATGGACGAGACGATGCCCATCCCCGTGATGACAACCCGCCTCATGATCGCCTCGCCTTGTCGTTACGTTCTTGTCGTTACGTTCTTTTGTGATGGCCGGCGTCAAAACCGAACGCCGTCCGATTCGCCGGACCTACGCTCCCGGCAGTGCGGCACCCTGCTTCAAGAGTCCCACCCTCAAATCCTTGGCGCGATAGATAATCTCGCCATCAGCCGAAAGCCAGCCGTCGGCGATGCCCAGCCAGAGCTTTAGGCGCATCACGCGCTTGATGTCGACGTTGTACACAATCTTGCGGACGTTCGGCATCACCTGCCCGGAAAATTTCAACTCGCTGAGGCCCAGTGCCCGGCCTCGCCCCTCGCCGCCGGTCCAGCCGAGATAAAAGCCGACCATCTGCCAGAGAGCGTCTAGGCCCAGGCACCCCGGCATGACCGGGTCGTTCTTGAAATGGCAGGCAAAAAACCAGAGATCCGGGTTCACGTCGAGCTCGGCCCGAACGATGCCCTTGCCGTATTCCCCGCCGGTTTCGGAGATTTCGGTGATGCGATCGAACATCAGCATTGGCGGCAGCGGCAATTGGGCGTTGCCGGGGCCGAACATTTCGCCGCGGCCACATGCCAGCAGATCCTCGTATTCATAACTGCCCCGTCGATCCAGCATGCTGCCGAGCCTCTCTCAAAATCCCGATGGAGCGTTTCGAGCGAAATGGACCCGTTTCGCGTATAAAGAGCGCCAATTTTCGCAAATTGGCGCGAATACCGCAGGTCAGGACGGTCCTGCGGCAACCGGCGCTCGCTTTTGCCGGATTGCAAAGCCAAGTCCGCGCGCTCTCTATCATAGGCCCCGCTGGCGGCAAAGCGCCACGGCGAGGCAAATCGCCGGATCCCGCCTCCGGTTCCCACCCTTGAGTCTTAAGGCGGTTCTAGTTGCGAAATACTTGCATCTGAGGGATTTCCTTCTATATTCAATGACAACAGTACTGAGACAGCGAGTGCGGTGCCTGACGTGGAAATGAGCCTCGACGCTTCGATTATGAATAATGATGACGCCGTCAGTCCCGCGGCCCGCAATGCCGGCCACCAGCCGGCGCTGACCGGCTGCCCCTGGCACGACGTCAATGAAATGCTGCAGGCCGCCGGCCTCCGCCCGACCCGTCAGCGCATGGCGCTGGGCTGGCTCCTGTTCGGCAAGGGCGCACGCCACCTCACCGCGGAAATGCTCTACGAGGAAGCCACCCTCGCCAAGGTCCCGGTGTCGCTGGCCACCGTCTACAACACGCTCAATCAACTGACCGATGCCGGCCTGCTCCGCCAGGTCAGCGTCGACGGCACCAAGACCTATTTCGACACCAACGTGACGGCGCATCACCACTTCTATCTCGAAAACAACCACGAACTGGTCGACATCCCGGATCCGCATCTGGTGCTGCAGAAGATGCCGGAAGTGCCCGAAGGCTACGAGATCGCCCGGGTCGACATGGTCGTCCGGCTGCGCAAGAAGCGCTAGCTGTCGTCCCGGCCTCCGAGCCGGGACCCATAACCACCGATGTTGATTGTTTGCAGACGGCCTCCCCCGATCGCCTTGACCGATAGGCTCCGGCGTATGGATCCCGGCTCGCGTTCGCTTGCGCTCACTTGGCCGGGACGACGTGGATAGGTTTGCGTGCTCCTCGGCGGCGCAGCGTCATTCCACCTTCTCGTCGGCGTAGACGCCCCACAGCCGCTGCTGTTCGATCCAGCCGTCAAAGCCGTTGCCGGTGACGCGGCACCAGCCGGCCGCGCACTTCTTGACCTGGGCGACGACGCCGGCCTGCAGGCGGGCGGCAATGGCGGAGGCCGGATCGGCGCGATCGTAGAGCGGCGCGAGTTCGTCCCTGGTCTTCATGGTGATGACGGCGGTGCGGCGGCCGGACAACAGCGAGTGGTAGACCCAGCCCTCGGCGCCCTCGGAATCCCGGACCCGGCGCCAGTTCTCGAATTCGGCGGTGATCTCCACCGGCAGGCCCGAGCGGGTGTAGACCCAGGCGACGTCGTTGTCCTTGGTCGGGCCGGCCCTGACGTTCACATGATCGGATTTGAGGCTCACATAGCGCGGCAACGGCAAGCCGCTGGTCGTAACGGCGGAATCCTTGGCCGAAAATCCGGTGCTGGCCGACGCGCCGAGCAATACGGCCGCGAGCACCACCACTGAACCAAAACGCCCCAACGCCATCAACTCGCCTCCTGCCGCGAACCCAACTCAAATTCTTCGAGCTGAAATGCCGGGAATCCCGGCCCCCAAACCCCTGATACCCCGCCGCATCAGCCCCTCCGCCTTTCATTCCCGGCGCCTGCCGGGGTTCTTGTCTTGGCCCGGCCTTCTGCTAGAGAGGACGGAACGCTTGAGAACCAAGACGAGCCCGAATTTTCCGGAGGGCAAACCAACGGGAAATATCGGGGAACCCCAAGGAATTACCGGGACCGCGCGGCAGCCGCAGTGTCGAACAACCGGGTTAATGAGGTCTGAACGGGCAAGCCTTTGACGATCCAAAAGGTTGACGATCCAAAAGGTTGGCGAGCCAAAGGCCTCATGAGAGCAGGATATGTCGGTTAAGAAAAAGCCTCTCGTTGTCGTCACGCGCAAGCTGCCGGACTCGATCGAGACCCGGATGCGCGAGCTGTTCGACGCCCGGCTCAATCTCGACGATACGCCGCTGAGTCAGGAGCAGATCGCCGAGGCGGTGCGGACCGCCGACGTGCTGGTGCCCACCGTCACCGACGAAATCACCGAAGAGCTTCTCAAGCAGCCCGACTGCAAGCTGCGGCTGATCGCCAATTTCGGCAACGGGGTAGACAATATCGATGTCCTTGCGGCGCATGCGCGCGGCATCACGGTGACCAACACGCCGAAGGTTTTGACCGAAGACACCGCCGACATGACCATGGCGCTGATCCTGGCGGTGCCGCGGCGGCTGGTCGAGGGCGCCTCGATCCTCACCGAGGGCAAGAACTGGCCGGGCTGGTCGCCGACCTGGATGCTCGGCCATCGCATCGGCGGCAAACGGCTCGGCATCATCGGCATGGGCCGCATCGGCCAGGCCTTGGCGCGCCGGGCGCGCGCCTTCGGCCTGCAGATCCACTATCACAACCGCCGCCCGGTCGCGCCGGTCATCGCCGACGAATTGGGCGCGACCTATTGGGAAAGCCTCGACCAGATGCTGGCGCGGATGGACATCCTCTCGGTGAACTGTCCGCACACGCCGGCCACCTTTCATCTCTTGTCAGCGCGGCGACTGAAATTGATCCGCAAGGACGCCTATATCGTCAACACCGCGCGCGGCGAGGTGATCGACGAAGACACCCTGATCAAATTGATCGAAGCCGGCGATATCGCCGGCGCCGGCCTCGACGTGTTCGAGAACGAGCCCGCGGTCAGTCCGAAACTGGTGCGGCTGGCCAGGGCCGGCAAGGTGACGCTGCTGCCGCATATGGGCTCGGCGACCATCGAAGGCCGGGTCGAGATGGGCGAAAAGGTGATCATCAACATCCGGACCTTCCTCGACAATCACAAGCCGCCGGATCGCGTGCTGCCGAGCATGCTGTAAATTCACCTCTTCCCGTGTTCGGAGAGGCGAGAACTCCAGTCCAATCGTCAGAGATCGCCGCTCAGATACCCGCTCAAATCGGTAATGACAGGCGCATCGCCGTTGAGCGGGTTGGCCGGGTCGCGCCGGTAACGCAGGGTTTCGAACCGCATCGCGCGGGCGTCCACCATCAACAGGCGGCCGACCAGTCCCTCGCCGAAGCCGACGATCTCGCGGATCGCCTCCAGCGCCATCATCGATCCCAAGACGCCTGCGAGCGCGCCCATCACGCCGGCCTCGGCGCAGGCCGGCACCGTGCCCGGCGGCGGCGGTTCGGGAAACAGGCAGCGATAGGTCGGATTGAGCTCGCCTTCGGCGTTGGTCTCGTGCGCGCGGATCGTGGTCAGCGATCCGTCGAACTGGCCTAGCGCCGCCGTGATCAGCGGCTTGGCGGCGAGGAAACACGCATCCGACACCAGATAGCGGGTTTCGAAATTGTCGGAACCGTCGAGCACCAGATCGTAGCTGCCGATCAGTTCCATCGCATTGTCGGCGGCCAGCCGGGTGGCGTGCGCCGCAAACCTGACATGGGGATTGAGCGCGTAGATCTGCCCGGCGGCGCTGTCGACCTTCAGCCTGCCGATGTCAGGCGTGGTGTGGATGATCTGGCGCTGCAGATTGGACAGCGACACGATGTCGTCGTCGACCGCGCCGAGCGTGCCGACACCGGCCGCGGCGAGGTACATCAACGCGGGCGCGCCGAGACCGCCGGCCCCGATCACCAGCACGGATGCTTCCTTGAGGGCGGCCTGGCCGGGGCCGCCGACCTCCCGCAGCACGATGTGGCGGGCGTATCGTTCGAGTTCCTCGGCGCTCAGCATACTCAGGTATTTCCTTCCTTTGCCGTCATTGCGAGCCAACGGGTCGGCGCGCAGCGCCGCCCGATGACAGGCTCCGCGAAGCAATCTATTGGCGCCATGCTCGGGGACCTGTGGATTGCTTCGTCGCTCCGCTCCTCGCAATGACGGCCCTTAATCTACCCCAAATTTGCTGAACCAGCGCATAGCTGTTGCCGACCAAGCAGATGTGCTTAATTGCGGCTACTTCAATGGACGGGACCTGTCATGAGATCGCTGCTGATGGCAACATTGATGGTCGTGGCGATCGGGCCCCCCGCAAGTGCGCAGATGACGCCGCCCTCCACCGCTGGCGCCAGGCCGAAACAGGTCACGACCGTGCCGGTCCGGCCCGCGGTGCAGACCCCGGCCGATACCGCCAAGGCGATGGCGCAGGCGGAGCGGCTGGCGATCCAGTCCGACCTCGCCTGGGTCGGCGATTACAATGGCGCGATCACGGGCGAAGTCAGCGAGCGCATGGTCGCCGCCATCAAGGCCTTTCAAAAGGCCCGCGGCGGCAAGCCGACCGGCGTGCTCAATCCGCAGGAGCGCGGTATCCTCGCCGAGACCGCGAAGCGGCGGCAGGACAATGTCGGCTGGAAGATCGTTACCGAGGCCGGCACCGGCGCGCGGCTCGGGGTGCCCACCAAACTGGTGCCGCAGCAATCCAGTGACGCCAACGGCGCCAAATGGACCTCCCCCACCGGCACCGTGCAGATCCAGCTTGCGCGGAGCAAGGTGGCAGGCCCTTCCACCGCAAAGCTCGCCGAGCAGGAAAAGAAGGAGCCCGCCGGACGCAAGGTGGATTACACCGTGGTCAAGCCGGACTTCTTCGTGCTGTCGGGCATGCAGGGCCTGAAGAAATTCTACGTGCGCGGAACGTTCAAGGGCGACGAGGTCCGCATCCTCACCATCCTGTACGACCAGGCCGTCGAAGGCACCGTGGAGCCGGTGGTGATCGCGATGTCGAGCGCGTTCAACCCGTTCCCGGCTGGCGCGCAGATCGCCGGCCCGCCGCTGCGCAAGTCGGTCGAATACGGCACCGGCGTTGTCGTCAGCGGCGACGGCGCTATCCTCGCCGACCGTCAGGTCACCGACGGCTGTCTTGCGATCGCAATCGCCGGCCACGGCAACGCCGATCGGGTCGCCGTGGACAAGGACCGCGACCTCGCGCTATTGCGGATCTATGGCGCGCGCGGATTGCAGCCGCTGAGCCTCGCCAATGGCGCGGCGAAATCCGGCGTCGAACTCACCGGCATTGCCGATCCGGAGAATCAGGGCGGTGCGGCGGCCGTGAGCAGCGTCAAGGCCTCGATCGCACCGGCCGGCAGCGGCAGCGATCTGGCGCTGTCGCCGGCGCCGGCGCTGGGCTTTTCGGGTGCCGCGGCGCTCGATACGGAAGGCAAGTTCGCCGGCATCGCGCTGTTCAAACCGGTGGTGGTGGCGGGACCGGCGAATGGCGCGGCTGCGGCGCAGGCGGCGCTGGTGCCAGCCGATGGTGTGCGCGACTTCCTCAAGACCAACGGCGTCAATGCGGCAGGCGGCTCATCGGACGCCAGGGCGGCGGTGGTGCGCGTGATCTGCGTAAGGAAGTAGGCGTCTCCTCATCCCGAGGCATGCCGCGCATCCGCGGCGTCGTCAGCTTGACGCAGATCAACGACAGCCCGGCTGGGCGGTTCACAAATTTCCAAAAGGTCATTACTGAAAAAGCAATTTCGCGGGAATGGCGATGAAACGCTTGTTGACGATAGCGATCGTGGCATTCGCCGCCGGCATGGCCGCTCCCGGAGCGGCCGTTGCGCAATCCCTGCCGCTGCCGACGCCCCTCGTCGAGGAGGTCATGGTCAAGACCTCGCTGCTGACGTTCAACGACGCCAACCTCACCGGCAACTATGCCGTGATGTATGCCAAGATGGCCAAGCCGTTTCGCGACAAGTTTACCGCCGACACCCTGAAGCAGGCTTTCAAGGTATTCGCCGGCAAGCATATCGATATCATTGCGGCCAAGCCGATCGTACCGACCAGTGCGGCGAAATTCGGCGGCAATGGATGGCTGATGCTGCGCGGCTATTTCGACACCTCGCCGAGCCGTCTCAACTATGAGCTCGACTTTGCCGTTTCGGAAGGCGAGTGGAAGCTGATCGCGATCGACGTCAAGGTCAGGGAGCAATCGACCAGCGACGCCGGCGGGATCGGTCTTCTCACCCATGCGGCCAGCGATTTCTCCGCCGCCGGAAAGTAAGGTGCAGCCATGACCGACGCCGTCCAACCGGTAGCCGCCTGGCGCAAGGTGCTCGCCGCACTTCTCGACTTCGTGATGGTGTTCTTCGGCGGCGGCTACGCCATCGGCTATTTGACCGGCAACGTGACGTCGGAGGGCTTCAAGCTCGAAGGCCTGCCGGCGCTGGTGCTGTTGACGCTGCTGATCGTCTACTTCGTGGCCGGCAGCAAATATCTGGGCGGCACGATCTGGCAGCGTATCCTGTACAAGCCCTGAGAGCGAACCATGCCTGACTCGCAGCAGGACTTGCTGGCCGGGCTGAAGACCAGGCTCGGTGCACTCGGCCTGTCCGTCCATGAAGATGCGAAACAGGGCCTGGTCGGCGAAGCGCAACCGATCCGGTCGAAATGGTGGTTCGGCGCCCGCACCGTCACCTACCGGATGTCGTGCCGGCCGTCGGAAGCGGATCGTACGGTGCAGTTCCGCGAAGCTGTCACCGAATCGAGCTGGGGCCTGCCGCCGCCGACGGTGACCGTCGAGAAAACCAGGGTGAGCGGCTGGAAGCTGTCCGGCGAACGCAGCGACGTATCGCCGGGAGGCGGCGGCACCATCGACTACGCAAAGGTGCGCGACGCCGTCGAGCAGGCCGTCACCGCCGCCGGCTGGACATTCCACCTGCAAGGCGGCCGCCTGCCCTGACGGACGGCGCGGCCTGCGATCCAGCGTCGATTACGCCAGGCCAAACCGGATCCCCGCGCGCGCCAGCCCTCCGGCGAGACCGATCGGCGTGCCGTCGGCGCGCCAGCATGCCGCGCCCGACATCGACCCGTCTTCATGGAACTGGATCGCATTCATGCCGCCGGCCACGGTCGGCACCGCCAGCACGTCGTGGCCCATCGACGCCAGCGCCGCGCGAACGCGGTCCGGCACGGCGGCTTCGACCTCCAGCGCATTGCCTTCGGTCCAGACCCGCGGCGCCTCGACCGCCTCCTGCAGGCTCATGCCGTGATCGATCAGGTTGAGCAGCGCCTGCATCGCGCTTGGAAAGATCTTCTTTCCGCCGGGCAGGCCCAGCGCATAAACGAGATTGCCGTCGCGCAGCGCCATCATGGGCGACATCGAAGTGGTCACGCGCTTGCCCGGCGCCAGCGACAGCGCATGGCCGGGCCGGGGATCGTAGAGGTTCATGTAGTTGTTCGGTATCGTGCCGAGGCCGGGGATCAATATCCTTGCGCCGAACAGATTGTTGATGGTCTGCGTGGTCGCGACCACGTTCCCCATCGAATCTGCCGCGGTCATGTGCGTGGTGTGTGCGCCTTCGAGCTGCGCCACGCCCGCGCTCCATTTCTGCGCGCGGCTAGCATCGATCGCGCTGCGGCGCTCCTTCGCATAGTCCTTCGACGTCAACCGCTCCACCGGCACGCCGACGAAATCCGGGTCGCCGCTGGCGGCGGCGCGGTCGGCAAAGGCGATCTTCAGCACTTCGGCCAGCAGGTGGATGGTTGCGGCGGTGCCGAAGCCTTTCTCGGCGATGTCATAGCCCTCGAGAATGTTCAGCATCTGCGCGATGTGCACGCCGGAGGCCGCCGGCGGCGGCGGACCGAGGATCTGCCAGCCGCGATAATCGGTCCGGATCGGCGCGCGCTCGACGGTCTTGTAGGACGTCAGGTCGCGGCGGGTGATGAAGCCGCCATGGGCCTTCATGTAATCCACCAGGATATCGCCGAGCGGGCCGGCATACAGCGCCGTGTCGCCGTGCTGCGCGATATGAGTCAGCGTCTCGGCATATTCCGATTGCACGACGCGCTCGCCGGCCCTAAGCGGCGTTCCGTTCGGCAGATAGATTGCCGAGATCGCCCTGTCCTTCAGCATCTCCCGCGCGCTATCGGCGATGCATTCCTGCAAATAGGGCGTCGCCGCATAGCCGCGCGAGGCGTGCCTGATCGCGGGCTGCATGACATCGGCGAGCGACATGGTGCCGAACCGGCGCAAGGTCTCGCACCAGGCCTTCAGCGAGCCCGGCACCGCGACCGCCTTCGGCCCGTTCAGGTTCTCGTCGTCGACGGTATCGAACACGTCATGGGCCGAGCCCGGCTTCGATCGATAGGTGTCGGGACGAACGACAAGCGGAACGGTGCTCTGGCCGTCGATGAAGCGGTGGCTGCCGTCGGCAAGACGGATATGCGCCATGCCGCCGCCGATGATCCCGACCATCATCGGCTCGACCACGGTCAGCGTGAACAGGGCCGCGATCGCGGCATCGATGGCGTTGCCGCCGGCAGCGAGCATCTCCACGCCAGCGGCAGAGGCCAACGGATGATTGCTCACCACCATGCCGCGGCTGCCCGAGGCCGGCTGCTTCTGACACTCGAAGACGGTGTCGGTGCGATCGCGCCAGTTACCGTTCATGCCCTTGGCTCTCCCTGATCCCTGCACTTCGTTGCGCTCGTTCGGCGCGGCCTCCAAAGCCTGCCTGCACCGCCGAATGGCCTAGCTTCACTGAGGAAAGGCCGACCTTACTTCTGGCATTTCGGACACCAGAAGGTGGAACGGCCGTTCTGGGTGAAGCGCCTGACGACGCCGCCGCATTTGGCGGTCTGGCATTTCTCGTCTTCGCGGTCGTAGACCTGGAACGAATGCTGGAAATAGCCGAGTTCGCCCGAGGTCTGGCGATGGTCGCGCAGCGACGATCCGCCGGCCTTGATGGCCTGGTTCAGTACGCCGTGGATGGCACCCACCAGGCGCCTGGCGTGATCGGTGGGTTCGCCCTTTTTGGTCGCCAGCGTGGCGGCCAGCCTTCGCGGCGACAGCTGCGAACGATAGAGCGCTTCGCAGACATAGATGTTGCCGAGCCCTGCGACCACGCGCTGGTCGAGCAATGCGGCCTTCAGGCTGGTCTTCTTGCCGGCGCAGGACTGCGCCAGCATTTTGGCATCGAATTCGTTGCCGAGCGGTTCGGGGCCGAGGCCTTTCAGCAAGGGTTCGCCGTCGAGCGCGCTGCGGGCAATGATCTTCATGTAACCGAAGCGGCGCGGATCGTTGAAAACGATCGATGCGCCCGACGACATCCGGAACACCACATGATCATGCGTCCGGTTCTCACTGCGGGGATGGTGGAATTGGCCCGGCGCCGCGTCGCCATCGTCCCTGAGGACGCGGAACGAGCCCGACATGCCCAGATGCATCAACAGCACGTCGCCCGAGGCAAGATCCGCCATCAGATATTTGGCGCGGCGGCCGAGCCCGGTCACGGTCTGGCCCTCGAGCCGCGCCACGAAATCCTTCTGGAACGGAAACCGCAGATCCTTGCGTCTGGCTTCCGCTTTCAGGATTTTTGAGCCCTCCATGACCGGCTGCAGGCCGCGGCGGACGGTCTCGACTTCGGGTAATTCAGGCATCGGGGGCGTTCACCTTGAGGACGTGACGTGATAGCGCCATTGCGGCGGGCGCGCTATGGTCCGGCATGGAGTAGAGTTGATGGATCGGCCGGACCAGACCACCCATTTTGGCTTCAGGGATGTCCCCCTGGGGGACAAGCAGACACTGGTGAACGACGTGTTTCACAGCGTGGCGCAGCGCTACGACCTGATGAACGACCTGATGTCGGCGGGGCTGCACCGGGTCTGGAAGGACCTGATGATCAACGCGCTCAATCCGCCGCGCGGGGATACGCCATTTTCGCTGCTCGACGTCGCCGGCGGCACCGGCGACATCGCCTTTCGCGCCGCCGAGGCCTCGGGCGCCGGCTTCCGGGCGACCGTCTGCGACATCAATTCGGACATGCTGGAGGTCGGCCGCACGCGCGCGGCGGCGCGCCATCTCGACGACCGGGTGTCGTTCGTCGAGGGCAATGCCGAGGCGCTGGCGTTTCCCGATCGCAGCTTCGACGCCTACACCATCGCGTTCGGCATCCGCAACGTGCCGCGGATCGATCTTGCGCTCGGGGAAGCCTATCGCGTGCTGAAACCGGGCGGGCGGTTCCTGTGCCTGGAATTCTCCACCGTCGACACGCCCGGCCTCGACCGCATCTACGATCTGTTTTCCTTCAAGGTGATACCGCCGCTCGGCCGCGCCGTGACCGGCGACGCCGAGTCCTATCAGTACCTCGTCGAATCGATTCGGAAATTCCCCAAGCCGAATGCATTCGCCGAGATGATGCGCACCGCCGGCTTTTCCCGCGCCAGCTGGCAGAGTTTTTCCGGCGGCATCGTGGCGTTGCATTCAGGCTGGCGTTTGTGATTTCTGCAATTACCCACATTGCGCGGCTGGCCCGCGCCGGTTTCGTGTTCGCGCGCGAGGGCGTGTTCGGCGTCGTCGACCCCTCGCTGGTGCCGCCGCCCGGGCAGCTCGCGCTGCGCATCGCCCGGCTGATCGAGCGCCCCGGCGCCAAGTCCGGCCCGCACCTGTCGCGCGCGCTGACGCGGCTCGGACCCGCCTACCTCAAGCTCGGGCAGTTTCTCGCCACCCGCCCCGACGTGGTCGGCGTCATGATGGCGCGCGATCTGGAGAGCCTGCAGGACCGGCTGCCGCCGTTTTCGCAGGCCGAGGCCGAGGCCGTACTCGCGCAGTCGCTGGAACGCCCGGTGGCGCAGGCCTTTGCGAGCTTCGGTCCGGCGGTCGCCGCCGCCTCGATCGCGCAGGTGCATCGCGCCGAAGTCGAGCGCGACGGCGGGCGTGCCGCGGTTGCGGTGAAGGTGCTCCGGCCCAATGTCGCCGCGCGTTTCCGCCGCGACCTCGCCGATTTCTTTTTCGTCGCGCACAAGGCCGAAGCCCATTCGGCGGAAGCGCGGCGGCTGCGGCTGGTCGAGGTCATCAATACGATGTCGCGCTCGGTCGCGATGGAGATGGATCTGCGGCTGGAGGCCGCCGCCCTTTCCGAGATGGCGGAGAATACCCGCGACGACCCGGATTTTCGCGTGCCCACCGTCGACTGGGATCGTACCACGCACAATGTGCTGACGATGGAATGGATCGACGGCATCGCGCTGAGCGACCATGCGAGGCTGGAGCAATCGCAGGTCGATCTGCCCGACCTCGGGCGCAAGGTGATCCAGAGCTTCCTGCGCCATGCGCTGCGCGACGGTTTTTTTCACGCCGACATGCACCCCGGCAATCTGTTTGTCGACGATGGCGGGCGGCTGGTGGCGGTCGATTTCGGCATCATGGGCCGGCTCGGCATGAAGGAGCGGCGTTTCCTCGCCGAAATCCTGCTGGGCTTCATCACCCGCAACTATCGCCGCGTGGCGGAAGTGCATTTCGAAGCCGGCTACGTGCCGGCGCATCACTCGGTGGAGAATTTCGCGCAAGCCATCCGCGCCATCGGCGAGCCGATCCATAACCGCACCGCCGAAGAAATCTCGATGGCGAAGCTGTTGACCTTGCTGCTCGAGGTCACCGGCTTGTTCGACATGCGGACCCGCCCCGAACTGATCCTGCTGCAGAAGACCATGGTGGTGGTCGAGGGCGTGGCGCGCGGCTTCGATCCGAAACTCGACATCTGGAAAGTCGCCGATCCCGTGGTGCGGGAATGGATCGAGCGCAATCTCGGCCCGGTCGGACGCGTTCAGGGCGCGATGTCCGGCGCCGGCGAGCTTGGCCGGGTGCTGGCCGGCCTGCCGGCGATCGCCTCGCGGTCGGTCGCCGTGCTGGAGCAGCTGGAGACCATGACCCGGGAAGGCATCACGTTGTCGCCGGAGACGATTGCGGCGATCGGCCGGACCGAGGGCCGCAAGAGCCGCTGGCGCACTTTGGCGCTATGGATCATCGCGGGCACCTTTATCGCCATCCTGTTCGCGGTCCGGCAATTGTGATTGCATTGCATGCACGAAGTGATAGCATTGCTATCGAATTCCGCCGGAACAGCCCATGGCCAGCCTGACCATCCGAAAGCTCGACGAGGCCGTAAAGGTCTATCTGCGGCTGCGTTCGGCCAAGAACGGCCGCTCGGTGGAAGAGGAAGTCCGGGTGATCCTGGGCGAACTCATTCAGGGCGGCCCGATATCGCCCGCAGCACTCTCGCAAGCCGTTCCGCCTTCCGGGGCCCCATCCCGTGCGTCCCGGCGCGCCGCTGATGCGACGGCGCAGGCCCGCGTCACCCTGATCATCGGCGGCGGTATCGCGGCCTACAAGGCGCTGGACCTGATCCGGCGGCTGAAGGAGCGGCATATCCACGTCCGCTGCGTCCTGACCCGCGCCGCGCAGCAGTTCGTCACCCCATTGAGTGCCAGCGCGCTGTCGAACGAGCGCTGCTACACCGACCTGTTCGATCCCGCGAGCGAGTTCGATGCCGGCCACATTCGCCTCGGCCGTGACTGCGACCTGATCGTGGTGGCGCCGGCGACCGCCGATCTGATGGCCAAGATGGCGCAGGGCCACGCCGACGACCTCGCCAGCGCCATCCTGCTCGCGGCCAACCGGCCGATCCTGCTGGCGCCGGCGATGAATCCGCTGATGTGGAACAACCCCGCCACCCGCCGCAATGTCGCGCAACTCGAGCGCGACGGCGTCGCCATGATCGGACCCAATGCCGGCGAGATGGCGGAGGCCAATGAGGCCGGTGTCGGCCGCATGGCGGAGCCCACGGAAATCGCCGCTGCCGCCGAACGTCTGCTGCGGCCGCCGCGACCGCGGCCGCTGGCGGGCAAACGCATCCTGATTACCGCCGGCCCCACCCATGAGCCGATCGATCCGGTGCGCTACATCGCCAACCGCTCCTCCGGCAAGCAGGGTTTTGCCATTGCCGCCGCGGCACAGGCCGCAGGCGCCGACGTCACGCTGGTCTCCGGCCCGGTCGAGCTCGACGATCCCCCAGGCGTCACCGTGAAGCACGTTGAGTCCGCGCGCGACATGCTGCAGCAGGTCGAAGCCTCATTGCCGGCGGATATCGCTATCTTCGCCGCCGCGGTTGCCGACTGGCGCGTCGCCAATGCGGGCGAGCAGAAGCTAAAGAAGACCGGGTCCGGCATGCCGCCGCTGCAGCTGGTCGAAAATCCCGATATCCTCGCGACGATCTCGAAGCTCAGGGACAAGCGGCCGCCGCTGGTGATCGGCTTTGCCGCCGAAACCGAGCACCTGATCGACAACGCCAGGGCAAAACTCGCGCGCAAGGGTTGCGACTGGATCGTGGCCAACGACGTTTCGCCGGCGACCGGCGTGATGGGCGGCGACCGCAACACAGTGCATCTCCTGACCCGCGACGGCGCCAACATCGGCGTCGATTCCTGGCCTGTGATGACCAAGGAACAGGTCGCAACCGAACTGGTGGCGCGGATCGCCGGCACCGTGGAGAAGGTCTCGTGAGCACGCGCGTCAAAGTCGAGATCCGGCAGTTGCCGCACGGCGAAGGCCTGGCGCTGCCGGCCTATCAGAGCGCGCACGCCGCGGGGCTCGATCTGCTCGCGGCGGTTCCGGAAGGCACGCCGCTGGTGCTCGCCGCCGGCAGATACGCGCTGGTCCCGACCGGGCTCACCATCGCGCTGCCGCCGGGCTATGAGGCACAGGTGCGGCCGCGCTCCGGCCTTGCCGCCAAGCATGGCATCACGGTGTTGAACTCGCCCGGCACCATCGATGCGGATTATCGCGGCGAGATCGGCGTGCTCCTGATCAACCATGGCGACGCCCCGTTCCCGATCCGGCGCGGCGAGCGCATCGCGCAGATGGTGATTGCCCCCGTGACGACGGCGGAATTCGTTGCCGTGGCGTCGCTTTCGGCGACCGACCGCGGCACCGGCGGCTTCGGCTCGACCGGCCGCTGACCGCAAAAATCCATTTGGGCGGCGCGACCGGGCCAAAATGTAGCGGCAATTTTACGAAATCCATTTCCGTAAACATCACCGCGGCGCATTTTTTCGCCCCGGGATTCGCGTTCACGGTCTGGACTCTTACCCGTCGAGTCCCGTTGGGGATATTGTCATTCGATTCGCGAACGGCGTGAAGCGCGCCGGGCGCAAAGTCGTGCGGTTTGGGGTAAACCATGTCGGGCGTGATCGTGGCGATGCGTCGGACCCTGCTGTCGTGCACTTCACTGGCACGCAACGGCCTGATCGCCCTTGCCAGCGCGGCACTGCTGCCGATTGCGCCGGCGCGGGCGGAGGATCAAGGACTGGCGCAGGCGATTGCGGCCTATCTCGATCTCGATCACCAGGAATTCGTGATCCTGACCACGGCCCTGGCGCTGCTCGGCTTTTCGGTGGTGGCCGCGATCCTGTTGATGCGCACGCGCGTCCGCGCGGCAAGGAACGAGGCGCGTTTGCGCTCCGACATCGGGGATCTGCAGGTGCAGGCCGATCGCCTGCGCGCGCTGTTGTTTGCGGAACCGCAGATCCTGATCTCGTGGGCGGCGGGCGACAATCGCCCGCAAATCAGCGGCGATACCTCGCTCTTGCACGCACAGGATTCACCGCAGCGGATTCTGGCGTTCGGAACCTGGCTGCCGCCGGAGCCGGCGCTGCAGATGGATCACGCGGTCGACGCGCTGCGCGAGGCCGGCGAGGGTTTTCTGCTCAACCTCACCACGTCCAACGGACACGCGCTGGAGGCCATGGGCCGCGCCATCGGCGGCCAAGCCATTGTGCGGATTCGCGAACTCGGCGGAGTGCGCCGGGAACTGGCTGAAACCAACCTCCGGCTCAGGGCGCTGTCGGAGGAAACCGAGATGCTGCGAGGTTTCGCCGCCGCGGCGCCCTGGCCGATCTGGGCCAAGGGCGCCAAGGGCGGTCTCAGCTACGCCAATGCCGCCTATGCGCGGGCGACCGAAGCCGTCAGCGTCGCCGACGCCATCGATCGCGGCCTCGAACTGCTCGACAGCGGCGACCGCAGCGACATGGAGCGCGCCCTGAAGGACACCGCGGCCTTTACCGCGCGGCTGCCGGTCGTGGTCGGCGGCGAACGCCGCATCCACGATGTATATGCGATGAATGTCGGCGGCGGCTCGGCCGGCATCGCCATCGACGCCAGCGAGGCTACCGCGCTGCGCGCGGCGCTGGAGCGGATGGCCGAGGCCCATCGCCGCACCCTCGATCAATTGTCGTCCGGCGTCGCGGTATTCGACGGCCAGCGGCGGCTGGCCTTCTACAACGATTCCTATCGCCGGCTGTGGGATCTCGACCGCGTCTTTCTCGATGGCAATCCCGACGATTCGAGCGTGCTCGACCGGCTGCGCGCCGCGCGCAAGCTGCCGGAACAGCCGGATTTCCGGGCCTGGAAGGCCAAGCTGCACGAGGCCTATCGCGCGGTCGAGCCCGAAAAGGACACCTGGTACCTGCCCGACGGCCGCGCCGTCAGCGTCGTCACCACGCCCAATCCGGAAGGCGGCGTCACTTATCTGTTCGACGACGTCACCGAAAGCCTCGACCTGGCGCGGCGGTTCGACGGCCTGATCCGCGTCCAGCGCGAAACCCTCGACAATCTCGCCGAAGCCGTCGCGGTGTTCGGCAGCAATGGCCGCGCGCAATTGTTCAATCCGGCCTTCGCCAGAATGTGGAAGCTGTCGCCGGAAGCGCTGCGCGAGCAGCCGCACATCGAGACGGTGGAAGCCTGGTGCAGGCCGCTGTTCGACGATGCCGCTACCTGGCGCACCATCCGCGAAGCCGTCACCGCGATCGAGAACCGGGTCGAGGTGCCGCTGAAGCTGGAGCGCAACGACGGCAGCGTGCTGGACTGCATGACCATGCCGCTGCCCGACGGCGCCACCATGCTGACGTTCCAGGACATCACCGACACCGAGAACGTCGAGCGCGCACTGCGCGAGCGCAACGAGGCGCTGGAGACCGCCGACCAGATGAAGGTCGATTTCGTCCACCACGTGTCCTACGAACTGCGCTCGCCGCTGACCACCATCATCGGCTTCGCGCACTTCCTCGCCGATCCCGCCACCGGACCGCTGATGCCGAAACAGGCCGAATATCTCGGCTACATCACCGCCTCGACCAACGCGCTGCTCGCCATCATCAACAACATCCTCGATCTCGCCACCATCGACGCCGGCGCGATGTCACTCAACCTCGGCTCGGTCGACATCCGCAAGACCATCGAGGCCGCCGCCGAAGGCATCCAGGACCGGCTCGCCACCGACCGTATCGAACTCAAGGTCGACGTCGATCCCAACATCGGCAGCTTCGTCGGCGACGAACGCCGCGTGGTGCAGGTCCTGTACAATCTGTTGGCCAATGCCGTCGGCTTCTCGCCGCAGGACGCCACCGTCGGGCTGAGTGCGCGGCGGACCGAGCACAGCATCGTGTTCACCGTGACGGATTCCGGCCCCGGCATTCCGCCCGACGTCAAGGACAAGGTGTTCGACTGGTTCGAGAGCCATTCCCACGGCTCGCGGCATCGCGGCGCCGGCCTCGGCCTGTCGCTGGTGCGCTCCTTTGTCGAACTGCACGGCGGCAAGGTGAGCGTCGATTCGATCGTCGGCAACGGCACGACCGTGACGTGCGACTTCCCGACCGATCAGGCCGCTCACCGTCACGCCGCGGAATGAGCACTCCCACGACATTCGCGCTGGCGTTATCGAACGAGACGGCGACGGCGCATCTGATGGCCGACCTCGCCTTGCTGATCGGCCCGGGCGACGTCATCACGCTTTCGGGCGACCTCGGCGCCGGCAAGACCGCCGCGGCGCGCGCCATGATCCGTTATCTCGCCGGCGACGACACCATCGAGGTTCCAAGCCCGACCTTCACGCTGGCGCAGAGTTACGACCTGCCGCCGTTCCCCTTGATCCATGCCGATCTCTACCGCGTCAACGATCCCATGGAACTGGAGGAGATCGGGCTGTCGCCTTTGCCTGACGCCACGGTGGCGCTGATCGAATGGCCGGAACGTGCGCCGGGCGCGCTTCCACCGGACCGCATCGACATCGCGCTCAGCCATCGCCCGGCGCTGGGATCGGCCGCCCGCGCCGCTGAAATCACCGGTTACGGCAAGGCGGCCGCGCAGGTCGCAAGGCTGAAGGCGTTGCGGCAGTTTCTCGACCGCGCCGGCTATATCGATGCCAGGCGCCAGCGCATGGCCGGCGACGCCTCGACGCGTTCCTATGCGCGGCTGATCCGCGACGACGGCGTCGTGATCCTGATGAATTCGCCGCGGCGCCCGGATGGGCCCGCGATCTATGCCGGCAAATCCTACAGCGCGGCCGTGCATCTGGCCGAGGACGTCAGGCCGTTCGTCGCCATCGATGGCGGCCTGCGCGAGCGCGGCTTCTCGGCGCCGGCGATTCATCACGCCGACCTCGATTCCGGCTTCCTGATCACCGAGGATTTCGGCAGCGAAGGCGTCATCGAGGGCGATCCGCCGCGGCCGATCGCCGAGCGTTATGAGGCGGCGACCGACCTGCTGGCGGCGCTGCATCGCGAGCCGTTGCCGGAGAAATTGCCGCTGGCGCAGGAATTCACCTACGCCATTCCGCTATTCGACACCGATGCGTTGCTGGTCGAAATCGGACTGATGTTCGAATGGTACCTGCCGGATCGCGGCGCCGAGCCGAGCGACAATCTGCGCGCCGAATTCGTCACCCTGTGGCGCGATCTGCTCGCAAAGCCGGCGGCGGCGCCCCGGACCTGGGTGATGCGCGACTTTCATTCGCCCAATCTGATCTGGCTCGCCGGGCGAGAGGGTATCGCGCGGGTCGGCATCATCGATTTCCAGGACGCCGTGCTGGGACCGGCCGCCTACGATCTGGTATCGCTGTTGCAGGACGCGCGGATCGACGTCCCCGAACAGCTCGAACTCTCGCTGTTCGCGCACTACATCAAGGCGCGGCGCGCGGCGGACGAGAGTTTCGATGCGGCCCAGTTCGCCGAGCTCTACGCCATCATGTCGGCACAGCGTAACACGCGGCTGCTCGGCACCTTTGCGCGGCTCAACCGCCGCGACGGCAAGCCGCAATATCTGCGTCACCAGCCCCGGATCTGGACCTATCTCAACCGCTCGCTGGCGCACCCCGCGCTGGCGCGGCTGAAGGACTGGTATTCCGCCAACGTTCCGCCGCCGGTGCCTTAGGCCCCGGACAACGGCGCGCTCCATGTGGCCGATGGCTCCTGTGACGCGGATCGTTGCGCCGCTCCATCTTCACGCTTGACTCACGCATAACTCAATGGTTATACGTCAATCAATAACCGAAAGGTTATCGATCCCGAATGCCGAACGCTCACAATGTGCTCTTCAGAACGCTCGCCGATCCGACCCGGCGGGCTCTGTTCGAGCGATTATGCCGCGAAGGAGAGCAGACGGTCGGGGCCCTGACGGCTCAGTCCGGGGTCTCGCAGCCGGCCGTCTCAAAGCACCTCGGGGTCCTGAAGCAGGCCGGGCTGGTGCGCGACCGCCACGAAGGCCGCCAGACGCACTACAGCGCGCAGCTCGGCGCCTTGGCCCCGCTGCTCGACTGGACGAGCCAGATGGCCGGCTTCTGGCAAAGCCGGTTCGATGACCTCGAAGACCTGCTCAAAAGGATGGACCAATGAGCAACACTGCGACCGAAACGCTCTCCGTCACTGTCGAACGGGAGATGCCTTATCCGCCGGAAAAGATCTGGCGCGCGCTCACGCAACCACACCTGATCGAGGAGTGGCTGATGAAGAACGATTTCAAGCCGGTGGTGGGGCACCGCTTCAATCTTCGCGGCGACTGGGGCGGCGGGCTGGACTGCGAGGTCCTCGCCATCGAGCCGAACAGAACGCTGTCCTACACCTGGAATTTTGCGCACGACGATGCGGCCTACAATCTGACGAGTGTGGTGATCTTTACGCTCACGCCGACGCGTACGGGGACGCATCTGCGCATGCAGCAGTCGGGCTTCCGGCCGGATCAGAAGCAGGCCTTCGGCGGTGCCAAGGCGGGGTGGCAGCAGTTCTTCGCGAAGCTGGAGCAGGTCCTGGCGCGCCCGGGCTGAGGTCTGCCCATTGCGCGTCGTCTTTATTTCAGAGGAGGTCCCATTGAATTGGAACAATCGGATTCGGCAGGTTCACCGCTGGCTGTCGATCATCTTTACGGCGACCGTCGCCGCCAACTTTATCGCCATGGCATTGGGCGAACCGCCCGCTTGGATCGTTTATTCGCCGCTGCTCCCGCTGTTCTTGCTCATGTTCACGGGTCTTTACATGTTCGTTTCGCCGTATGTTGCCCAGCGAGCGACAAAATCATGAAGAAGGCGACGGCAACGAAAGCGAAGACCGCCTCGAAGGAAGCAAAAGAAGATAGCTCTCCCTCCCAGCAGATCGATGCGCGGATCAAGGAGTTGGGTGACTGGCGGGGCGAGACGCTCGCCCGGGTCCGAAAGCTGATCAAGCAGGCCGACCCCGACGTGGTCGAGGCGTGGAAGTGGAGAGGGGTTCCGGTGTGGGAGCACGCCGGAATCATCTGCACCGGCGAAACCTACAAGGCGGTCGTGAAACTGACTTTCGCCAGGGGCGCCGCGTTGGACGACCCGTCACGCCTCTTCAACTCCAGCCTCGAAGGCAACGCCAGGCGTGCCATCGATTTCCATGAGGGCGACACGATCGATGAAAAGGCGCTGCAGGCGCTCATTCGCGCCGCCGTGGCACTGAACACGTCGGTGCGGGCGACCGCTCGCCCCGTCCGCTCGCAGAAGAAACCAAAGAGCGCTTGAGCGCGTCGTGAAACCGGCTTCGTCCATCGGCGCCACGGCGCCCCAGCGCTCGAATCAAAGCCTGATTGAGGCGTCGACCGCCTTGTAGACCGCGCCTGGTTTACCGGTTGTTAGCCGACCCCGCCTTAGTCTGCCGGCGGAGCCCTACCCTCTGAGCACGGGGTGCGGCGGCTGTTGGCGGGAGCAAATCAATGGCGACAGAGCGGCGCAAGGGCGAGCGCGTCACATTCGAGCGCGGCATCCCCGCGCATATGATGGGCATCGACGGCACCTGGCGGCGCGATTGCACCATGGAAGACATTTCGGAGACCGGCGCCAAGCTCAGCGTCGAGGGTTCCGTCGAGGGATTGCATCTCAAGGAATTCTTCCTGCTGCTGTCGTCCACTGGCCTCGCCTACCGCCGCTGCGAGCTGGCCTGGGTCAACGGCGATCAAATCGGCGTCAATTTCCTGAAGCAGGGCGACAAGAAAAAGAAACTGGCCCGGCGCGCGACGGCCGAAGCCTGAGCGGATCGTTGCCGCCGTCGTATGGCCGTCATGTCCGGCGACTATGGCGTCAAGGTCACTGTGCGGTACGAATCGCCGTGATATGATCCGCGGCATCAACCACAACCCTTCGAGAAGTCCCTGAAAATGTCCGTCACACCCTCAAAGGCCATGGTTCTCGCCGCCGGTCTCGGCCTGCGCATGCGCCCCTTGACGGACACGATGCCGAAGCCGCTGGTCCGCGTCGCCGGCCGCGCCTTGCTCGATCATGTGCTCGACAAGCTCGGCGAGGCCGGCGTCAGCGAGGCCGTCGTCAATGTGCATTATCTGCCCGACCAGATCATCGATCACACCGCCGGGCGGAAGCAGCCCCGCGTGATCATTTCGGACGAGCGCGACCAGGTGCTCGGCACCGGCGGCGGCGTCGTCAAGGCGCTGTCGCTGCTCGGCGACGCCCCGTTCTTCCATGTCAACGCCGACACCCTGTGGATCGACGGCGTGCGGCCGAACCTGGCGCGGCTGGCGGAAGCCTTCGACCCTTCTCGCATGGATATCCTGCTGCTGATGGCGCCGACCACGAGCAGCATCGGCTATGGCGGCCGCGGCGACTACGCCATGCTGCCGGACGGCGCGCTGCGCAAGCGCCGGGAGCATCAGGTCGTCCCCTTCGTCTATGCGGGTGCCGCGATCATGTCGCCGGCGCTGTTCGCCGGCGCCCCGGCGGGCGAATTCCCGCTGACGAGAATGTTCGACCGCGCCAACGAGCAGCAGCGGCTGTTCGGCCTGCGGCTGGACGGCGTCTGGATGCATGTCGGAACCCCCGACGCGGTCGAGGCGGCGGAAGAGGCGTTTCTCGAAAGCGTGGCCTGACCGCGAATTAAAAATCGCGCCCCAAAATGCCGCCCATGCCATGATGCGCCCTGATCCCGAATCAGGAAGCCCATGCGCGTTTTCAGCGTTCCCGTCTCGGCGCCGTTGCTGCGCTCCGTCATTGCCGCGCTGGTCGATGGCCGGCTGGTCGACGGCTTCGAGGCGCGCAGCGATCCGGCGCGGCTGGCGCAGGCGACGCTCTATCTGCCGACCCTGCGCGCCGGACGCATGGCGCGGGAGATCTTTCTCGATGAACTGAAGACCGACGCGGTGGTGCTGCCGCGCATCGTGGCGCTCGGCGACATCGACGAGGACGAACTGGCGTTCGCGGAGGACGGCGAGCCCGGCGGCATCGCCCCACTCGACATTCCGCCGAAACTTGGTGAGCTGGAACGCCGGCTGGCGCTGGCGCGCCTGGTCGCCGCCTGGGCCAAGCGTCCGGTTCTGTCACCGCTGGTCGTCGGCGGCCCTGCCTCCACGCTTACACTGGCCGGCGACCTTGCGCGGCTGATCGACGACATGATGACGCGCGGCGTCCATTGGAGCGCGCTTGACCGTCTGGTGCCCGATCAGTTCGACAAATACTGGCAGCACACGCTGGATTTCCTGAAGATCGCGCGCGAGTTCTGGCCGGCTTTTCTTGCCGAAACCAACAGGATCGAGCCCGCCGCGCGCCGCGACCTTCTGATCGATGCCGAGGCTGTGCGCCTGACAAAACAATCCGACGGCCCCGTGATCGCCGCGGGCTCCACCGGATCGATGCCATCAACGGCAAAATTGCTGCAGGCGGTGGCCAAGCTGCCGCACGGCGCGGTGGTGCTGCCGGGTCTCGACACCGACCTCGATGACGATTCCTGGCGATTGATCGGCGGCGTCAGGGATGCCAAAGGCGCCTTCACGACGCCGCCTGCCTCCAACCATCCGCAATATGCGATGCACGCGCTGCTGTCGCGCTTCGGCATCAAACGCAGCGATGTAGAAATTCTCGGAAAGCCTGCACAAGGCGGCCGCGAGGTGCTGGCATCCGAAGCGATGCGGCCGGCGAACGCCACCGCGGAATGGCACGATCGGTTGAAACGGCTGGATATCGCCGCGCAGATCGCAGCCGGCATGGACAATCTCGCCGTGGTCGAGGCGCCCAATCAGGAGATGGAGGCGCTCGCCATTGCGGTTGCGATGCGCGAAGCGCGGCATCTGAACAAGTCAGTGGCGCTGGTGACGCCGGACCGCGCGCTGGCGCGGCGGGTGACGGCGGCGCTCGGCCGCTGGAATCTCGAATTCAACGACTCCGGCGGCGACGCGTTGATGGAAACATCGGCCGGCATCTTTGCGCGGCTGGCGGCCGAAGCGGCGACAAAGGGATTGGAGCCGCCAACATTACTGGCGCTACTCAAGCATCCGATGTTCCGGCTCGGCGGCAGGCATGGCGCGTTGAAGCGCGGCATCGAAGTGCTCGAGCTTTCGCTGCTGCGCGGCACGCGGCCGCAGGCCGCCAGTAGCGGATTGGCCGCCGATTTCGCGCGTTTTCGCGATGAATTGCGCAAGCTGCGCAGCGGCGAAACCTCATCGCTGCACCATGCTGAGCCACGCGCACGGCTGGAAGACCACGAACTCGACCAGGCGCAATCGCTGATCGCGGCGCTCCGCAAGGCGCTGGCGCCGCTGGAAGCCTTTCCCGGCTCCAGACCGCATGATTTCGCCGAACTCGCGCAGCGCCACCGCGAGACGCTGGTGAATCTCTCCGCCGACGAGCATGGTGTGGCCACGGCATTTGAGGAGCCGGACGGGCTCGTGCTCTCGTCCGCCTTCGACGATTTGCTCGGCCGGCAGGAGAAGATCGGCCTGATGGTAGAGGCCGGCGACTATGCCGAGGTGTTCCAGGCTGCCTTTGCCGACCGTCTGGTGCGGCGACGGGAGCTGCCGGGCGCGCAACTCCACATCTTCGGCCAACTTGAAGCGCGGCTGACGGAAACTGACCGCGTCATCCTGGGCGGACTCGTGGAAACCGTGTGGCCGCCGGCGCCGCGCGTGGATCCCTGGCTGAGCCGGCCGATGCGTCATGAACTTGGCCTCGACCTGCCGGAGCGGCGCATTGGCCTTTCCGCGCACGACTTCGCCCAGCTGCTCGGCCATGAGGACGTGATCCTCACCCATTCGGCCAAGGTCGGCGGTGCTCCGGCAGTCGCCTCGCGCTTCCTGCACCGGCTGGAAGCGGTTGCGGGCGAGGAGCGCTGGAAGGCGGCGAAGGCGGCTGGCGACAAATATGTTCAGTACGCCGGCGCGATCGATCAGCCCGCTGAGGTCAAGCCGGTGGAGCAGCCGATGCCCAGACCGCCGCGCGAGACGCGCCCGACAAAGCTCTCCGTCACCGCGATCGAGGACTGGCTGCGCGATCCCTACACGATCTATGCCCGCCATATTCTCAAGCTCGACCCGCTGGATCCCGTCGACATGCCGCTGTCGGCGGCCGATCGCGGCTCTGCGATTCATGAATCGCTTGGCGAATTCACCAAGGAATACGCAAATGCCCTGCCCGGCGATACCGTCGGCGTGTTGCGCCGAATCGGCGAAAAGCATTTCGCGCCACTGATGGAGAAGCCGGAGGCCCGCGCGCTCTGGTGGCCGCGCTTCCAGCGGATCGCGCGCTGGTTCGCCGAATGGGAGGCCGCGCGCCGCGGCGACATCGCCGCCATCGCCGCCGAGATCAGGGGCGAAATCAAGATCCCCCTCGACGATGCCAGGATATTTACGCTCTCCGCGCGCGCCGACCGGATCGAACGCCACCGCGGCGGCGGCTACGCCATCCTCGACTACAAGACCGGGCAGCCGCCGACCGGAAAGCAGGTGCGGATGGGATTGTCGCCGCAGCTCACGCTGGAGGCAGCGATCCTCCGCGAGGGCGGATTCGCCGATATCGATGCGGGCGCCTCCGTCGGAGAACTCGCCTATGTCAGACTGAGCGGCAACAATCCGCCGGGCGAGCACAAGACGGTGGAATTGAAGATCAAGCAAAACGACACACCGCAGTTGCCGGATGATGCGGCCGACTATGCGAGGGCGCAGCTCGAAGCGCTGATCCGCCGGTTCGAGAACCCGGACGAGCCGTATCGATCGCTGGTCCTGTCGATGTGGACTGCCCGCTACGGCGACTATGATAACCTCGCCCGCGTCAAGGAATGGTCCGCCGCCGGCGGCGTTGCACTGGAGGAGTGGTGAAGGCTCCACGCACCATTCCCCCGCCCGTCCGTGACGCGCAGGCCCGCGCATCCGATCCTGCGGCATCCGCGTTTGTGTCGGCCAACGCCGGCTCGGGCAAGACGCATGTGCTGGTGCAGCGCGTGATCCGTCTGCTGCTCGCCGGCGTGCCGCCGGAAAAGATCCTGTGCCTCACCTTCACCAAGGCGGCAGCCGCCAACATGGCCGAGCGCGTGTTCGCGACGCTCGGCCACTGGGTAACGCTCGACGACGACGCGCTCGATGCCGCGATCCGCGACGCCGGCATCGCGCACTCGACTGCGCGGCTGCGCAAATCGGCGCGCGAGCTCTTTGCCTCCGCGCTGGAGACGCCGGGCGGGCTGAAGGTTCAGACCATTCACGCGCTGTGCACCCGCCTGTTGCAGCAATTCCCCTTCGAAGCCAACGTACCGGCCCGCTTCACCGTGCTCGACGACCGCGACCAGACCGAGATGATGGAGCGCGCCAGCCTCGCCGTGATGCTCGATGCCTCGCGGGCACCCGACAGCGCGATCGGGCGCGCGCTGCTGGCCGCAATGGCGAACGCAGCCGACGTCACTTTCAAGGATGTCGTGCGCGAGGCATGTCTCAGCCGCGATCATTTCATGGCCTGGACCGACGCGGCGGGCGGCGCTGAGGCCGCAGCCGCGCAGGTTTCTGCTTTGCTGGGGATCACGGCCAATGACAGCATTGAAGATATCGAGCGCGAGATCGTCGATGGACCCAACCTGCCACGTTCGCATTGGGAAGAGATCGCGCGCGTGCTTGATACCGGAGCCAGGACCGAGCGCGACAACGCGGACCGGCTACGTGCGGCGCTGCCGGCCGCCGGCGCGGCCCAGGTCGACGAATATCTCGGCGTGTTCTTGACCGACACCGAACGCACCCCCCGCAAGTCGGTGGCGACGAAGAATTTCGTCCGTGACAATCCGGCGATCGGAAGCCGCTTCGAGGCTGAGGCGAGCCGCCTCGGTCCGCTGATCGAGAAGCGCCGCGCCGTCACGACGCGCGACCGCACCGAGGCCCTGCTGCATATCGCGATCGCGGTTGCCGCGAACTACCGCCGCGAAAAACTGGAACGTGGCCTGCTCGACTATGACGACCTGATCGACAAGACGCTGGCCCTGCTCGCCAGCGGCGCTTCCGCATGGGTACACTACAAGCTCGACCGCGGCGTCGATCATGTGCTGATCGACGAGGCGCAGGATACGAGTCCCCGGCAATGGGACATCATCGCGCATATTATCTCGGAATTCACCACCGGCGCGGGCGCGCGCGACGGCGTGACGCGCACCATGTTCGCGGTCGGCGATGAGAAGCAGTCGATCTTCTCCTTTCAGGGCGCTGCGCCGCGGGAGTTCGATGCTCGCCGGTGGGAATTGAAGAAGAAGTTCGAAGACGCGGAGTTGAGGTTCGAGTCCATCCCGTTCACCTATTCATTCCGGTCGGGACAGGCGATCCTTAAATCCGTCGACCATGTGTTTCGCGACGAGGCGATCTACCGCAGCATCCACGCTGAAAAGAACTATCCGCTGCATGAAGCGCTGCCTGATGCCGGCCCAAGTCAGATCGACCTCTGGGAGCTTTCGGTCGCCGACGACAAGCAGGACATCGAGGGCTGGCGCGCGCCGTTCGATGGCGTGCCGGTGACGAGCGCCGAGGTCAAACTGTCGAAACGCATCCAAACCGAGATCAGGCGGCTCGTCACCGGCGGCACCATGACCGGACGTATCGGCAACCGCCGCCGTCTTAGCTATGGCGACGTGCTGGTGCTGGTGCGCCGGCGCGGCAACCTGTTCGACGCCGTCATTCAGGCGCTGAAGCACGCCGGCGTTCCCGTGGCTGGCGCCGACCGGCTGAAATTGACCGAACACATTGCGATCATCGATCTGATGAATTTCGCCGACGCCCTGCTGCTGCCGCAGGACGATCTGGCGCTTGCCGTCGCGTTGAAGAGCCCGTTGTTCAACCTCACCGAGGACGAACTGTTCACGCTGGCCTGGAATCGCGGGGGATCGCTGCGCGATGCGCTGACCGCTCACGCCGCAGAGAGCGGCAAGTTCCGCGATGCGCTCGACCGGCTCGCCGAGTGCGAGCGGCGCTTTCGCGCCGAGACGCCGTTTGCCTTCTATGCCTGGCTGCTCGGCGGGGACGATGGCCGCGCACGCATTCTGCGCCGGCTTGGACGCGAAGCCAACGATGCGCTCGACGAATTCCTCGAACTGGCGCTGTCCTACGAGAAGAAGGCGCCGGCCTCGCTGCAGGGTTTCATGGCCTGGCTGCGCGCCGCCGACACCGAGGTAAAGCGCGACATGGAAATCTCGCGCGACGAGGTGCGCGTGATGACCGTGCACGGCGCGAAGGGCCTGGAAGCTCCCGTGGTGATCATGGCCGACACCACGACGTCGCCATCGGACACCCAGCGCCTTCGTCTCATTCATTTGCCGCGGGGAAATGGAGGCGAGGTCGTGGTCTGGGCCGGACGCAAGGCGGACGATCCGCTTTGCGTGGCCAACGCGCGAAACGGGATGCAGGAGGAGACCGAGCACGAGTATCGCCGCCTGCTCTATGTTGCGATGACGCGCGCGGCCGATCGGCTGATCATCGCCGGCTGTATGCCCGGCAACAGGAACAGCGTCCGCGAGAATTCCTGGTACGATTTGGTCAAGCGAGGCCTTGCGAATTCAGACCTTGCTTTCCAGGAAATCCCGGCCGGCGACGGCGTGGTGAAAAGCTACCGGCGAGCGGAAGACGCAACATCGGAGACTGACATTGCGCTCGACGTTGCGGCTGTCGCGCATCCGTCGCTGCCGGAATGGCTGCACACCTCGGCTGCCTCGGGGCAAATCATCGACCGCCGGCTGCGGCCCTCCGATCCCGCCGCAGACGAGAGCCATCCGGTCCGGTCAGGCGAATCCATGCAGTTGCGCGCGCGGGCGCTGTTGCGCGGCACGCTGGTGCACCGGCTGCTGCAATCCCTGCCCGATGTCGCCGCCGAGCGACGCCGCGACGCGGCGCGGCGTTACCTCGCCCGCAACGTCGGCGACTGGAGCGACGGCGACCGCGAGGCGCTGGCGGAAGCCATGCTGGCGCTGATCGGGGATCCACGTTTTGCGCCGGTGTTCGCGCCCGGCAGCCGCGCCGAGGTTTCGATCGCGGGACGCCTGGAGCGGCCGGGACAGCCGCCGGCCCTGGTTTCGGGGCAGATCGACCGGCTGGTGGTGACAGCGGCCGAGGTCCTGATCGTCGACTACAAGACCAACCACGTCCCGCCAACCGTGGAAGCCGAAGCGCCGTCTGCTTACGTCCGCCAGCTCGCGCTCTACCGGGCGGTGTTACGCAAGCTTTATCCCCAGCGGCCGGTCCGCGCCGCGCTGCTCTGGACCGAAACCCCTGAATTCATGGAGATTTCTGCCCCCGCGCTGGACGCGCAGCTTGCATCCATCATCTTGGCGTGAGCGAGCTTGACCGGGCAAGATCGCGTTCATAGGTTGGCCATATCATCCCAAGCGCGATTCTAGCCGCGCTCTCCAACCAACCCGAACGAGGTATATTTCCATGGCCGTTGGCAAGGTTTCTGACGCCGATTTCGAAGCCGAAGTGCTCAAGGCGACCGGCCCGGTCGTGGTCGATTTCTGGGCCGAATGGTGCGGCCCCTGCCGCATGATCGCGCCCGCGCTTGACGAGATTTCCGGCGCGATGGGCGACAAGGTCAAGATCGTGAAGCTGAACGTCGACGAGAGCCCGAAGACGGCCTCGAAATACGGCGTGATGTCGATCCCCACCTTGATGATCTTCAAGGGCGGCGAGATGGCCTCGCGCCAGGTCGGCGCCGCGCCGAAGGCGAAGCTGCAGCAGTGGATCACCGCCGCGGTCTGATCCGCCTCCTGTGTATCGACTTTTCTGAAAGCGGCCGGCTCATCGCCGGCCGTTTTGTTTTGCGTCACCGGATCCACCCGGTCGCCAGCGCCGATGCCGGCGATCGCGGCAAAACGCATCGAGCTGTCGATCTATCCCGGCAGCGTGCCGTTGAGGCCAAGCACATGGCCCGCGAGATACAGCGACCCCGTGATCAGGATGCGCGGCGGCACCTCGTAGGCGAGGCGGGTGAGCGAACCCAAGGCGGCTTCGACGCTGCCTGACGTTTCCACGCGCATGCCGAGGCCACGCGCGGCATCCGCCAGCCGGTCCGGCGGCATGGCGTTGTCGCGATCCGGGATCTGCACCGCGATGATGTGGCGGGTCAGCCCGGCGAAGTTGGCGAGAAACCCGGTGGCATCCTTGTTGGCCATCATGCCGACGATGACCACCAGCGGACGCGACACCCGCTCCTCGAGATCGCCGAGCGCTGCGGCGACGACGCGTCCGCCCTCGGCATTGTGTCCGCCGTCGAGCCAGATCTCGCAATCCGGCGGCGCCTGGTCCACCAGCGCGCCCGCCGCCAGCCGCTGCATCCGCGCCGGCCATTCGGCGCCGACGACGCCGGCCTCGAACGCCGCGCTATCGACCTTCAATGCGTCCAGCGCGCGCAGCGTGGCGATGGCGAGGCCGGCATTGTCGAACTGATGTCGGCCGAACAGCTTCGGCGCCGCCAGGTCCATCAAGCCGCGTTCGTCCTGATAGACCAGGCGTCCGCGCTCGACATTGACGTGCCACTCCTGCCCGGCCCGGTACAGCGGCGCGTGCATGCGCCTCGCCTGTTGCTCGATGATGGCGATCGCCTCGGGCGCCTGCTCGGCGCAGATCACCGGCACGTTGCGCTTGACGATGCCGACCTTTTCGCGGGCGATCGTCATCAGGGTTTGCCCGAGAAATTCGGTGTGATCCATGCTGACCGGCGCAATCACGGTCGCCATCGGAGCCTCGACCACATTGGTGGCGTCGAGCCGTCCGCCGAGACCGACTTCCAGCAGCACCACGTCGGCCGGATGCTGCGCGAACAGGCAGAACGCCGCCGCGGTTTCAATTTCAAAGATGGTGATGGGAGCACCCGCATTGGCGCGCTCGCAATGTTCCAGCGCGGCGCGCAGCTCTTCATCGCCGACCAGGGCGCCGCCGCCGGCTGCGCCTAAGCGAAAGCATTCGTTGAGCCGCACCAGATAGGGCGAGGTATAGGCGTGGACGCGCAGATTGGCCGCTTCCAGGATCGCGCGCAGATACGCGATGGTCGAGCCCTTGCCATTGGTGCCGGCGACGTGGATCACCGCCGGCAATTGGCGTTCGGGATGTCCGAGCCGCTGCAGCAGCCGCTGCATCCGCTCGAGATCGAGATCGATTTGCTTCGGATGCAGCGCGGACAGCCGCGCGATCAATTCGCCGAGCGGCTGGCCCCGTTTTGCCGCAGGCTCGTTCACGCGTGGGGCGCTGCCGGCGCCACGTCCGCACCCGAGACGATCTGGGCCGGGTCAATGACCGGGGCTGCGGGCTTCGCGGCGGTTTCCGCCGCCGGCGATTTCGTCAGCAGCCGGCAGAGCCGCGCCAAAGTCGGGCGCAGATCGTGGCGATGCACGACCATGTCGACCATGCCATGGTCCTTCAGGTATTCCGCGCGCTGGAACCCTTCCGGCAATTTCTCGCGGATGGTCTGCTCGATGACGCGGGCGCCGGCGAAGCCGATCAGCGCGCCGGGTTCGGCGATCTGCACGTCGCCCAGCATCGCATAGGAGGCGGTGACGCCGCCGGTGGTCGGATTGGTCAGCACCACGATATAGGGCTGTTTCACCTCACGCAGCATCTGCACGCCGACGGTGGTGCGCGGCATCTGCATCAGCGACAGGATGCCTTCCTGCATGCGGGCGCCGCCGGAGGCCGCAAACACGATGAACGGCGATTTCTTCTCGACCGCGAGCTCGAGCCCGCGCACGATCGCTTCACCGGCGGCCATGCCGAGCGAGCCGCCCATGAAATCGAAATCCTGCACCGCGATCACGACGCCGGCGCCCTCGAGCTTGCCGTAGCCGACCTTGATGGCGTCGTTCAGCCCGGTCCTGGCGCGGGCATCCTTGATGCGGTCGGCATATTTACGCTCGTCGCGAAATTTCAGCGGATCGGCGGTCACCTCGGGCAGCGCCACGTCGAACCAGGTCTCGTTGTCGAAGATCGATTTCAGCCGCGCCACCGCGCCCATGCGCATGTGGTAGTTCGAGCCGGGAATCACGAACTGGTTGGCCTCGACGTCCTTGTAGAAAACGAGCTGCCCGGAATCGGGGCACTTGATCCACAAATTCTCCGGCGTCTCGCGGCGCAGGATGCTGCGGATCTTCGGCCGGACGACGTTGGTGAGCCAATTCATGTTTCGCTCCGAAATGCGGTCAAATACGCGCCGATTTGAATAGCCGACTGGAATATATGGCGGTGGGGGTATCCCCCGGCAAGCCACAGCTTGCGGTCTATCTCCACCGTAATTGTGGCTTATTCCGCAGCCTGTTTGGCTCCCCGCACGCCCTGCGCCAGGGCCGCCACGAGATCGGCCACCGCGGTAACCGTTTTCGCCGTCGCGTGGCCCTGGGCATCGAGGCTGGCGGCCAGGGCATCGACCAGCGCGGTGCCGACCACCGCACCGTCGGCATGCTCGGCGATACCGCGCGCGGCTTCCGGGGTCCGGATGCCGAACCCGACGCAAACCGGCAGTTGGGTGTACCGCTTGATCCGGGCGACCGCCTCGCCGACCACGGCGGTATTGGCGCTGGCGCTGCCGGTGATGCCGGTGATCGAGACGTAATAGACAAAGCCCGAGGTATTCGCGAGCACCGCGGGCAGCCGCTTGTCGTCGGTGGTCGGCGTCGCCAGCCGGATGAAATTGAGCCCGGCCTGCATCGCCGGCAGGCACAGTTCGACGTCCTCCTCGGGCGGCAGATCGACGATGATCAGGCCGTCGACCCCGGCGGATTTCGCGTCGACCAGGAATTTATCGACGCCGTAGATGTAGATCGGATTGTAGTAGCCCATCAGCACCAGCGGCGTCGCGTTGTCGCCTTTGCGAAACTCGCGCACCATCGCCAGCGTCTTCCTCAGGGTCATGCCGGCCTTCAGCGCGCGCAAGCCGGCCGCCTGGATCGCCGGGCCGTCGGCCATCGGGTCGGTGAAGGGCATGCCGATCTCGATGATGTCGGCGCCCGCCTTCGGCAGCGCCTTGACGATCTCGAGCGAGGTCGCGGGATCGGGATCGCCGGCCATCAGGAAGGTGATGAAGGCGGAGCGGCCTTGCTTCTTCAGCTCGGCAAAACGTGCGTCGATGCGGGTGCTCACTTCTTCCTCCCCCGCAAAATGTCCGCCACCTGCGGAATGTCCTTGTCGCCGCGGCCGGACAGATTGACCACCATCAGGTGATCCCTCGGACGCTTCGGCGCGAGCTCCATCACCTTGGCGATGGCGTGCGCGGGCTCCAGCGCCGGAATGATGCCTTCGAGCCGCGACAGCAGTTGGAATGCCGCCAGCGCCTCGTCATCGGTCGCCGACAGATAGGTCACCCGGCCGGTCTCATGCAGCCAGGAATGCTCCGGCCCGATGCCGGGATAATCCAGCCCCGCCGAGATTGAATGCGCGTCCTGGATCTGGCCGTCGTCGTCCATCAGCAGATAAGTGCGGTTGCCGTGCAGCACGCCCGGCCGGCCGCCGGCGATCGAGGCCGCATGCAACTGCGTCAGCCCGTGGCCCGCCGCCTCGACGCCGAAAATCTCGACGCCGGGATCGTCGAGGAACGGATGGAACAGCCCCATGGCGTTGGAACCGCCGCCGATGCAGGCGACCAGCGAATCCGGCAGGCGGCCTTCGGCCTCCTGCATCTGCACCCGGGTCTCGTCACCGATCACCGACTGGAAGTCGCGCACCATCATCGGATAGGGATGCGGACCGGCGACGGTGCCGATGCAGTAGAAGGTGTTGTGCACGTTGGTGACCCAGTCGCGCAGCGCATCGTTCATCGCGTCCTTCAGCGTGCGCGAGCCCGATTGCACCGGGACCACCGTGGCGCCGAGCATTTCCATGCGGATGACGTTGGGCTGCTGCCGCTCGACGTCGACCGCGCCCATATAGACCACGCATTCGAGCCCGAACCGCGCGCATAGCGTCGCGGTGGCGACGCCATGCTGGCCGGCGCCGGTCTCGGCGATAATGCGCTTCTTGCCCATCCGCCGCGCCACCATGATCTGGCCGAGGACATTGTTGACCTTGTGCGAGCCGGTATGGTTCAGCTCCTCGCGCTTGAAATAGATTTTCGCGCCGCCGAGATGCTCGGTCAGGCGCTCGGCGAGATAGAGCGGCGACGGCCGGCCGACATAATGCTTGAGGTAGCCGTTCATCTCCGCCTGGAACGCCGGATCGGCCTTGGCGTCGGCATAGGCCTTTTCCAGATCGAGGATCAGCGGCATCAGCGTTTCCGCGACGAAGCGGCCGCCGAAAATGCCGAAATGGCCGCGCTCGTCGGGACCGCTGCGGAAGGAATTCGGTAAGGCTGGATTCATCGAACCATCAACTCTTCGGTGGCGCGCGCGGCGCGGATAAAGGCGAGGATCATCTCGGGATCCTTGACGCCGGGCGTACGCTCGACGCCCGAGGAAACATCGACGCCGCCGGCGCGGGTAACGCGCACGGCCTCCGCGACGTTATCGGCGTTGAGCCCGCCGGAGACCATGAACGGCAGTCCGAGATCGAGATTTTCGAGCACATGCCAGTCGAACACCGCGCCGAGGCCGCCCGGACGCGTGGCGTCCCTGGGAGCGCGGGCGTCGAACAGGATGCGGTCGGCGACCGCGGCATAGCCGGGCAACGGCACGAGATCGGCCGCAGTCTCGACCGGAAGCGCCTTCATGACCGGCAGTCCGAAGACCCGTTTGATGTCGCGCAGCCGCGCCACGGTTTCCTTGCCGTGCAGCTGCAGGATGTCGGGCTGCAGCACCTCGACGATATTGCCGAGCGTGGCGTCGTCGGCATCGACGGTGAGCGCCACCTTGACGGCGCGGCCCTTCGCCTGGCGGCCGAGTTCGCGCGCCGTCTCGAGCGAGAGATGCCGCGGCGACGGCGGAAAGAACACGAACCCCACCATGTCGGCGCCAGCCTGCAGCGCGACGTCGAGCGTCTCGCGCGTGGATAGGCCGCAAATTTTGACGAGCAGGGACATGGTTCCTTCGGGCAACGAAAACAGGTGCTTTAAACCGGGCTGACGGGGCGGGTTCTACAACGTCGCGCCCTGCTTGTCTCGCCCGCCGGACCCGTAACCGCTGCCCTGCGTCAGCGCCGGAAGACGCTGCGGATCGCCGCGCCAGGCCGCCGGGCTTGCGCGGAGATCGGCCAGTTGCGTCCGGGCCGCCCGCGCCTCGGCCTCGTGCTGACGCGCGGCGCGCCGCCAGTGGCGCTGCCGGAACCAGGTCGCGGAGCCGCCCGCCACCACACCGAGGATCGCCACTGCGATGATGACGACGAACAGCGGCAGCGTCACCCCGACCGCCGGATAGGTCGAATTGAACGGGTCGAACGACACCGTCACCAGATGGCGGTTGGCGACCGCAAAGATGACGAAGAACAGGCCAAGGGGAATGACGACCAGAGCCGTGAGAAACTTTCGCATGACCATCTCTCGCGTTGACGGAGGCCCTTGGCCCATTCCGCTAGTGGCTTGCGAACCCCGCGGCCAACCGGCGTGAAACGCCTATGCGCCGGCGTCGGAAGCCCCGCTGTCGCGGTTCAGCCGTTCGCGCATTTCCTTGCCGGTCTTGAAAAACGGAACGCTCTTCTGATCGACCGGCACATGCGCTCCGGTGCGCGGATTGCGGCCGGCGCGGGCGGGGCGATGCTTCACCGAGAACGCGCCGAAGCCACGCAGCTCGACCCGGTCGCCGCGCGCCAGGGCTGCCACGATCTCATCGAGGATCGCGTTCACAATATTCTCGACATCCCGCTGGTAAAGATGCGGGTTGTGCTCGGCGATACGCTGAACAAGTTCGGATTTGATCATCGAGACTGGGACCCGGGAACGTGCGGATATCCATTTCCGTGAAAATACCTTGAACTGTCAAGACGCTAAATCAATTTTGGGCGGCGCGAAAAGGCGTGACAAACGGCCGGATTGGGGATTGTGACGATACCCGCAATGCGGGAGGACGGCACCGACACCGGATTTTTACGGATCAATTGCCCCCCGCAGGTTGCCACAGCGCCAGCATTCCATCGAGACCGAGGCGATCGACGGCCTGGGCGAGGCCGGCGTGCTCGACCTGCCGCGCGATCACGCTCAGGCCGAGCGCGTCCAGCGTGATGTAGGCCGCGGTTCGCAGAAAAGTCAGGTCGCTGAGGTGCGGCGACAGCCTGTAGTCGCGCACCGGCAGATCGGCCTTGACGCCCTTCTGCGCGACCAGCCACGCAATGGCGGTCTTCTCGTCGCCGAGCTGATCGACCATCTTGAGATCGAGCGCCTGGCGGCCGGTGAAGACCCGTCCGTCCGCGACCTTCTCGAGCAGGCCGTCGTCGATGCCGCGCCGTGATTTCACGAGGCCGCGAAACCATGCGTAGGAATCCTTTACCAGCGCATCGAGGGCTGCGCGCGCCTCAGGGCTGGTCGGCTCGAAACCGTTGGGCGCTGCTTTCAGCGGCGAGGATTTCACTTCCTCGACCTTGACGCCGACGGTCTTCAACAGTTCGGTGAAATTCGGATACTGGAACAGCACGCCGATCGAGCCGACCAGCGAGCTTTGCTGCGCGACGATATGATCGGCCGCGATCGCGGTGATGTAGCCGCCCGACGCCGCCAGCCCCTCGACCACGACCACCATGGGCTTCTTCGCCTTCAGGCGCACCAGCGCGTCGTAGAGCTGCTCGGAGCCCGCGGTGGTTCCGCCGGGCGAATTGATGTGCACGACGACGGCCGCGGCGCGCGATTTTTCCAGCCGCTCCAGCGCCTCGATGCGATCATTGTTGCTGCGGATCAGGCCGTCGATATGAACCCGCGCAATCGATCCCGACGTCGTGAAGGTGCCGCGTCCGGCCGGCGTCGCGACCACGCCGACGGTGACGACGGCCGCGATCGCGACCACGGCGGCGACCACGCGCCAGAACGTCAGCTTGCGGCGTATCCGGCGGCGATCGACGATCACGTCTGAATCAAGCGACATCGAAAAATCTCCCAGGAAGCGGCCGTGGAGGGATCGCACGGTATTCTCCGCACAGCCCTAACATGTCGTGCCTCAATTACATCAATTGCGATGCAATATGAAGAAAACAAGGCCCCTTCTTCCCTCTCCCCTTGGGGGGAGAGGGGAAGAAACAAAAAGGGCCCCGGTCGAAACCGGGGCCCGATTGGTAAAGACGGAAGGCGCGAAGGCTTACTTGTCGGTGCGCTGCTTGAGCGCGGTGCCGAGAATGTCGCCCAGCGTCGCCCCCGAATCGGAGGAGCCGTACTGCGCGATGGCTTCCTTCTCTTCGGCGACTTCCAGCGCCTTGATCGAGACCTGCACCTTGCGGGCCTTCTTGTCGAACTGGATCACCCGCGCATCGACCTTTTCGCCGACGGCGAAACGTTCGGCGCGCTGGTCGTTGCGGTCGCGGGCCAGTTCCGACCGCTTGATGAAGGTGGTGAAGTCGGTACCGGAGATCTTGACCTCGATGCCGCTTTCCTTGACCTCGAGCACTTCGCAGGTCACGACCGCGCCCTTCTTGACGTCGCCCGGCTCGGCGAAGGGGTCGCCTTCGAGCTGCTTGACGCCGAGCGAGATGCGCTCCTTCTCGACATCGACGTCGAGCACCACGGCCTTGACCATGTCGCCCTTCTTGAAGTTGTCGATCACCTGCTCGCCCGGAAGCTTCCAGTCGAGATCGGACAGATGGACCATGCCGTCGACGTCGCCTTCGAGACCGAGGAACAGGCCGAACTCGGTCTTGTTCTTGACCTCGCCCTCGACCACCGAACCGACCGGGAACTTCTCGACGAACACTTCCCAGGGATTGCGCATGGTCTGCTTGAGGCCGAGCGAAATGCGGCGCTTGACCGAATCGACCTCGAGCACCTGCACTTCGACTTCCTGCGAGGTCGAAACGATCTTGCCGGGGTGCATGTTCTTCTTGGTCCACGACATTTCCGAGACGTGGATCAGGCCTTCGATGCCTGGTTCCAGTTCGACGAACGCGCCGTAGTCGGTGATGTTGGTGACGCGGCCGGTGAAGCGCGCGTTCAGCGGGTACTTGGCCTCGATGCCCTGCCACGGATCGTCCAGCAACTGCTTCATCCCGAGCGAAATGCGGTGGGTCTCGTGGTTGATCTTGATGATCTTGACCTTCACGGTCTGGCCGATGGTGAGCACCTCGGTCGGGTGATTGACCCGGCGCCAGGCGATATCGGTGACGTGCAACAGGCCGTCGATGCCGCCGAGGTCGACGAACGCACCGTAGTCGGTGATGTTCTTGACGACGCCGTCGATCACCTGACCCTCTTCGAGGTTCTGCACCAGTTCCTGGCGCTGCTCGGCGCGGGTCTCTTCCAGAACCGTGCGGCGCGACACCACGATGTTGCCGCGGCGCCGATCCATCTTGAGGATCTGGAACGGCTGCGAATTGTTCATCAAGGGTGCGACGTCGCGGATCGGACGGATATCGACCTGGGAGCGCGGCAGGAACGCCACTGCGCCGTCGAGATCGACGGTGAAGCCGCCCTTGACCTGATTGAAGATGACGCCGTGCACCTTCTCGTTGTTGTTGAAGGCCTTCTCGAGCTTGCCCCAGCTCTCCTCGCGGCGCGCCTTGTCGCGCGACAGCACGGCTTCGCCGAGCGCATTCTCGATGCGGTCGAGAAACACCTCGACCACGTCGCCGACCTTGAGTTCGCTTTCGCGGCCGGGCCCGGCGAATTCGCGCAGCGCCACGCGGCCTTCGGTCTTCAGGCCGACGTCGATGACGGCCATGTCCTTCTCGATCGCGACAACGGTGCCCTTGATGACGGAGCTTTCCTGCAGATTGCCGCCGGCAAAGCTCTCGTCGAGCATCGCGGCAAAATCGTCGCGGGAAGGATTATATGAAGCAGCAGTCGAAGCCATTTGTTCTCCAGATGCGGGTAAAGCCGGCCATTCGGGTTAAAGGGCGTGTCGCGCGTGAAGTGTCGAGGTTCCGCAAACCCTGACGACCGCTATCCGCGAACAATCGCGAGAGCGGGCCGGCAGCATGACTGCACGTTCGATACGTTGATTGTGTCCGGGGCCTGAGCTTATCGATCTCGAAGCCGGGAGCGGGCTTTCCTCCAATGACGGCAGCGGTTTAGTTTGAGAGCGCTCAAACCCGCTGCCGGCCCGCTCGGACGGCCTCGACAATGTCGATGGCGGCCCGGACGCCGCCTTCTATATCCAAATGCGAGTTATCGAGCAAGTAAGCATCCGGGGCCGCCTTCAGGGGGGCTATGGCCCGGTTCTGGTCGCGTTCGTCGCGTTTGAGGATATCCGCCAGCACCAGGGCCTCGTCGGCCTCCTCGCCCCTCGCCCGCGCCTCCAGGGTCCGGCGCCGGGCCCGGACCTTGGGGTCGGCGATGACGAAGATCTTCACATCGGCGTTCGGGCAGATCACGGTGCCGATGTCGCGACCGTCGAGCACCGCGCCGGGCGGATCGGCGGCGAATTGGCGCTGAAAATTGACCAATGCCTCCCGCACCCTGGGGATGGCCGAGACCACCGAGGCCGCCTCGCCCACCATTTGCGTCTTCAGCGCGGGATTCCCGAACTTTTCGGGATCCAGTTCCATCGCGACGGCGACCGCGCGGGCCTCGTCGGTAAGATCGGCGCCGGCATCCAGCAGCGCCTTGGCCACCGCGCGGTAGATCACGCCGGTATCGAGGTGACGATAGCCATAGTGATGGGCGAGCCGCTTGCCGAGCGTGCCCTTGCCTGAGGCGGCCGGTCCGTCGATGGCGATGATCATGAGAACTCCGCTCCCAGCGAGCGCATCATCGGGATGAAATCCGGAAACGAGGTGGCGATGAAAGCGGTGTCGTCGACCTTCACCGGCTTGTCCGAGGCCAGCCCCATCGCCAGCGCCGACATCGCGATGCGGTGATCCATGTGGGTGGCGACAAGGCCGCCGCCGGGAACATGACCCCTGCCTTCGACGATCAGGTCGTCGCCCACGATCTCCACCTTGACCCCGTTGACCCGCAGCATGGCGGCGGTGGCCTCCAGCCGGTCGGATTCCTTGACCCGCAATTCCTGCAGGCCTCGCATGATGGTGGTTCCCTCGGCAAAGGCGGCTGCGACCGCGAGCACCAGATATTCGTCGATCATCGACGGCGCGCGTTCGGGCGGCACCTCGACGCCGCGCAGCTTCGAGGCGCGCACCCGGAATTGCGCCATCGGTTCGCCGGCATCGCCGCGGACCTGGCTTTCCTCGATCGATCCGCCCATTTCCCGCAGCGTCGTGAACAACCCGGTGCGCAGCGGATTGGTCATGACATCGGACAGAACGAGGTCGGAACCTTCGACAATCAACGCCGCCACGATCGGGAACGCCGCGGAAGACGGATCGGCCGGCACCACGACCTCGGCGCCGTGCAGTTCGGGCTGGCCGGTGAGCGATATCTTGCGGCCATGGCTGCCTTCCCGCGTCGAGACAATCTCGGCGCCGAAGTGCTTCAGCATCAGTTCGGTATGGTCGCGACTCGCCTCGGTCTCGATCACGGTGGTGACGCCGGGCGCGGCCAGCCCCGCCAGCAGCACCGCGGACTTGATCTGGGCCGAGGCCACCGGGGTGCGGTAGAGGATCGGCAGCGGATCGCGCGCGCCCTGCAGCGTCAGCGGCAGCCGGCCGCCTTCCCCGCTCGCCATCACCTTCGCCCCCATCAATTCCAGCGGATCGAGCACCCGCCGCATCGGCCGCGAGCGCAGCGAGGCGTCGCCGTCGAAAACCGCGGTAATCGGGCAGCCGGCCACGGCCCCCATCACCAGCCGGCAGCCGGTGCCGGAATTGCCGAAATCGAGCGCGGCCTGCGGTTCCGCGAACCCGCCGACGCCGACGCCGCGCACGACCCAGGCGAAATCGCCGGTCCGCTCCACTTTCGCACCCAGCGCCCGCATCGATTTGGCGGTATTGAGCACGTCCTCGCCCTCGAGCAGGCCCGCGATCCGGGTTTCGCCGACCGCGAGCGCGCCCAGGATCAGGGCACGATGGGAAATCGACTTGTCGCCGGGAACGCGGACTTTGCCGGTCAGGGGCCCGCTGGCGCGGGATTCAAGCGGCCTCGGTTGGTCAGATTGGGTCAAGATTGTGTCCTCTACGGGGGCGGCAGGTATCACATGACCCGCACCGCGTCACGCGGCTGTCGGAATGCGCGCAGAGCGCTATTGACAGGGGCGCGGCAACTAGCCAAGTGAAGCACCGTTTTTCAGAAATTCCCAGGATTCCACACGTGGCCAAATCCGATCTCGGAACCAAAC
This sequence comes from Bradyrhizobium sediminis, assembly GCF_018736105.1. Taxonomy (NCBI): domain Bacteria; kingdom Pseudomonadati; phylum Pseudomonadota; class Alphaproteobacteria; order Hyphomicrobiales; family Nitrobacteraceae; genus Bradyrhizobium; species Bradyrhizobium sediminis. The sequence goes on from NZ_CP076135.1 coordinate 96,541, forward strand.
GCATTTGCCCGACGACGGGTAAGAAATTCTACGACCTCAACAAGAACCCGGTGATCTCACCTTACACCGGGGAGGTCGTGCCGATTGCGCCGATTCCGCCGCCCCGGACCCGCGCCGACGCCGCGGCGCGCGCCGCTGCAGCATCCGCCGCCGCCAACGCCGAGGCCATGCCGGAGCCCGCGGAAGCCGAAGAATTGGTGCCGCTCGAGGAAGCCGATGCCGAAGAGAACACCGGCAAGGTCAAGGCCGTCGTTCCGGAGTCGGAAGACGACATCGAGATCGACGAGACCATCGAAGACGACGACGATGACGATTCCACCTTCATCGCCGACGAGGAAGAGGGCGACGAGGACGTGACCGACATCATCGGCGACGTCGGAGGCGACGAAGAGACTTGAGATAAACCCCGAACTGTGTTCTGGGTTCTGCCCCGCGCGTCGCCCAAGGCGCGCGGAAGACTTACGGGGCCATAGCTCAGCTGGGAGAGCGCTTGCATGGCATGCAAGAGGTCGGCGGTTCGATCCCGCCTGGCTCCACCACGCTTCGCCCTTCGGGCTACGCGTGGCGCAGCCACGTGATGCCCGAAGGGCGAAGCGTGGTGCCCGGCATAGCCCGAAGGGCGACGACGGGCTGGAGGCAGCCATGTGGTACGTCTACATCATCCGCAGTATCAATTTTCCCGAACAGGAATACGTTGGCGCAACCGCCGATTTGAAGCGGCGGCTACCGGAACATAATGCCGGTAAGTCGACCCACACCGCCAAATTCAAGCCTTGGGAATTGGTCTGGTACTGCGCCTTCCCGAACAAGTACAAGGCGCTGGAATTCGAGAAATATCTCAAATCGCATTCCGGCCGGGCATTCGCGAAGAAACGCTTCTGACACCTTCGGCTATTCCGAGACCAACGCATTCAGCCGGTCGCGCAGCGCGATGATGTCGTTCTTGATCGCCGAAAGTTCTGGGATCGAGCATGCCGAGGCGGCGAGGATGGATTGGGGCACCGCCCGGGCGGTTTCCCGCAGCGCCTGCCCCTGCGGCGTCAGTGCGATCAAAACCTGCCTTTCATCTTCGGTGCTGCGGGTGCGTCTGACCAGACGCGCCGCCTCCAGCCGCTTGAGCAGCGGCGTCAGCGTGCCGGAATCCAGGAACAGCCGCTCGCCGATATCCTTGACCGGCACGCCGTCGCGCTCCCACAGCACCAGCATCACGAGGTATTGCGGATAGGTCAGGCCGAGCCGGTCGAGCAGCGGCTTGTAGACGCGGTTGAAGGCGTGCGCGGTCGAATAGATCGCGAAGCAGATCTGGTTGTCGAGCCGCAGCGGCTGGTCCGCCGCCTGTTTCCTGACCATGGCTAACCTCATCGCGGAATTGAAGATTCCGGTCCCAATCTGCGCTTTTCGGCGCCGATATTCAATTGCGAACAATTAAATGTGAAATCAGATATTTTATATTGCGCACAATCTAATTATGCGCAATATAACGGGCATCGAAACCGAAGCAAGCAAGGGAGACCACCCATGTCCGTGAACGTGCTCTACAAGACCAGCGCCAAGGCCAACGGCGGCCGCGATGGCCGCGCCGCCACGCTCGATGGAGCGCTGGACGTCAAGCTGGCCACGCCGAAGGAACTGGGCGGCGGCGGCGGCGCAGGCAACAATCCCGAGCAGCTGTTCGCCGCCGGATACGCCGCCTGCTTCATCGGCGCGATGAAGTTCGTGGCCTCGCAAGGCGGCCCGAAGGTGCCCGCCGATGCGGCGGTGACCTCGACCGTGGGCATCGGGCCGCGCTCGGCCGGCGGCTTCGGCCTCGATATCGATCTCGCCGTCTCGCTGCCGGGCATCCCGCGCGCCGACGCCGAGGCGCTGGTGCAGAAGGCGCACCAGGTATGCCCCTATTCCAACGCCACCCGCGGCAATGTCGATGTTCGCCTGACCGTCGTGTGACGGCTGTACCGGATGGCCCGCCGCGATGACCGGCGGGCCGTTCGCCGCGTGGAATTTACCGCAACCCGCGCGACGGCTGTCCCGTCATGCGCCTGTGCGCGAGAAGGCATTGCCGCCTAGCCTGAAGACCGATAGCTCAGGAAATCCATTTTCATCCTGAGCGAAGGTTGCTTTCCATGAGTTCACAAGCTGCTCCCGGCGCAATGACCGGATTGCGCGTGATCGACCTGACACGCGTGCTCGGCGGACCCTATTGCACGCAGATCCTCGCCGATCACGGCGCCGACGTGATCAAGGTCGAGCCGCCGGCCGGCGACGAGGTGCGCGACTGGGGCCCTCCGTTCCACGGCGAGGACGCGGCCTATTTCGTCGGCATCAACCGCAACAAGCGTTCGATCGGCCTCGACCTCGCTTGCGAGGGCGGCCGCAGCGTTCTGATGAAGATGCTGGAAACCGCCGACGTCCTGATCGAGAATTTCAAGCCAGGCACGCTCGACAAATGGGGCATCGGCAACGACGTGCTGCGCGCGAAATTTCCGAGGCTGGTGCACTGCCGGATTTCCGGCTTCGGCGCCGACGGCCCGCGCGGCGGCAATCCCGGCTATGACGCCATCATCCAGGCCATGACCGGCATGATCGCCGCGACCGGCTCGCCGCAAAGCGGGCCGATGCGGATCGGCGTGCCGCTGGTCGACATCACCACCGGGCTCTACGCCGCGATCGGCATCCTGATGGCGCTGTCGGAACGGCAGAAATCCGGCCTCGGGCAGTTTCTCGAAACCACGCTGTACGAAACCGGCCTCGCCATCATGCATCCGCACGCGGCGAATTATTTCATGCACGGCAAGCCGCCGAGCCTGACCGGCAACGAGCATCCCAATCTCGTGCCCTACGCGATCTTCCCGACCCGCACCGACAACATCTTCATCGGCGTCGGCAATGACGGCACCTTCCGCAAGCTGGCCAACGAGATCGGCAAGCCCGAACTCGGCACCGATCCGCGATTTGCTCGCAACAAGGACCGCATCGCCAACCGCGATGCGCTGCGCAGCGAGCTCGCCGCCGTGTTCAGCCAGTTCGACGCCGGGCCGCTGTGCGACCGCCTGCTCGCCGCCGGCCTGCCGGCAGGCCCGGTGCAGTCGATCGACCAGGCGCTGACCAGCGCCCATACCGCCCACCGCGGCGACGTCATCGAGAAGGACTGGTACAAGGGGGTCGCCTCGCCGATCCGCCTTTCGCGCAGCAAGCCGAGCCTGCGCCGCACCCCGCCGAAATTCAGCCAGCACACCGCCGAGGTGCTCGGCGAATTCGGTTACTCCAAGGCCGAAATCGAGGCCCTGGTGGCCAGGGGCGCGGTCTGCGGCAGCGAACGGAAGCGCTGAGACCAGATCGCGAACGTATCAGGGGTCGTCCCGGCGGTGCCGGGGCCACCACCTCGATGGATGCGAACGCATCCACCTATTTTCCCGCTTCCCTTGGCCGCCGCTTCCCCAATATCATAGTTTCGCTTATACGGTCATTTGCACGTCATCCAGCGCTGTTATCGCGCCAAACGAAGATGATGGTCCAACCGGGAGGAATTTCTATGATGCTTCGACACTTCGGCCTCGCCACCACGCTGGCGGCTACATTCGCGCTCGCCAGTCCCGCTCAAGCGGTGACGGAGCTTCAGTGGTGGCACGCCATGACCGGCGGCAACAATGACGTCGTCAACAAGCTCGCGGCAGACTTCAACGCCAGCCAGTCGGACTACAAGGTCGTGCCGTCCTTCAAGGGCGGCTATGCCGACACCATGAACGCCGGCATCGCGGCGTTCCGCGCCGGCAACGCGCCGCACATCATGCAGGTGTTCGAGGTCGGCACGGCGACCATGATGAGCGCCACCGGCGCCATCAAGCCGGTGTACCAGCTGATGAAGGATGCCGGCGAACCGTTCGATCCCAAGGCCTACCTGCCGACGATCACGGGCTACTACTCGACCTCCAAGGGCGAGATGCTGTCGTTTCCCTTCAACTCGTCGTCGACGGTGATGTGGATCAACAAGGATGAGCTGAAGAAGGCCGGCATCGCCGCAATCCCGAAAACCTGGCCGGAAGTGTTCGATGCGGCCAAGAAACTGAAGGCGGCGGGTCATGCGACCTGCGGTTTCTCCAACGCCTGGGCGTCATGGGTCCATATCGAGCAGTTCTCGGCCTGGCACAACGTCGCGATCGGCACCAAGTCGAACGGGCTCGACGGCTTCGACACCGAGCTGCAGTTCAACTCGCCGCTGCACGTCAAGCACCTGCAGAACCTGATCGACCTTCAGAAAGACAAGACCTACGACTATGCGGGCCGCGCCAACGCCGGTGAAGCCCGCTTCGGCTCGGGTGAGTGCGCGATCTTCCTGACTTCCTCGGGCTATTACGGGACCGCCAAAGGCACCGCCAAATTCGATTTCACCTCGGCGCCGATGCCCTATTATCCCGATGTCGCCGGAGCTCCGCAGAACTCGATCATCGGCGGCGCGTCGCTGTGGGTGATGGGCGGCAAGAAGCCCGAGGAATACAAGGGCGTGGCGAAGTTCTTCGCGTTCCTTTCCGACACCGACCGCCAGGCCAAGCTGCATCAGGAATCCGGCTACCTGCCGATCACCAAGGCGGCCTATGAAAAGACCAAGGCGTCCGGCTTCTACGAAAAGAACCCGGTGCTGGAAACGCCGCTCAAGGAACTGACCAACAAGGAGCCGACGGCGAATTCACGCGGCCTGCGCTTCGGCAACATGGTGCAGATGCGCGACCTCTGGGCCGAGGAAATGGAAGCAGCCCTTGCCGGCAAGAAGACCGCCAAGGAGGCGCTCGACGCCGCCGTGGCGCGCGGCAATGCCGTGTTGCGGACGTTTGAAAAGACCGCAAAGTAGGCCATCCCAAACAGCTCCCTCTCCTTTTCGGAGAGGGAGCCTGTCCCGCCTCGCCTGAGAATGCCGGGACGTCTGAATGAGCGAGTCGGGAAAGAGCAAGTCGGCCTGAATGGAAAAGTCTGCGGTCTTCAACGGCAAGCTGCTCCCCTACCTGTTGCTCGTGCCGCAGCTCATCATCACATTCGTATTTTTCTACTGGCCTGCCAGCCAGGCCGTCTGGCAATCCTTCCTGCGTGAGGACGCCTTCGGGCTCAGGTCCGAATTCATCGGCCTGGAGAATTACCAGGCGCTGTTCGCGCAGCCCGAATATTACGCCGCGATGCTGACGACGCTGGTGTTCTCGACCCTGGTTGCGGTGCTGTCGCTGTCGATCGCGCTGTTGTTCGCAACCCAGGCCGACAAGAACCTGAAAGCCGCCCCGGTCTACAAGACCTTCATGATCTGGCCCTATGCGGTGGCGCCGGCCGTGGCCGGCGTGCTGTGGTTCTTCATGTTCCATCCGTCGCTCGGCACGCTGGCGCGGCCGCTGCGCTGGATGGGCTTCGACTGGAATCCGGTGCTGAACGGCGACCACGCCATGATGCTGGTGGTGATGGCCGCGGTGTGGAAGCAGATTTCCTATAACTTCCTGTTCTTCCTGGCCGGGCTGCAGTCGATCCCGAAAAGCGTCATCGAGGCCGGCGCGATCGACGGAGCAGGCCCGATGCGGCGGTTCTGGACCATTGTCTTCCCGCTGCTGTCGCCGACCACCTTCTTCCTGCTGGTCGTCAACGTCGTCTACGTGTTCTTCGATACGTTCGGCATCATCGACGCGGTGACCGGCGGCGGTCCTGCCGGCGCCACCACCACCATGGTCTACAAGGTCTATGCGGACGGACGGCTCGGCGGCGACCTCGGCGGCTCGGCCGCGCAATCGGTGGTGCTGATGGTGATCGTGATCGCGCTGACCGCGATCCAGTTCCGCTACGTCGAGCGCAAGGTGCAGTACTGATGGTCGAGCACCGCCCCTGGAACGACGTCATCGCCTACGCCATCCTGACGCTCGGCGTCTTTATCGTGGCCTTTCCGGTCTATCTGGCGCTGATCGCCTCGACCCACGACGCCGGAACCGTGGTCGGCGGCAACATGCCGTTGTCGCCGGGAAGCCAGACGCTCGAAAACTATTACCGCGCCATCTTCGTCGGCGGCTCGCGCACCAGCCGCGAACCGGTCGGACATCTCCTGATGAACTCGTTCATCTCGGCGCTCGGCATCGCGGTGGGCAAGATCATCATCTCGATCCTGTCCGCCTACGCCGTGGTGTATTTCCGCTTTCCGTTCCGCAAGACCGCGTTCTGGATCATCTTCGTCACCCTGATGCTGCCGGTCGAGGTTCGCATCTATCCGACCTACAAGGTGGTGGCCGACCTGCATATGCTCGACACCTATGCCGGGCTGATCCTGCCCTTGATCGCATCCGCCACCGGCACGCTTCTGTTCCGGCAATTCTTCATGACCGTGCCGGACGAGTTGCTGGAAGCCTCCCGCATCGACGGCGCCGGACCGTTCCGGTTCTTCAAGGACACGCTGCTGCCGCTGTCGGTCACCACGATCGCGGCGCTGTTCGTGATCCAGTTCATCTATGGCTGGAATCAGTATTTGTGGCCGCTCTTGATCACCACGCAGGATTCGATGCAGACCATCGTCACCGGCATCAAGAAGATGCTGACGACGACCGACGAACTGGCCGAATGGCAGCTCGCAATGGCAACGGCCGTTCTGGCGATGCTGCCCCCCGTCGCGGTGGTGGTGTTCATGCAGCGGCTGTTCGTGCGCGGCCTGGTCGAGACGGAGAAATAGGACAGATATGGCTAACGTAGTTCTCCGCGACGTCCGCAAAACCTACGCCGGTGGCTTCGAGGCCATCAAGGGCATCGATTTCGAGGTCGGCGATGGCCAGTTCTGCGTGCTGGTCGGCCCTTCCGGCTGCGGCAAGTCCACGCTGCTGCGCATGGTCGCGGGGCTGGAGACCATCACCGGCGGCGAGATCGACATCGGCGGGCGCATCGTCAACACGATCGAGCCGGCCGAACGCGACATCGCCATGGTGTTCCAGAACTACGCGCTCTATCCGCATATGAGCGTCTACAACAACATGGCCTATGGCCTGCGCAACCGGCGCATGCCGGAGCCCGAGATCGACACCCGCGTGCAGGAAGCCGCGCGCATCCTCGAGCTCGGCACCATGCTCGACCGCAAGCCGCGGCAGCTCTCCGGCGGCCAGCGCCAGCGCGTCGCGATGGGCCGCGCCATCGTGCGGCAGCCCAAGGTCTTCCTGTTCGACGAACCGCTGTCCAACCTCGACGCCAAGCTGCGCATCGCCATGCGCGTCGAGATCCGCAAATTGCAGCGCCGGCTGAAGACCACGTCGATCTACGTCACCCACGACCAGCTCGAAGCGATGACGCTCGCCGATATCCTGGTGGTGATGAATGGCGGCCGGGTCGAACAGATCGGCAATCCGCTTGCCATCTACCAGAAGCCCGCGACCACCTTCGTCGCCTCCTTCATCGGCGCGCCGCCGATGAACTTGATGCCGCTGCGGGCGGACGAGATCCGAATCCAGTTCGCCGGCGACAGCCGCGCGGCCGGCGAGGCCGGCATCCTCGGCATCCGCCCCGAGGATTTCGTGATTTCGAACGAGACGATTGCCGGCGGCACCGCGCTCGATCTCACCGTGGAAGCGATCGAGCGGGTCGGGGCCGAGACCTTCATCTATGGCACCCGTCAGCTCGAAATTCAGGGCATTGCCGCCAATCCCGGCGAATTGCCGCCGGGCGAAGTGATCGTGCGGATCCCCGGCGCGGTGGCGCCCGCCATCGGCGAGCGAATCAGGGCGGTGGCGCCGCGCGAAAAGCTGCATCTGTTCAGCGCCGACGGGCGGAAGCGCGTCGACCTTTGAACGTCATTCCGGGGCATCGCGCAGCGATGAGCCCGGAATCTCGCGCGACAACTTCTGGATTCCGGGTTCGCTCCCTTCGGGAGCGCCCCGGAATGACGCCGGGAGAACCATTTTGTCGCGGTTAATCAGGTGCTTGAACACCTCCCAAATCATGCCCATATTGGCTGTTGACCGGAGGGCAAATCCGCCGGCCGGCCAAAAATGGGGCGCCGCAAGGGCCCTGAAATGCCAAAGTCGCTTCGAGAGGGCTTTGTAAAATATGTCTCGTGTTCCTTCGTTATCCAGTCCGTTCCTGCTTGGGTTCGACGAAATCGAGCGTGCGCTCGATCGCGTCGTCAAAGGCGCCGACGGTTATCCTCCCTACAACATCGAGCGCTGCGACCGTGCCAACGGCGCGCCCGAACGCCTGCGGATCACGCTGGCGGTCGCTGGTTTTACCCGCGATCAACTCGATGTAACCATTGAGGAAAACCAGCTCGTGATCCGGGGCCGCCAGCATGACGACAAGGCCCGGCAATACATCCATCGCGGCATCGCCGCGCGCCACTTCCAGCGCACTTTCGTGCTGGCGGAGGGGATGCAGGTGCTGGGCGCGGACCTGAAAAACGGGCTGTTGTCGATCGATCTCGCCCGGCCGGAGCCGGAAAAGGTCGTTAAGACAATTGCTATCAATGAACACGAATAATGGAACGAGTAGCGGACTCGACCGCTTAGCCTGACAAAGGAGTCGAGACCATGACTGAAGGTAACGTTGTCTACGAACCCACCGCCGTCTCCCCGGAGGCGCTGGCGACCCTGGGCGAGGGACACATCGCCTACGTGAAGCAGATCCGTTCCGAGGACGTGCCGGGGTTGTTTCCCCAGGCGCCGAAGATCGCGCCGGGACTGAAGCTGTTCGCGCTGCATGCCGCCGACGGCACGCCGATCATGCTGACCGACAGCCGCGAAGCGGCGATCGCCAACGCATGGAGCAACGAATTGCAGGCCGTCAGCGTTCACTGACCGAGCCCTTGCTCGTGTCACTGACGCCACGCGCGCGCATCGGGAATTCGTAAATACGCGGGCATTGCCTCGATCATATCGGGCCGATGTCCGCGTATTTCATTTTGGGCCGACGTCATGCTCCGGGTGGAATCGAATGCGTGAAGGAGCGCCGCAGCCGATCGTCGCGGCCGAGCTGTCGAACGGCCGTCCGTTGGGCGTGGCGATGCTCGCGCTCAACAACGCGCACGCGCAGGAACTGTCGTGGCTGGAGCCGGAGCGGCTCGAGCAGCTCGTCGCCCAGGCATTCCAGGCGCGCAGAATCGGCAACCTCGACGCCTTCATGCTGGCCCTCGATCAGGACGCCGACTACGACAGCCCGAATTTCCTCTGGTTCCGCGCCCGTCATGCGCGCTTTGTCTATGTGGACCGGATCGTCGTGGCAGGGTCCGCGCGCGGACTTGGCTGCGCGCGAAGGCTGTATCACGACCTGTTCGAGCAGGCTTGCAAGGCCGGGCACAGACCGCGTGGTCTGTGAGGTCAATACGCGTCCGCCGAACCCCGAGTCGGACGCTTTCCATGCGGCGCTGGGATTTGTCGAGGTCGGTCGCGCGAGCATCCATGAGGGCCGCAAGACGGTGCGGTACCTGTCGCGAGCGCTGCCTTACGCCGCGCTCGCCGGCGGCAGCGCCAGCACCGAATAGATCGCCTGGGCGTCGCGCGAGGCGCGCAGCTTCTTGGCGACGTCCTGGTCGCGCAGCAGCCGCGCGATCCGCGCCAGCGCCTTCAGGTGATCGGCACCGGCGCCTTCCGGCGCCAGCAGCAGGAACACCAGATCGACCGGCTGGCCGTCCATCGCCTCGAAATCGATCGGGCGTTCGAGGCGCGCGAACAGGCCGAACAGCTTTTCCAGCTTGGGAAGCTTGCCGTGGGGGATGGCGACGCCATAGCCGACGGCGGTGGTTCCGAGCTTCTCGCGCTGCAGCAGCACCTCGAACACCGAGCGCTCGTTCTGCCCGGTCAGGGCGGCTGCCCGCGCCGCCAGCTCCTGCAGCGCCTGCTTCTTGTTGTTGACCTTCAAAGCCGGGAGAATCGCCTCGGGTGCGACCAGATCGGTAATCGTCATGGGGCGTTCCGAGGTGAATTAAACCGTCAGGTTGCGAAATAGGGTTCAGAGGGGCGGCGTCAAGAAGATGAGGCGGTAGGCGGGCCTGTTACCCGGGTCCCAGTCTGGGGCTGCTACGGGCTTTCTCCTACGCGCCTTCTCCTACTCCAACGCAAGACCGGTGCCAACCACCCGGGGGAGTTGTTCCCAGCCCCCGCCGTCGAAGGCGGCGGACCATAGGGAGGGTCCCGCGGGGCGTCAATGCCGATTGCCGCCTATCCCCCGGGCTTGACGGCCGGGGGGTCGATCCAGCCGACATTGCCGTCCGGCCGCCGGTAAATGATATTCACCCGCCCGCTCGAACCGTGCTGGAACACCAGGCAGGCGGCGCCGGTCAGGTCCAGTTCCATCACCGCTTCGCTGACCGACATCCGCTTCAACGAGGTGGTGGCCTCCGCGATGATGACCGGATTATAGCCGACATCGTCGTGCTCCTCGTCCGCCGGCGCCTCGATGACGTAGCTCGGAACGTCCAGCGTGGGCGCGGTGAGTTCGGCCAGCGCCTCCGCCTCGGCATGGGCCTTGCGGGCCGAGCGGTCCTTGAGGCGGCTCTTGTAGCGGCGCAGGCGCTTTTCGATCATCAGCAGGGCCTGGTCGGCGCTGGCATAGGCGTCGGCGGCATTGGAATCGGCTTCCAGCGTGATCCCCGAATCCAGATGCAGCGCGCAGTCGGTGCGGAAGCCGAAGCCGTCCTTGCTCAGCGTAATGTGGCCGGAATAGTTGCCGTCGAAATACTTGCGCAGAACCTCATCGGTGCGCTCGCTGACGCGCCCGCGCAGGGCGTCGCCGACGTTGATGCTTTTTCCCGAGATCCGGAGGGTCATTTGAGGCCTCGATTAGTCTTGGAGGGGAACCGACACTATCCCGATTTCGCCGGGACGCAATCAGGCAGGCTGCGTGTCGCGGGATCGGTCGGAGGATGCGGCGGGCGCGGAAAGGGCATTGCCGAGCATGCTTTGCTTGTCGCGTCGGCGTTGCACCGAGGACGGGATTCGCATCGCCTCGCGGTACTTCGCAACCGTGCGGCGGGCGATATCAATGCCGGTGGCGCGCAACCGTTCCACGATGGTGTCGTCGGACAGGATCATGGCCGGGTCTTCCGCATCGATCAGCTGCCTGATGTGGTGACGGACGGCCTCCGCCGAATGGGCTTCGCCGCCGTCGGCCGACGCGATCGAGGCGGTGAAGAAATATTTCAATTCGAAGCTGCCGCGATTGGTCGCCATGTATTTGTTGGCGGTGACCCGCGACACCGTCGATTCATGCATCTGGATCGCATCCGCCACCGCCTTGAGGTTGAGCGGCCGGAGATGCGCAACGCCATGGGTAAAGAAGCCGTCCTGCTGGCGCACGATTTCGGTGGCGACTTTCAGGATGGTGCGGGCGCGCTGATCGAGCGCGCGCACCAGCCAGGTCGCGTTCTGCAGGCAATCGGTGAAATAGGACTTGTCGCCGTCCTTGCGGATGTTCTTCGACAGTTCTGTGTAATAGACCTGATTGACCAGCACCCGCGGCAGGGTGTCGCTGTTGAGTTCGACATGCCAGCCGCCGTCGGGACCGGGCCGCACATAGACATCCGGCACCATGGTCTGGGTGCGCGACGAGCCGAATTTCAGACCCGGCTTCGGATCGAGCCGGCGGATTTCGCCGATCATGTCGGTGATATCTTCGTCGTCGACGCCACAGAGTTTTCGCAACGAAGCGATATCGCGCTTGGCCAAGAGATCGAGATGCTCGACCAGCGCCTGCATCGCCGGGTCGTAGCGATTGAGCTCGCGCAGCTGGATCGCCAGGCATTCGCTCAGGTTGCGCGCGCAGACGCCGGGCGGATCGAATTTCTGCAGCACCGCGAGCACCGCCTCGACCTCCGCCGGCGACGCTCCCAGCCGCTCGGCGGCCTGCCCCAGATCCGGCGGCAGGTAACCGGCCTCGTCGACGAGATCGATCAGATATTGCCCGATCATGCGCTGCGCCGGCCCGGTAAAGGCCACCGCGAGCTGTTCGGCCAGATGGCTGCCGAGCGTGACCTCGGCGGCGACGAAGGCTTCGAGATTGTAGCTGTCGTCGTTGGAGGCGCCGCCGCCCCATTCGGTATAGGCGGTGGGCGCCGCATCCTGCGCGGTGCGCGCTGCGGCCTCGGCCGGCTCCTCGGAGAACACGTTGTCGAGCGGGGTATCCAGCGTCTGTTCGATCTCGGTGCGGCTGCCGAGGTCGCGGTTCATCCAGTCTTCCTGGCCCGGCTCGAAGCTGTCGCCGGCGGAGCCGCCTGCCATTTCCGAGGGCTCGCTGCCGCTTTCATCGCCATAGGCGGGACCCTGCTCCTCACCGCCGGCATATTCGCCCCGCTCCGGGGAGGGTTCGCCGGCGACCGGCGGCTCGGGGCCGTCGCTGGCGCGCTCCAGCAGCGGATTGCGCTCCAGTTCCTCTTCCACGAAGGCCGAAAGGTCGAGATTGGACAGCTGCAGCAGCTTGATCGCCTGCATCAGCTGCGGCGTCATCACCAGCGACTGGGATTGGCGGAACTCTAGTCTCTGCGTCAGCGCCATCGAAACAAGAACCGATCCAAGGAAGTTGGTCCGATTCTTGCTTAAACTAGTCCAAAGCCGATGTACACGGCTTGACGAACTGGAAAAAAGGACTAGAGGCGAAATTCCCGGCCAAGGTTAAAGCCGGAACTCCTCGCCCAGATAAAGCCGCCGCACGTCCGGGTTGTTGACGATCTCCTCCGGATTGCCCTCGGTCAGGATCTCGCCCGCATAGACGATATAGGCGCGATCAGTCAGCCCCAGCGTTTCCCGCACATTATGGTCGGTGATCAAGACGCCGATGCCGCGATTGGTGAGGTGGCGGACCAGGTCCTGGATGTCGCCGACCGCAATCGGATCGATGCCGGCGAAGGGCTCGTCGAGCAGCATGTAGTTCGGACGGGTCGCCAGCGCGCGGGCGATTTCGACGCGGCGGCGCTCGCCGCCGGACAGCGCGATCGACGGGGTTTTCCGCAACCGGCCGATGTTGAATTCGTCGAGCAGCGAATTGAGTTCGGCCTCGCGCTTCTTCTTCGAGGGCTCCACGACCTCGAGCACGGCGCGGATATTCTGTTCCACGGTGAGGCCGCGGAAGATCGAGGCTTCCTGCGGCAGGTAGCCGATTCCGAGCCGGGCGCGCTGGTACATCGGCAGCCTGGTGACGTCGTGGCCGTCGAGTTCGATGGCGCCGCGATCGGCCTTGATCAGGCCGGTGATCATGTAGAACACCGTGGTCTTTCCGGCGCCGTTCGGGCCGAGCAAACCGACGGCCTCGCCGCGGCGGACATAGATGCTGACGCCGCGCACGACCTGCCGGGTGCCGAAACTCTTTTCCACGCTGTGCACGGCCAGCAAGCCCGCCTTCTTGGTCAGCCGCAGCGCGGGCGCGCCATTGACCTTGGGGCGGGGACGGGGCTTTTCCGCTGCCGGAGGCGGCGCGCCCGGTTTCAGGACCGGCGGCGCCTCGCGGGCGAACGGCGAGCCGTCGCGCGCCAGCGGCGGCGCGTCGCGCACCGGGCTGGTCAGCATATCGCCGATGGTATCGCCGAGCGCGGTGATGTCCTCACGCGAGCGCGCAAATCCCGGCGGATTGCGTTTCGCCGGGCGCCGACGGAACATGCTGAGTAAATCCACCATCCCCCGCTTCGCTTCAGCCTTTCACGGTGATCCCGCGACCCGCCGCGGGCCAATCGATTTAGCCCCGGCGACATGAATGAATGGATGTCCCTTGCCCGGCGGAACACCCTCGATCGGGCACGGGTTGGCAGCCGCCGGGCCGCCCCGTAGATACAGGCTTGCAGGGCGCGCTTCAACCTCACCGCCGGCAGATATCACACAAGTGATTGATGTTATTTTGGTTTATTAGAGGAACCTGATCCGGGAGCCGGCGTCGAAGACGGCATTCCCGGGATCGCCGGAGTTCCCTGGCCGCCGGATGAGATGAACAGCCCCTGGACGCGCCCGCTGTCGGATTCCACCCGCGAGACGCCGGTCGCCATGTCCACCATCAACCGGTCGCCACGCAGCACATTCTTGCCCTGGGTCAGGACGATGCCGCCGAGCATGGTGATCATGTTGGCCCTGGTGTCGAACACGGCGGTTTCACCGGTCACCACCTGATCCTTCTGGGTCACCACCACGTTGCCTCTCGCCTCGAGCCGGCGGATCGACGAGCTGCCGCCGGGACCGGGAGTTGCGGACTGCATCGGCGCCGATTTGGCCGACTTCGAACCGGCGGCCTTCGCATTGGCGGCCGGCGCTGATGGCGACGAGGTCGAATCGTAGAACACCACCAGCGATTTGGACGTCATGGTGGTGTCGCCCTGCACCACCTTCACATTGCCGGCGAAGGTCGCTTCCTTCTTCTTGTCGCGCATCTCCAGCGAAGCGGCTTCGATCTGGATCGGCTGGTCGCGGTTCTGCGAAAAACCCTGCATCGCGTTGGGCACGCCCTGCACCGCGCTCTGCGCGCCGGCTTCACCGGCCGACATCAGCGCCAGCGCGCCAACGGCCGCGCCGAGGTAATGCGCGATCCGCCTGGTCGAACTGCTGCTCGGAGAAAACATCATCATCGGGATCATTTCGGGTTGGCGTTCTTGCCGGACAGGGACCGTGTCCTTGCAGGTTGAGGGGCCGGCTCGGGCGCGGCGGAGACATTGGGGTCGGGGCTGTCCATGACCAGATTCATCACGACGTTGCCTTCGAACCGCACGACCTCGCCGCCATTGGTGATCCTGAGCCGGTCGGCGCTCAGCGTTCCATTGAGCAGCTTGACGTCGACATGCTCTTCCGATGTCACCGTGCTCTTGCCGATATCGACCAGCGCCTGCGACAGCCGGGCTTCATAGCCGGAGGAGGATTGCAGGAAGATATCCTTGCGCAGGTCCAACAGCTGCGCCTTGGAATCGAACAGCCCGGTGCTGGCGTCCAGCGTGATGTTGGTGGTGCGGTCTTCCATCAACACCTTGGCGCGCAGCGTCCGGAGATCGACGCGATCCGGAACGGTGAGGTCCTGGGTCGCGGTCTTGGCCCACACCTCGTAGGGCCGCTGATCCGGCGTGTAGCCGGACATATGCGGCGATTCCATCGTGATCTTGGTGCCGGAAACCACGAGGTTTCCGATGTCGACCGGCAGCTTCGGCAACAGCATGCGGAACGGATTGTAGACCGAGACGAAGACGATCGCCGTCATCGCCACCACCACGGTGGCCGGTACCGCGATCCGCAGCACCCGCACCATCCGGCTGTGGCGCGCCGCGATCGCGAAGCGCGCGTCCATGCCGGCCTGATAGGGTGGGTTCTGAACCGAATTCACCGCTGCTCCAAAGCGCTGGTACCGCCGGCCATTCTACCCGGGATCGCCAGATTTTGCAGCCCGACACTCGCTATGACTGTGACCGAAACGGGGCCGCAACCCGCGGCATAGCGCCGTTCCGGGGCGTTCAGGCGGGCGCTTCAGGCAAGCGCTTCAGGAATGCGAAAAGATGTCCTCGGCCTCCCAGCCCTGCAGGTCGAGTTTGGCCCGCATCGGCAGGAAGTCGAAACAGGCCCGGGCGAGTTCCGCACGGCCTTCCCGCGCCAGCATGCCGTCGAGGCGTTCGCGCAGGCCGTGCAGATGCAGCACGTCGGAAGCGGCATAGGCCAGCTGCGCCTCGCTCAGCGACTGCGCGCCCCAGTCGCTCGACTGCTGCTGCTTCGACAGATCGACATTGAGCACCTCGCGCACCAGGTCCTTCAGGCCGTGGCGATCGGTATAGGTGCGGCAGAGCCTGGAAGCGATCTTGGTGCAGTACACCGGCTGCGGCATCACGCCGAAGGCGTTGTAGAGTGCGGCGAGATCGAAGCGGGCGAAGTGAAATATCTTCGTCACCTTCGGATTGGCCAAGAGCGCCTTCAGGTTCGGCGCGTCGGTGCTGTCCTTGGGGATCTGCACCACGTCGGCGCTGCCGTCGCCGTTCGACAGCTGCACCACGCAGAGCCGGTCGCGATGCGGATTGAGCCCCATGGTCTCGGTATCGATCGCCACCGAGTCGGTGTAGCGGGTGAGATCGGGCAGATCGCCGCGATGCAGGCGGATGGTCATGACGTTTACGAACCTCGTCGAATCGATGCGGGCCTAAACTAACGTTGAAATCGTCAACAAACGAGGGGCGCGGGCCACATTGCGGTCCTTCTCGCATGGCCAGCCTGCAGCGGCGGCCCGGAAAGGTACTTGCTCGGGCCGCTGCGGGTAGATCACGGGCATGGGCAAAGTGGTGCCCAGGAAAGGACTCGAACCTTCACGGCCGTGAAGCCACTGGCACCTGAAGCCAGCGCGTCTACCAATTCCGCCACCTGGGCCCGGGCGGGTTAGTACGGATCGGTTGCGCGCTTGTCAAATCGCTTCGGTGCCGCCCAAATACGCTTGATAGCGCCGGCATGATGGCGTATCGCGAATCCGCTAAAACCCCTCGCGATCTCTCGAATTTGACCCTGGGAAATGGACGCTATGGCATCGAATCTGGACACGCTGGTCACGGTTTTCGGAGGATCGGGCTTTCTGGGGCGAAGCGTGGTCCGGGCGCTGGCCAAGCGCGATTACCGGATCCGGGTCGCGGTGCGGCGGCCCGAGCTGGCCGGGCATCTGCAGCCGCTCGGCCGGGTCGGCCAGATCCATGCCGTCCAGGCCAATCTGCGCTACCCGGCGTCGGTCGAGGCCGCCATGCGCGATTCCCACGTCGCCATCAATCTGGTCGGCATCCTGACCGAGGGCGGCGCCCAGACCTTCGACGCGGTGCAGGGCTCGGGCGCCGGTGCGGTCGCCAGGGCGGCGGGCGCGGCCGGCGCGCGGATGGTGCACGTCTCGGCGATCGGCGCCGACGAGAATTCGCTGTCGGGTTACGGCCGCTCCAAGGCGGCAGGCGAAAAGGCGGTGCTGTCGGCCGTCCCCTCGGCCACCATCCTGCGGCCGTCGATCATGTTCGGCCCTGAGGATCAGTTCACCAACCGATTCGCCGCGCTGGCGACGGTGTCGCCGGTGCTGCCGCTGATCGGCGGCGGCCTGACCAGGCTGCAGCCGGTCTATGTCGGCGACGTCGCCACCGCGATCGCGGATGCCGTCGACGGCAAGACCAAAGCCGGCGCGACCTACGAGCTCGGCGGCCAGGAAGTGCTGACGATGCGCGAAATCATCGAATTCATCCTGGCGACCATCGAGCGCAGGCGCGTGCTGGTGTCGCTTTCGTTCGGGCTGGCGAAATTACAGGCGCTGTTGCTGCAGTTCGCGCCGGGGGCGCTGAAGCTGACGCCGGATCAGGTGGAGCTATTGCGCTCGGACAATGTGGTGTCGGACGCAGCGAAGGCCGCCGGCCTGACGCTGGAGGGTCTCGGGATCACAGCCGATTCGCTGGAAGCCATCGCGCCGCAATATCTCTGGCGCTTCCGCAGGACAGGACAGTTCGCGCACCGGGGCGCGTGATTACGCTGCCGCTGCCCTCATCCCTGCGTAACGGCTTCGCCGTTATCGCTGGAGGAGCGGCCACTTGGCCGCGTCTCGAAGGATGAGTTGCGCACGGCCTCATGGTTCGAGACGGCGCTAACGCGCCTCCTCACCATGAGGAACTCCTACCTTCCCATCGCCAGCGCCATCAGCCCGAGCGTGCCGACGATGACGCGCCACCAGGCGAACAGCGTGAAGCCGTGGCGGGTGACGTAGGTGAGGAATGTCTTGACCACGATCATCGCGGTGATGAACGACACCACGAAGCCGATCGCGACGATCCCGGCGTGATCCATCGTCATCTCGCCGCGGCTCTTGTAGAGATCGTAGACGAAGGCGCCGACCATGGTCGGGATCGCGAGGAAGAAGGAAAACTCCGCCGCCGCGCGCTTGTCGGCGCCGAGCAGCATCGCGCCGACGATGGTGGCGCCGGAGCGCGACACGCCGGGAATCATCGCCATACACTGCGCGATCCCGATCCAGAGATACATCGGCAGCGGAAACGTGGTGGCGTCGTGTTCGTGCGGATCGAACTCGAGCTGATCGATCCACAACAGGATCGCGCCGCCGACGATCAGCGAGAAACACACCACCCACGGATTGAACAGGAAGGCCTTGATGTAGCTGCCGGCCGCAGCCCCGATCACGGCCGCGGGCAGGAACGCCACCAGCACCCCGATCACGAACCGGCGCGCATAGGGATCCGTGAACATGCCGAGCGCGATCCGCCACAATTTGAAGAAATAAAGCGCGACGATCGCCAGAATCGCGCCGAGTTGAATCAGGATCGCGAAACTCTTCCAGAACGGGCCTTCGCCGAGATCGAAGAACCGTTCCGCCAGCAGCAGATGTCCCGTCGAGGACACCGGAATGAATTCGGTGACGCCCTCGACGATGCCGAGAATGATCGCCCTCACTGCATCAGACATCATGCTATGGTCCGTTATGATCGAAATGAGCCGAAAAGCCGGGTTCTTCTCGCTTATTCGCCCGCATGCTGCAATCGCAAAAAACGCCAAAACACGGGTTGCCTCATTCCTGTGCTTAGGTAGTTTGACGATGTCGCCGCGGTTGATGGTTTCTTAAGCGCCGCGAAATTATCAAGGCCACTATGTTCACGCTGTTTCATCATCCGTTCTGTCCGCAGTCGCGCTTCGTTCGCCTGGCGCTGGGTGAATACGGCCTCGATCTGCGGCTGGTCGAAGAGCGCACCTGGGAGCGGCGCGAGGCTTTTCTCGCCCTCAACCCGGCGGGAACCACGCCGGTCCTGATCGCCGAGGGCCGGCCCGCGATTCCCGGCGCCGGAATCATCGCCGAATTTCTCGACGAAACCCACGGCGCCGTCATGGGCGAACGCCGGCTGATGCCGACGTCGATCGGCGAACGGATCGAAGTGCGCCGGCTGATGGCCTGGTTCAACGACAAGTTTTTCGAGGAGGCCTCCAATCCGCTGGTGACCGAGCGCATCTACAAGCGCTTCATGGACGAGCAGGACGGCGGCGGCGCGCCGGCGGCGGATGTGATCCGCGCGGCGAAGGCGAATGTGCGCTATCATCTGGCCTATATCGGCTGGCTGGCGAAGACCCGGAACTACCTCGCCGGCGACCGGCTGACCTACGCGGACCTCGCCGCCGCGGCGCATCTTTCGGCGATCGATTATCTGGGCGACGTGCCATGGGTCGAGGACGACGCGGCAAAGGCGTGGTACGCGCGGGTGAAATCCAGGCCCTCGTTCCGCCCGCTGTTGAGCGAATGGCTGGCCGGCGTGCCGGCGTCGCGGACCTATGTGGACCTCGACTTCTGAACACGCGCCAGAAGCTCTCTCCTGCCGAACTCAAGATTGCCCTCGCCGATCAGGCGCGCGCGCTCGGATTCGATTGCGCCGGCATCGCCGGTCCGGATGCGATCGCGCAAGCCGCGAAGCATTTCCGCGATTTCCTCGACGCCGGCGCGCATGGCGACATGGACTGGCTTGCCGCCCACCCCGAACGCCGCGCCGATCCGCGCGGGCTGTGGGCCGAGGTGCGGTCGGTGATCATGCTCGGGGTCAATTACGGACCCGAGCAAAATCCGCTGGCGATTTTGGAACAGCGCACGCGCGGCGCAATCTCGGTCTATGCGCAGGGCGACGACTATCACGACCTGATCAAGAAGCGGCTGAAGGCGCTGGCGCGATGGCTGGTCGCGACCGAGGCCTGTGATGTCAAGGTGTTCGTCGACACCGCCGCCGTGATGGAAAAGCCGCTGGCGCAGGCGGCCGGACTGGGCTGGCAGGGCAAGCACACCAACCTCGTCTCGCGCGAATTCGGCTCGTGGTTGTTCCTCGGCGCGATCTTCACCACGCTGGAGCTGCCGCGCGACGAAGCCGACACCGACCATTGCGGCTCATGCCGGGCCTGTCTCGATGTCTGCCCGACATCGGCGTTTCCCGCACCCTACAAGCTCGACGCGCGGCGCTGCATCTCCTATCTCACCATCGAGAACAAGGGCCCGATTCCGCACGAATTCAGGAAAGCCATCGGCAACCGCATCTATGGCTGCGACGATTGCCTCGCCGTCTGCCCCTGGAACAAATTCGCGCTGGTCGGGCGCGAGGCCAAACTCGCCGCGCGCCAGGCGCTGCGCGCACCCGCGCTCGCCGAGCTGGCGCAACTCGACGATCCGGCGTTTCGGGCGCTATTCACGAAATCCCCGGTCAAGCGCATCGGCCGTGACCGTTTCATCCGCAATGTGCTGATCGCGATCGGCAATTCAACCGATGCGTCTCTGGCCGATGCGGCGCAAAGCCTGCTCGTCGATGCAAGCCCGCTGGTTCGGGGGGCCGCGGTATGGGCGCTGTCGCAGTTGATGGAACGGCAGGAATTCGAGGCGCTGGCGGCAGATGCTTTGGGAATGGAGACCGACGAGAGCGTGCGCGAGGAGTGGCAGCGCGCCTAGAAATGCTCAGCCGTCGTGCCCCGCGAAAGCGGGGCACCCAGTATTCCAGAGCCGTCCGAAATAAATCGATATGTCACGGCGTACTGGATCGCCCGCTTTCGCGGGCGATGACACCGGGAGCAAATTCCTTCATGGTCCCGCGCCATGACAAACCAGCCCTTCTTCACCAAAGACCGCGACGCCTTCATTCCGACCCAGGCGGCCAATGGCCCCTGGGATCCCAACTCGATGCACGGCCGCGTCGTGATCGGCCTGCTCGGCTTCGTGATCGAACAGCGTCACGGCTCCGACGATTTCGTGCCGGCGCGGCTGACGGTCGACATGTTCCGGCTGCCGAACATCCAGACCCCGGTCGAGGTCACGACCAGGCTCGTCCGCGACGGCTTGCGCATCAGGGTGGTCGAGGCCGAGTTCATCTCCGGTGGCACCAGCATGGCGCGCGCCTCCTGCCAATTGCTGCGGCGAACCGAAAACGCGCCGGGCAATGTCTGGTCGCCGCCGAACTGGGATGCGCCGCTGCCTGCGGAGATTCCCGCGCCGACCGATCCGCGGCTCGGCATGAACGGCAAATGGACCACCCGGCCGATCGCAGGCCACATGGGCTCGCTCGGGCCGCGGCGGCTGTGGATGAGCGAGGTGCGCGAACTCGTCGAGGGCGTGCCGATGACGCCGTTCGTCCGTGTCGCCACGGGCGCGGACTTCGCCAGCCCCTTTGCCAATGCCGGCGATGAGGGCCTCGGCTACATCAACAGCGACGTCACGATCTACCTGCACCGGCTGCCGGTGACGCGATGGATCGGCTTCGAGGTGGTGAACCACCACGCCACCGACGGGGTCGCGATCGGCGAGTGCTGGCTGTACGACGAGCAGGGCCGGATCGGAACCTCGACGGTCGCCGCATTGGCGCAGAAGAAGCCGATGGCGAACCCGCCGCCGCGGTAGGATTCGAATCGTCATTCCGGGATGGTCCGAAGGACCAGACCTCAGGTGCGCAATTGCGCACCTGAGGTTCGCGCTGCGCGCGCCCCGGAATGACGGCTTGCTAGCCCAGATGCCGCGCCATCTCCGGCCGCGCTTTCAGCGCCGCGCCCTGCCTGGCGAATATCCTGGCGATCCGTTCCGGCGCGAAGTTGAGGTCGACGAAGGCCGGCGCGGTGTTGGCGACCTCGTGATACTCCGCGATCTTGCCGTCGCGCAGCGTCATGATCGCCACGCCCTCGAACATCACGCGCGCGCCGTTGGCCTCCGGCAGCGTCGAGCGGTAGCTGAAGGTGTAGCGGGCATAGAGCGTATGGCCGTCGCTGACCGGCGCGTGCATGTCCCAGCGGAAATCGGTCGCGGTGCGGTAGAACCAGTCGTCGA
Source organism: Bradyrhizobium sediminis (assembly GCF_018736105.1). Taxonomy (NCBI): domain Bacteria; kingdom Pseudomonadati; phylum Pseudomonadota; class Alphaproteobacteria; order Hyphomicrobiales; family Nitrobacteraceae; genus Bradyrhizobium; species Bradyrhizobium sediminis. Next base: position 118,273 of record NZ_CP076135.1, read on the forward strand.
TCATTTCGGCGATTTTGGCGCGGCCCTCGAACGCGCCGTAAAACACATCGTGGTAGACGCCGTCTTCGGTGAACAAATCGGCGAATGCCTTGCCGTTGCGCCGTTCGACGGCGTCGCAGAACGATTTGAGCATCGCTGAGATGTTCATGGCGTTTCTCCCTGAAGCAGCAGCCTACCCGATCTCCGCCACCGCCGCGAGCATCCGCGCGATGTCCTGCGGCCGCGACAGCCGGTGATCGCCGTCCTGGATCATCGTCAGCACCACGTCGTCGGCTGGCAGCCGGTGCGCCAGCGCGAAGGCATGCTGCCACGGCACGTCCGGATCCTGCGCGCCCTGCAGGATGCGAACCGGGCAGCCGACGTCGATGGCGCCGCCGAGCAGGAGATGATTGCGGCCCTCCTCGATCAGCGCACGGGCGATCGGATAGGGCTCGCCATATTCCGACGGCCGCAGCCACACGCCCTTGCTTTCGATCTCCTGCTTCACCTCGGTCGGAAAGTTGTTCCACATCAGCGCTTCCGTGAAATCGGGCGCCGGCGCGATCAGCACCAGCCCGGCCAGCGAGGCGCGGCTTGACGGGCGCTTCGCGATCTCGCGCGCCAGCAACAGCGCCATCCAGCCGCCCATCGAGGAGCCGATCACGACCTGGGGGCCTGTGCAGAACTGCTCGAATACCGCGACGCTTTCTTCCAGCCAGCGCCCGATGGTGCCGTCGATGAAGGCGCCGCCGGATTCGCCGTGACCGGAATAGTCGAACCGGACGCAGGCGCGGCCGTGCTCGGCGGCCCACGTATCCAGCGCCAGGGCCTTGGTGCCCCGCATGTCGGAGTTGAAGCCGCCGAGCCAGAACAGCCCCGGCGCCGAGCCTTCGCGGGCCCGCACCGCGATTCGGCGGCGGCCATTGCCCTCACCGACCTCGATGAAGACCGGTTCCTGATCGGATGCGGCTGAATTGGTCATGGAATCCTGCTCTCGTTGGCAATTGTTTGGGTGAGCCGACGGAATCCGTCAACAACGGACGCCAATACCGGTCGCCGGCCGTTCACGGCGCTTGCGGAACACATCCGCGCCCTCTATCTCGACCGGCGTGACCAAAATACCTCGCATTTGACGGTTTTTGCGATCGCCAATGCGAGTTCGCTTGCCCGCTGAGCCTTATTCCTTCAAACTATCGCCCTCGTTCACAACTTTGGAGAGATACCCATTCGCCGTCCCAACAGAGCCCCGCCCGCCGCAACCAAAGACGGGCCGCGCACCAATGATGAAATCCGCAATGCACAGGTTCAGCTGATCGACCAGACCGGCCTGAACCACGGCACCGTCGAGACAGTGGCCGCCATCAAGATGGCGCTCGAGGCAGGCATGGACCTCGTCGAGATCTCGCCGAACACCAATCCTCCCGTTTGCAAGATTATGGATTACGGGAAGTTCAAATATTCCGCCCAGAAAAAAGCCGCCGAAGCCCGCAAGAAACAGAAGATCGTCGAGATCAAGGAGATCAAGCTCCGGCCGATGATCGACGACCACGACTACGACGTGAAGATGCGCGCGATGCAGCGGTTCTTCGAGGAAGGCGACAAGGTCAAGATCACCCTGCGCTATCGCGGCCGCGAAATGGCGCACCAGGAAATCGGCACCAAGCTCTTGGACAAGGTCAAGGCCGACGTCGCCGAATTCGCCAAGGTCGAGCAGGACGCGCGCTTCGAGGGACGCCAGGTCGTGATGGTTCTGGCGCCGCGCTGATTTAGCACCGTCGTCCCCGCGCAAGCGGGGACCCATAACCACCGAAGTTCATTGATGGAAAAGGCGTCTCCCATCCTACCCGGATGAGAGGCCGCGGAGTATGGGTCCCTTTCGCAGGGACGACGTCAGTGAGAGCTAGCTCCGCATCGCCTGCCAGACGCCGCTGCAGCGGTCGCCGGTGATCAGCCCGCTCCAGCGGCCGGCGCCCACATTGCCGGCGAGCCGGCCGCTGCCGTTGGCCCATGAGGCGCCGACCTGAATTCGGACGGCAACGCTGCCGTTGCGGCTGATGCCGCCGGTGACCTTGCCGCCGCCGGCCGACGAAACCAGCGTGCCGTAGACGTTGAACGGGAAGGTGTTGGTGGCATGGCAGTTGCCGGCCTGGGGGGTGAACGTGACATTCCAGGTGCCATCGAAGGCGCCCGGCCTGGCAACCCTGGCCCGAGCGGCGGCGTCGGCAAGGTCGGGCGCGGCGACCGCGCCGAGGACGGCGGCGGCGAGTATCCCCCGAAGGGCACGGGAAGGGGTGAAATGGGCGAAACGGGCAACGGCGCGGGCTGAAATCGTCATTTTTTCCCTGTTTTTTGGCTGTGGCGGCAATGGCGTCAGGTCATAGGTCGGGAATCCCGGTTTCGCGGTTCATCGTTGCCAATCTCGCTTGGCTCTGCCATAAGCGCAACCTTCATCGCCCGGCTGATCAAGGGCTGCCGTGTCGATGTCCGTGCGGGTTATCTCATTTCGGAAATAACCAAGCACTTTCAACGCTCTAACGAGCATTTTAGCCGCGAAAGCGCCCCCGCTGGGCGCGTTTTTCCTGCGGCCACAGGAGAGCCAAATGCCCAAGCTGAAGACCAAGTCAGGCGCCAAAAAGCGCTTCAAGGTGACTGCCACCGGCAAAGTGATGCACGCCCAGCGCGGCAAGCGCCACGGCATGATCAAGCGGACGAAGAAGCAGATTCGTCAGCTCCGCGGCACCCGCGTGCTGTTCAAGACCGACGGCGACAACATCAAGAAATATTTCTTGCCGAACGCCTGATCGCGTTCCCCGCCGCCATCACAGCCGAGCCGCGTCCGCGCGGCGATCCGTCACCCATTTCCATATGAAGGAGACCCGTCATGTCTCGCGTTAAACGCGGTGTGACCTCTCACGCCAAGCACAAGAAAGTCTACAAGGCCGCCAAGGGTTTTTACGGCCGCCGCAAGAACACCATCCGCGCCGCCAAGGCCGCGGTCGAGAAGGCCGGCCAATACGCCTTCCGCGACCGCAAGCGCAAGAAGCGCACCTTTCGCGCGCTGTGGATTCAGCGTCTCAATGCCGCGGTGCGTCCGTTCGGCATGACCTACAGCGTCTTCATCAACGGCCTTTCGAAGTCGGGCATCACGGTGGACCGCAAGGTGTTGTCGGATCTCGCCATCAACGAGCCGGCGGCGTTCCAGGCGATCGCGGAAAAGGCCAAGGCCGCGCTGGCGGCGTAAGCCGTCACCGCTTTCGCGCGGCAGGGAAATATTGAAGTCGTCATGGCCGGGTAAGAGTGCGAAGCACGTCTTCGCACTGGATGTCCCGGCATCCACGCCTTCCTTCTCGCGAACGCTGTAACACGTGGATGCCCGGGACAAGCCCGGGCATGACGGGCTAGGAGCATCGGCTTAGCATCCTAGTCAAAAGGGATCGCTATGACCGACCTCACTAATCTCGAATCCCAAATCCTCAGCCAGATCGCCGGCGCCGGCGACGAAGCAGCCCTCGAGGCCGTACGTGTCGCCGCGCTCGGCAAGAAGGGCTCGATCTCGGCGCTGCTGTCGACGCTCGGCAAGATGTCGCCGGACGAACGCAAGACGCGAGGTGCTGCGATCAACCTCGCCAAGGACACCGTCGCGCAGGCGCTCGCGGCGCGGCGCGACATTCTGAAATCCGCCGCGCTCGACGCGCGGCTGGCCTCCGAAACCATCGACGTCACGCTGCCGTTGCGCGACGCGCCGGCCGAACAAGGCCGGATTCATCCGCTCAGCCAGGTGATGGATGAACTGACCGCGATCTTCGCCGACATGGGTTTTGCCGTTGCCGAAGGCCCGGATATCGAGACCGACGACTACAATTTCACAAGACTGAACTTCCCCGAAGGCCATCCGGCGCGGGAAATGCACGACACCTTCTTCTTCAATCCGAAGGAAGACCCCGGGTCGGCGCCCGGGGCAGGCGGCTCGCGCATGCTGTTGCGCACCCACACCTCGCCGGTGCAGGTGCGCACCATGCTGAGCCAGAAGCCGCCGATCCGCGTGATCTGTCCGGGCCGCACCTATCGCATCGACTCCGACGCCACCCACACGCCGCAGTTCCACCAGGTCGAGGGCCTCGTCATCGACAAGGGTTCGCATCTCGGTCACCTTAAATGGATCCTGCACGAATTCTGCCGGGCGTTCTTCGAGGTCGATCACATCAACATGCGATTCCGGCCCTCGTTCTTTCCCTTCACCGAACCGTCGCTGGAAGTCGATATCCAGTGCCGCCGCGACAAGGGCGAGATCCGCTTCGGCGAGGGCGAGGACTGGCTGGAGATTTTGGGCTGCGGCATGGTGCATCCCAACGTGCTGCGCGCCTGCGGCATCGATCCCGACGTCTATCAGGGCTTTGCCTGGGGCATGGGCATCGACCGCATCGCGATGCTGAAATACGGCATGTCCGACCTCAGGCAATTGTTCGAGAGCGACGTGCGCTGGCTCTCTCACTACGGCTTCAAGCCGCTCGATGTCCCGACCCTGGCGGGAGGATTGAGTTCGTGAGTCTCGTCGAGACCGCCATTGCGGCAAGAGCCCCCACCCTAACCCTCCCCCGCGGGCGGGGGAGGGGACAAGAGAAGCAAAAATCATGAAATTCACGCTCTCCTGGCTGAAGGAACATCTCGACACCGACGAGCCGATGGAAAAGCTCGCCGACAAGCTCACCATGATCGGGCTCGAGGTCGAGAATATCGAGGACAAGGCCAAGGCGCTGGCGCCGTTCACCATCGCGCGGGTGATTTCCGCCGAGCAGCATCCCAATGCCGACCGCTTGCGGGTGTGCATGGTCGATACCGGCAATGGCGCGGCGCCGGTGCAGGTGGTCTGCGGCGCGCCTAACGCGCGCGCCGGTCTGGTCAGCGTGTTCTCGGCGCCCGGCACCTTCATTCCCGGCAAGAACATCACGCTCGGTGTCGGCACCATCAGAGGCGTCGAGAGCCGCGGCATGCTGTGCTCGGCGGCGGAGTTGCAGATCTCCGAGGATCACGACGGCATCATGGAACTGCCGGCCGATGCGCCCATCGGTGCCGGTTACGCGCAATGGGCCGGGCTCGGCGATCCCGTGCTCGAAATCAACCTGACGCCGAACCGGCAGGATTGCACCGGCGTGCACGGCATCGCCCGCGATCTGTCGGCCGCCGACATGGGCCGATTCAAGGATCCCGCGATCAAGCCGATCAAGGGCGAGTTCCCCTGCCCGGTGAAGGTGACGGTCGAGGACGCCACGCTGTGTCCGGGCTTTGCCTTGCGGCTGGTGCGCGGCGTCAAGAACGGGCCGTCGCCGGAATGGCTGCAGCAGCGCCTGACTTCGATCGGCCTGCGGCCGATCAACGCGCTGGTCGATATCACCAATTTCATGACCTACGACCGCGCCCGTCCCTTGCATGTGTTCGACGCGGCGAAAGTGAAAGGCAATCTCGTCGTGCGCCGCGCCCGCGACGGCGAGACGCTGCTGGCGCTGGACGGCCGCAGCTACACGCTCGATCGCGATATTTGTGTGATATCGGACGATCACGGCGTCGAATCGCTGGCCGGCATCATGGGCGGCGAAGCCTCCGGCTGCGACGAGAACACCACCGACGTGCTGATCGAATCGGCGCTGTGGAACGATTTCAACATCGCCCATACCGGCCGCAAGCTCGGCATCAATTCGGATGCGCGCTATCGCTTCGAGCGCGGCGTCGATCCGGCCTTCATGGTGCCGGGGCTGGAACTCGCGACCAAACTGGTGATGGAGATGTGCGGCGGCACGCCGTCGGACAACGTCGTGATCGGCAAAGCCTTCGGCGACGACCGCGTGATCGATTTTCCGCTCACCGAAGTGAAGCGGCTCGCCGGGATCGACGTGCCGCTGCCGGAGATGAAACGCATCCTCGGCCATCTCGGCTTCATGATGGCCGGCTCCGGCCCGGTGGTGAAGGTCGCGGTGCCGTCCTGGCGCTCCGACGTGCACGGCAAGGCCGACATCGTCGAGGAAATCGTGCGCATCGTCGGCGTCGACAAGGTGCCGATGACGCCGTTCGAGCGCGGCGACGCCGCCCGCAAGCCGATCCTCACCGCGATTCAAACCCGCACCCGCCGCGCCAAGCGCGCGCTCGCCGCGCGCGGCATGGTCGAAGCGGTGACGTGGTCGTTCATCGCGAAGCCGCATGCCGAATTGTTCGGCGGCGGGCAGCCCGAACTCGCCCTCGCCAATCCGATCGCATTGGATCTGTCCGACATGCGGCCGAGCCTGCTGCCGGGCCTGGTCGCGGCGGCGCAAGCCAATGCGGACCGCGGTTTTCCCGACGTGGCGCTGTTCGAGGTCGGACAGGTGTTCCGGAGCGACAGGCCCGAAGGCCAACTGGTCGCGGCATCAGGCGTGCGCCACGGCTTTGCGTCGTCGAAAGGCCTGGGACGGCACTGGTCCGGTTCGGCAACGGCCGACGCGTTGGATGCCAAGGCCGATGCCTTTGCCGTGCTGGCTGCGGCCGGCGCGCCGATGCAGGCGCTGCAGATCGTGCCCGGCGGCGCGAGCTGGCTGCATCCCGGGCGTTCCGGCACCATCCAAATCGGCCCGCAGAACGTGCTCGGCTATTTCGGCGAATTGCATCCGCGCACGCTGGAGCAGCTGGGCGCCGACGGTCCCCTGATCGCCTTCGAGGTGATCCTCGACCGCATTCCGGACGCCAAGCAGCGGCCGACCCGCGCCAAGCCGGTGCTCGAGCTCTCGGCGTTCCAGCCGGTGTCGCGCGACTTCGCCTTCATCGTCGATCGCAGCGTCAAATCGGGCGACATCGTGCGAGCGGCGCAGGGCGTCGACAAGAAGCTGATCACGGGCGTCACCGTGTTCGACGTCTACGAGGGCAAGGGCATCGACGACGGCAAGAAGTCGGTCGCAATCGCAGTGACCATCCAGCCGCGCGAAAAGACCCTGACCGACCAGGAGATCGACGCGGTGGCTGCGAAGATCGTGGCCGAGGTGGCGAAGAAGACCGGCGGCACGTTGCGAGCATGATACTGAATGGTCGCACATACTCGGGCTTCATGGTTCGAGACGCGCGGCGGAGCCGCGCTCCTCACCATGAGGGATAGAGAGTTCCTCATCCTGAGGAGGCGCAAAGCGCCGTCTCGAAGGATGCGGCCCCGGTACCGGGAATGCCCTAGCGCATGAGCCTCACCGGCTTCATCCCGTCCGACGTCAGCCTCCATGCCGCGATCGCGATCTGCGCGATCGCTTTCGTATCGGGAACCGCGCGCGGCTTTTCCGGGTTCGGCTCGGCGCTGATCTTCATGCCGCTGGCGAGCAGCATGGCGGCGCCGCAGCTGGCCGCGGCGGTGCTGCTCATCATCGATTTCATCGCGGCGTTACCCTTGATCCCGAACGCGTGGAAGCAGGCCGACCGCAAGGCAACCGCGGTCATGGTATCCGGCGCGCTGATCGGCGTGCCGGTCGGGACCTACTTCCTCACCCGGCTCGATCCGGTGACGACGCGCTGGATCATCTCCGCCTTCGTATTCGCGCTATTGTTGCTGCTCTTGTCGGGCTGGCGCTATCGCGGCGAGGACCACCCCGCGCTTTCGGTCGGCATCGGCGGCTTGTCGGGTTTTTGCAGCGGGCTGGCCCAGACCGGCGGGCCGCCGATCGTGGGCTACTGGCTCGGCCGGCCGGTCGCTTCGGTGATCGCGCGCGCCAACATCCTGCTGTTTTTCGGCGCGTCCGATTTCTTTTCCGCGGTCAGCTATGCCGCGACCGGGCTCATCACATCCGACTCGATCCGGTTTTCGCTGCTGGTCGGTCCGGTCTATGCCGTCGGCGTGCTGATCGGCGCCCAGCTGTTCGGCCGCGCCAGCGAAACCCTGTTCCGCGCCATCTGCTACGCGTTGATTGCAGCTGCCGTCATCCTCGGCCTGCCGGCGCTGGATGGCGTGCTGCGGTGAACCTTCTTCCCTCTCTCCCGCTTGCGGGGGAGGGATTCAACCCTCCATCACCAGATCGCAATACGCATAGCCGTCGCGCTCGACGCGCTCGCCGGTCGTAACCGCAAGCCGCTGCGAGAACATCGGACCCGCCACCACGCAGGTATGAAACTCGCCGTTCTCGCCGCAGGGGTCGACGCCGCCGGGCAAGTCCGCCAGCAATTGCGCATCGAATTTGCGTCCGGCAAATTGGGCCGGCAGCTTCTTCAGATCGACGGTGGCGAGATAGGCTTCCAATCCGCTGGCGATCATCGCCTGCGCCAGCGGCAGCGTCGGCCGTTGCCACAGCGGAAACACCGGCGTGATGCCGGTGCCGGCGAGCTTCTGCTCGCGATAGGCCTTGATGTCTTCGAGAAACAGATCGCCGAAGATCATGTGGGTGACGCCGTCCGCGACCGCCTTGGCGACGGCCTCGCCCATGCGCGCTTCGTAGACTTCGTTCGGGCAAGGATAAGGGATCGGCACGATGGCCTGCGGCAGGCCCGCCGCCTCACACTGCGCGCGCAGGATTTCCTGCCGCACGCCGTGGATCGACACCCGGGCGAAGGTCTCGGTCACCGTGGTCAAAGCGCCGACGACGTCGAATTCGCCCGAGCGCCTGATTTCATGCAGCGCGAACGCGCTGTCCTTGCCGCTCGACCACGAGATCAGCGCTTTCGGCCGCGATTGCTTCAATTGATCGGCGCTCCCGGGAGCGCCTTCGGTGTTCATGGCCAATTTCAACGGACCGGCGCTCCCGGTACCGGCGCGGCATGGCGCCGCTGTTTCGGCGCCCGCGTCGTCCCCGTCGGCTCATCCCTGAGCGCGCCGATCCGGCGTAGTGCGGCTTCTGCCGCGCGCTCACCGCTTTCCCAGGCGCCGTCGACGGTTCCCCACTGGGTTTCGTGGGTCGCCTCGCCCGCCAGGAACATGCAGCCGATCGGCTCGGTCAAGATCTTCCGCGAACCCTGTCCGCCCGGCGCGGCCACCGACATCGCGCCGAGCGCGAACGGCGCGGCGTTCCAGCGGGTCGCGCTCGATTTTTTGACCGCGGCAGCGATCTCGCTGCCGAACAGTTTCGTCAGCCATTCCACCGCGAAGGCCTCCATGGCCGGCGCGCCCTGGGCCGACAGATCGCGGCCGAAGGAGCCGGCGACATCGATCGAGCACAGCGACGATCCGCCGATGTTGGCAAACAGCAGCGCCGTCCGCGTCGAATTGCTCTGCTCGATGACGATGTCGTCGCGCGCCAGCCCGAGCGGGTTGCCGGAAAACTGCAGCGCGATGCGATCGAAGCTGCCGAGGCCGAGTTTCGACGCGGCATCGAGATGACGCTTCGGAAGATCCGGCGTGAACTTGATGCCGCCCGCCGTCAGCACGTTGCTCGACACCGTGATGACGGCGGCGCGGGCGACAATCTTGCCTGACGGCGTCTCCACCGTGACATCGCGGTTGCTCCAGCCGACGCGGCTTGCGGGCGTCGACAGCGAAACCGGCACCTGCTCGCCAAGCTTCGCCATCAGCGCCCCCAGACCCTGACGGCAGGCGATCGGCGCGTTGTTGCGGTCCGGCGCCCGGGCCTTGTCGACCGCCGAGATATCCCTGAGGTCCTTGCCCGTGGCATTGGCGCCGAGCACGAATTCCGTCGTCCCCGCCCAGTCGCCGAGCTCCCTGGGCAGCACCGACGCACACGATACGTCGGCCTTGCCGCGCGAGGCGTCGTCGATGGCGCGGTTGGCGCGCACCAGGGCCGCGAGAAATTCCTCGGTCTCTCCGGCCCGGGCGTTGCGGCGGCCGATCCGGATTTTCTGGCCGACCGGCGCATTGGCGATATCGAGCCCCGCGGCGCGCGCGAGCCTGATCATCGGGTTGGTCTCGGGATTGTGCAGCCACCGCGCGCCGCGATCGAACGGCACCCCGAATGTCGAGCTATCGGTCAGGCAGCGGCCGCCGATCTGGCCCGACGCCTCCACCACGACGACTTTGCGGTTCGCGGCCAGGATGCGCCGCGCCGCCGATATGCCGGCAGCGCCCGCCCCGATCACCACGATGTCGGCGTCGCGCGGCAGTGGCGCGGCCCAGGCGTGCGCGCCGAGAGCCGGCGCCGCCGCAAGGGCTGCGGACGCCGACAGGAAATCCCGGCGCGTCATTGTCATGTCATGGTTTCCGGAACTTTGAAGAACGGGAGAACATCCGGCGAACCTTGCCGTATCTCTCCGGGGTCAGCAACCGTCATGGTGAATCAATCATGATTGATCACGCCAATCCATGAACTAAATTGCAACGGCTTTCGACCATGATAAGGAAACACAAAAAGCGGTCAGAAAGGCCGCTGGGGGGAACTATCATGGGTGTCGTGCTCGATACCGTCGGCAAGCTGATCGCGAGTTACCTCCAGAAGGAGGTGCCGGGCTATGAGCCGTTCACGCCGAGCGACCCGGAACATCTGCGCGGCATCATGGAGCCCGGCGACGTCATGCTGGTCGAGGGCAACAACCGCGTTTCCGGCATCATCAAATACCTGACGCAGTCCACCTGGTCCCATGCCGCGCTCTTTGTCGGTCCGGTCGGCGGCGCTTGCGAGCCCGACGGCGAGCCGCATGTGCTGATCGAAGCCAATATCGGCGAGGGCGTGACCTCGGCGCCGCTGTCGAAATATTTTCCGTATCATACGCGGCTGTGCCGGCCGGTCGGACTGTCCTACGAAGACCGCACCACCGTGTGCCGCTACGCCATCAACCGGATCGGCTTCGGCTACGACACCAAGAACATCCTCGATCTGATGCGCTATCTGATCCCGCTGCCGATACCGCAGCGCTGGCGGCGGCGCATGATCGCGTTCGGCTCGGGCGATCCAACCAAGATCATCTGCTCGGCCCTGATCGCGCAGGCGTTCGACGCCGTGCGCTATCCGATCCTGCCCAAGATCACGCGCGCCGGCTCGAGGCAGGCGCGGCGCGAAATCCTGCACATCCGCGATTCATCGCTCTACATGCCCCGCGATTTCGACATCTCGCCCTATTTCGAAGTCGTCAAGCCCACCATCGTGCAGGGCTTCGACTACACCGCCCTGCACTGGGCCGACAAGCAGAAGCCGCTCCAGGAGGTAGCGGGCGAATTCGGGGTGTTTCCAGAAACGATCCAATCGCCGCCGCTTGTTCCTGAAGCGACTGACCAGGAGGCGCCGCTTCCGGTTGCGAATACAGAAGTAATGCCGGCTGCCGGCGAAACCACACTGGTCGAGCGCGTCACCGTCGCCGAGCACTACATGGTCGTCGAATACGTCGCGGAACGCCGCGCCCGGCCGCAGGAGCGGGTGTTCGCCGCCTAGTACCTAGAATCACAAATCGGTATTGCAGCCCATCCATCCTTCGAGACGGCCGCTTCGCGGCCTCCTCAGGATGAGGTCTAACTTGTTGAAACACAACAACCTCATGCTGAGGAGCGAGCGGCGCGAGCGTCTCGAAGCATGGGCAGCCAGCGACTCACCGACCTCAGATAGTCAGTACCAGGGCGACGCCTTATTTCGACGCCGAGGGCTGCGCAAGCGAGAGCGGCGAGTTGGCCGTCGGGATCTCGCTGCCCCATCCATGCTCTTTCGCCGAAGACCAGTCGCGTCCGACCAGGTTATGGATATTGCCGTGGTCGGGAAGGCGAACGCTGCTCGATGAGCCGAAGGCCTGATCGGCGTTGCGCTGCACCGTCTGGTCGAGAATCAGCATCGAACCAATGGCGAGAACGATCGCCGATATTGCTGACACGAGGAAAACGCGCATGGCAGTTCCTCCTCTCAACATTATATTTAGTGGGAAAAATTATGCCGGATTCCATTGCGAGGCTTGATCTGGGTCAAGACCGCCATACCTGAGCGAACTGCCGCTCGACCGCGCGAAAATCGGCCGAGGCCGCTGGCGTGATCCTTTGGATCGGAATACCGGGCTTGACGTGCATTCAGCACCAGCTCGCCTGGTCGGCACCCGGCGCCCGCAATAGTTCCTGGATGTTGGCTTCGATGATCCGGAAGCCGACATTGCCGTAGAGTTTCTGCCGTCCCTCGTTCAGGACGAAGCTCGGGCTGCCTTCGATTCGCATCCTGTCGGCGTCCTGGTAGTCGGATGCCAGTTTCGCATAGGCGGTCCCGTCGTGAATGCGCTTTTCGATGGCGCCGATGTCGAGGCCCAGCGCCTCGGCCAGTTCGCATTGAACATCCCAGCGCGCAATGTCGCGGCAATCCCGGAAGAACGCGCAACGGAAGGCCCATAGCAGCTCGTCGAAGACCGACGCTTCGCCGCCTCGCTCGTGCTGCCATTGCTGGACCGCCGTCATGAACAGATGCGCGCTGGTCGAGGTCGGCGGACGCGTCGTCAGCCAGATGTCCGGATGCAGCGCGACATGCGGGAACTGCAGCGCCAGGTTCCGCAGATGCGCGTTGAATCCGGCATATTCGCCCTTGTCCCGCCACGTCGTCGGGATCTTGACGGGCGTATTGCCGAACACCGAACAGAACCGATGGTCCAGCCGGACCGCGTCGCCGAACTTCTCCTTGACCGCATCGATGCGCGCCTGGGCGATATAGGCCCAGATGCATAATGCATCCGAGAAATAGGCAACCTTGACGACACTCATCGATCGCACCGCCGCGAACCGTCCCCTTCAGCATCTAGCCTACGCCGCTGCCAGTCGCCGTTGAGCTGGATCAAACCGGCGCTTCAACGGTCGACATTGGCGGGCCGGATGCGATCACTTGACGAAGATCATTCCGACCATTCCCGCCTCGCGGTGACCGGGGATCAGGCAGGCATACTCGAACTCGCCGGCCTTGGTGAATTTCCAGACCATCTCGCTGGTCTTCTTCGGAGCGAGCCATCTTGAGTTGGCATCTTCGTGCGCCATCCCCGGGTTCTTTTGCATGACTTCGGCGTGCTTGAGATTGTCCGCGGCGTCCGCCAGGACGAATTCGTGATCGAGCTCGCCGTTGTTTCGCAGCACGAATTTGATCTGCTCGCCCTTCCTGATCTCGACCCGCGCCGGGACGAACAGCATCTTGCCGTCCGACTCTCCCATCGTCACCTGGACGATCTTTGCCGACTTTTTCGGATTGCCGGGCTCGCCGGCCGAGAATGATTCGCCATGGCCATCGCCATGATCATGTCCATGGCTGTGCCCGGCCGGGCCTTCGCCGGCCCAGGCGCTTGCCGAAAGCAGTGCTGCGGCGACCAGCGCGACCCCGCCTCTATTCCAATTCATCATCTCTCAACTCCTTCGCGTTCGATATTGGGCTCATTGCTGCCGGTTTCGGCGGGCTCGTCTCAGTCGAATTTCGCTTGAACGGTCTTGCCGTCGGGGGCCGTCAATTGCACCACCCCTTTGGGCTGGCCTGGCAGCGCGGCCGCAGCACTGCCGGAAAGGCGCTTGCCATCGACGGGCGCCAGCACCACCCGCTGGGATTTGCCGCCCGCGACGAGGATCGCGGTTCCCTTGAATCCCGATGCCTCAACGGGCTTTTCGCCGGCGTCGCTGATGAATACGTCGACGACTTCGGATTTCACGACCATTTCGACATGGTATGATCCGGCGTCGGCGATCCGCCCGCCATTCGTTCCCTTGGCTTCATGCGCCCCGGCCGAACCGGACCAGGCAAGCAAAACTCCGATCAATAGACATCTTGCGTACATTTGTTTTCTCCGTTGCTGCGATCAAAAGGCTTCGGCTGATGACGTTCCGCGGGCCGGGTCCACGGACGCGGCGGCGTCCCGCCGCAATCGTTCGAGATGCTTTTCGCCGTACCGCAGGAACAGGACGGGCGTGAGCAGCATGTCGAGTAACGTCGCGCTGATGAGCCCGCCGAATATCGTGACGGCCACGGGATGAAGGATTTCCTTGCCGGGCGTGGCCGCGTCGATCAGCAGCGGAACCAGAGCGACGCCCGCCGCCAGCGCCGTCATCAGCACCGGCGTCAGCCGCTCGAGGCTGCCGCGGAGCACCAGATTGCGCCCGAACGGCATTCCCTCCTGCAGGGCCAGGTTGATGTAATGGCTGATCTTCAGGATGCCGTTGCGCGCCGCGATCCCGGTCAAGGTGATGAAACCGATCATCGATGCGACGGAGAGCGGCTGGCCCGTCAACCAGAGCGCCAAGACCGCCCCGATCAGGGCGAGAGGCACGTTGCCCATCACGATCACGGCAAACAGCACCGAGCGATAGCGGCTATAGAGAATGGCGAAAATCAGCGACAGCGACAGCAGCGAGAGAATCCCGATGGTCCGGCTGGCTTCTTCCTGCGCCTGAAAGGTGCCCTCGAGGCGGGTATAAAATCCCTCCGGCAGCCTGGTCGACGCCAGCACTTCCCTGATCGATTCGACGATCTTCGCCATGTCGGCGGTGCCGTTGGTGTTGGCCAATACCACCACGCGACGGCGCCCGTTCTCGCGCAGAATCTGGTTCGGACCCTCGGTCTCCTTGATGTCGGCAAGCTGCCTTGCCGGAATCCACCCCGTAGGGGTTTCGATCAGGAGGTCGCCCAGTCGTTGCGTGGTGCGAAGCCGGTCCGGCAGCCGCATGGTGACGTCGAACCTGCGGTAGCCGTCGACAACGCGCGACATGATCCGCCCGTTCGAGAGCCGGCTGAGCTGCTCAACAACGGCCGCCGGCTGCACGCCATAGAGGGCGGCGCGGCCGTAATCGACGCGGATTTCGAGCTGCGGGATCAGAACCTGCTTCTCGACCTGCAGATCGACGAGCCCGGGGATGCCTATTAGCCGCGTCCGCATCATCTCGGCGGTGGCGCGCAGCGCATCCAGGTCGTCGCCGAAGATCTTCAGCGCGACCTCGGCGCGGACCCCGGACAGCAGATGATCGAGCCGATGGGAGATCGGCTGACCGACATTGATCGAGGCCGGAAGAACCGCGAGCCGCGCGCGAATGTCCGCGATCACATCGATCTTGGTTCGCGGTGATTTGGCGAGGTCGACATCGAATTCCGAGGAATGCACGCCTTCGGCGTGCTCATCCAGTTCCGCCCGCCCGGTCCGCCGCCCGACCGTCTTGACTTCAGGCACCTCCATGATGAGGCGCTCGGCAATCAGGCCGACGCGATTGGATTCGGCGAGCGAGATGCCGGGATTGAACAGCATGTTGATGGTGAGCGTGCCCTCGTTGAAGGGCGGCAGGAACGAGCGCGGAAGAAGGAACGCGGCGATCCCCGCAATGGTCACGGCGAGCAACGCCATGGCCATCAGGGCGGGCTGGTGGCGGAAGGCGCCTTCGAGCAGCGCGCCGTAACCGCGCTTGAGCAGGCGTACCAGAGCGCTGTCGCCGTGATCGAGACGTTTCAGGTGCGGCAGCATGTAGTAGGCCATCACAGGCGTCAGCGTGACCGAGACCGCGAGGCTGGCGAGGATTGAAATGATGTAGGCTTCGCCCAAGGGAGCGAACAGCCGGCCCTCGATTCCCGACAGCGCGAACAGCGGCACGAACACCAGCACGATGATCGTCGTCGCATAGACGATGCCGGACCGGACCTCCTGCGAGGCCGATACGATCACGTCGAATGCCGGCCTGGGACGTTCCAGCGCGCGATTTTCGCGCAGCCGCCTGAAGATATTCTCCACATCGACGACGGCATCATCGACCAGCTCGCCGAGCGCGATGGCGAGGCCGCCCAGCGTCATGGTGTTGATGGACAACCCGGCGAAATAGAACACCGAGGCCGTGGTCAGGATCGAGACCGGGATCGCGGTCAGCGAAATCACCGTGGTCCGCCAGTTCAGGAGGAAGGCGAACAGAACGAGGGCGACGACAACGCCGGCTTCCAGCAGGACCTGTTCGACGTTGCGGATCGACGTCTCGATGAAGGTGGCCTGGCGGAAGACGATCTGGTCGGCCTTCATGCCTTCCGGAAGCGACGCCGTGATTTCCTTCAGGACCCGCTCGACCTCGCGGGTTAATCCGATCGTGTCGACGTTGGGCTGCTTCTCGATCGAGACGATGACGGCCGGCTTGCCCATGTAGCCGGCTTCGCCGCGCTTGACCCTGGGCGCGAACTCGACGGTTGCGACCTGACGCAGAAACACCGGCCCGCCGTTCACCTGCGCCACCACCACGCTGCGAAGGTCGTCCAGGCTGGTGGTTCGGCCGATGTTCCGGATCAGGTATTCGCGCGCGTGCTGATCGGTGAACCCGCCGCCGGTGTTGACGCCGAACTGGGTCAGGGCCTGTTCGACCTGCTCGTAGGTGACGCCGAGGCTGCGCAACGCAGGCGGATTCGGCGCAATGCGATACTGGCGGACCTCGCCCCCGATCGGGATGACCTGGGCGACGCCCGGGATCGCGAGCAGGCGCGGCCGAACGACGAAGTCGGCGGCCTCGCGGACTTCCATCGCGGACGCCTTCTCGCTCGTCATCGCGACGAGCACGATCTGCCCCATGATCGAGCTGATCGGCCCAATTTGCGGCACGGTGTTCGGCGGCAACTGGGCCCTGACCAGGGAAAGCCGCTCGGCGATCTGCTGCCGGTTGCGGTAGATGTCCGTCCCCCAGTCGAACTCGACATAGACGATCGAGAGCCCAACTCCGGAAACCGAGCGCACCCGCGTGACCCCGGGAACGCCGTTCATCTGGGTTTCGATCGGGAAGCTGACGAGCTGCTCGACTTCCGGAGGCGCCAAGCCTTCCGATTCGGTCAGGATGGTGACGGTCGGCTTGTTGAGGTCCGGGAAGACGTCGACCGGGAGCCGGCCGGCGCTGAAGATGCCGAGCAGCACGAGCACCGATGCGGCGGCAATCACCAGCAGGCGGTTGCGCAACGACTGGGTGACGAGAAAGCGGAACATCTGGCGTCCTTCTCAGCGTACCTGGCCGAGCAACTCGGCGCCCTGAACGACGAGGCGCTTGCCCGCCGCAAGCCCGGTGGCAATGAAGACGCGATCGCCGTCGAGCGGTTCGACCCGCACCGCGCGCGGTTCGAAGCGCTCCGCCGCAACATGCTCGTAGACGACATCCTGGCCGTTGGCATTGCGCACCAGCGCTGCCCGGGGAATGGCGAAGCCGGTCTTTTCCTCATCCGTGGTGGCGAGCACCGTGACGAACTGCCCGGCCCGCAGGCCCGCGACATCGCCCTGAATGGCGAATTGAACCGGGATCGATTGATTGCGGCCGGCGAAACCGGCGCCCCGAAACGAGAGCGGATAGGTCCGGTCGTTGTTCAACCGGGCCACCGCGCTTTGGACTCCGGGAAGGGAATCGAAGCTGAGCGCCTCCACCCACAGCCGGGCCGGGTCGACGATGTGAAAGATCACGGCGTTGGATTGGGCGATCTGCCCTGCGACGGCGGTGCCTTCGGCAATGATGCCGTCCACCGGTGCGACCAATTCCTCCGGTTCGCGGCGCGACTTGTCGAGCGAGCCGCGCCGGTCCTTCAGGCCTTGCAGTTCGGTTCGCGTATCCTCGAGTTGGGTGCGCGCGATCGCTCCGCTCGGCACCAGGGTTTCGTAGCGGGCCAGCCGGCGCTCGACGATGGAAATCTGCTGGTCGAGTTCGCCTTGCCGCTGGCGCATGTCGGAAGCGTCGATGGCCTGCAGCGGCGGCGTCACATAAGCGAGAACATCGCCCTTCTTGACCGGCGCCCCCAGCCGCGGAAAGCCACCCGGCGGCGGCGAGAGACGGCCGCCGACCGACGACTGAACGAATCCGCTGGCGTTCGGATCGGGAATGATGCGGCCCGGCAATTCGAGAGCGGAGCGATGCGCCGCCGATTCGATTCTGATGGTGCGGATCGCGAGAATTCGCTGCGTGCTCTTGGGCACGAACACGCCGCCGTCGGGCAGCCGCTGCGCCAGGTCGCGCACCGCCGGCATCGAAATTGCGGGCGTGCCATGGTCCTCGCCCTCATGGGCGCGCGCCGCACCGTCCGATATCGCGAGCATCCCGGCGACGATCAGGACCATCGCGGGCCGGCTCCGCCGCCGCGTCAGGATCATGACGACGGCGCCCGCGGCAAAACCTCCTAATCCGGCGATGAGCAGCAACGGGACATTGCCGGACGATCGCTCGCGGATTCCGCCTGCGGCGGCCGACTGCGTGGGCGTCCCGGCCGTTCCGCTCAAATCGTCCGGCGGGATGACCAGCGTGGCGGGCAGCACATCGGCGTTGCCGTCCTTGGTGACGGTGAAGACCAGGTCATAGGACCCCGGCTTGTTGGACCATGGAGCGCTGAGCCGGTAAGGCTCGGTCGTGCCGGCGCGCGCGGATTCAGGACCCGCGGGAGTCTCGACTTCGATCGTGGCGCCGTCCACGGATTCGTTGGTCGTAAACCGGTCGAGATAGATGGCGAGTTCGCCGGCCCGGGCGATCGCGACCAGCTCATAGAGGTCCGAGACCGCTTCGGCCCGCGGAGCGAGATTCGAGATCGCTGCCGGAGGCGGCGCGTCATGATCGTGACCCTCATGGGCCGATAGCGGTCCGCTTTCCAAAAAGGAAGCAAGAGCTGCCGCGCAGAGCGCGACACGAAACAGGGACAACATTGAAAATTCCTCACCTGGCAAGAAGCTTCATCGCACGGAGCGGCCTGCGAGGCCGGAACCGCGGCGATGTCGTTACTCAGGCGAGGGATCGAGGGGGTTTGCGCAGACCTCGAGGGTCCGCTCCGCGAATCGAAATAACGCGTGCAAGGCCGATGCGCGGCGAACAGGCCCTGGGGGGAAGATCGGGCGAAACAGCTGCCAGAGCGGCTCCGCAGCAACCCGTGCCGCCGCAACAACCCATCACGCAGGCATTGGAGCCGGAGGGCGATATGCTCCCTGCGGTTCGAACGGCGGCCTTGGCCTGGGCGGCAGGCAGATCCTGAGCGCCAGGCTGGATTTGAGTGTCACGCTGGGTTTGTGCGTCACGCTGGGCTTGCGCGACCGGGTGCACTGATCCGGCCTCTACGGCGGAACTCAACCCGGCCTCAACGGCGGAACTCAGATGTGCAATGCCGACCGCTGCGCCATGCGCCCGGGCAACGTGCCCGTCATGCCCGTGCGAATGACCGCCGTGGGCTTCGGCCGCAACCGATGCGAATTGAACGGCGATCAAAAGCATCGCCGCCCCAAACATCCGCAAAAGCGTTCCGGTCGGATTCATGAGCGATTTCTACCATACGGCCCGGGCAAGGGGAACCAGGAATGAAATTGCGGTAAATGCATGGTTGTGCCCTGATCAGCGGTCGGATCGGCCGATCACGGCCATCAGTTCCGCGATCTTCTCGCGCTGATCGGCCTTGTTGCCGCTGGTGATCGCATGTTCGACGCAATGCGACACGTGATCCCTCAGCACCTCTTCCTCGACGCGGCGGAGCGCGGCCCGCACCGCCGAGATCTGCGTGACGATATCGATGCAATAGCGGTCCTCGTCGACCATTTTCGACAGGCCGCGAACCTGGCCCTCGATCCGGCTCAACCGCTTCTGACAGGATACCTTGATGTCTTTCCGCATTTCCCCTATATACCCCTACTGGGTATAGGTTGCAAGAGGCGGTGGAGAGCGCGATGACCGAAGCTGACAACACCGGCGCAGGCGGCGGCGCAGGGAATTCCGGCTGCGGCTGCGCCGCCAAAGCGGCGGCCGCCCGCCCTGCGGAAACGGCGAAGACCGGCTGCTGCGGCGGAGGTCACGACCACGCCGCGCATGGCCACGACCATCACCACGACCATCCTCAGGCCGGCGGCCCCGCCACCGTGCGCGACCCCGTCTGCGGCATGTCGGTAAACCCCGCGACCAGCAAGCACCGGTTCGATTACAACGGCGAAACCTGGCATTTCTGCTCGGCCGGCTGCCGCACCAAATTTGCCGCCGACCCGCAAGCCTATCTCGGCGGCAGCAAGCCGAAAGCCAACGTGCCGGAAGGCGCGATCTACACCTGCCCGATGCATCCGCAGATCCGCCAGGTCGGTCCCGGAAGCTGCCCGATCTGCGGCATGGCGCTGGAGCCCGAGGTCGCGAGCCTGGATACGCCGCCCAACCCCGAACTTGCCGACATGACGCGGCGCTTCTGGATCGGCCTCGTGCTCTCGATTCCACCCGTTGTCCTCGAGATGGGGGGTCATTTCGCCGGCGGGCATGGCTGGGTCGACCCGACCCTGTCGAATTGGATTCAGCTGGTGTTCGCCACCCCGGTGGTGCTCTGGGCGGGCTGGCCGTTCTTCGTGCGCGGCTGGCAATCGCTCAAGACCCGCAATCTCAACATGTTCACCTTGATCGCGATGGGCACGGGTGTGGCCCAGATTTACAGCGTTGTCGGCACCATCGCCCCCGGGGCCTTCCCGGCAACCTTCCGCGGCCATGGCGGCGCGGTTGCGATTTATTTCGAAGCTGCAGCCGTGATCACCGTGCTCGTCCTGCTCGGCCAGGTGCTGGAATTGCGGGCCCGCGAGGCGACATCGGGCGCGATCAAGGCGCTGCTTCAGCTGGCGCCGAAAACCGCCCGCCGCATCGGCGACGATGGCGCCGACCATGAGGTCGCGATCGACAGCCTGCAGGTCGGCGATCGTCTGCGCGTGCGGCCGGGAGAGAAGGTGCCGGTCGACGGTGTCATTCTCGAGGGCCGCTCAGCACTCGACGAATCCCTGGTCACCGGCGAATCGATGCCGGTCACCAAGGAAGTCGGCGGCAGGGTGATCGCGGGCACGCTCAACCAGTCCGGCGGCTTCGTGATGCGCGCCGACAAGGTCGGCCGCGACACGCTGCTGTCCCAGATCGTCAGGATGGTGGCGGAGGCGCAGCGCTCGCGCGCGCCGATCCAGCGGCTGGCCGATCAGGTTTCCGGCTGGTTCGTGCCGGTCGTGATCGTCACGGCCCTGATCGCTTTCGCCGCCTGGGCCTGGTTCGGGCCGGAACCGCGGATGGCGTACGGCCTGGTGGCGGCCGTCAGCGTGCTGATCATCGCCTGCCCCTGCGCGCTCGGCCTCGCCACGCCGATGTCGATCATGGTCGGCGTCGGGCGCGGCGCTCAGGCCGGCGTGCTGATCAAGAACGCCGAGGCGCTGGAGCGCATGGAAAAGGTCGACACCCTGGTGGTCGACAAGACCGGCACGCTGACCGAGGGCAAGCCGAAGGTCGTCGCGATCGTCGCAGCCCCCGAATTTGGGGCGTCCGAGATCCTGCGGCTCGCCGCCAGCGTCGAGCGCGCCAGCGAACATCCGCTCGCCGACGCCATCGTGCGGTCCGCCAAGGAGCAAAGTCTCGATCTCGGCAAAGTCGAGGAGTTCGACTCGCCGACCGGCAAGGGCGCGACCGGCAAGGTCGACGGCAAGACCGTTCTGCTCGGCAATGCCAACTTCCTGTCGTCGCTCGGTGTCGAAACCGGGGCGCTGAACGAACAGGGCGAACGTCTGCGCGGCGACGGCGCCACCGTCATCAATATCGCGGTCGATGGCCGGCTGGCGGGGCTGTTTGCCATCGCCGATCCGGTCAAGGCGTCGACGCCGGACGCCCTGAAGGCACTGGCCGCCGAAGGAATCAAGGTCATCATGCTCACCGGAGACAACCGGACCACGGCCAACGCCGTCGCACGGACGCTCGGGATCACCGATGTCGAGGCCGAAGTCCTGCCCGATCAGAAGAGCGCGGTCGTCGCCAAACTGCAGAAGGCCGGGCGGATCGTCGCCATGGCCGGCGACGGCGTCAACGACGCCCCGGCGCTGGCCGCGGCCGAAGTCGGCATCGCCATGGGCACCGGCACCGACGTCGCGATGGAGAGCGCCGGCGTCACCCTGCTGAAGGGCGACCTCGGCGGCATCGTTCGCGCCCGGAGGCTTTCGCAGGCCACCATGAGCAACATCCGGCAGAACCTGTTCTTCGCGTTCATCTACAACGCCGCCGGTATCCCGATCGCCGCGGGCATCCTCTATCCCAGCCTCGGTATCCTGCTGTCGCCGATCATCGCCGCCGCGGCCATGGCGCTGTCGTCGGTCAGCGTGGTCGGCAATGCATTGCGATTGCGCGTGACGCGATTGTGATCTAGCCACGGACCACAGGAGATTCGTCTCTGTGGTCTGTGGAGTAATGCGATGGCTCATTTTACGCCGCTATCGGCGGCAATCGGCGGCGGGCTGATCGGCCTTTCCTCCGTCCTGCTGATGCTGCTGACCGGCCGAATCGCCGGCATCAGCGGCATATTCGGCGGCCTGCTCAATCCCAGAAGCGGCGAAATCGGCTGGCGCATCGCCTTCATTGCGGGGCTCATTCTGGCGCCGCTGATCGCGGGCTTGATGGGCCATGGGATGCTTCCCCCGCGGATGCCGGCAAGCTGGACCGTGATCGTCGGGGCGGGCCTGCTGGTCGGCTTCGGCACCAGGCTTGCCGGCGGCTGCACCTCCGGCCACGGCATCTGCGGGATGGCGCGCTTCTCCGCCCGCTCCATCGCCGCGACCGTCATCTTCATGGTCGTGGCCATCGCGACCGTTGCGCTCACTCATCACGTGTTCGGAGGCTGAACCATGCCGATGATCGCATCCTTGTTGTGCGGATTGGTGTTCGGCGCCGGCCTGCTGATTTCGGGAATGGTGCAGCCGACGAAAGTCATCGGCTTTCTCGATATCTTCGGCGCGTGGGACCCGAGCCTGGCCGTCGTGATGATGGCGGCCCTCGCGGTATCCGTCCCGGGCTTCATGTTGGCGAAGGGCCGTTCACGGCCGCTGCTGGCAGCTCGAAACTTCTGGCCGGCCAGAGACGATATCGACCGGCCGCTGGTCGTTGGATCTACCCTGTTCGGGATCGGCTGGGGGCTCGTTGGATTGTGCCCGGGGCCGGCGCTGGAAAACCTCGCGACGCTGTCGCCCGATGTGTTCGTGTTCGTCGCAGCGATGGCCGCGGGCATGGTGCTTCGCGACCTCTGGCAAAGGTCGCGGTCCGCGACGCCGCGCGAACAGGCGCTGACCAGCGCCGACGGTTAGGTTCGCCGTCAGCGCTATTCCGTTGGTCTAGGCCGGTACATTGGCCGCCGTTCCACCCGGCAGCCCGGCGCGGGCGAGCCCGCCGTAGAGCGTCTCACCGGGCATTTCCGAGCGCAGGATCGATCGCACCGCGATCAGCTTGTCGATGTCGATGCCGGTGGCGAATCCCTTGCTCTCGCACAGGAATGCGAGATCCTCGAACACCACATTGCCGGTGGCGCCGGGCGCGAACGGGCAGCCGCCGAGACCGCCGAGCGAGCCGTCGAGAATCCGCGCGCCGGCATCGAGGGCTGCGGACGCATTCGCAATGCCCATGCCGCGGGTATCGTGCAGGTGAACGCAGACCGGCTTGGCGCCGGATAGTTTCACGGCCGCTTTGGTCAGTTCGCCGACCTGCTTTGGTCCGGCATAGCCGACGGTATCGGCGATGGCGACGAAATCGACGCCGGCTTCCAGGCATTTCTCGACCAGCTTCAGCACGTCCGCAGGGTCGACCGCACCGGTGATCGAACAGCCCAGCGCCATCGAGATCGCGGCGTTGACGATCGGTTTGTGCGCGCTGGCGTCACGCAGATCGCAAAGCCGCTTGACGTTGGCGATGGCGGACTCGCGCGAGCGGTTGGCGTTGGCCTGGCTGTGCTCTTCGGTGGCCGAGACTACCGTGGCGATTTCAGCCACCCCTGACGCCAGCGCCTCGTTGACGCCGCGCTCGTTCAGTGCCAGCGCCACGCCATGCGCGCCCGGCAGTGCGGCTATGGTCGCGATGATCTCGCGCACGTCGGCGAATTGCGGAAAGGTTTTGGCGGGCAGGAACGAGCCTACTTCGAAGTGCCGCACGCCCGCGCCGTATTCGTCGCGGATCCAGCGCTGCTTTGCCGCGGTCGAGGGAAAGGTCTTCACCAGCTGCAGGCCGTCGCGCAGGCCGACTTCGCGCAGGCTTACTCGGTCGTCGGGATAAACGTCCTGAACGCGGGTCATGCGAGCCTCTTTGCGGTTTTGGCGGTTGCGGAAACGTCCTGTCTTTCGAGCTCGGCGCGAACGGCCGGCGTGTCGGCGCCGAGCACGGGCACTTTCAAGCCTTCGCCGATGTTCGCCCCGTTCCACTCGATCGGCAGCGCCGGAACGCGGAACGGCTCACCGTTGGCGTTGATGTTATTGACCAGGCCGCCCGGTCGCAACACGTGCGGATCGCTAAACAGGTCCTCCGGGCGGTTGATCGGCGAGAAGCAGATGTTGAGCCGGTCGAGCGTAGCCGAAAGCTCTTCGGCGTTCCGGTCCCCGATCACCCCGGCCACGCGCGGGATGATTCGCGATCGCGCCAGGATCCGGTCGGTGGTGGTGCGCAAAGTGGGATCGTCCAAAAATTCCTGCAGGCCGAACTCGCGGCAAAAGCTCTGCCAGTGGCCCTCGGTGACGACGCCGATAAAAATGCGCCCGCCGCCCGCGGTCTCGAAAATGTCGTAGATCGGCCAGGCATGTTCGCGCTCCGGCATCGAGCGCGGCTTGTTGCCGGTCATCTCGTATTCGACCATGTGCTGGGCCACCAGGAACAGGCAGTTCTCGAACAGGCCGATTCGGATATCGGCGCCGCCCTTGCCGCCGCCCTTCTTCTGATAGAGCGCCGCCAAAATCGCGATCGCGCCGAACATGCCGCCCATGATGTCGTTGGCGGACGAGCCGACCCGCTGCGGCTTGTCGCGGGTGCCGGTCATGGCGGCGAGCCCCGACATCATCTGCACCACCTCGTCGAGCGCCGGGCGATGCTCGTAGGGGCCGGACAGAAAGCCCTTGTGGCCGGCGACGATCAGGTCAGGATATTTCCGGCGCAGCTCCCCGGCGCCGAGCCCCTGCTTTTCCAGCTGCCCGTCGCGAAAATTCTCCAGAAACACGTCGGCAGAGGCCAACAGCTGGTGCATGGTCTCGCGGTCTTCAGGGTGAGCGAAATCGAGCACGACGCTGCGCTTGCCGCGGTTGAACAGCGGGAAGAACGAGGTTCCCATGCCGCCGAGGCTGCGGGTCTTGTCGCCGGCCGGCGGCTCGACCTTGATGACCTCGGCCCCCAGCTGCGCCAGGATCATGCCGCAGGTCGGCCCCATCACCATGTGGGTCATTTCAATGACCCTCACGCCTGCAAGCGGCAATTCCGTCCCGGTCATCGTCGTCTCCCGCACTCGTTCGCTCTTTTATGGCGCGCCAGACTAGGCTTCCTAGCGCCATCTGAAAAATATAATCTGGCGAATAGTTCATTCTCTCTTCTAGAACGATAGTTCCATGGATTCGCGCCAGCTTCGCTATTTCATCGCGGTTTACGAGCAGCGCAACCTGTCGCGGGCGGCGGACCAGGCCAGCGTCGCGCAATCCGCGCTCAGCCATCACATTTCCAACCTCGAGGCGGAGTTCGCAACGCCCCTGTTCGAGCGCAAGCCGCGCGGCATGCAACCCACCGCCGCGGGCGAGCGGCTGTACGAACACGCCCGCATCATCCTGCGCGCGATGGCGGCGGCCGAGCGCGAGATCAAGGAGGGCAGCAGCGTGATCGCCGGCGACATCTCGATCGGGATGGCGAATTCCGGGGTCAAGGCGATCGGCGTCCCCCTGATGCGCGCCGTGCTCTCGAAATATCCCAATCTGAAGCTGTCGCTGACCGAGAGCCTGTCGGGCGCGACGCTGATGCATTTGATGGCCTCCGAGGTCGATCTGGCGCTGGTCTACAATCCGCAGTCGGAAAAGGACCTGGTCGCCGAGCCGGTGCTGGAAGAGCGGATGTTCTGCGTCGGAACCGCGGAGCTCCTCGGCAAGAGCAAGAAGCCGATCAGCTTCGAGGAGGTCACCCGCCTGCCGCTGATCATGCTTCGTCACGGGCTTTCGTCGCGCGCCTTGCTCGACGACCCGGTACTGCTCAAGAGACTGGAAACCACCAGCGCCATCCTGCATCTCAACTCGATCTCAGGCACCACGGGCGCGCTGCTGGCCGGGCTCGGATGCGCGGTCGCGACCAAATTGTTCGTGCAGGAGCAGCTCAAGGCCGGAAGCCTGGTCGCGCGCGAAGTGATCGAACCCACGCTGACGCGAACGCTCTATCTGTGCCGGCTGCGCAATCGGCCGATGACCTATGCGATGGAGGAAATGCGACGGCTGATGCTGAGCCTGATCGCAGAGCAGGTCGGTCGCGGCGCCTGGGAGGCCAAGCTCTTGATCTGAGGTGTGATGGCTTTGAGCTTGTTTCGGCTCGAACGTTTGGCTCCGGGTGAGGGGGACTATCCGCGAGTCCGAATATGCCGAGAGTCCCCCTCACCCCAACCCTCTCCCCGCAAGCGGGGCGAGGGAGAAGTGGTCCCGCGCCATCGATATTATCGAACGTTTCAATCGATATGTTCGTCTGGATTTCTGGCTCGTAACCGCCAAACATGATCCGCCGGTACGCCTTCGCAAGAAAGGCGGCCTGAAAACCATCAGGGGAGAACGCCATGAGCGCAGTCGGAATCGACGCCGCAACCAATCTTGCCACCGCTTCCGATGGACCGGATGAGATTTCCCGGCGGCTCGAAAGCCTGCCCACCTCGTCCTATCTGTGGCGGCTGGTGATCCTGCTGTCGCTCGGCGGCTGGTTCGAGGTCTATGACCTGTTCTTCACCGGCTATATCGCGCCCGGCCTCAACCGCTCGGGCTTGCTGACCACCACCACGCAGGCCTTCTTCGGCTTTTCCGGGATCGGCGCCTTCGTCGCTGCGACCTTTGCCGGGCTGTTCGTCGGCACTTTCGCGCTGGGCTTCCTCGCCGACCGGTTCGGACGGCGGGCGATCTTCACTTACGCGCTGCTCGGCTACACCGCAGCCACGGTGGCGATGGCGTGCCAGACCTCATCCGATGGCGTGCTGCTGTGGCGGTTTATCGCCGGCATCGGCATCGGCGTCGAGATCATCACCATCGACGCCTATATCACCGAACTGGTGCCGAGCCGGATGCGCGGCCGCGCCTTCGCGGTCAACCAGGCCGTGATGTTCACCGCGGTCCCCGTGGTGGCGGCGCTGTCATGGTGGCTGGTGCCGCTACAGCCCTACGGCGTCGACGGCTGGCGCTGGGTGGTCCTGATCGGCGCCGCCGGCAGCATGGCGATCTGGATCCTGCGGCTCTACGTGCCGGAAAGCCCGCTGTGGCTGGCGCGGCATGGCCGCACCGCCGAGGCGGTCAAGATCCTGGCGACACTCGAAGCCTCCGCCGGGGCTGCATCCACGCGGCCGCAAGCGAGGGCTGCTGCAGCGCCGGCACGCCCGGCCGCGAAAGCGGGCTATGCCGAGCTGTTCAGGCCGCCTTATCTGTCGCTGGTCGCCTTGTTCATGATCTTCAATCTCTGCCAGGCCTTCGGCGTCTACGGTTTCGCCAACTGGGTGCCGGCGTTGCTGGTCCAGAAGGGCATCACGGTGACGAAGAGCCTGCAATATTCCTTCATCATCGCCTTCGCCTATCCGATCGCACCGCTGCTGGCGGCAAGCTTCGCCGACAAGTTCGAACGCAAATGGATCATCTGCGGCGCGGCAGCCGCCATCGGCGCGTTCGGGATGGCGTTTTCGCAATTCACCGAGCCGGCGCTGCTGATCCTGTGCGGAGTCCTGATCACGGCTTCCAACATGACCCTGTCCTACGCCTATCACGCCTATCAGACCGAGGTGTTTCCGACCTCGATCCGCGCCCGCGTGGCGGGCCTGGTCTATTCGATGAGCCGGGTCAGCGCGACGTTTTCGGGCTTCATCGTCGCTTTCACGTTGCGCGAGGCCGGCGTCGGCGGCGTGTTCGGCCTGATCACCACGGCGATGGTCATCGTGATCGTCGCGATGGCGGCGTTCGGCCCCAACGTCCGCGGCAAGCCGCTCGACGCCTAGACTTTTGTTTTGACGCGTTTTCTTTACGCGAACCGGTGCCCACTTCGCTCGAAAACGCTATGGCGGCTACCGGCCCTTGCCGAAGGCTGCCTGCATGTCTACCTCTCGCGAAATGCTTTTTCGTGAGAGGACCGGACCGCCATGCTCGACGCCGCCGTCAAGGCGCTATCGCAAATCCTGTCGCCGCCGATGCGCTCGATCCTGTGGCGCTCGATCGGGCTGGCGCTGGTGCTGATCACGGTGCTGGCGATCGGCCTGCAGCGGCTATTGAGCTGGTTCGCGACCTCGGGCGAAGCCTGGCTCGAGGCGATGCTGGGACCCGGCTTCGAAACGTCAATCAACGTGCTGGCCTGGATCGTCTCGATCGCCGCCGGTTTCGGCGTCGTGTTCGGCGCGGTGTTCCTGATGCCGGCGATCACTTCGCTGGTGGCAAGCGTGTTCGTCGACGAGGTCGCCGACCATGTCGAGCTCGCGCATTATCCGGCGGAACGCCCCGGCACCGCGCTGCCGCTCGGCCTCGCCATGACCGAGGGCGTCAAGACCGCGCTGCTGACGATTCTGGTCTACCTGATCGCGCTGCCCTTCGTGTTCATCGCGGGTGCCGGCTTCATCGCGTTCTTCATCGCCACCGCATGGCTGTTGGGCCGCGAATATTTCGAGCTCGCGGCGATGCGGTTTCGCTCGCCCGAGGAAGCCAAGGCGATGCGCAAGCAGAACGCGGCGGTCGTGTTCACCGCGGGGCTGGTGATTGCGGCGTTCGTGTCGATCCCGATCGTCAACCTGGCGACGCCTTTGTTCGGCATGGCCTTCATGGTCCACATGCACAAGCGCCTCTCCGGCCCGCGGCCGGAACTGATCGAGCCGGTGCGGAAGACGGGAATGCCGGTGGTGTAGCTTCCTCGTGATCCGGTGGTAAGTTCCTCATGGTGAGGAGCCGCGCTCTTCGCGCGGCGTCTCGAACCATGAGAGCCCCGCTGCGGCCATCCTTCGAGACGCTTGCTTCGCAAGCTCCTCAGGATGAGGACGGAGCAAGCGGGAAGAGGCGAAGTTGCTACACCGTCTTTTCCGGCCACCTGCACAAATCGTTGATCACGCACACCTCGCAGCGTGGCTTGCGGGCGAGGCAGGTGTAACGGCCATGCAGGATCAGCCAATGATGTGCGTGCAGCATGAATTCTGCCGGGATCACCTTCTCCAGCCCCAGCTCCACTTCAAGCGGCGTGTTGCCGGGCGCCAGCCCGGTACGGTTGCCGACACGGAACACGTGGGTGTCGACCGCCATGGTGTGCTCGCCGAAGGCCATGTTGAGCACGACATTGGCGGTCTTGCGGCCGGCGCCCGGTAGCGTCTCGATTTCGGCACGGCTGCGCGGCACCTCGCCGCCGAATTCGGCGATCAGCTTTTCCGACAGCGCGATGACGTTCCTGGCCTTGTTGCGGTACAGCCCGATGGTCTTGATGTAGTCGCGGACTTTTTCCTCGCCGAGTTCGAGCATCTTCTGCGGCGTGTCGGCCACCGCAAACAGCGCCCGCGTCGCCTTGTTGACGCCGGCGTCGGTCGCCTGCGCCGACAGCACCACGGCGACCAGCAGCGTGTAGGGGTTGAGATGTTCGAGCTCGCCCTTCGGCTCGGGATTGACTTTGCGAAAGCGGCTGAAGGCTTCGTGCACCTCGGCGGCGGTCCAGGGCTTAGTCTTGGAAGTCTTGATTTTGGAAGTCTTGATCCTGGAAGTCTTGATCTTCGCCGTCTTCTTGACGGCGCGCGCGGGCTTCGCTTTGGGCGCCGCTTTCTTGCTGGGCTTTGCGACCGGAGATTTGGATTTCGGCCGGGGTCCGCGGGTGATTTTCGCCATGATCCGGGTATACTGACCCGCAATGACCGCAGGCAACGATTTTGATGCGCAGCCCGAATTGTTTTCAGCGCTGCTGACGCCGCACCGCTCGCTCGGCCGCACCGGCTTTCTGGTGCTGATGATATTTTTGAGCGTGGTCAGCTTCGCCACCGGGTTGGCGTTTCTGCTGATGGGCGCGTGGC
The DNA here is from genome assembly GCF_018736105.1 of Bradyrhizobium sediminis. Lineage (NCBI taxonomy): Bacteria > Pseudomonadati > Pseudomonadota > Alphaproteobacteria > Hyphomicrobiales > Nitrobacteraceae > Bradyrhizobium > Bradyrhizobium sediminis. The sequence goes on from NZ_CP076135.1 coordinate 148,077, forward strand.
CGGTGTTCGGCTTCTTGTGCCTCGACGTGCTGGTGATCTGGTGGGCGTTCCGGATCAATTTCCGCCGCGCGCTGGCCAGCGAAGAGATCCGGATCACGCCGTCGGAGCTGCGCCTGCGCCGGGTCAGCCACCGCGGCCATGTGGTCGAATGGGTGTTCAATCCCTTGTGGGTGCAGCTCGACCAGAAGATCCACGCCGAATTCGGCATCGAACGGCTCTATCTGGTTTCGCGGGGGCGCCGGGTGTCGATCGCGAGCTTCCTTGGAGCCGACGAAAAAGCCAGTTTTGCCAAGGCTTTACTGGCTGCGCTGCAGGCCGCCAGGCGCGGCCCGACTTACAATCCGCTCTGATGCGGGGGAATCGGAAATCGGGTGGTTTGGCCGCCGCGACCGTCCTACATCAGACCCATGATGAACCTCGCCATGAATGAGCACCGCCTCGCCAAACCGGGCCCCCAGGACGCCGCGCTGCGCGACTATGATTCGGTGCGGCGCGCCATCGCCTTCATCTCGGAGCACTGGCGCACGCAGCCGACCATCGAAGCGATGGCGGATGCCGCCAGCGTGACGCCGGACGAACTGCACCACCTGTTCCGCCGCTGGGCCGGACTGACGCCCAAGGCCTTCATGCAGGCGCTGACGCTCGATCATGCCAAGGGCCTGTTGCGCGATTCCGCCAGCGTGCTCGACGCCGCGCTCGACTCCGGGCTGTCGGGCCCGGGACGGCTGCACGACCTGTTCGTCACCCATGAGGCGATGTCGCCGGGCGAATGGAAGAACGGCGGCGCCGGCATGACGCTGCGCTACGGCTTCCATCCCTCGCCGTTCGGCACCGCGATCGTGATCGCCAGCGGCCGCGGCCTCGCCGGGCTTGCGTTCGCCGATCCGGGCGAGGAACCGGCCGCGCTCGCCGACATGCAACGGCGCTGGCCGCGCGCCACTTATCTCGAAGACCGCGACGGAACCTCGGCGCTGGCGCAGCGCGTGTTCGACACGCGGCTGTGGCGCGCCGACCAGCCGCTGCGCGTGGTCCTGATCGGCACCGACTTCGAGGTCCGGGTCTGGGAGACGCTGTTGAAAATCCCGATGGGCCGCGCGGTCTGCTATTCCGACATCGCCAACAAGATCAACAGCCCGAAGGCGTCACGCGCCGTTGGTGCGGCGGTCGGGCGAAACCCGGTGTCGTTCGTGGTGCCCTGCCATCGCGCGCTCGGCAAGAGCGGCGCGCTGACCGGCTATCACTGGGGCATCACCCGCAAGCAGGCGATGCTGGGCTGGGAAGCCGGACAGGTCGGCGTGCATTGACGCCTTCCCGTTCGAACCAGCCTACGCCGCTAGATCGAGCTTCGATGCCACCGTCGAATCGGCGTTGAGCCGGTAGATCACCGGCGCGCCGGTGGCGAGTTCGCGCTTCAGGATCGTTTCCGGCGTCAGCTTCTCCAGCACCATGATCAGCGCGCGCAGCGAATTGCCGTGCGCGGCCACCAGCGTGCGCTCGCCGCGCAGCACGCACGGCAAGATCTCCTGGACGTAATAGGGCAGCGTGCGCGCCAGCGTATCTTTCAGACTTTCGCCGCTGGGCGGCGGCACGTCGTAGGAGCGGCGCCAGACATGCACCTGCTCCTCGCCCCATTTCTTGCGGGCGTCGTCCTTGTTGAGGCCCGACAGGTCGCCATAGTCGCGCTCATTGAGCGCCAGGTGCTTCCTGGTCGGAAGGCCGGTCTGGCCGATCTCGGCGAGCATCAGGTCGAGCGTGTGCTGCGCGCGCTGCAAGACCGAGGTGAAGGCGATGTCGAACGACAGCCCCTGCGCCTTCAGCTTGCGGCCGGCGTCCCTGGCTTCGGCGACGCCCTGTTCGGTCAGGTCGGGATCCTTCCAGCCGGTGAAAAGATTTTTCAGATTCCATTCGCTCTGGCCGTGACGCACGAGCACGAGAAGACGGTCGCTCATTCCCTTGATTTCCGTTTTGTTTCGAGAAGCCGCTAATTCTTTATTGTTCGAGCATGATCTCCGCGCAAACGCTTCGCGTTTGTCGCGAGGGAAAACCGGTGCCCACTTTTCCGGATCATGCTCAGAAGTCCGTGAGCCCGAGCACGTCGGCCATCGAATACAGCCCGGGCTTCTTTTCGCGCGCCCACAGCGCGGCCTTGATGGCGCCTTGCGCGAACATGGTCCGGTCCTCGGCCCGGTGCGTCAGCTCGATGCGTTCCATCGCGCCGGCGAAAATCACGCTGTGATCGCCGGTGACGGTGCCGCCGCGCAGGGACGCAAAGCCGATATCGCCCGGCCGCCGCGCGCCGGTGATGCCGTCGCGGCCGCGGGCCGAATGGATGTGGAGATCGATCCCGCGGCCGGCCGCGGCGGCCTCGCCCAGCATCAAGGCGGTGCCCGACGGCGCGTCGATCTTGGCCCGGTGATGCATTTCCAGGATTTCGATGTCGAAGCTGTCATCCAGCGATTGCGCCACCCGCTTGACCAGCGCCGCCAGCAGGTTGACGCCGAGGCTCATATTGCCCGACTTGACCACGGTGGCGCGCGCCGTGACGCTCTTGATCACGGCGTCATCCGACGCCGAAAGACCCGTGGTGCCGATGACGTGGACCAGGCCGCGCTGGGCGGCGATCGCAACATTGGCGATGGTGGCGCCGGGCACGGTGAAATCCAGGATGCCGTCGGCATTGGCCGACAGCGACCACAGGTCGGCCGACAGCTTGACGCCGTTTTCGGGCAGGCCGGAAAGCACGCCGGCATCCTTGCCCAATAGCGCCGAACCGGGCGCTTCCAGCGCGCCGGTCAGCACCGCGCCCGGCGTTTCCGAGATCACGCGCGTCAGCGCACGGCCCATGCGGCCGCCAGCCCCCGCAACGATCAAACGCATGTCGGCCATGGCTCTACCTCTCTACGCCCTATAGCGGGCGGAGGCCGTTCCGGCAACCGACCGGGGTTCTGTCAGGAGGGCTGCGGTCCGTCATAGCCTTCGATGATCACGAGGTCGCCTTGCGAATGCGGGCTGCGGACCTTCACCAGATGGGTGTATTCCGGCGAGTTGTAGCAGGCGAGCGCGGTCTCATAATCCTTGAATTCCAGCACCACGTTGCGCGAGCGCGAAGAGCCTTCCCTCGCCTCGAACCTGCCGCCGCGCACCAGGAATTTGGCGCCGTATTTGGCAAAGACCGCGCCGTTCTGCGCGACATATTCCTTGTAGCCATCCATGTTGTGAACATCGACGCGCGCGATCCAGTAGCCTTTTGCCATCTGCGTTTTTTCCCTTTTCGATGCTTTAGCCCAGTGCCTGCCTGACCTCGGCCTGGATGGCCTCTGCCGCGGCCCTGGGGTCGCCGGCTTCGACGATCGGCCGTCCGACCACGAGATAGTCCGCGCCCGCCGCGATGGCGCGGGCGGGCGTCATGATGCGTTTCTGGTCGCCGGTGGCGCTGCCGGCGGGCCGGATGCCGGGGGTAACCAGGCTCATCTGGTGGCCGACGATCTTGCGCAGGGCGGCCGCCTCCTCCGGCGAACAGACGAGGCCGTCGACGCCGAGCACCTGGGCCTGCTGGGCGCGGGCCTCGACCAGGTCGGAGACACCGAGCCGGTAGCCGGCGGCGTGCAGGTCGCCGTCGTCATAGGAGGTCAGCACGGTGACGGCCAGAATCTTCAACCCCGAACCGCCGCGCGCCTCGACCGCCGCCTTCATGGTCTGCGGATAGGCGTGCACGGTGAGGAACGTCGCGCCCAGTTTGGCGATGCTCTCGACGCCGCGCGCCACGGTGTTGCCGATGTCGTGCAGCTTGAGATCGATGAAGACCTTCTTGCCCTGGTCCGCGAGCTGGCGCACCAGCGGCAATCCGCCGGCATAAGCGAGCTGATAGCCGATCTTGTAGAAGCTCACGCTGTCGCCGAGCCTGGCAACCATCGCCTCCGCCGCCGTGACGCTCGCCAGGTCGAGCGCCACGATCAGGCGGTCGCGGGGGATGATTTCGGAAGGCTGCATGTCACCTCACATCATGCGCTGGGAAATGTCGATCAGCTGCCTCGCCAGCGCGCCCATCGCCTCGATATCGGCCGGATGCTTCAGCCTGTCCATATCGTCATAGGCGGCAGAGGCGAACGGCAGCGCGAGCTGGTTGGGAATGACCAGGGCATGGCAGGCGGTCAGGATCAGCCGCAGCGCCGCCAGGCATCGCGCGCCGCCGAGCCGGTTTTCGGAAGCTGCCGCAATCGCGAAGGCGCGGCCGCGAAACACCTCGCCGCGGGTCTCGTGGCTGTCCTGCACCCGGCTCACCCAGTCGATGGCGTTCTTGACCAGCGGCGGCACCGACGAATTGTATTCCGGCGATACGATGAGAACGCCGTGATGGGCCGACATCATGCGCTTGAGATTGACCGCGTTCTTCGGCACGCCGGATTTGCTCTGCAGGTCGCCGTCGTAGATCGGCAGCGGAAAATCCGACAGCGAGATGCGCGTGACTTCGGCGCCCGCTTGCGCCAGTTCATGGGCCGCCGCCGCCGCGAGCTTCGCATTGAGCGAGCCTGACCGAAGCGAGCCGGGGATCACGAGGATTTTCAGCGCGGACATCGGCCAATCGCAAAAAGGGCGAACCGGCGTTTCGAACGCGCCGGAGCAGGATCAGCCCTTGCGATACACCCAGACACGGGCCGGCGGAAGGTTCATCCAGATGCGCTCGGACGCCTCTGTGGACACGCCCGGCAGCGACTTCGGAATCGGCGGCGCCACCGAATAGGTGAACTGCACGAACGGCGCGCCCGGCGCCAGCGTCGCGAAGGCGTCACGGATCAGCTTCAGCCGCGTCAGCATCGGCTTGGTCACCAGCGGAAGGCCGGACACCACCGCTGCGGCCGGGGCCTTGAGAACGTCCCACAGCGAATCGCGGAGCGTGTAGGCATCGCCCTGCACGACGGTTGCTTGCGGATAGCGGTCGCGCAGCAGCGCGCAGAAGCCCGGATTATATTCGACCAGCACGAGGCGTTTCTGATCGACGCCGTGCTCGATCAGCGCGTTGGTGATCGCTCCGGTGCCAGGTCCGAGCTCGACCACCGGCGCCGACGAGTCGACGTCGACATACTGCGCCATGGTGCGGGCCAGGATTTTTCCGGAGGGCATCACCGCGCCCATGTGCAGCGGCTTTTCGATCCATGAACGGAGGAAGCGAACCTCATCGTCGAGACGGGGCTTCTTCAACGCACGCACGGACGATTGCAAAGGCATTGTCGCTACCAGGCGGGACCCGCGCGACTGCGCGGGACTGTCAGAAAATAGTCATAAAGAGGTATAGGTCGCAACCGGAACGGTCAAGCCGAAGAGTCGCTACGGGCTGGCGCGATTTCCAAAGAAGTCCTTGACCTTAGTGAAGAAACCGGCCGCTTCCGGCTGGGTCGCACCGGAAGATAATTTTTCGAACTCGGCCAGCAGCTCCTGCTGCTTCTTGGTGAGATTCTGCGGCGTTTCGACCACGACCTGGACATACATGTCCCCGGTCTGGCGCGAACGGAGCACCGGCATGCCCTTTGACGCAATGCGAAAACGCCGGCCGGACTGGGTCCCGGAGGGTACTTTCACCTTGGTCTTGCCCTTGTCGATGGTCGGCACCTCGAATTCACCGCCCAGCGCCGCCGTCACCATCGAGACCGGGACGCGGCAGTGCAGATCGGCGCCGTCGCGCTGAAAGAACTCGTGGCTGGCCAGCGACAGGAAAATGTAGAGGTCGCCCGGCGGCCCGCCGCGGACGCCGGCCTCGCCCTCGCCGGCAAGGCGGATGCGGGTGCCGTCTTCGACACCTTGCGGAATATTGACCGACAGGGTCCGGTCGCGCGTCACCCGGCCGGAGCCGGTGCATGACGGACAGGGGTCTTCGATCATCTGGCCGCGGCCCTGACAGCCGGGGCAGGTCCGTTCCAGCGTGAAGAAGCCCTGCGCCTGCCGCACCCGGCCCGCTCCGCCGCAGGTCGAACAGGCCTTCGGCTTGGTGCCGGCCTTGGCGCCGGTGCCCGAACAGGATTCGCAGGTCACCGAGACCGGAATCTCGACCTGCGCGGTCTTGCCGAGGAAAGCCTCCTCGAGCGTGATTTCCATGTTGTAGCGCAGGTCCTGGCCGCGCTCGCGGCCGCCGCGCCCGCGCTGGCCGGCCATGCCGAACAGGTCTTCGAAAATGTCGGAGAAGGACGAGGCGAAGCCGGCGCCGAAGCCGGGACCGCCGCCGCCATGGCCCTGCTCGAACGCCGCATGGCCGAAGCGGTCATAGGCGGCGCGCTTGTCGCCGTCTTTCAGGACTTCGTAGGCTTCGTTGATTTCCTTGAAACGGATCTCGCTCGAGGCATCGCCCGGATTCTTGTCCGGATGCCATTTCATCGCCAGCTTGCGGAATGCCGCCTTGAGCTTGGACTCGTCCGCGTTCCGCTCGACTTCCAGGGTTTCGTAGTAGCAGCGCTTGGTGCTGGACATAAGTCAGATCCGCCCGAAGTTCGTTCTCATTCCGAAGCCACGCGCCGCAAAGGATGCAGCCTCCGGCTTAACGAAAAATGACCCCCATCCCTGGAGACGCAACCCGCGCGCTCTTTGGAATGAGGGCCATGGTGACAACCGTTTAAGCAGACTTCTTGCTGTTCTTGTCGTCGTCGACCTCGGTGAACTCCGCGTCGACCACGTCGTCCTTCGCGGCATCCTTGGCCGCATCGGCCTCGGCCTGTTGCTTGTACATCGCCTCGCCGAGCTTCATGGAAGCCTGCGCCAGCGTGTTGGTCTTGGCCTTGATCGCCTCGGCATCCTCGCCCTTCAGCGCTTCCTTCAGGTCGCTGACGGCGTCCTCGATGGCGCGGCGCTCGCTCTCCTCGACCTTGGAGCCGTGCTCGGCCAGCGCCTTCTCGGTGGAATGCACCAGCGCGTCGGCATGGTTCTTGGCGTCGACCGCCTCGCGGCGTTTCTTGTCCTCGGCGGCGTTGGCCTCGGCGTCCTTGACCATCTTCTGGATGTCGGCTTCGGACAGCCCGCCGGATGCCTGGATCCGGATCTGCTGCTCCTTGCCGGTCGCCTTGTCCTTGGCCGAGACGTTGACGATGCCGTTGGCGTCGATGTCGAAGGTAACCTCGATCTGCGGCATGCCGCGCGGTGACGGCGGAATGCCCATCAGGTCGAACTGGCCGAGCACCTTGTTGTCGGCCGCCATTTCGCGCTCGCCCTGGAAGACGCGGATGGTGACCGCGTTCTGGTTGTCCTCGGCGGTCGAGAACACCTGGCTTTTCTTGGTCGGGATCGTGGTGTTGCGATCGATGATGCGGGTGAACACGCCGCCCAGCGTCTCGATGCCGAGCGACAGCGGGGTCACGTCGAGCAGCAGCACGTCCTTGACGTCGCCCTGCAGCACGCCGGCCTGGATCGCCGCACCGATGGCGACGACTTCGTCCGGATTGACGCCCTTGTGCGGCTCCTTGCCGAACAACTGCTTCACCACTTCCTGGACCTTCGGCATGCGGGTCATGCCGCCGACCAGAACCACTTCGCCGATTTCGCCGGCGGTGAGGCCCGCGTCCTTCAGCGCCTTGCGGCAGGGTTCGATGGTCTTCTGGACGAGATCGTCGACCAGCGCCTCGAACTTGGCGCGCGTCAGCTTCATCGTCAGATGCTTCGGTCCGGTCTGGTCGGCCGTGATGAACGGCAGATTGATTTCGGTCTGCGTGGTCGACGACAGCTCGATCTTGGCCTTTTCGGCGGCCTCTTTCAGGCGCTGCAAGGCGAGCTTGTCGTTGCGCAGGTTGATGCCCTGCTCCTTCTGGAACTCGTCGGCCAGGTAGCTGACCAGCCGCATGTCGAAGTCTTCACCGCCCAGGAAGGTGTCGCCGTTGGTCGACTTCACCTCGAACACGCCGTCGCCGATCTCGAGGACCGAGACGTCGAAGGTGCCGCCGCCGAGGTCGTACACCGCGATGGTGCCAGACTTCGATTTGTCGAGACCGTAGGCGAGCGCCGCCGCGGTCGGCTCGTTGATGATGCGCAGCACTTCGAGGCCGGCGATCTTGCCGGCGTCCTTGGTGGCCTGACGTTGCGCGTCGTTGAAATAGGCGGGAACGGTAATGACGGCCTGATCGACCTTCTGGCCGAGATGGGCTTCCGCGGTCTCTTTCATCTTCTGCAGAATGAAAGCCGAGACCTGCGAGGGCGAATAGGTCTTGCCGTCGGCTTCGACCCAGGCATCGCCGTTGGATGCCTTGACGATCTTGTAGGGGACGAGCTTCTTGTCCTTCTCGACCATCGGATCGTCATAGCGGCGGCCGACGAGGCGCTTGACCGCGAAGAAGGTCCGCTCGGGATTGGTCACCGCCTGGCGCTTGGCAGGCTGGCCGACGAGGCGCTCGCCGTCATCGCTGAAGGCGACGATCGACGGGGTGGTCCGCATGCCCTCGGCGTTCTCGATGACTTTCGCAGTCTTGCCATCCATAACGGCGACGCACGAATTCGTGGTGCCGAGATCGATCCCAATGACCTTTCCCATGGTCCTCATATCCTTCTTTTTGCGGCAGGTTGGCTGGGCCCTGACGGCGCACCAATCCGAACCCCCAAACAATCAAATGCTCGCGATATTGCGACGGTGAGCCTCATATAGGAGGGGGGGCAGGCCCCGCAAGGACCGGGCGCAACCTTAGGCCCACGAAAACCCCTGCCCTTGAAAGATAGTGTCCCGTTCAGGCCGGGGCCGGCCGAGGGGAAGGGCGCAGCCGTACCAGCAGAAAGGCCGCAAAGAAAGGCGCGATCAGCGCCGGGCCCGGCAGGTGCCAGGTCCCGAGCGCCAGCTGCAAGGCCGGGGTCCAGTAGACGAGTTGCACCAGCCGCCGGCCGCAAGAATCGAGGTTCGAGCCGGCCAGCAGCGCCACCGCGGCAAACGTCAGCGGCAGCAGGTCGTAGGCCAGCAAATAGGGCGAGGCGGTGGCGGAACAGGCCAGAAACAGCGCCAGCAGCAGCGGCGGATCGGCGTCCTTGCGGAACCTGAACGCCCAGATCGCCGCGCCGATCGCGAACGCCGAAAACGCCAGCTGGACCGACATCGCGGCGGCAGCGGACAGATCGAGCCCGCGCAGGTTCATGAAGATGGTGGGATAGAACGGCGTCGCGATCCGATCCGGATCCGACAGCACCAGACCCTGCACCGGCAGACCTTTTGAAACAAAATCGATCCAGACCTGCGGCCCGAACATCGCGGCGGTGACGCCGACCAGCGCCAGCGCGGTGACGGCCGCGGCAAGGAAGACCCGCCAACGGCCGGAGGCGATCAGCACGAACGGAAACAGAATCCCGAGCTGCGGCTTGATGGTGAGCAGCCCGATCAGCACGCCGGCGATAACCGGCCTGCGGTCGAGCAGCGCGAAAATCGCCATCATCATCGCCGTGGTCAGGAACGCGCTCTGGCCCGAGATCAGGCAGAACAGGGCCGCCGGCGACAGCAGGACCGGAATCAGAATCCGCCCGTCGACGACATGACGGCGTCCGACCGCGACGAGCACCACAACACCCATCAGCGTCCAGCACGCGAGCGCGGCAAGGTAATTCAATTGCCCGAACGGTGCGGCGAGCCACATCACGCTCGGGGGATACGACCAGTTCTGGCCGGAAAGCTCCATGCCGAGGAGATCGCGGATCGCCTGGTGATAGGCGGCGAGATCGTAGAACCGCGCGGGATCGGCTGACACGGCGGCGCGGCCATACATCCAGAAATTCAGAAAGTCGCGGCCGACCGCGAGCGTGGTGCCGTCGCGCGGGATCGCCCCGCGCCAGTCGATGGTCCAGACATAGGCAATGGAAGTTATCGCGAACAGCGCACTGCCCAGCACCGCGAAATCGCGAAACAAAGCGCGGTCGTCGCGGCCAAGCCCGGGCGGCAACCATCGAGCCAGCCAGCCCGCAAAGGCAGGATTTGGCCGCGGCGCGGTCGCGACGGATGGTCCGGTCATGGATGGGGAAATGCCCGAAAAATCTTTAAGGACCGGTAATATCAGGCGAAAAACCGGCGATTTTCCGAAAAGCATCGGGCCCGCAGGCGGGAACGAAACAGGACCTCCCTGTTGCCGCGACTTCAAAGCAGCTAAAAGCGGCACCCAAATGCGGCCCCGCCAAGGAGCCGCGGCGGCCGACCATTGAACGGCCTTAATGCAAACCCAGTAGATTTTTCATGATGCTGATCCGACTGATGTTCGCGGTTGCCCTGCTTATCCCCGCAATAAGCCCCGCCCTTGCCGCGGACCCGGTGTTTCCGCCGGGCATCAGGGTCGGCGTCACGCCGCTGGTCGGCCTCTCCCGCGCCAAGACCTTCGTCGGATTCGAGACCGAGGATCAGGCCGTCAAGGTGCTGGTGGCGGAGCTTCCGGCCGACGCCTACAACGAGGTCATGAATGCCTTCAAGGCCAATCCCGCCGGCGCCGGCGGGGTCAAGCCGGAGAGCATCGAAACCGCCGCCGGCCTTGCCTACTACACCATCGAAACCGGCAAGGATGGCACGACCACGGTGCGGCGCTATTCGATGATCCTGCCGGGCGGCACCTTCTCCGGCTATATCGCCGTGCAGGTCCCGGAAAACGCCACCAAGATCTATACCGACGACGCCATCAGGCAGATGTTCGCCTCGGCTGTGATCCGCAAGCAAGTTCCCGTCGAGGAGCAGCTGGCGCAGATGCCGTTCAAGACCGGCGAGCTGAGCGGCTTCAAGAATGTCCGCACCCTGGCGGTCGGCGCGGCCATCGTTCTCGCCGACGGCGACGAGCAAAAGGGCTTCGAGGGCGCACCCTTCATGATCATCGGCATCGTCGGCGCCGCGCCGAACCAGCCGGAGGATCGCGGCCGGTTCGCCCAGCAGGCGGCCACCACGATTCCCGGGGTGCGCGAAGCAAGGATCACGATGTCGGAGCCGCTGCGCATCGACGGCATGCCCGGCTATGAAACCCGCATCGATGCGGTGAGCGGCAAGGACAATACCCCCGTCACCGTGGTGCAGTGGCTGCGCTTCGGCGGCCAGAGCTCGTTGCGCATCATCGGCAGCGCGCCGCGCGAGGAATGGAGCAAAGCGTTTCCCCGCTTCCGCGCCGTGCGCGACGGCATTCAGCCGCGCTGAATGAGGCACCCGCGCTCGATGCGCGCAAGGCCGGGTTCGAAACCTACGTGATCGAAGACGCCTGCCGCGGCATCGACACCCAGGGCTCGCTTGGCCGAGGCCTGGGCCGACTGGCCAAGGCAGGCGTCAAGCGCATCCAGTCGGCGGATATTGCGGCGTAGGGCGTGTGGTCAGGATGCCCGATGGTTCGAGACGCGCGGCCTTGCCGCGCTCCTCACCATGAGGAGTGGAACACCGGACCTCATCCTGAGGAGCCGCGCACCTTGCGCGGCGTCTCGAAGGATGAAGCCCCGAACTCGAAGATGCTTTAGGCCTGCTCGGAAGCCGCAGGCGCCGCTTTCGCGCCGCCCTTGGAGACGGCGACCAGCGCCGGCCGCAGCACGCGTTCGCCGATCATGAAGCCGGCCTGCACGACCTGGACCACCGTTCCCGCCGGCACCGACGGATCGGGGACCTCGTACATCGCCTGCTGGAAATTCGGATCGAACTTCTCGCCGGCCGGATCGAATTTCTTGACGCCGTTTTTCTCCAGCGTGTTGAGCAGCGAGCGCTCGGTCAATTCGACGCCTTCGATCAGGGCCTTCAGGCCGGGATCGGCATTGGCCTTGGCCTCGGCCGGCACCGCGTCGAGCGCGCGTTGCAGATTGTCGGCGATGTCGAGCACGTCGCGCGCGAAACCGGTGATGCCGTAGGTCCGCGCATCGGCCACCTCGCGCGCCGTTCGCTTGCGCAGGTTTTCCATTTCCGCCAGCGTGCGCAGCATCTTGTCGCGCGCTTCGGCGGCTTCCTTGGCGAGCGCCTCGGCCGATCCCACTTCGGGATCGTCGGGCATGATGTAGGGCTTGGAAATCACGGGTTCGGCTGGTTGCGCCGCGTCATCGTTCGGCCGGTTGGGATCGGTCATGGATCGCCTTTTCGAAAAATCGCGTCGGATCGAATTTTAGGGTTTGCTGGCCGGGATATCGGGCTTTAGGCGCCAAAAATCAAGGACGACCACCCCATTTCGGGCGGGATCAGCCGCCCAGCATCCGGCTGACGATCCGCGCCGCATAGTCCACCGTCGGGATAACCCTGGCATAGTTCAGCCGCGTCGGGCCGATCACGCCGAGAACGCCAACGATATGACCGGTGGCGTCGCTGTAGGGCGCGATGATGGTGGAGGAACCGGACAGCGAAAACAGCTTGTTTTCCGATCCGATGAAAATCCGCACGCCCTCGGCGCGCTCGGCGCGGCCCAACAGATCGATCACGCCGCGCTTGGTCTCGAGATCGTCGAACAGCGATTTCACCCGCTCGAGGTCTTCCAGCGCGTGCAGATCCTCCAGCAGATTGGCGTGGCCGCGCACGATCAATTGCCGGTCGTCGCTTTCGCCGCCGGACCAGCTCGCGATCCCGGCAGCGATCACCTTCTGCGTCAATTGATCGAGTTCGGTGCGGCTTTGCGTCAATGCGGTTTCGAGTTCGAGACGCGCTTCGGCGAGCGTGCGCCCCCTGATCCGCGCATTGAGGAAATTGGTGGCTTCGATCAGCGCCGAAGATGGCACGCCCGGCGGCAGCGTCAGCACGCGGTTCTCGACCTGGCCGTCCTCGCCGACCAGCACCACCAGCGCCCGCTCCGGCTCCAGCCGCACGAATTCGATGTGCTTCAGCCGCGAATTGGATTTGGCCGTCAGCACCACCGCCGCGGCCCGGGTCAGGCCGGACAGCCGGGTCAGGGCCTCGCCGAGAGCAGCCTCGACCGATTGCGCCTTGCCGACGGAGGAAAGCTGGTTCTGGATCGACTCGCGCTCCGGCCCGGTGAGGTCGCCGACCTGCATCAGGGCGTCGACGAAAAACCGCAGGCCGAGTTCGGTCGGCAGCCGGCCGGCCGAGGTATGCGGCGCGTAGATCAGGCCGAGCTGCTCGAGGTCCGACATCACGTTGCGCACCGAGGCCGGCGACAGCGGCACCGCGATCAGGCGCGAGATATTGCGCGAGCCGACGGGTTCGCCGGTCGCCAGATAACTCTCGACGATTTGACGAAAGATGTCCCGCGAGCGCTCGTTGAGCTGGGCGAGCCCGGCATGCGGCGCGATCAGGCCGATCGGATCGTGGTGGGCCACAAAAGTACTCCCAGCGCATGATCCGCCAAAGTGTCAGCGGTTTGGCGATAAGATCATGCGCCACTTAATGTTTAAAGCGCGCCCGGACGCAAAACCGGCTGCCGCTTTTGCTGGTCGCGCTTTCAGACCCTAATCTGTCTATCACAGGGGCCGGTGACAAGCAGGTATTCGCCCCAAACGGACGGCTAAAGGCCGTCCAAGGCCCCTGCAAGACCCTTGCCGCTGCCGCTTCCCCCTCCTACAAGCACCGCGAACCTGTCTTTACTGGATTTTTGGAGGATTTCTCATGCGGCCAAGCCGCCGGGCGCCGGATGAACTGCGCGCCGTGTCGCTGGAACGGGGCGTGGTCAAATACGCCGAGGGTTCCTGCATGGTCAAATTCGGCGACACCCATGTGCTGGTGACGGCCACCCTGGAAGAGCGGCTGCCGCCATGGCTGAAGGGCCAGGGCCGCGGCTGGGTCACCGCCGAATACGGCATGCTGCCGCGGGCGACGCTGGAACGCACCCGCCGCGAGGCTTCCGCCGGCAAGCAGAACGGCCGCACCGTCGAGATCCAGCGCCTGATCGGCCGCAGCTTGCGCGCCACCGTCGACCTCGAGGCGCTTGGCGAGCGCCAGATCACCGTCGACTGCGACGTGATCCAGGCCGACGGCGGCACCCGCACCGCCTCGATCACCGGCGCATGGGTGGCGCTGGCCGACTGCATCGGCTGGATGAAGAACCGCAACATGATCAAGGGCAACGTGCTGCGCGACAACGTCGCGGCGATCTCCTGCGGCATCTATGGCGGCACCCCGGTACTCGACCTCGATTACGCCGAGGATTCGGAGGCCGAAACCGATGCCAATTTCGTCATGACCGGCGACGGCCGCATCATCGAGGTGCAGGGCACCGCGGAAAAGACCCCGTTCTCGCAGGACGAGTTCCTGGCGCTGATGGCGCTGGCGCGCAAGGGCGTGGCGCGGCTGGTGGACCTGCAGAAGATGGCCGTGGCGTGATTCGAGATCGCGCGCGCCCTGGCGTAGACTGACCCCATGCATCGTCGAATCACCGGCAAGCTCGTGATCGCGACCCACAATCCCGGCAAGCTCGCCGAGATGCGCGAATTGCTGGCGCCGCACGGCGTCGAGGCGATTTCCGCCGGCGAGCTCGGCCTCGGCGAGCCCGACGAGACCGGCGACAGCTTTCGCACCAATGCGAAGATCAAGGCGATGGCGGCGGCCAAAGCCGCGCAGCTGCCGGCCTTCGCCGACGATTCCGGCCTCGTGGTCGACGCGCTGGACGGTGCGCCCGGAATCCTGTCGGCGCGCTGGGCCGGCGAAGGCAAGGACTTCAACGCCGCCATGACGCGGATCGAGCGCCTGCTGCAGGAGCGCGGCGCCACGACGCCGGACAGGCGCAAGGCGCATTTCGTTTCCGCGCTCTGCGTCGCCTGGCCCGACGATCATGTCGAGGAGGTCGAGGCGCGCGCCGACGGCACGCTGGTGTGGCCGCCGCGCGGCACCGCCGGCTTCGGCTACGATCCGGCGTTCCTGCCCGACGGGCACAGCCGCACCTTCGGCGAAATGACCAGCATCGAGAAGCACGGCCTGCCGCCGCTCGGACTCGGCCTGTCGCACCGGGCACGCGCCTTCGTCAAACTGGCGGAGATCTGTCTTGACTAGTGCTGACGGAAAACAAGCCTTCGGCGTCTATGTGCACTGGCCGTTCTGCCTGTCGAAATGCCCGTATTGTGATTTCAACAGCCATGTCCGGCATGCCCCCGTTGACGAGGAACGCTTTGCCCGCGCCTTTGCGCGCGAGATCGAGGCCACCGCGGCGCGCGCGCCGGGCCGCATCGTGTCGTCGATCTTTCTCGGCGGCGGCACGCCGTCGCTGATGCAGCCCAGAACCGTCGGCGCGATCCTGGATTCGATCGCAAGACACTGGCATGTCGCATCCGATGTGGAAGTCACGCTGGAGGCCAATCCCACCAGCGTCGAGGCGACGCGGTTTCGCGGCTATCGCGCAGCCGGCGTCAACCGGGTGTCGCTCGGCGTGCAGGCGCTGGACGATGCTTCGCTGAAGGCGCTGGGCCGGCTGCATACCGCGCGCGAGGCGCTCGACGCCGTCGCCATTGCACGCCGCGCGTTCGACCGCTACTCGTTCGACCTGATCTACGCCCGCCCCGACCAGACGCCACAGATGTGGACCGATGAACTGAAGCGCGCGATTGCGGAAGCCGCCGAGCATCTGTCGCTCTATCAACTCACCATCGAAGAGGGCACGCCGTTCTTCGGCCTGCACGCCGCGGGCAAGCTGAAGACGCCGGACGAGGCGATGGCGCGCGCGCTCTACGACGTCACGCAGGATGTCTGCGCGGCGCATGGCTTGCCGGCCTACGAGATTTCCAATCACGCCAGACCCGGCGCGGAGTGCAAACACAACCTGGTCTATTGGCGCGGCGAGGAATATGCCGGCATCGGCCCCGGCGCGCATGGCCGCCTCGATATCGAGGGCATCAGGCACGCCATCGCCACCGAGAAACGCCCCGAGGCCTGGCTGATGCGGGTCGAGGCGTCAGGCCATGGCGTCGTCGTCGATGATCTCCTCAACAGCGAAGAGCGCGCCGATGAATTCTTGCTGATGGGCCTGCGGCTCGCCGAAGGCATCGATCCCGAGCGCTACGCAGCATTGTCCGGCCGCACGCTCGATCCCGGCCGCATCGCGATCCTGCGCGAGGAAGGCGCCATCACCGTCGACGCCGGCGGCCGGCTGCGGGTGACGCAAGCCGGATTCCCGGTGCTCGATGCGGTGGTGGCGGATCTGGCAGCTTAGATTTCTCTGGATGTCGTCCCCGCGAACGCGGGGACCCATACGCCGTGCACCCGCGTTATGGCACGGAGGCAGAGACCTTCTGCAACAATCGACGCCGGTGGCTATGGGCCCCTTGGGTTCGCAGGGGCGACGACTAGCTAGCTTACGCGCCAAAACTCTTCGGCGAGCCGGCGACCGGCGTGCTGCCGCCGGATCCCACCTTCATGACCGCGAGGCCGCGCTCATTGGTGCCGTCGGCGCGGAACCGGAACAGCCCGTCGATGCCGGCAAAGCCGGAGGGATTGGTCAGCACTTCCGGCGAGAACCGCGCGCCGCCTTGCGTTCGCGCCAAGGCTGCGACCAGCGCCACCGCGTCATAGGCGAGCGTCGCGGTGCGCACGGGATCGGCGCCGTATTTGGCGCGGTAGCGATTGGAGAAACTGCGGAAGCCGGACGGATCGGGCGCGGCATAGAGGCCGCCCTGCAGGGCTGGGCTCGCGAACACCCGCGGATTGTCCCACAGACCCGTGCCGAGCAGCTGGATGTTGCGCAGATTCGCACCCGCAGCGGTCAGCGCGTCGGCGGTCGCCACCACGGAATCGCCGTCGTCGGCGATGAACAGCGCATCGGCCCCACCGAGCGCCTGCGCCACCGTGCGCGCCGGCGTGGCGCGGTCGGCGCCGTATTTCTCGAACGCGACGATGCGCCCGTTCCTGCGGCCGACCGCCTGCTTGAACGCGGCCTCCACCACATTGCCATAGGCGTTGTCGGGCAGCAGCGCCGCGAAGGATCGCTTGCCGGTGCTGGCCGCGTATTCGATGATGCGGTTGACGTCGGATTCGGGGAGAAAGCTCAGGAGATAGACGCCGCGCCCGGCCACGCTGGAATCGGTCGAGAACGCGATCACCGAGACGCCGCGGGTGCGCGTCAGCTGCGCCGTCGACGGCACCGAGGTCGCAAACAACGGACCGAGGATGATCTCGGCGCCCTCGTCGAGCGCCTGCTGCGCGCCCTGGCTCGCGCCTTGCGGACTGCCGGCGTCGTCCTTGATCAAAAGCTGGATGTTGGGATTCTGGAATTCCGCCAGCGCCATCTCGGCGGCGTTCTTCATCGACTGCGCCGCGACGCCGGCATTGCCCGACGCCGACAGCGGCAGCACCAGGCCGACCTTGACCTGTCCGGTGCCGGCGACGGCCGGCTGCTGCGGCGGTCCGGCGGGACCGGCATCCGAACTGAACGGATTGGAAAACGAGCCGAGACTCTGCTGCATGCCGGCGCAGGCGCCGAGCAGAGGTGTGCCCAGAATCAGGCCGAGCGCCGTCCGCCGGGTGGCTCCCGAGGGCGGAGACTTGAAAGGCCATGGTCCGGGTTTGAGCGGCCCTGTCATCGTATCTCTTCTCTTGACCGGCCGATCCCGGCCGGCACGTCACCTCCCGACGATCAGGGGGGTGGATTCAGGCATATTGTCGACGAATAGTTAACCAAAACAAAAGGTTTATGGCCATACGGCCCGGCCGCCGGTTGCAGTTCCCTGCGCCCTCTTGTCCTGCGCGGCATGCCCTCCGGCTGCCGCAGCATGCAGGATGGTGGCGTAAGCGCTGTGTCCCCGGAACTGATCCGGCTGCATTCAATCGGATCAGTATCACGTCTATTTGCTTGCGCATGGTCGTTTCGGAAAACCGGTTCCCCCCTTTTCCGGATCATGCTCTAGATTGACATTATGCGCCCAAAACCCGCCTCCATAAATACGTCTGATGGCCCGCCGGAACCGTTGCCGCGCACGTTTTCGATAGGCGGCCACGTCCTGAGCGCGCCGAAGCCGGCTCCCGGGCTGTATCTGGTGGCGACCCCGATCGGCAATCTCGGCGACATCACCCTGCGCGCGCTGGAGACGCTGGCCGGCGTCGACATCATCGCCTGCGAAGACACCCGCATGACCCGCCGGCTGACCGAGCGCTACGGCATCACGGCGCTGCTGAAACCCTATCACGAGCACAACGCCGCGCTGGCGCGGCCGAAGATCCTGCAGAAGCTGGCGCAGGGAACCTCGATCGCCTTGGTCTCCGACGCCGGCACGCCCCTGATATCGGACCCCGGCTTCAAGCTGGTGCGCGAGGTCTGCGCCGCCGGTCACAAGGTGACCGCGCTGCCAGGACCGTCCTCGGTGCTGGCGGCGCTGTGCGTGTCGGCGCTGCCGACCGACCGGTTCTTCTTCGAGGGCTTCCTGCCGTCGAAACAGAACGCGCGGCGCACACGGCTTTCGGAACTGTCGCGGATCGACGCCACGCTGGTCATGTTCGAATCCGGCAACCGGGTGCAGGACACGCTGGCCGATCTCGCCGACATCATGGCCGGCCGCGACGCCGCGATCTGCCGCGAGATGACGAAACTGCACGAGGACATCAGGCGCGCGCCGATCGCCGAGCTGGCGAGGGACGCCGACACGCTGGAAACGCGCGGCGAATTCGTGCTGGTGATCGGCCCGCCTCAGGCCAACGCGCTGGTCATGACCGAGGACCGGCTCGACGATCTCCTGCGCTCTTCGCTTGCGACCGGCAGCGTCAAGGACGCGGTGGCGCATGCGGTCGAACTGTCCGGCCGGCCGCGCCGCGAAATCTACGCCCGCGCGCTCGAACTCGCCAAGCTTGGCGGCGGGGGCGCCGATGGCGAAACCTGATGGCGCCACCCCGCCCGGCAAGCCCTTGAAAATCGCTTCGCCCGAGCGCGTCGCGGCGTTTCAGACCGGGCTGTCGGCCGAAAGCCGCGCCGCCGCCTTCCTGATGGCCAAGGGCTATCGCATCCTGGCAAAGCGCTTTCGCACCCCGCATGGCGAGATCGACATCGTGGCGCGCAAGCGCAGTCTGGTGGCGTTCGTCGAGGTCAAGGCCCGCGCCAGCCTCGATGAGGCCGCCTATGCGGTGACGCCGCGCCAGCAGCAACGCATCATCGCCGCCGCTTCAGCCTGGCTGATGGCGCATCCCGAGCATGCGGAATTCGAACTGCGTTTCGACGCCATGCTGATTGCGCCGAGGCGCCTGCCGCGCCATCTGTTAGCGGCATTCGACGCCAGCACCTGACCTCTCCTTCCCGACACCCTGCCTCCCCACAACTTGCGGACATCCACATGAAATTGAACGTCGCCGTCCAGATGGACCCCATCGCGCGCATCAACATCCGCGGCGATTCGACTTTTGCGCTGTTATTGGAGGCGCAGAAGCGCGGCCACGCCCTGTCCTATTACACGCCCGACAAGCTGTCGCTGCGCGGCGAGGAACTGGTGGCGCCGGTCCAGGCCCTGACCGTGCGCGACGAGGCCGGCAATCACTTCACCCTCGGCGAGCCCCGGCGCGAGCCGCTCGCCGCCTTCGACGTCATCCTGTTGCGGCAGGACCCGCCATTCGATCTCGCCTACATCACCTCGACGCATTTTCTCGAACGGATTCACCCGAAGACGCTGGTGGTGAACAATCCCGCCAGCGTGCGCAACGCGCCGGAAAAAGTCTTCGTGATGGATTTCCCGCAGCTGATGCCGCCGACGCTGATCTCGCGCGACCTCGACGAGATCAATGCGTTCCGCGAAGCGCACGGCGCGGTGGTGATGAAGCCGCTGCACGGCCATGGCGGCGCGGCGGTGTTCCGCGTGATGCCGCAGGACATGAATTTCGGCTCATTGTTCGACATGTTCTCGGTGACCTTCAAGGAGCCCTGGGTGATCCAGCGCTTCCTTCCCGAGGTGAAACACGGCGACAAGCGCATCATCCTGGTCGACGGCGAATTCGCCGGCGCAGTCAATCGCGTGCCGGCGCCGGACGATCTGCGTTCCAACATGGTGCGCGGCGGCGCCGCAAAGGCCACCGAGCTTTCGGAGCGCGAGCGCGAGATCTGCAACACGCTGGGCCCACGCTTGCGCGAGCGCGGGCTGCTGTTCGTCGGCATCGACGTCATCGACGGCTTCCTCACCGAGATCAACGTCACCTCCCCCACCGGCATCCGCGCCATCGCCCGGCTCAACGGCCCCGATGTCGCGGCGAAAATCTGGGACGTAATCGAGAAGAAGCGGCGCTGAAGATGCTGGAGCAGTCGAAGGCCGATCCGGCCGCGGTGTCCAGGCTGAATTGAGCGGCGCCACAGATCGGCATCTGGCTCGCGCTTCATGGTTCGAAACGCGCGGCGACGAACCCGCTTTTCGTCATGGCCGGGCTTGACCCGGCCATCCACGACTTTCTTCCTTCGGCTCCGTCAAGACGTGGATGCCCGGCACAAGGCCGGGCATGACGAGCTCACCGCGCGAACGCCTCGAGCTTCCGCGAAATACTGTGCAGGGTGCCGATGCCGTAACCATCCGGATCGTCCTCCGCGATTCGATAATCCGTTTTGATCACCTCGAGATCCCCGAGCAGGCGATGGGCGTAACTCACGGGATCGCCTGACTCGGCCGCGCTCGGCGCCAGAACGATCTTTTCGGCGTAGACCACCGCCACCATTTCGTCATGGCCGACATTATGGCCGCGCGCGGAGGTGTAATAGGAATCCGACTGGTGGGCGCGGGCGAGCGCGGTCTCCTCCGCGAGAGCCTCTCGAAACTGGTCCTGTATTTCGGCAATGCGTTGCGCATGGGCGGCGCTGCCGTCTCCGCGGCCGGTGAAGCAGGCCCGCGCCAACAGCTTCAGGAACGATACCAAGCAAACTCCCTTGATCTGGAAGAAAATGACGCGCGAAATAGCCATCCGGGCGGGGGCCAATGACCTACCCCCGCATGGCGAAGCGAAGGAAGATCAGGCGCGCGGCATGATCAAGGCAGCCACCACCCTCATCGCGCTGTTGTTGACCGCAGAGCCCGGCTCCGAGGCGGTCGAGGTCAGGGATCGCGGCACCGTCGATCTCGCGAGCTTCGAATGCCGCGACACCCCGCGCAGCACCCTGATCCAGCGCGCCTGCTACGACCGGGCGCAGGCCACCATGATCGTCAGCGTCAAGGGCACCTACCACCAGTATTGCAACCTGCCGCCGGCGACTTTCGACGACCTGATGGCGGCGCCGTCGATGGGGCAGTTCTTCAGGCAGAATGTTGAGGGGACCGATTCAGATGGCCGGTATGAGTGCCGGAGCGGGCGGGTGACGGGGTACTAGACTGAAGCGAAGTCACCCTTGCGTGTTCCCTTAATGTTCTTGCCCTGGCCCCTCCTTTCCGCTACCCTCGATTGCGGAAAAGTGGGGCGGCATGGTCCAGCGGGTTTCTACCGTAGCCTTTGAGGGCATCGAGGCCCGCAGCGTCGACGTGCAGGTGCAGGTCGCGCCGGGATTGCCCGCTTTCGCCATCGTCGGCCTGCCCGACAAGGCGGTGTCCGAGGCGCGCGAGCGGGTGCGCTCGGCGCTGATCGCCTCCGGGCTGGCGCTGCCCGCGCGGCGCATCACCGTCAATCTCGCGCCCGCCGACCTGCCCAAGGAAGGCAGCCATTACGACCTGCCGATCGCGCTCGGGCTGATGGCCGCCATCGGCGCGATCCCGCCGGACGCGCTTTCAGGCTTCACCGTGCTCGGCGAACTCGGCCTCGACGGATCGATCGCCCCTGTGGCGGGCGTGTTGCCCGCAGCGATCGGCGCCAACGGGCGCGACGAGGGCCTGATCTGCCCGGCGGCCTGCGGCGCCGAAGCGGCCTGGGCGAGCCCGGACATCCAGATCGTGGCGGCGAATTCGCTGATCCAGATCGCCAACCATTTCAGGGGCACCCAGGTGCTGTCGCGTCCGCAGCCCAAGGTGCACGCGCCGGAGGCCAACCTGCTCGACCTGCGCGACATCAAGGGCCAGGAGAGCGCCAAGCGCGCGCTCGAGATCGCGGCGGCCGGCGGGCATCATCTCCTGATGATCGGCGCGCCCGGCGCGGGCAAATCGATGCTGGCGGCGCGGCTGCCCTCGATCCTGCCGCCGCTGTCGCCGTCGGAGCTGCTCGAAGTCTCCATGATCGCTTCCGTCGCCGGCGAAATCCGCGACGGCGCGCTGACCGCGCGGCGGCCGTTCCGCAGCCCGCATCATTCCGCCAGCATGGCGGCACTGACCGGCGGCGGCATGCGCGCCAAGCCCGGCGAGATCTCGCTGGCGCATCAGGGCGTGCTGTTCCTCGACGAATTGCCGGAGTTCGACGCCCGCGTGCTGGACTCGCTGCGCCAGCCCCTGGAGAACGGTGAGGTCTCGGTCTCCCGCGCCAATCACCGCGTCACCTATCCGGCGCGCTTCATGCTGGTCGCCGCCATGAACCCGTGCCGCTGCGGCCATGCCTATGAGCCCGGCTATTCCTGCAAGCGCGGCCGCATCGACCGCTGCACCTCCGATTACCAGGCGCGCATTTCCGGCCCGCTGATGGATCGCATCGACCTGCGCATCGAGGTCCCCGCGGTCACCGCCGCCGACCTGATCCTGCCGCCGCCGGCCGAAGGCTCGGCGGAAGTCGCAGCAAGAGTCGCCGCGGCGCGCGACATCCAGCTCGCGCGTTACGCCGCCGCAGGTCTGCCGCAGGTCCGCACCAATGCCGAAGCGCCGGCCTCGGTGCTGGAAGAGATCGTGCAGCTGGATGCGCAAGGCACCAAACTGCTGCGCGACGCGTCGGAGACCATGCGGCTGTCGGCGCGCGGCTATCACCGCGTGCTGCGCGTCGCCCGCACGCTCGCCGACCTCGACGGGTCAGACAAGATCGGCCGGCTGCATCTGGCCGAAGCATTGTCCTATCGCGCGCTGGCGGAGGATCTGCGCAACGCGGCGTGACGAGACGAACGGTGCAGCTGCGTTATGACCGCAGCAGACCAAATCGTTCGCAACGTCAAAAAAGCTTGCCGATGGGGGCCGCCCACATATGACGGCAGGCGAGTTCCCGGCTATTCCTCTCCCGTCAACCAGCCGGTAACCAGTCCCGTTTACACTCTGCCAACCATAAGCCGCGGCGTTGCACCGGCTTATCGGCGGGCGAGTGCGTATCATGTTGCGTTTCAAAGTCCTGGCCTC
Organism: Bradyrhizobium sediminis; assembly: GCF_018736105.1. Taxonomy (NCBI): domain Bacteria; kingdom Pseudomonadati; phylum Pseudomonadota; class Alphaproteobacteria; order Hyphomicrobiales; family Nitrobacteraceae; genus Bradyrhizobium; species Bradyrhizobium sediminis. The sequence continues at coordinate 171,084 of NZ_CP076135.1, forward strand.
GGTTGTTCCGCTGCTGGTTGCCGCCGCGTTCGCGCGCAGCGATTTCCTGCCCGGCGCGAGACCCTGCGTCGCGATCGGCGAAGGTTCGGTCCAGATCACCTCGCTGCCCTGGCAGGCGCAGTCTCATGTCAGTTTCACCCGCGATCCGGCGCACGCAACCGTGCGGGTCCAGCTGACGGACAATGCGGAGGCGGCGGATTTCGCCGTGCTTGACGACGTCGACAGTTCCGAGGCCAGCGCCTGCGCGGTCAATCCGGCGACCCGTTACGTGGCGATCTCCGCAAGCCCCTCGGCGTCGGAGCCGGTGATCTATCTCTCGCAGCACGGCCCGGCCGATTACCGGATTTTCGTGCGCTCGAAGCGCTTTTCGGCGCGCGACGCCGCCGCCCTCATCGTCGGAGCCCGCGGCGCGCCGCAGCGGCTCGCCGCCGCGTTCTGAACCTTTGGGCGGCGCGGTTTCTTTGCGCGAGCCGGCATCCAGCCTCATGCATTAACCTTTCATCAACCACGTTTTTAGCTGATGGCGCGAAGCCCTCCGGCCTCAAGCACTTTGCAAGGTCGCCGCGGCATCGTCGGCGCCGCGACAGGCTCGGCAAGACAGGCACAAGGTCATCGGCATGAAGCGGCGGATTTTCCGGATCAAGATACGCATACGTCGCTTCGCCCGGCGCCATCCCTGGCTCATCTTCACCGTCCGCTCCTTCATGATCTTCTCCGCCGCGTTCGGCGGGGCCTATGGCTTCATCGCCGGCAGCCGGTCCGAAGGTTCCGGCTACGACCCGCACGCCTTTGCGATCGGCGCCAGCTTCCTGTTCGCGCTCGCCTGCCTCGCGCTCGCGACCCTGAGCTTCCGGTTGCGCTGGATGCGCCAGCAACACAAGAAGTTGGCGCTGCACAACGAAGCGCTGGCCGACCGCAATTGGGAATTGAAGGAGGCCGAGCAGCGCGCCCGCAGCCTGTTCGAATCGCAGGGCGACCTGATCGTGCTGCGCGACGGCGACGGCCGCATCACCTTCGTCAACGACGCCTATTGCGAATTGGCGGAACTGCCGCGCGAAAAACTGATCGGCAGCCGCTTCACGCCCACCGTGCTGGCGCAGGGCGACACCGCGATCGAAACCAACGGCACGCGAATCTACGACCAGAGGATCGCAACCGCGCTCGGGCCGCGCTGGATCGCCTGGCGCGAGGGCCTGGTTCGCATCGATGCCGGACATCCGGCGGAAATGCAGAGCGTCGGCCGCGACGTCACCGACCGCACCGAGACCGAACGCGCGCTCGGCGAGGCCCGCGATCATGCCGACGCCGCCAACCGCGCCAAGTCGCGCTTCCTGGCGATGGCCTCCCACGAAATCCGCACGCCGCTGAACGGCATCATCGGCATGAGCGGCCTGCTGCTCGACACGCCGCTGACGCCGGAGCAGATGACCTATGCCAGGGCGGTGAAAAGCTCTGGCGACGCGCTGCTGTCGCTGATCGAGGAATTATTGGATTATTCCAAGATCGAGGCCGGCAAGATCGATCTCGAACACCGCCCGTTCGCGCTTTCCGCGCTGATCGAGGACATCACCGAATTGCTGGCGCCCCGCGCGCAGGCGCGCAAGCTCGAGATCGCGGCCTATGTCGACGAGCGGCTGCCGGCGGAGATGGTCGGCGACGCGGCGCGGCTGCGCCAGGTGCTGCTCAATCTCGCCGGCAACGCCATCAAGTTCACCTCGACCGGCGGCGTGGCGCTGATCGTCGAGCCCGGCATCTGGCCCAATGAAATCTCCTTTCTGGTGCGCGACACCGGCATCGGCATCGCGCCGGAAGCGCGGGAGCGGATCTTCCGCGAGTTCGAGCAGGCCGACGACCGCATCGGCCGCAGCTATGGCGGCACCGGCCTCGGCCTCAGCATCTCGGAGCGCATCGTCAAGCGCATGGGCGGACGCATCACGCTGGAGAGCCAGCTCGGCGCCGGTTCCACCTTCGAGGTATCGATCCCGCTCGCGGCTTCCGACAGCGACAGCGGCGCGCAAAAGGCCTTCGTCGCGCCCGACCTGACCGGTCATGCGATCATGCTGGTGACGCCGCAGAGCATCGAGGCTTCGCTGATCGCGCGGCGGCTGCAGCGCTGGGGTGGCCAGACCTGCATGGTTTCGGATCTCGCGGTGGCGCAGGCCCTGCTGCCGGAGCGGACCTGGCACGCCGTGCTGCTCGATCATGCGCTGGGCGCCAAGGAAGTCGCCGCACTCGGCGAGGCCGCGCGCAGCCATGCAACGCAGCGCATCGTGCTGTTCACTCCGGCGACCCGGCAGGAAGTGCTGGCGTCGACATCCTCCTCCTTCACCGGCTATCTGATCAAACCGCTGCGCGCGGCCTCGCTCGCAGCCCGCCTGACCACCGCGCCGGAAGTTGCCGCGCCCGGTCTTGCCGGCGATGGCCTGATCGACGTGCCCGAAATGAGCGAGACGCCGGCGCTCGCGCCGGCGCATGGCCTCTCCATCCTGGTGGCCGAGGACAACGAGATCAACGCGCTCCTGATGCGCTCGCTGCTGACGCGGCTCGGGCATCACGCCGTCATCACCACCAATGGCGAGGAGGCCCTGGAATCCTGGCTCGCCGCCAGGTCCGCCGGCGCGCCCTATGATCTGGTGCTGATGGATATCCAGATGCCGCAGCTCGACGGCATCGAGACCACCAGGCGGATCCGTGAGCGCGAGGCCGGTCAGCCCGGCCGCCAGACGCCGATCCTCGCATTGACCGCGAATACGCTGGTGGAGGACCGCTACGCCTGTTTCGAAGCCGGCATGGACGGTTTTCTGATCAAGCCGCTCGACCGCGAGAAGCTCGCCGATGCGCTGGCGGGGCTGGCCGCCTCGCGGCATCTCGCGGCGTGAAGGGGGGCGCTGTCACGCCGCGGCAATCGCGGTGTCACATGGCTGTCGAGGGCCCGTGATCTCTCACCCTCGAAGACCGCGCCGATTCGATTCGGGTGAACGCGGCCGCGAGGGAAGCCATGCAGAACGGCGAGTTGGCGCGATCGACGCAGCGTCTGATCCAGATGCTGCGGCCGGAGCATGTCGGGATCGCCGCGCAGGCGGCGATGACCTGGTTCAAGCCGCCGCCGACCACGCTCGGACGGCTCGGCGCGCTCGAGGTGCGGTTGGCCGAGGGCAAACGCGAAGTGAAGCGCGCACAAAAACTGCGCTATCGCGTGTTCTACAAGGACGGCACCGCCATCGCCGACGCCGCCACCCTGCTGGCCCGCCGCGACAAGGATGCGTTCGACAGGATCTGCGATCATCTGATGGTGATCGATCACGCCGCCAAGCCGTCGATGAGCGGCAAGCAGCCGGTGGTCGGCACCTATCGCCTGCTGCGGCAGGATGTGGCGGAACGCAATGGCGGATTCTACACCGAGAACGAGTTCGACATCGCCAGCCTGATCGATCGCCACGCCGGTTTGCGCTTTCTCGAATTGGGGCGATCCTGCGTGCTGCCGCGCTACCGCAACAAGCGCACCGTCGAATTGCTGTGGCACGGCATCTGGACTTATGTCCGCCGGCACCGGCTGGATGTGATGATCGGCTGCGCCTCTTTCGAGGGCACCGATCCCGACCGGCTGGCGCTGCCGCTGTCGTTCTTGCATCACTACACCCAGGCGCCGGAAGCCTGGCGCGCATCCGCGCATCCCTCGCGCCGGGTCGAGATGAACCGGATGGCGAAGGAGGCCATCAATCCGAAGGCGGCGCTTCACGAGCTGCCGCCTTTGATCAAGGGCTATCTGCGGCTAGGCGCCTTCATCGGCGACGGCGCCGTGATCGACCATCAGTTCGGCACCACCGACGTGCTGATCGTGATGCCGGTGTCGGCGATCAACGCCCGCTATATCGAGCATTTCGGGGTCGATGCGACACGGCACGCGGCCTAAAGCCGCCGCAGCGCCACGGTCTCGACCACGTGGTCGGCGCCCTTTTTCAGGATCAGCGTCGCCCGCGGCCGGGTCGGCAGGATGTTTTCCTCGAGATTGGCGAGGTTGGTCCGCTCCCAGATCGCCAGCGCGGTTGCGGTGGCTTCCTCGTCGGACAGCGGCGCGTAGCGATGGAAATACGATCGCGGATCGTGGAACGCGGTGTCGCGAAGCGCCAGGAACCGCCTGATGTACCATTCGCGCAGCACGGCTTCGTCGGCATCGATATAGACGGAGAAATCGAAGAAGTCCGAGACCACCGGAACGGCCTTGCCGTCGCGCGGCAGCCTGCCGGTCTGCAGGACGTTGACGCCTTCGACGATCAGGATGTCCGGCCGGTCGATTTCGATCCATTCGTTCGGGATGATGTCGTAGGTCAAATGCGAATAGACCGGCGCCCGCACCGGCCGCCGTCCGGCCTTGATGTCGCTGAGGAACGACAGCAGCGTCGGCAGATCGTAGCTCTCGGGAAAACCCTTTTTCTGCATCAGGCCTTGCCGCTCGAGCACGGCATTGGGAAACAGAAAGCCGTCGGTGGTGACCAGATCGACCTTCGGCCGCGGCGACCATCGCGCCAGCAGCGCCTGCAGCACGCGCGCGGTGGTCGATTTGCCCACCGCCACCGAACCGGCGACGCCGATGATATAGGGCACCTTGCGATCCCGGATGCCGAGGAATTGGCGTTGCGCCTGATAGAGCCGGTGCGTGGCGTCGACATAGATCGACAACAGCCGGGACAGCGGCAGAAAGATTTCCTCGACCTCTTTCATATCGAGGCGGTCATGCATCGAACGCAGCCGTTCGAACTCGCCCGGCTCCAGCGTCATCGGCGTGTCGTCGCGCAGCCGGGCCCATTGTTCCCGGGTGAAGATCCGGTAAGGATTATACTGTTGTTCCGGTGCCCGAATATCCATGACGCCGCCTCCAGCCCTTATGAGTCGCGCTTGCGCGCGGCCTTTTCTTCCAGTCCGGACATGCCCGTGCGCTGTGACAGCGCAGCTTCGACTTCTTCGAGCTTCACGCCGCGCGACTTCAGAAGCACCAGCAGATGGAACAAGAGGTCCGCGCTTTCGGCGATGAGGTGGCCGCGGTCATTCTCGACTGCGGCGATCACGGTTTCCACCGCCTCCTCGCCAAGTTTCTTGGCGCAATGCTCCGAGCCCTTGTCCAGGAGCTTGCGGGTATAGGACGCCTCTCCGCCCGACGCCGCGCGGGCATCGATGGTAGCGGCAAGATCGTGGATCGTGAAACGCGACATCAACCAGAACTCAACAACGGCGCCCGCCAGGATCGGGGCGCCCATCACCCCGTGGGATGTAGCACTTCTGTCACGAAGAGTCGTCAGGGATCGAGCCGCATCGGCAGCCCGGCGCGGACCATGTGGTCCTTGGCCTGGCGTATGGTGAATTCCCCGAAGTGAAATATCGACGCTGCCAGCACCGCGGTGGCGTGGCCCTGGCGGATGCCGTCGACCAGATGATCGAGATTGCCCACGCCACCGGAGGCGATCACCGGCACCCGGATGCTGTCGGCCACGGCCTGGGTCAGCGGCAGGTCGAAACCCTGCCTGGTGCCGTCGCGGTCCATCGAGGTCAGCAGGATTTCGCCGGCGCCGAGCGAGACCACTTCCTGGGCGTATTCGATGGCGTCGATTCCGGTGGAATTGCGCCCGCCATGGGTGAAGATTTCCCAGCGCTCGCCGCCGCCGCTGCGCTTGACGCGCTTGGCGTCGATCGCCACCACGATGCACTGGTCGCCGAATTTTTCGGCGGCTTCCTTGACGAATTCGCGTCGGCTGACCGCAGCGCTGTTGATCGACACCTTGTCGGCGCCGGATCGCAGCAGCGTCTTGATGTCGTCGACGGTGCGCACGCCGCCGCCCACCGTCAGCGGCATGAAACAGGCTTCCGCGGTGCGCCGGACCACATCCAGCATGATGCCGCGATTTTCATGCGTCGCCGTAATGTCGAGAAAGCAAAGCTCATCGGCGCCGGCGGCGTCATAGGCGATCGCCGCCTCGACGGGATCGCCGGCGTCGCGCAGATCGACGAAGTTGACGCCCTTGACCACGCGCCCGTCCTTGACGTCGAGACAGGGAATTACGCGCACCTTGAACATTGAAGAACTCCTCGATCATGATCCGATTGGAATTAATCGGATCATGATCTCATCTCTTTGCTTGAGCATGATCTTCTCGGAAAACCGGCTGCCACTTTTCCGGATCATGCTCTAGGCCGCAGCGCGCGCGCTGCGGATCAGCGCCAGGGCGGCTGCCGGATCGAGGCGGCCGTCGTAAAGCGCGCGCCCCGCGATCGCTCCGGCCAGTTTCCTGGCGCGGGGCTGTAACAGCGCCTTGACGTCCTCGATCGATGCAAGGCCGCCGGAGGCGATGACGGGGATCGAGATGCGTTCGGCAAGCTCGATGGTCGCGTCCAGATTGAGGCCCTTCAGCAGGCCGTCGCGGGCAATATCGGTGAAGATGATCGCGGCGACGCCGGCATCCTCGAACCGCTGCGCGATTTCGAGCGCGGTCACCTGCGAGGTCTCGGCCCAGCCTTCGACCGCGACCTTGCCGTCGCGGGCGTCGAGACCGACCGCGACACGGCCGGGGAACTTGTTCGCCGCGCCCTTCACCAGTTCGGGATCGCGCACCGCCGCGGTGCCGATGATCACCCGCGCGACGCCCTTGGCGAGCCAGGCTTCGACCGTCTTCAGATCGCGGATGCCGCCGCCGAGCTGCACCGGCATGGTCACCGCCTTCAGCATCGCCTCGACCGCGGCTGCGTTCATTGGCTTGCCGGCAAAGGCGCCGTCGAGATCGACCACATGCAGATATTCGAAACCCTGCGCGGCGAAGCTCTTCGCCTGCGCGGCGGGATCGAGGTTGAACACGGTCGCGCGCGCCATGTCGCCCTGCTCCAGGCGTACGCATTGGCCGTTTTTCAGGTCGATGGCGGGAAAGAGGATCACGGCTTCCACTTCAGAAAGTTCGAGATCAGGGCCAGTCCGAAGCGCTGGCTCTTCTCGGGGTGAAACTGGGTGCCGATCGCGGTGTCCTTGCCCACCATCGCCGTCACCGGCCCGCCGTAATCGGCGCGCGCCAGCACTTCCGCCTCGTTGGTGGCGTTGAGGTGATAGGAGTGCACGAAGTAGGCGTGGCGGCCCTTCGGCCCCAGCGGCAGTCGTTCCAGCACCGGATGCTCCCTGACCATATCGAGCGTGTTCCAGCCCATATGGGGGATCTTCAAATTCTCCTCGCGCGGCGAAATCTTTTCGACATCGCCCGCGATCCAGTTGAAGCCGTCGGTGGTGACGTGCTCCTTGCCGCGGGTCGCCATCAACTGCATGCCGACGCAAATGCCGAAGAACGGCCGCGCCTTGTTGCGCACCGCTTCCGTCATCGCCTCGATCATGCCGTCGAGTGCATCGAGCCCCCTGCGGCAATCGGCGAAGGCGCCGACCCCGGGCAGCACGATGCGATCGGCGCGATACACCGTCTCGGGATCGCGGGTCACCACGATCCTGGCCGGCACATCCATGCCCCGCGCGGCACGCTCGAACGCCTTCGCGGCGGAGTGCAGGTTGCCGGAGCCGTAATCGATGATGGCAACGCTCACCGTGACCCTCCCGGCTCGGGGAATAACCCGATGATGGCGTTTTGCGGCAGCGGCGGCGGCCGCGAGAACGGCTGGCCCGCAATATCCCGCGTCGGCGGCGGCCCACCGCGATCGACCGCCACAAAATCGCCGCCCAGCGCACGCTGCTTGGCGGTCCAGCGATCGAAGAAGCGCCGCTCGGCCTGCTCCAGGCTGTCGGCCACGACGATGTCGAGCTGACGCCAGTTGCGCCGCGACAGGGTCCAGCGCCGCAGGCTGGCCGCTTCCAATCCCATCAGCAGCGCCAGCACGACGTCGACGAGAAAGATCGCGGTCTGGCCGGCGCCGAGCGCCGCCAATCCGAAATCGACCGCGACCATCACGACGATCCAGCCGATCAGCGCCAGCCATAGCCGGTGCCAGGCCAGCCAGACCGCGCCCAGGACCACTGCCCAGAAATGAAAGCCGTCGCGAACGAAGGCGAACCTGTCGGTCGCGCCAACGCCCGCATGGTTCGTCACTGGTGCATGAACGGTGTAAACCGGCATCGAACCTCTCCGCCGAAAACGCAAAATCAGCCGCCGAGCTGACCCTTGGTGGACGGCACTTCGCCCGCGACGCGCGGATCGATCGCCACCGCGGCACGCAATGCCCTCGCCAGACCCTTGAAGCAGGATTCGGCGATATGATGGCTGTTCTCGCCATATAGGGTCTCGACGTGCAAAGTCACGCCGGCGTTGATGGTAAAGGCGTTGAACCATTCGCGCACCAGTTCGGTATCGAATTGACCGACCTTGTCGCGCGGAAACTCGACCTTGAACACCAGCACCGGCCGGCCGGAAATGTCGATCACGACCCGCGACAGGGTCTCGTCCATCGGCATGTGGACCCCGGCATAGCGGGTGATGCCGGCCATGTTGCCGAGCGCCTGCTTCACCGCCTGTCCCAGCGCGATGCCGACGTCCTCGGTGGTGTGATGGTCGTCGATGTGAAGGTCGCCGACCGCCTTCACGGTCAGGTCGATGCGCGAATGCCGGGCGAGCAGATCGAGCATATGGTCGAAGAAGCCGATACCGGTCGCGACGTTGGCCACGCCGGATCCGTCGAGGTTCACCGTCACCTCGATATCGGTCTCTTTGGTCTTGCGCTTGATGGTCGCTGTGCGCATGAAAACTGCTTTCCCTTGACGGCCCTTAATGGCCCTTGGCCGCCCTTGCCCAAAAACGCGCCCTTTTAACAGGCTGATCCGGCCTTCGCTACTGCGGGATGACCCGCAAGGGGCCGAACTTCGCCCTATGGTGACCGGAATCCGGCATGAAAACACGCCGATTGTAACCCCGCGCGCCAGCCCCTAAATCTGGGCGAACGTGAGGTACCCATGCAAGCATCCCAATCCCAGTCGCCGGTCTGGCACGGCACCACGATCTTGACGGTCCGCAAGGGCGGCAAGGTGGTAATCGGCGGCGACGGGCAGGTCTCGATCGGCCAGACCGTCATCAAATCCAACGCCAAGAAGGTCCGCAAACTCGGCAAGGGCGACGTGATCGGCGGCTTTGCCGGCGCCACCGCCGACGCCTTTACGCTGTTCGAGCGGCTGGAAGGCAAGCTCGAGCAGTATCCGGGGCAATTGACCCGTGCCGCGGTCGAACTCGCCAAGGACTGGCGCACCGACCGCTATCTGCGCCGGCTGGAGGCGATGATGATCGTCGCCGACAAGGACGTGTCGCTGGTTCTGACCGGTACCGGCGACGTGCTGGAGCCGGAGGCCGGCGTCATGGCGATCGGATCCGGCGGCAATTATGCGCTGGCCGCCGCCCGCGCTTTGGTCGATTCCGACAAGGATGCCGAGACCATCGTGCGCCGGGCGCTCGATATCGCCGCCGATATCTGCGTCTATACCAACCGCAACGTGACCCTCGAGACCCTGTGAGGGCGGCCGATCGATGGCGCCGGATTACGTCTTCCGCCCGATGAACGCAGCCGACCTTCCGCTGATCCGGCGTTGGCTTGCCTTGCCGCATGTTCTGGAGTGGTGGGGCGATCCGGAACAACAGTATGGGCTCGTCAGCGGCGATCTCGATGAGCCCGCCATGGATCAGTATATCGTTGCCGCGGCGGGCAGCCCGTTCGGCTACCTCCAGTGTTACGACCTGACTGCATGGAATTCAGGTTTCGGGCCGCAGCCTCAAGGCACGCGCGGTATCGACCAGTTCATCGGCGAGCCCGGCATGATCGGGCGCGGCCACGGTTCGGCCCTCATTCGTGCCTTCGTCGATGACCGGCTCCGAAACGGTGCGCCGCGCGTCGTGACCGATCCCGATCCCGCCAATCTCCGCGCCGTCCGCGCCTACGAAAAGGCGGGGTTTGAGAGAGACCGCATGGTAGATACGCCTGATGGCCCTGCCCTTCTGATGGTGCGCGACGCATGACGGCCGAACGCAACGCCGCCCCCGCAGCCAGCGGTCTTTCGACGTGGCACTGGATGGTGATCGCGGGCGGCCTGCTCGGGCTGCAGGCATCGATCCTGTTGGCGATGGGCCGGCTGCCGATTTGCGCCTGCGGCTATGTCAAGCTCTGGCACGGCGTGGTGCTGGGTTCGGAATTCGGTTTCCGACACGCTGGCGATGGTCGCGGGCTTTCTGCTGACCCGAAGCCTTCCGGTCGGCGTCACCGTCGAGCTTGCCATCCTGATCGAGCTCATGATGCTGCTTCACATTTGCGACAATCTTGCACTCAACATCATCATGCTGATCCATCCCTTTGACGCGATCCGGCAATGGCAGTCCGGACTGCCGATCATCTGATCGCAGCTTGTGCCAGTCACATTTTGAACCTAGCTAGGGCCAATGACCGACTTTTCCCCCCGTGAAATCGTTTCCGAGCTCGACCGCTTCATTATCGGCCAGGCTGACGCCAAGCGCGCGGTCTCCATCGCGCTGCGCAACCGCTGGCGGCGGCTGCAGCTCACCGGCCTGTTGCGCGAGGAAGTGTTGCCGAAAAATATCCTGATGATCGGGCCAACCGGCGTCGGCAAGACCGAGATCGCGCGGCGGCTGGCAAAGCTGGCCGGCGCGCCATTCATCAAGGTCGAGGCCACCAAGTTCACCGAGGTCGGCTATGTCGGCCGCGACGTCGAGCAGATCATCCGCGACCTGGTCGAGGTCGCGATCGCGCAGACCCGCGAGCGCAAGCGCAAGGACGTGCAGGCCCGCGCACAGCTCGCAGCTGAAGATCGCGTGCTCGATGCCCTGGTCGGACCCAGCTCAAGCGCCGCGACGCGCGATTCGTTTCGCAAGAAATTGCGCGCAGGTGAACTCAACGACAAGGAAATCGAAATCGAGACGCAGTCCTCCGGCGGCATGCCGATGTTCGAGATTCCCGGCATGCCCGGCGCGCAGCTGGGCGCGATCTCGATCGGCGACATCTTCGGCAAGATGGGCGGACGGACAAAAACCCGCCGCCTGACGGTCGCGGATTCGCACGAACTCCTGGTCAACGAGGAATCCGACAAGCTGCTGGATAACGACCAGCTGGTGCAGGAATCGATCCATGCGGTCGAGAACAACGGCATCGTGTTTCTCGACGAGATCGACAAGATCTGCGTGCGCGAGGGCCGCAGCGGCGGCGGCGATGTCTCGCGCGAAGGCGTGCAGCGCGACCTGCTGCCGCTGATCGAAGGCACCACGGTCTCGACCAAGCACGGCGCGGTCAAGACCGATCATGTCCTGTTCATCGCGTCAGGTGCGTTTCACATCGCCAAACCGTCGGACCTGCTGCCGGAACTGCAGGGCCGCCTGCCGATCCGCGTCGAACTGCAGGCGCTGACCCGCGACGACATGCGCCGCATTCTGACCGAGCCGGAAGCGTCGCTGATCAAGCAGTATGTCGCGCTGATGCAGACCGAAGGCGTGACGCTGGATATCACGGACGGCGCCATCGACGCGCTGGCCGACGTCGCGGTTGCGGTCAATTCGACGGTCGAGAACATCGGCGCGCGGCGATTGCAGACCGTGATGGAGCGGGTGCTCGACGAGATCTCCTTCGCCGCCCCCGACCGCAATGGCGAGACCATCCAGATCGATGCCGATTACGTCCAGAAGCACGTCGGCGACCTCGCCAAGAACGCGGATTTGAGCCGGTTTATTCTGTAGGTTTTGCAGGTAAGATCGTCGTCCCTGCGAAAGCAGGGACCCATACCCACCAATGGCCGTTGCTGAATTCTGACAGCGGCCCAAGCTTTCCCAAGCACGCAAGCCGGTGGTTACGGGTCCCGGCTCGCGCTTTGCTTGGCCGGGACGACGATGAATCTAATCTTGCGGATGCGGGAGAACCCCTGGCGGCTGATGCTGGCCGTCAATGCCGCCGTGCTAGCGGGGGTTTTTCTCTACAAGCTGCCGCGCGAGCCCTACGTCCCCTACATTCATCTGCTGGTGGATTATCATTTCGGCTTCACCAAGCGGGCGCTGGTCGGCGCCGCAGTCTCGCTGTTCGTCGAAAAAGTGCCGGTGTGGCTGGTGTTCGCGCTCTCCGGCGCGGTGTGGCTGATCACGCTCGCGCTGTTCGCAAGACTGTTCCGGCGAACCTTCGGCTTTGGCGACGCGCAGATGCCGCTGTTGGTGTTCATGGCGGGATCGCCGTTCTTCCTGAAGAATTTCATGCATACGCTGGGGCATTTCGACATCTATGGCTGCGCGCTTGCGATTTGCCTTCTGCTGATCCCGGCGCGCTCGATCGCCTATGTGCTGCTGGCGGCCTTCTTCTCCGTCATCCTCATTCTGATCCACCACATTCATCTCCTGATGTATGTGCCGACCATCGCAGCGATCGTGGTGCTGCGCCATTATCTCGTGCAGGGAGTGAGCCGGCAGAACGCGGGCGTCGGAATTGCCGCAGCGCTTGCCGTCAGCCTGCTGTTCTTCGTCGCGCAGTTCTGGGGATCGCTGGCGGTACCCGAGTCGGAATTCGTCGCCCACCTGCAAAGCCGGATGGCCGACCCCACCCGGACCAGGCTCCTGAGTTTCAGTTACATCTGGTATCAGCCGCTTGCCCAGGAAATCCGCGACACCTGGGAACGCATGCCCTCGAACCTGCTCGGCGTTCCAGTGTTCGCGCTGCTGATCTGGCTGCATGCCCCGCTGTGGAGATATTTCGCCGATTTGATCCGCGCGCTTTCGGATCAATGGCATCGCCGCATCGTCATCGCCGCGATCGTCGCGGTGAGCATGGCCTATCTCGTGATGTTCGCGATCGTGTTCGATTATTCCCGATGGATTTCGAACTGGGCAGTCTGCATGTTCCTGATCCTGCATGCGGTGAAGACCCTGCCTGCCTCACGGGAAGTGCCGCTGATACCGCGCGACGATCCGAAGACCATCCTGTTCGGCTGGATCGTGACGCTGATCCCGCGGGTCGGAATCGTGCGGCCGTTCTGAGCATGATCCGGAAAAGTGGGAACCGGTTTTCCGAAAAGGCTCAAATACGTGAGCGCCGGACCCGGACATAGAGCGCGCCCTCGCCGCCATGGCCGATATGCGCTTCCTCGAAGCCGACCACCAGCGAACGGAACTCCGGCAGGCTGAGCCATTGCGGCACCTGCCGGCGCAGCACCCCGCGTTCGGATTCGGCGCCGATTTTGCCCTTGCCGGTGATGACGAGCACGAAGGTCAGGCCGTCGCTGTGGGCACGCTGCAGGAATCCGAACAACGCGCGGTGGGCGCGCGTCTGCGTCATGCCGTGCAGATCGAGCCGGGCATCGATCTCCTTCCGCCCGCGCGACAGTTGCGAGCGCTCGCGACGTCCGAGCGGCGCCAGCGGCGGCGCGGCCGGCGGCAACGCCGGTTTCGGCGCGCGCGGAGTCCTGGCGGGCGGAAGATGCTTCGGCGGGTTTGCGGATGTTGTAGCGGCCGGCGTTTCCGGATCCGGCGCCACATCAAGCGCCTTCGCGGCGCGCGGCTTCTTGCGCAGCGGTTTTGTTTGCCTGGCGACGCTCTCCCACAGCGCGCGTTCTTCCTCGCTCAGGCCGCGTTTGCGCCGCGGCGGCGCGGGTAATTCCGGGATCGGGTTCGGACGCTTCATCGAACGCGGCGGATATGGCGGTAATGACGATGGCGGCGCACTTCCCGGCTCGGCGCGATGTTGGGCCGCGCTTCCGGCAACGGCACCGGTTTCGCCACCGCCGTCCGGGTCGTCGCAGACGGCGCGACCGTCGCAGGAGCGCCGTTCTTTGCGGGTTCCCTGGCGCCGACGGCAGCCTTCGAGCCGGCCGCCGCGGAGGCGTCGGTCGGCTTGGTGCCGTTCTTCTGATCCTTGGCCTGGTCCTTGGGCTGATCCTTCAAGGGATCGACCTGCGGAAACAGCTTTGCGATTTTCTCCGACGGCCGCTCGTCCGGCACCGGCATCTTGCGGCCCCGCGCCACCGGATCGAGGCTTTTCGGAATCAGGATCGCGAAGCGCGCATTGTGCCGCATCCGGCCGGATACTTTTCCGGCCTCGGCGCCGGCGCCGAAATAGAGATCGGCGCGCGCCGGACCGACGATCGCCGAGCCCGTGTCCTGCGCGATCATCAGCCGGCGGAACGGCGTTTTCGATAGCTCGGATTCGATCGGCAGCTCGCCCTCGATGAAGAACGGCGTGCCGTAGACATGCAGCGCCTTGTCGACGGCGATCGACCGGCCCGGGGTCAGCGGGACGCCCTGCGCGCCCACCGCCTCGTCCTTGTCGGAGAGGTTCACTTCGCGAAAGAACACATAAGAGCGGTTCTGCCGGCGCAATTCGTTGGCGCCGTCGGGGTTCTGCTCCATCCACTCCCTGATCTTCTGCATCGACATCTGATCCTTCGGGATGATGTTGCGTTCGATCAGGATGCGGCCGACCGGCGTATAGGGATAGCCGTTGTGTGCGTCGTAGTTGATGCGGATGGTGGACCCGTCTTCGAGCTTCACCCGCGCAGAGCCCTGGATCTGCGTGAACAGCAGATCGGTCTGGTTCTTGAGCCAGCAGATTTCGAGCCCGCGGCCGGCAATCGCGCCGTCCTCGATCTCGGCGCGATCGTAATAGGGCACGAGCTTGCGGCGGCCGATCTTGCGATACACCTGCCCCTTGTTGGGCAGTCCGGCCGAACTTTGGCTGGTGCCGCGCACGAACAGATTGGAGGGGCGGCGATAGACCGGCACGGTGTAGACATCGGTCTGGGTCCTGGAGCCGTCGATCACGGGCTCGTAGTATCCGGTAACGAAGCCCTCGCCTTCGCCAAGCCGGGAGATGCGCAAGGGGAGAAAATGTTCCTCGAAAAAGGCTTTGGCCCTGGCGCCCTCGGTGAGGTCGAGACCTTTGGCGATCCAGCAGGGGTCGCGCAACGACATGCCGAGGGCCTTTGGGTCGGAAGCAGGCTTTCGCTGCGCCGCTATCGGCCGGCAGCTCACGCGAAACGCCTTGTAGCCGGCGAGATGATCGTCCCCGCTCCAGCCGGCGATATCGGCCCATGCGACCGGCGCATATTGGCTTCCGCTGATTTCAAGCGGCCAGGCAAGACGGGGATACGGAACAGCCCGGATATTCGGAAGATGCGGACGCGCGCTGTGCGACTTGTGCGCACGTTGCGCGGCGAACGCGCTCAAAGGCGCCATCGACAATGCGACAGCGATCGCACAAAACGCGGCGGCGTAACGCTTGACGCCGCCCGCGTCAGCTAGCGCTGCCGGTGCCAACCAGCTTCCAGTTCGGATCGCGTGAGGTGACGTCGCGGGCGAAGGTCCAGACATCGGTAATATCTGCGACCTTGTCCGGATTGCCGTCGACGATCGTTCCGGCCTTGTCTCGGGTCACCGAGACCATCTGCGACACGAAACGGACGGTCAGCTGCGCCGCGCGGTCGCGGGCTTCAGCACCGACGAGCTCGGCCTTGTCGATCGAGACAAACCGGGTTTCCGTCTTCTGCTCGTGCTTTTCGCGATCCTTGATCACGGACTCGAAGCTCTCATAGACCTCGGACGACAGCAGGTCCTTCAGCGCGCGGCGGTCGCCATTGGCGAAAGCCAGCACGATCATCTCGTAGGCACTCTTCGCGCCGCTGAGGAAATGCCGCGGATCGAACGAGGAGTCCTGGGCGGCAATGGCGTCGAGCCCCTGCGCCAGCGGCGTGCCCGTCTCGGCCAGACCCTTCCAGCGATCTGACGGCGGCGTCACTTCAGCGGTCGGCGCCAGCGGCGCCTGATCGATCACCGCGCCCGGCATCGGCACCACGTTATTGTCCTGCGTGCCCTGCAGGACGTTGCGGGCCGCGCGATCGAAGGGCGGCCGTTCGCTTCCGGTGCGCTGCCCGAGAACGTTACGCAGGCGCAGGAAGATGAAGACCGCCAGTGCCAGGAAGATGATGGTGTAAATATCCACGTCGCATTCGCTTTCTTGTTCTCACGCCGGCAACGGGTCCGGCGGTAGAGCGTTCCCTCCGGGAACGGCAGAGACTACATCATCGGTTGGGTCTGCAGCATGTAGGCACGAAATCTGGCCCGGCCAATGGCGCCCTTTGCCACGGACGAATGTAGCGCGTTTTGGCCGAAAGGGGAAACCCCGATCACGTCCGGAAATCACGCATATTCAACAATTTAGGGCTTACCCCGGCAGCCCGACCCACTCTCCGGGACCGGATCCCCGGGAGCCCACTGCTCCCCCGGGTTACCTTAACCGGGGGGAGGCGATTGTCGTCCTTGTGGACCGAGGCGGGGCTATGATAGCCACTCGCCCCGACAAAGGCGTTTTCGCGCCCCACGAGCGAATTCAAACGCATAACCGGCCCCGCTCGGCTCCAGGAGAGATTTTCATGACCAACGGCAACGGCGCGCCCCCCGAGGCGGCCCCTCCTCAGTTGAACGTGCTGGCGCAGTACACCAAGGACCTGTCGTTCGAAAATCCGAACGCGCCGGCCTCGCTGGCGCCGCAGCAGCAGCAGCCCGCGATCAACATTCAGATCAACGTCAGCGCCAATAATATCGCCGAAAACGAGTTCGAAGTGACGCTTTCGGTCGAGGGCAAGGCTGAAAACGCCGGCAAGGTGATGTTCAGCTTCGATCTCGCCTATGCTGGCGTATTCCGCATCGTCAACGTGCCCAAGGAAAACCTGCACCCGCTGGTCATGATCGAATGCCCGCGGCTGCTGTTCCCGTTCGCGCGCGAGATCATCGCGACTTCGGTGCGTGACGGCGGTTTCCCGCCGCTGATGCTGGACCCGGTCGATTTCGTAGGATTGTACCGGCAGAACCTGGAGCGGCAGGCTGCGGCCCAGGCCTCGCAGGCCAAGCCGAGCTGACGCGGGTCAACCGCCCAGAAATTCGTTCCAGATCGGCTTGTCGCCCAGCGTGGCGACAAAGGCCCGATGGGCTGCGCGATCTTCATCGCTGACCCGTGGCGCCAGCGCCACCTCGCGGACCCGCCGCGGCATTTCGCCGTGCCCGCCGGCGCGGGCTTCGCGGACCTCGGTTGCCAGAATCAGTTGCGACTGCCGGGCTCCGATCAGGTCGATATAGACCTCGGCCAACAGTTCGGCGTCGAGCAGGGCGCCGTGCTTGGTGCGGCGGGAATTGTCGATCGCATAGCGCGAGCAGAGATCGTCGAGACGGTTCGACACGCCCGGATGCTTGCGCCGCGCCAGCAGCAGCGTGTCGACCAGCCGGTCGCGTGCGATCACCGGCCGCCGGATGCGGTCGAGCTCGGCGTTGATGAAGCCGATGTCGAAGGATGCATTGTGAATCACCAGCGGCGCATCGCCGATGAATTCCAGGAACTCCTCTACCACATGCGCGAACAGCGGCTTGTCGGCGAGGAACTCGCTGGACAGACCGTGCACGGCGAAGGCCTCGGCCGGCATGTCGCGCTCGGGATTGATATGCCGGTGAAAGATCTGCCCGGTCGGCATCCGGTTGACGATCTCGACACAGCCGATCTCGACCAGCCGGTCGCCGCGCAGCGGGTCGAGGCCGGTGGTTTCGGTATCGAGAACGATTTCGCGCATGTGTCCGGTCCGCAAAAGCGGCGAATCAGGTCCGCCGTTTCGGCATTTTAGCAACCTCTCGCAGAATGTCGCGGATTTGCGCCCGCACCGGGTCGAGGCCGTGCGACGTATCCACCACGAAATCCGCGCGCTTGCGTTTTTCGGCGTCGGGCAGTTGCCGCGCCAGGATCGAATCGAGCGTTTCGCTGGTCATGGTGCCGCGCGCCATGATTCGCTCGCGCTGGTTTTCCGGCGAGGTCGTAACCACTACCACCGCATCGACGCGCTTCTCGCCGCCGGTCTCGAACAGCAAAGGCACGTCGACCACGACGACCGGCGCACCCGCCTGCCCGGCTTCTTCGAAGAATTTCTGCCGCGAGGCGCCCAGCATCGGATGGACGATCTGCTCGAGCTGCTTCATCGCCGCCGGGTCATGCACCACACGCGCCGAGAGTTTCTGGCGATCCACCTTGCCGTCGGAAGTCGTGCCCGGAAAAGCCGCCTCGATCGCCGGCGCCGCCTCGCCCTCGTATAATTTGTGAACCGTGGCGTCGGCGTCGTAGACCGGGACGCCGGCCTCCGCGAACAATTTTGCGGTGGTCGATTTGCCCATTCCGATCGAACCGGTCAGCCCCAGAATTATCATTCGACTTATCGCCTGTCGTCCGAGCGTTTCTTGTTAGACACCGAGCAGCCGCTCGCCGCGCAGAAACGCAAGCAACGGCAGCAGCGGCAGTCCGAGAATGGTGAAATGATCGCCTTCGATGCGTTCGAACAGATGCACACCCAGACCTTCGAGCTGATAGGCGCCGACGCTCGATGTCACCGCCTCGCCGGCGTCGTCCAGATAGGCGCGGATTTCAGCGCCGCTCAACTGCCGCATGGTCATGCGTGCGATGGCAACGCTTTCGAACAATATCTTGCCGTCGCGCGCAACGGCAACGGCGGAGTGCAGTTCATGCCTCTGCCCGGCAAGGGCACGCAATTGCTCGGCGGCTTGGGCGCGGCCGGCCGGCTTGCTGAACAGCCGGCTTCCCAGCGCCAGCGTCTGATCTGCGCCGATGACATATCTGCCGGGATGACGGGCCGAAACCCAGAGCGCCTTCTCGCGCGCCAGCAAGGCCGCTATTTCACCGGGCGCCGACAGGCCGGAAGCTTGCTGGGCGCCGCGCTCATCGATTTCGGCCGGAACGGCTTCGCAACGAAGGCCGGCATTCGCCAGCAGCATTTGCCGCGCGCGGCTTTGCGAGGCCAGGATCAACGGATCTCTGCCGCGCCACAGCGTCATTCGGACAACCGCTGCCGCTGCCGGTCGGTAAACAGCTTCATGACGGCGGCAGCGCTTTCCTCTATCGATCGCCGCGTCACGTCGAGCTGCGCCCAGTTGAACTTCGCGCTCAGCCGACGCGCGAAAGCGACCTCATCGGCGACGGCCTGGCGATCGATATAATTGTCGTTGTCGCGGTCACCCATGCTCAGGAGCCGGTTCTGCCGCACCTGGATCAGCCGCTCGGGCGTGGCATGGAGGCTGACCACCAATGGCTTCTTCAGCGTCTCCAGTTGATGCGGGATCGGGATGCTCGGCACCAGCGGGACGTTCGCGGTGCGGATGCCGCGGTTGGCGAGATAGATCGATGTCGGGGTTTTCGAGGTACGGGACACGCCGACCAGCACCACGTCGGCCTCTTCCAGTCCTTCGACATGCTGGCCGTCATCATGCATCATCGTATAGTTCAGCGCATCGATGCGCTTGAAATATTCCGCATTCAAGGTGTGCTGCGCGCCGACCCGCCCCGTCGTCGCCGCTCCGAGATAAGCCTGAAACAGCTGCATGACCGGCCCGATGATCGACAGGCTCGGAATATTCATCTCCTTGCACTTTGCTTCCAGCCGGCCGACCAGATCCTTTTCCAGCAAGGTGAAGAGCACGATCCCCGGAGCTTCCTCGATTTCATCGAGCACGCGGTCGAGCTGCTTCTGGCTGCGCACCAGGGGATAGACGTGTTCGACCGGCGTGACGTTGGCATATTGCGCGGCCACCGCGCGCGCCACGGTGATCAGCGTCTCGCCGGTCGAATCGGAGACCAAATGAAGATGAAAATAATTGCCGGTCGTAGGCACCAAGACCCCTGTGTATCCTGTGAATCACTGTGGAGCTTACCCGGGAGAATCGAGCCGCAGCCGATGGCTCAGGGATAACCCGGTATTTTCTTCACAGGCCTCATGAAATGGAAAAGTCTACGCGTTCGCCCCGATGATAATGAGATTATGTGGACTTGTCTCTTGATAAGCTCGCCGCAACATTGCGCAAGCCGTTGAGGCAAGTGGCATTATCCCGATAGCCCGAACTACCGTCGGAAATGTTGATGGATGTGAACATCTCAGGACAAGGCCGGGACAAATTTGCGCGGGCCTAATCCACCGCTACTTAGACTCAAACCTAAGATTCTAAAATTATTAGTTTAGAAAAGGCCTGCTTGCGGATATGTCTCCGGTCCCACGCAAGGTAGAGCTCTTCGATGTACGAATGGATCAAGGCGCTGCATGTAATCGCGGTCATCTCCTGGATGGCCGGCATGCTCTACCTGCCGCGGCTGTTCGTTTACCATTGCGACGCCGAGACCGGGTCGAAGCAATCCGAAACCTTCAAGATCATGGAACGGCGGTTGCTGAAGGCGATCATCAACCCGGCCATGATCGTCACCTGGCTTGCAGGATTGTATCTCGCCTGGAGCGGGCATTGGCTTTTGGCCGGCTGGTTCCACGTGAAGTTTCTGCTGGTGATCGTGCTGTCCGGTGTCCACGGCTTTTTTGCCCGCTGGGTGAAGGATTTCGCCGCCGACCGGAACACCAGAAGCCGGAAATTTTACCGTATTATCAACGAGGTACCGACGGTACTGATGATCGGAATCGTGGTCTTCGTGATCGTGAAGCCGTTTTGAGTGGGATCGTCGCCAACACCCCCGGGCCCCGGAGCTGCTTGCGGAAGGCCCGGCGATTTTCTATATTGGCGAAATCCCACCCCACGCAGGCGGATGTGGTCGCGTTCCGGTTTTCCCATCGAACCGGCCGCCGCATCAGGTTTGAAGCCTCTCCGGCGCTTTCCTTGCTTAGACCTGCGGACCTTCCTTTTTCTGCGTCCGCTTTTTCTCACAGCCACCTCGCATCCCTTCCCTAGCTACTCCACAGGACCACCCCAATGCGGGAAATAAAACTTCAAGACCTCAAATCCCAAACGGCAGCCGAGCTCGTCTCGTTCGCGGAAGAAAAGGGGGTCGAAAACGCCAGCACCATGCGCAAGCAGGAGCTGATGTTCGCCATTCTCAAACAACTCGCGATCCAGGAAACCGACATCATCGGCGAAGGCGTCGTCGAGGTTCTCTCCGACGGCTTCGGATTTCTGCGCTCGCCGGACGCGAATTATCTGCCGGGGCCGGATGATATCTACGTCTCGCCATCGCAGATCCGCCGCTTCGGACTTCGCACCGGCGATACCATCGAAGGCCACATCCGCAGCCCGAAGGAAGGCGAACGCTATTTTGCGCTGCTGAAGGTCAACACGCTGAATTTCGAGGACCCGGAGAAGTCCAAGCACAAGGTCAATTTCGACAATCTGACGCCGCTGTTTCCCGATCAGCGCTTCCGGCTCGAGCTCGAAGACCCCACCAGAAAGGATCTTTCTGCAAGGGTTATCGATATCGTCGCTCCGATCGGCAAGGGTCAGCGCGCCCTGATCGTGGCGCCGCCGCGCACCGGCAAGACCGTGCTGATGCAGAACATCGCGCATTCGATCACGGCCAATCATCCGGAGTGCTATCTGATCGTGCTCTTGATCGATGAGCGTCCGGAAGAAGTCACGGACATGCAGCGCTCGGTGAAGGGCGAAGTCGTCTCGTCGACCTTCGACGAGCCGGCCGTGCGTCACGTCCAGGTCGCCGAGATGGTGATCGAGAAGGCCAAGCGGCTGGTCGAACATGGCCGAGACGTGGTGATCCTGCTCGACTCGATCACGCGCCTGGGCCGGGCCTACAACACCGTGGTGCCGTCATCCGGCAAGGTGCTGACCGGCGGCGTCGACGCCAATGCGCTGCAGCGGCCGAAGCGGTTCTTCGGCGCCGCGCGCAACATCGAAGAGGGCGGTTCGCTCACCATCATCGCCACCGCGCTGGTCGATACCGGCAGCCGCATGGACGAAGTCATTTTCGAAGAGTTCAAGGGCACCGGTAACTCGGAGCTGATCCTCGACCGCAAGGTTTCGGACAAGCGGACCTTCCCGGCGATCGACATCTCGCGCTCCGGCACCCGCAAGGAAGAGCTGATCACCGACCCGCAACTCCTCAAGAAGATGTACGTGCTGCGCCGGATCCTCAATCCGATGGGCACCATGGACGCCATCGACTTCCTGCTCGACAAGCTGCGCAACACCAAGAACAACGCAGAATTCTTCGAATCGATGAATACCTGACCGGTTTGGCCGGTTCTAAACGGGGGCGTCCTTGCACAGGCGAGGGCGCTCCTTTCGTTTGGGCGGCATGTTGCGCCCTTGCTGCAGCAATCCTGCAGCATGACAATGGCCAGTCGCCTCATGGCGGATTACGTAAGCATCTGGAATACTTATAGAATATTGTTCGGTGCCCGAAGGCGTGGGAGGATCGACCGTTTCTTGCAGCAAAAGTGCTGCGGCTATGCTGCAGCCTTCGCCGCACTCTCTGAGGCTTCTTGGTCCGGGTTGGCTGCATCGGCCGGCGCTTCGAGATTGCGTTGCCTTTTCAAGGGCTGCGGCACAAATAGGCGATGTATCCGCGCGAACAGACCATTTTTGCCCTTTCGTCGGGCCGGCCCCCGAGTGCGATTGCCATGGTGCGGGTATCCGGGCCCGAGGCTGGGCCGGCGTTGACGGCGCTGGCGGGCCGGCTTCCGGTGCCGCGCATGGCGACGCGGACCCTGTTGCGGGACGCCAGTCAGCAGCCGATCGACGATGCCGTGGTGCTGTGGTTTCCCGGACCGGCCAGCGCGACCGGCGAGGATGTCGCGGAATTCCACGTCCACGGCGGCCGCGCGGTACTGGCGGCGCTGTTCACGGCGCTCTCGGCCTGGCCGGACATGCGGGCGGCGGAGCCGGGCGAGTTTACCCGCCGCGCCTTCGAGAACGGCAAGCTCGATCTCACCGAGGCCGAAGGTCTCGACGATCTCATTCATGCCGACACCGACCGGCAGCGCCGCCAGGCACTGCGGCAGCTGAAAGGCCTGCTCGGCGACAGGGCGCGTGACTGGCGGGCGCAGATCATCGAGGCCTCGGCGCTGATCGAGGCGGGAATCGATTTTGCCGACGAGGGCGACGTGCCGGCCGAGCTGATGGCGCCGGCGCTTTCGAAGATCAGAGGCCTGCTTGCGGAAATCGAGGAAGTCCTTGCGGCACAGGGACGAAGTGAACGGCTGCGCGACGGCCTGGTGGTCGCGATCGCGGGACCTCCGAACGTCGGCAAGTCGACGCTGATGAACGCGCTGGCGCGGCGCGAGGTTGCGATCGTGTCGCCGCATGCCGGCACCACGCGGGACATCATCGAAGTCCAGCTCGATCTCGACGGCTATCCGGTGACGGTCATCGACACCGCGGGGATTCGCGAGACCGAGGATCCCGTCGAGCAGGAGGGTGTGCGCCGGGCGCGGGCACGGGCGGCGGAGGCCGACCTGGTGTTGTGGCTGGCCGATGCGGAGCACGAGAAAATTCTGCACAGGGGCGAGGCGCCGGTCTGGCTGGTGCACAACAAGATCGACCTCGATGGCGGTCGGTCCGGCGCGATACGGGCAGCCGGTGATTCCGGGCGGGAGGGGGTCTCCGCCGCGTTCAGGATCTCGGCCAGCCAGGGCGATGGGCTGGCGGAGCTGATCGCTGCCTTGGTGCAGTTCGCGCAAGTCTATTTCGGCGCAGACACCGGCGCGTTGATCGGCCGGGTCCGGCAGCGGAAACTGCTGGAGGAGACGGCGGCGTCGCTACGGCGCAGCATGGAAGTCGTTGGGGCCGGGGAGGAACTGGCCGCGGAGGAGCTGCGAAGTGCGGCTCATTCCTTGGGGCGGCTGTTGGGCCGGGTCGATGTCGAGGATATTCTCGATGTGATCTTCCGGGAATTTTGTATAGGAAAGTAATATTTCTTTGTTCATTTTAAGGTGTTCATTGTTTCACGTGAAACAAGCCCCTCCGTCGCATGAACCGCCGTTGTTTCACGTGAAACACCACGCGGCAGCGAACTTACCGCTTCCGGGTTTTGCCGCTTCGCGATAAAAGTCCGGCCCATGATCACCGCGCAAGAATCGTTCGACGTCATCGTGGTCGGTGGCGGCCATGCCGGCTGCGAGGCCGCGAGCGCGTCTGCGCGCCTCGGTGCCAGAACGGCATTGGTGACGCAACGGTTCGCGACCATCGGCGCGATGTCCTGCAATCCCGCCATCGGCGGCCTCGGCAAGGGCCACCTGGTCCGCGAGGTCGATGCGCTCGACGGCCTGATGGGCCGGGTCGCCGACGCCGGCGGCATCCAGTTTCGCATGCTCAATCGCCGCAAGGGTCCGGCGGTACGGGGACCTCGGGCCCAGGCCGATCGCAAGCTCTACGCAGCGGCGATGCAGGCCGCGATCCGCGAGACCGCCAATCTCGGCGTCATCGAGGGCGAGGCCGACGAGCTGATTCTTTCCAATGGCCGGGTCACCGGCGTTCGCCTGATCGATGGCCGCGCGCTTTCCGCCGGCGCCGTCGTCATCACCACCGGTACCTTCCTGCGCGGGCTGATCCATCTCGGCGAGAGGAACTGGCCGGCGGGACGCGTGGACGAGGCTCCAGCCTTGGGGCTTTCGAAATCGTTCGAGCGGGCCGGCTTCACCCTCGGCCGACTGAAGACCGGTACTCCGCCGCGGCTCGATGGGACCACCATCGACTGGTCGGCGGTGGAAATGCAGCCGGGCGACGATTCGCCGGAGCCGTTTTCGGTGCTGACCGACCGCATCACGACGCCGCAGATCCAGTGCGGGATCACCCGCACCACTGCTGCGACCCATGAGGTGATCCGGGCCAATGTGCATCGCTCGCCGATGTATTCCGGCCAGATCAAGAGTTCGGGACCACGTTATTGTCCCTCGATCGAGGACAAGATCGTTCGTTTTGGCGACCGCGACGGCCACCAGATCTTCCTGGAGCCGGAAGGCCTGGACGACTCGACGGTCTATCCGAATGGCATCTCGACTTCGCTGCCGGAAGAGGTCCAACTCGCCATCCTGGCGACGATTCCCGGCCTGGAGCGGGTACGGATGATCCGGCCGGGCTATGCGATCGAATACGACCATGTCGATCCCCGCGAACTCGATCCGACCTTGCAAACCAGGCGATTGCCGGGGCTGTTCCTGGCCGGGCAGATCAACGGCACCACGGGCTATGAGGAGGCCGCGGCCCAGGGACTCGTTGCAGGTCTCAACGCAGGCCTGGCGGCCAGCGGAGCCGACCCGATCGTTTTCGACCGCGCCGACGGCTATCTCGGCGTCATGGTCGACGATCTCGTCACGCGCGGTATCACCGAGCCCTATCGGATGTTCACCTCACGCGCCGAATACCGGCTGACGCTTCGGGCCGACAATGCCGACCAGCGCCTCACCGACAAGGGAATAGCGTTGGGCTGCGTCGGGGAGACTCGTTCGAACCGCCACGGCGCCAAGATGGCGGCGCTCGACGCCGCAAAGGCGCTGACAAAATCGCTGACGATCACGCCCAATGAAGCCGCCAAGCATGGCCTTTCGCTCAACAGGGATGGCCAGCGCCGCTCGGCCTTCGAATTGCTGGCCTATCCGGAGCTTGGCTGGACCGAAATCAACGGCATCTGGCCGGAGTTGTCGGCCATTGACCCAGGAATCGCAGTCCACGTCGAGATCGACGCCAAATACGACGTTTATCTCAAGCGCCAGAACGCCGATGTCGATGCCTTCCGCCGCGACGAAGGGCTGATCCTGACCGGCGTCGACTATGCTGACGTGCCGGGTCTCTCGAATGAGGCCCGATCGAAGCTCGAGGCCGCGCGACCGAGAACGGTGGGGCAGGCGGGCCGGATCGACGGAATGACCCCGGCCGCCCTGGGTATCCTGGCGGCCTATTTGCGGCGGGAAGCTCGAAAGAAGCCAGCTGTCGCGTCTGCTTGATCTGTTTCACGTGAAACAAGGGCCCCCATCCCAGATGCCCAATCCAGCAAAACAGGCTGTTACATCCGCCCTCGCTTCGGATAAGGCGGCGGCGCTGGCCCTGACGCCCGTTTCACGTGAAACAGAGGCGCGCCTGGATCGCTACGTCGATCTCCTGCTGGAGTGGCAGGCGAAGACCAATCTGGTGGCGCCATCGACGCTGCCCAGTCTGTGGACCCGGCATATCGCCGATTCGCTGCAGCTGCTGTCGATCGCTCCCTCAGCCAAGACCTGGGCCGATCTCGGCAGCGGCGGAGGGTTTCCCGGCGTGGTGCTGGCCTGTGCCTTGGCGGGTACGCCGGGAGCGATGGTCCATCTGGTAGAGCGCAACGCCAAGAAGGCGGCGTTCCTGCGCGAGGCACTCCGGGTTACCAACTCGCCCGGCCAGGTTCATCTGTCGGATATTGGGGATAGTGTGGATAGAATCACCGGACCGGTCGATTGCGTCACAGCTCGCGCGGTGGCTCCGCTACACCAGCTCATCGGCTTCGCGGAACCGCTGGTGAGGAAGGGCGCGAAAGCGTTGTTTCTCAAGGGCCAAGATGTAGAGGCTGAATTGACCGAGGCCACTAAATATTGGAATATCAAACCGCAACTTCATTCCAGCCGCACCGGCGGACACGGCTGGATCGTCGAGCTCGACAAAATCGAGCGGCGCCGACAGCCCGCAACAGCACATGGCACAAGCGCATGACCGTAATTGACCAGATTTATCAAGAGGATAAGGCCCCCCGTCCGCCCGGCCATCCGCGCATCCTGGCGCTGGCCAACCAGAAGGGCGGCGTCGGCAAGACCACCACGGCGATCAATCTCGGCACCGCGCTCGCGGCGATTGGCGAGCGGGTGCTGATCGTCGATCTCGATCCGCAGGGCAACGCCTCCACCGGCCTTGGCATCGACCGCCGCAACCGCAGCTGCTCGACCTACGACGTGCTGATCGGCGAGGCGCCGCTGCGCGACGCGGTGGTGCCGACCGCAGTGCCGCGGCTGCATATCGCGGCTTCGACCATGGATCTCTCCGGCCTCGAACTCGAGCTCGGCTCGACCCGCGACCGCGCCTTCCGCCTGCGCGATGCGATCGCGGCGTTGAATTCCAACGCCGCCCCCGATTCCGATTACACCTATGTGCTGATCGATTGTCCGCCGTCGCTCAATCTTCTCACGGTCAACGCGATGGCGGCGTCGGACGCAATCCTGGTGCCGCTGCAGTGCGAGTTCTTCGCGCTCGAGGGCCTGTCGCAATTGCTGCAGACGGTGGAGCAGGTGCGCTCGACGCTCAATCCCAATCTGTCGATCCACGGCATCGTGCTGACCATGTTCGACTCGCGCAACAATTTGTCGAACCAGGTCGTCGCCGACGTCAGGCAGTTCATGGGCAGCAAGGTCTACAACACTATGATCCCGCGCAACGTGCGCATCTCCGAGGCGCCGTCCTACGGCAAGCCGGTCCTGGTGTACGATCTCAAATGCGTCGGCAGCGACGCCTATCTCAAGCTCGCGACCGAAGTGATCCAGCGCGAGCGCGAGCTGCGCACGCATTGAGGCAATCGTAGGGTGGGCAAAGCGAAGCGTGCCCACCGAAATAGTCTTCCACGGGTCATGGTGGGCATGGCGCGAAGCGCGCCTTTGCCCACCCTACGATCCAATGGAGCCTTCTTCAGATTCTAGTCCGGAGTATTGCTAAGTGAATCCAAGGGAGCTGGCGATGGCCGACGAAGCGCGTTCGCGATTGGGCCGCGGTCTTGCAAGTCTGATCGGCGATGTCGGCGGCGAGGCCGCGCATGTCGAGCGGCCTCGCGCGCAGCGCAAGGTGCCGATTGAATTTCTCAAGGCCAATCCGCGCAATCCGCGCCGCACCTTTTCCGATGCCGAACTTTCCGAACTTTCGGACTCGATCAAGCAGCACGGCGTGATCCAGCCGATCGTGGTGCGTCCGGTCAAGGGCGTACAGGACCGTTACGAGATCATTGCCGGCGAACGCCGCTGGCGCGCGTCGCAGATCGCAGGCCTGCACGAAGTGCCGATCGTGCCGGTCGATGTCAGCGACAGCGATGCGCTCGAGATCGCTATCATCGAGAACGTGCAGCGCGAAGACCTCAATGCGATGGAGGAGGCGCAGGGCTATCACGCGCTCGCCAATGAATTCAAACGCAGCCAGGACGAGATTGCGAAGATCGTCGGCAAGAGCCGCAGCCACGTCGCCAACATGATGCGGCTGACGAAATTGCCGGCCGAAGTTCAGGCCTACATCGCGCTCGGCCAGTTGTCGGCCGGGCACGCGCGCGCCTTGATCGGCGTGCCCGATCCCGTTGCCGCCGCCAAGCGCATCGTCGAGGAAGGCCTCAATGTGCGTCAGGCCGAGGCGCTGGCGCATGTCGAGGGCGTGCCTGTTCGCAAACCGCAGAAGGCCCGCAGCGGCAAGGTCAAGGATCCCGATACGGTGGCGCTGGAGAAACGTGTCAGCGACGCGCTTGGCCTCGCCGTCACCGTCGATCACCGCGATCCCGGCGGCACCGTGCACATCCGCTACGGCGATCTCGAACAGCTCGATGAAATCCTGCGGCGGCTCGACAAGAGCGCCTAGCCCCGCCGCTTCGCGTTGACGGCGATCGCCAGCAGCGCGCGTTGCGCGATCACGTCGGCCAGGTTTGCCTGCTTGCGCATTTCCAGCGCCGCGGTCGCGAGCTGTTCGATGACCGTGAGCAGCCGCGCCGCGCTGAAATTACGCAGCGCGACCTCGACGTTGCCCTTGCGCGAAAAATGCAGCCGCGGAAAGCCGCCATCGAGCACGGCCGATACCGGGGTTCCCTCGGCGACGGCGAGCGCCGATTTGTGCAGCCACGCCGCCTGGCGCTGTGCGGCTGAAAT
This sequence comes from Bradyrhizobium sediminis, assembly GCF_018736105.1. Lineage (NCBI taxonomy): Bacteria > Pseudomonadati > Pseudomonadota > Alphaproteobacteria > Hyphomicrobiales > Nitrobacteraceae > Bradyrhizobium > Bradyrhizobium sediminis. Next base: position 199,702 of record NZ_CP076135.1, read on the forward strand.
GATGACGCCCGGATAGGTGCCGGCGATCATCGCCTTGGCGAATTCGGTTTCGACCAGCTCCGGCTTTCCCGCGAACGCGCCGTCGACGATCGGGTCGACCTTGAGTTCGGAGGCGTCGGCAACCACCGCCATCACATCGTCGAGCGTGACCTCGCGCCCGCCATGGGCGTACAGCGCGAGCTTCTTCAGTTCGTTGCGCGAGGCCTGACGGTCGCCGCCGAGCAACGACATCAGGACCGCGCGGGCATCGGCTGCAATGCTCAGGTTGGAAACCCGCAGCTCGCTGTCGATCAGCCGGGCGAGCTGGTTGGCGTCGTCGGCATAACAGCCGATCGCGACCGCGGTCTTGGCGCGCTCGCAGGCCTTGCGCAACGGCGATTCCGGCCGCAGTTCGCCGGCCTCGATCACGATGCGGCAATCCTTCAGGGCAGAGTCCGCGAGCGTGTCGACGCCGCTGGCAAAGTTGCGTGAGCCGGCGCGGACGCGAATGGCACGGCGGCCGCCGAACAGCGGCACCGTCATCGCTTCATCGACCAGCCGCGACGGCTCGGCGGAAAGTTCGTCGCCATCCAGCCTGACAAGCGAAAACGGATCGTTGGGATCGTCGACCGCGGATGCCAGCAGCGCATCGGCGCGTTCGCGCACCAGACCCGCATCGGGGCCGTACAGCAGGATGATGGGACGGCCCGGGTCGGGCCGGGCGAGAAAAGCGTCGATCTCTTTTCCGCGAAGCGCGACCAATTGGGCGTCAGGTGCCGGCGACGAAATACGACGCCAGCCGGGTCTGGATGTTTTCCGCGATCTCCTGCGCGGCGCGATCCTCGGCGTCGCGGAACGCGCGGGCGCGGGCGAAGCGCTGCAGCTGGCCCGGGATGTCGTAGGAGACGCGCGAGAACGTCGACCCGGTCATGACCGACTTGTTGGTGGCGAGCTCGATCAGATTGTACTGGGCGTCGATGCCGTAGTTTTCGCTGGATGGCAGCGCGGTATTGGGATCGAGGATCAGCGACGAGCGGCTGGTCGTGAACCGCAGCACCAGCCGGTGGGTCGGCGGCATGCCGGTGGCGCTGCCATAGAGCTTGAACGCCAGCGCGTTGCGGATTTCCACCTGGATCCGGGCTTCCCGCGAGGCGTTGGGCTTGTCGACGGGCGGAACTTCCACCCCCATCAGCTTTTCGCGCAGCCCGGGCGTGCCGTCGGTACGCTCGGCATACATCGGCTGGAAGCAGCCGGCCGTCAGCGCCGCCAAGGCGGCCACGGCCAGAAGCCGAGCGGCGATGCGGGTACTAGCCAACGACATTTACGATCCTCATCGGAACTATAATGACCTTGCGGACGGCCTTGCCGCCGAGGGCGAGTTTTACCGCATCGAGAGCCAAAACGGCAGCCTCAATTTCCGGATTTTGAGCACCCCGTGGCACGGTGACATCACCCCGTTTCTTGCCGTTGACCTGGACCACCAGCGTCACGGTGTCTTCAACCAGCAAATCGCGTTCGATTTGGGGCCAATTGGCCTCCGAAATCAGCCCTTTCTGGCCCAGTACCGTCCAGCACTCCTCGGCCAGATGCGGCATCATCGGCGCAAACAATTGAACAAGAATGACCGCGGCCTCCCGGACCGACCAGGCCAGGTCTGGTGTAAAGGCAGGGGCCGGCTGGCCCTCGCGGCCCAGCACCTCCGCCAGCGCATTGGTGAATTCGCGGATATGGGCGAGGCAAACGTTGAAATGCAGCCGCTCGATGCCGGTCGAGACCTTGTCCAGCGCGCCATGGGCGGCCTTGCGCAGGACAAGCGCGTCCGGGCCGAATGCTGCCGGTCGGGCCGCCGGGGCGGTTCTGGCGATTTCGGCTGATTCGTTCACCAGCCGCCACAGCCGCTGCACGAAGCGCGAGGCGCCCTGGACGCGCTCGTCGCTCCAGATCACGTCGCGATCGGGCGGGGAGTCCGACAACATGAACCAGCGCGCCACGTCGGCGCCGTAGGTCGCGATGATGTCGTCAGGGTCGACGGTGTTCTTCTTCGACTTCGACATCTTCTCGATGGCGCCGACGGTGATGTCTTCACCCGTCGTCAGCAGAATGGCGCGCTTGCCGTTGCCGCCGGCCTCGATCCTGACTTCCGCGGGCGTGACGTAAGAGCCGTCGGCCTTCTGATAGGTCTCGTGCACCACCATGCCTTGCGTGAACATGCCGGCGAACGGTTCGTCCATGCCGATGTGCCCGGTGGACTTCATCGCGCGGGTGAAGAAGCGGCTGTAGAGCAGATGCAGGATCGCATGCTCGACGCCGCCGATATATTGGTCGACCGGCATCATCCGGTCGGCGACCGCTGGCGTGGTCGGTGTCCTCTCGTTCCAGGGATCGGTGAAGCGCGCGAAGTACCAGGACGAATCCACGAAGGTGTCCATGGTGTCGGTTTCGCGTTGCGCCTTGCCGCCGCATTTGGGGCAGGCGACGTGCTTCCAGGTCGGATGATGGTCGAGCGCGTTGCCGGGCTTGTCGAAGCTGACGTCCTCCGGCAGCACCACCGGCAGATCCGCATCGGGCACCGGCACCACATCGCATTTCGGGCAGTGGATGACAGGGATCGGGCAGCCCCAATAGCGCTGTCGCGAGATACCCCAGTCGCGCAGCCGGAAATTGACCTGCCGCTCGCCGACGGCCGAGTTGCCCCGAACCTCGCCTTCGAGCCGCTTGGCGACCTCTTCCTTGGCCTGCTCGATGGTCATGCCATCGAGGAAGCGCGAATTGATCATGCGGCCGTCGCCGTCATAGGCGGTGTCGGCAATGACGAAGGTCTTCGGATCCTGGCCTTCGGGACAGACCACCGGCATGTTGCCGAGCCCGTATTTATTGACGAAATCGAGGTCGCGCTGGTCGTGCGCCGGACAGCCGAAAATCGCGCCGGTGCCGTATTCCATCAGCACGAAATTGGCGACATAGACCGGCAACTTCCAGCTGGGATCGAACGGGTGGATCGCGCGGATCCCGGTATCGAAGCCGAGCTTCTCCTGGGTGTCGATGATCTCCTGCGCGGTGCCGTGGCGCTTGGCTTCGGCGATGAACTCTGCGAGTTTCGGATTCTTAGCGGCCGCGGCCTGCGCCAGCGGATGATCCGGCGCGATCGCCATGAACTTGGCGCCGAACAGCGTGTCGTGCCGCGTGGTGAAAATCTTCAGCTCGGTCTCGCCTTTCGGCGTCGTTGCCGTATCCAGCGCGAAGCGGACCAGCATGCCCTCGCTGCGGCCGATCCAGTTGCGCTGCATCAGCCGCACCTTGTCGGGCCAGCGGTCCAGCGTGTCGAGCGCGTCCAACAGTTCTTGCGAGTACTTCGTGATCTTGAAGACCCACTGGTTCATCTCGCGCTGCTCGACGACGGCGCCGGAGCGCCAGCCGCGGCCGTCGATCACCTGCTCGTTGGCGAGCACGGTCATGTCGACCGGATCCCAGTTGATCTTGCGCTTCTCGCGCTCGGCCAACCCTGCGCGCAGGAAGTCCAGGAACATCTTCTGCTGATGCTTGTAATAGCTGGGATCGCAGGTCGCGAATTCGCGTGACCAGTCGAGCGACAGCCCGATCGACTGCAGCTGCTTCTTCATTGCGGCGATATTGTCGTAGGTCCACGCCTTCGGCGCCACCTTGCGCTCGATCGCGGCGTTCTCGGCCGGCAGGCCGAAGGCGTCCCAGCCCATCGGGTGCAGCACGTTGAAACCCTTGGCCCGCATGAAACGCGCCAGCACGTCGCCCAGCGTATAGTTGCGGACATGGCCGATATGGATGCGCCCGGACGGGTAGGGGAACATCTCGAGCACGTAATATTTCGGCCTGGGATCGTCGTTCTTGGAGGCGAAGATCGCCTTTTCGTCCCACTGGCGCTGCCAGCGCGGCTCGGATTCGCGTGCGTTATAGCGTTCGGAGGTCATGAAATCGCAGGGCTTTTTGTGGATTCGGGGCCGTCTCAGGGGACGGCGGACTAGGCCACAAAAGCGGCAGGGGGGTCAACGCCCCCGCACTCCAAAAGGCGGATGGCAGGCCTCAGCTCGCCAGCGCCATCCCGCCGTCCGAGAGCCGGACGAAGCCGTGCTCGACCACGGCGTTGCGGCCGCGGTGTTTGGCGGCGTAGAGGGCGGCGTCGGCGGCCTCGACCAGGTCGCCGGGCTGCTGCTTTTCGTTCGGCCGGGTGCAGGCGACGCCGACGCTGACGGTGACGGTCTGGTAGCTCGAGGTGCAGTGGGGCAATGCCAGGTTCAGGACCGCTGATCGCACCGTCTCGCCGATTTCGAGCGCGCGCCTGGCGTCGGTGTTCGGCAGCAGCAGACAGAATTCCTCACCGCCGTAACGTCCGGCAAAGCCCATGGTCTCGGCGGCAATCCCGGACAGCGTTTCGCCGAGCCGGGTCAGGCAGGCGTCGCCCTCGGGATGGCCGTAGGTGTCGTTGAACAGCTTGAAGTGATCGACGTCGATCATCAGCAGCGACAGCTCGCTGTCATTTTGCAGGGCCTTCATCCATTCGAAATCGAGCCGGCTCTGGAAGCCGCGGCGGTTGGCGAGGCCGGACAGCATGTCGATCGAGGCCATCACGGTCAGCCGGTCGTTGGTGGCGACGAGCTCGCGCTCGCGTTTGCCGAGCTGCGCCGCCATCGCGTTGAAGGCGCGGGCGAGCGGCACGAACTCCGCGGGGAGGCGGGCGCGGGCGGCGCGCACCGACCATTCGCCCTGGCCGAACCGTGTCGCCGTTGCCGCCATCATCTCGATCGGCTGAATGATCAGTTTTTCGGCGGCGACCAGGGCGCCGAGCAGCACGAACAGGCAGACGAACCCCAGTTGCAGGTAGGCGGTGCGAATCTCGCGGTTGATCGCGGCGGACACCCTGGCTTCGTCGATGCTGACGATCAGGCGCGATTGCGTGCCGGAAACGCGCGCAAAGGTCACCATGCGTCTCGAGCCGTCCGCGGCGACGAATGAGAGCGATCCCTCCGCCTTGTCCGAGCCGATGGCCTTGTCGGCGATGGCCGACAACAGCGGCACGGTATCGAGCGGATGGCCGATCATGCTGGCCTGATCCGACGGTGCCGCCAGCACGGTTCCCGTGCTGTCGATCAGCACGGCCGAAATGCCGGGCCGGTTGCCGAGATTGCCCATGATCTTCGACATCCAGTCGAGATTGACGCCGGCGAGGACGACCGCGTCGGCATCGCGATTGATGGCGGATACCGGATAGGCCGCCATCACGATCGGTGTGTTGTTGGGCCGGGCCAGCAGAAAGTCGCTGAAAACGAAGTTGCGGGTCTCGCGCGCCTTCATCAGGTAGGGCCGGTCGCTGAGGTCGAGGCCGACATACATGTTGTTGGTCGAGCACTGGATGCGGCCGTCGCCGCCGACGATCATCAGGCTGCGGATCCATGGCAGATTGGCCGGCAGACTGGCGCGCATGACGTCGCAACTGCGGCCGACGCCGCCGTCGGAAGCGCGGATATAGGCCGCCGATTTCAGCACGGTCTCGACCGACGAAATCACCTCGCGCTGCATGTCGGCGCTGTGCTTGGCGAGGCTGGCGAATTCCGCGGTAGCGAGCGCGATCTGCTTGGACCTGGTGTCCTCGAGCGAACGGGCGCGCTCGAGCATCAAGGGCGCCACCAGGATCAGCCCGAGCAGCGCCAGCCGCGCGCGGATTCCCAGAAGCTTCTTGAGTTTCACTCTTTTGCGGTTGAAACTGACCCGTGACATTTTTGTCCCCTGACCCCGGATGCAGGGTAGAGGGAAGGGTTCAAGAAGCCTTTCCGGAACTCGGTAAAATTCGAACTAACCCCCGTAGATCTACCAATGACGGATGACATGTCGCCGCAAACCCCCTCGCCGATATCAGCGCATTCACCAAACGGGCTCGCCACGGTTGAGCAGGAAATTGCGCGCGCCTGCAAGGAAGCGCGCCGCGACCGTCAGTCGGTGACGCTGATCGCGGTGTCCAAGACGTTCGGCGCCAGCGCCATCACGCCCGTGATCGAGGCCGGACAGCGTGTTTTCGGCGAAAACCGCGTGCAGGAAGCCAAGGCGAAGTGGCCAGAGTTAATGGCGGCTTACCCGGGGATCGCGCTGCACCTGATCGGGCCGCTGCAATCCAACAAGGCCAAGGAAGCCGTGGCGCTGTTCGATGCGATCCATTCGGTCGACCGTCCGAGCATTTGCGAAGCGTTAGCCAAGGAGATGAATTCCCAGCAGCGGCGGCCCGAATTGTTCGTCCAGCTCAATACCGGGGAGGAGCCGCAAAAGGCGGGCGTCGCCCCGGGCGAAGCCGACGCCTTCATTGCCGCCTGCCGGGACAAATACGGCCTGTCGATTTCCGGCCTGATGTGCATTCCGCCGGTCGATGACGCGCCGGCGCCGCATTTCGCGCTGACCGCGAAGATCGCCGCGCGCAACGGGCTGAAGAATCTCTCGATGGGCATGAGCGCCGATTTTGCAGTCGCGATCCAGTTCGGCGCCACCCATGTGCGGGTCGGCTCGGCGATTTTCGGGCATCGCTAGGCTTCGTCGTCCCGACGAACGCCGGGACCCATACCGCGTGATCTATCGATAAGGCAGTGCGGCAGACACCTTCCGCACAACCAAAGCCGGTGGTTATGGGTCCCTGCTTTCGCGGGGACGACACTCAGTCTGGTGATGCTTACTTGAATCCCACCGACACTTTGCCGATCGTACCGAAATCGGCCTCAAACAAATCGCCCGGCTGAATCGGCAGCGGCGGATGGCAGGTGCCTGTCGTCACGACCTCACCTCTTCGCAGCGTTATGCCGAGCTGGCGTAATTCATTGGCGAGCCAGGCCAGCGCGATCCTGGGATCGCCGAGCACGTTCTTGCCGAGACCGGTGTATTGCTTGCCGCGCAGCGCGATCACCGGCTTCTCCTCGACCAGATCGAGCGCGCGCCAGTTCGACGTCGTGGCCGCGCCGAGAACGAACAGATGCGCGCAGGCATTGTCGGCGATGATCTGCTCGGCGCCGGCGCCGACAAAATCCCTGAAGCGCGAATCCGGAATTTCGATCGCCGGATGCAGCGTGTCGACGGCATCGAGCACCTCCCGCATGGTGTAGGCCGCGGCCCGCGGCGGCAGATCCGTTTGCATGCGAAAAGCGAATTCCGGCTCGGCGACGCGCATCTCATTGCCGGCCATCGAGGCCGTGCCGCCATCCGCAATCACGGTCTCGCGCAAAATGCGCCCGGCCATCGGGCCATCGACATTGATATGTTTCTGGCCGGCCTCGCTGGTGGCTGCGATCTTCCAGCCGAACAGTCTTTCGGCCGAATAATTTTCGATGGCCGCCTGGATCGCGTAGGCCTCGGAGCGGTCGCGCGGACGAAGTGAAGTCTCGAGACCCTCAAGCTTGGTGCCGGCACGCCAGTGGTCGTGCAGGATGCGTGACGCCGCCGCTATTTTATTGTTGTCGAGCATGCTCTTGATATCCTTGGACTACCGAACCGCCAACCTCACTCGATCACGATCTTCGTTCTCGGTCCGAGCCGCCGCAGCAAGCGCAGCATCGCCGATTCGGTCATCGAGACGCATCCGGCGGTCGGCCCGAAATTCTCGCGCGCCAGATGCAGGAAGACCGCGCTGCCCCGGCCGGCGATTCGCGGCTGCGTGTTGTGATCGATCTCGACGATGAAATCGTAGAGGCGGTCGTCGCGCCGGAGCCGGTCGCCGCCACGACCCGGCTCCAGCCGCACCGGCCGGTTATAATGCCGGTCCCCGGGGTCCTCGCACCAGGCATCTTCGGGCCGGATCGGGCGAATCGGCAGAAATGTCCGCGGTCTCGGGTGGCGGTCGGCGCGCCACCACAATTGCCGTGGCCGGAAGGTGCCCCGGGGGGTCCCGCCGTCGCCCTCCCGTTTGTTGGCCATGATGCCGCCGCGTCCCAGTGCGACCGGCAAGGTCTGGCCGCCGGCCGTCAGCCAGCCCCGGCGGGGATTGCCGGCGGCGGCGCGAATCCGGATTTCCGAGAGCGGGCGATCACGTGGACTTGTTCGATAAGTGATTGAAACATTGGACTTTCCCATGCGAATCGCCAAATCCCCGGTTGCCTCGCTTAACGCAAATGTTCTATTTCACGCCGATCCCGGACATTCATCCAAACGCCAGCCAATTCTGGAGTAGACTTTGTTTCGGCTTGTGAAACTGTAACAGCCCCTTACCTCAATACGAACCAAGACCTGACTAGCTTACGAATCAAGATTCGGCTGACGGCGCTTCCGCTTGCCCCTGCCGTCCCCAAGAGGATTGTACCCATGGCCAATGCCCGCAAGATCCTGATCGTGGATGACGACACCGATCTGCGCGACACGCTGGTGGAGCAATTGTCGCTGCACGACGAGTTCGAGGCTTCCGCCGTCGATACCGGCGCCAAGGGCGCCAGCGCCGCCAAGGCCAATTCTCCCGATCTCGTGCTGATGGATGTCGGACTGCCGGACACCGACGGCCGCGAGGTGGTGCGTAGCCTGCGCAAGGGCGGCTTCAAGGCGCCCATCATCATGCTTACCGGGCACGACACCGATTCGGACACCATTCTGGGGCTGGAATCCGGCGCCAACGACTATGTGGCAAAGCCGTTCCGGTTCGCGGTGCTGCTGGCGCGAATCCGGGCCCAGCTCCGCCAGCATGAGGCCAGTGAGGACGCGGTGTTTTCCGTCGGCCCCTATTCTTTCCGGCCCGGCTCCAAGATGCTGACCGGCGCCAATGCCCGGAAGGTCCGCCTGACCGAAAAGGAAACCGCGATCCTGCGGTTCCTGTACCGCGCCGGCCAGATGCCGGTCTCGCGCGAGACGCTGCTGCAGGAGGTGTGGGGCTATAATTCGGGCGTCACCACCCATACCCTGGAAACCCACATTTACCGGCTGCGTCAGAAGATCGAGAAAGATGCGGCCAATCCCGAGATACTGGTGACGGAAGCCGGTGGCTACAAGCTGGTGCCGTGATACGATTCGCCCGACGATTCGTATTTTTCAGCGCATCCCGATCACCGGTCCTGCATGTCGATCGAAGATGATGTAGCGCTCCTTGAGCGCGTTCCCACCCTGCGCCTGCTTGGCGGGACCGCGTTGCGCATGCTTGCGATCGGCTCCGAGGAGCGCAATTTTGCGCGCGGCGACGTGCTGTTCAATGCAGGCGACGACGCCGATGCAGGCTTCATCGTTCAGCGCGGCACGTTCCGGCTCGAGGACGGCGGCGGCGCCGAAATCATCGCGGGTCCCGGCGCCTTGATCGGCGAACTGGCGCTGATCGTCGCGATGCAGCGGCCATCCACCGCGACCGCGCTGGAAAATTCCTCGGTGATCCGGGTCGCGCGCAGTCTGTTTCAGCGCGTGCTGGAAAGCGATCCCGCCGCAGCACGCCGCCTGCGCGACGAATTCGCCACCCGCACCAGCCAGGTCGCCAGCGACATCCTGATGGCCGGCGCCAAGCTGAGTACCTGATCCGCCACCCTGCGCGGGTCTTGCCCGCGGAACGCGGGGACGACAATAGCGACTACACTTCCAGCGTCGCCGTCACCGGCACGTGGTCCGACGGCCGCTCCCAGCCGCGTGCGTCCCTGGTGATCCGGAAATCGCTGACGCCGTCTTTCAGCGCGCGCGATACCCAGATGTGGTCGAGCCGGCGGCCGCGGTCGGCCAGCGTCCAGTCGGCGGCGCGGTAGCTCCACCACGTATAGACCTTCTCCGACATCGGAATCCGCATCCGCGCGACGTCGAACCATTCGCCATGCGCCTGTGCGGCGAGCAGTTTCTCGCATTCGATCGGGGTGTGCGACACGACTTTCAGGAGTTGCTTGTGCGACCAGACGTCGTTCTCGTGCGGCGCGACGTTGAGATCGCCGACCAGGATATGGCGGTCGTCGCCGCGCGGGTGCAGCGGCTCGCAGGCCTTCATCTCGTCGAGGAACTGCAGCTTGTGCTCGAATTTCGGATTGAGCGCTGGATCGGGAATATCGCCGCCGGCCGGAACGTAGAAATTATGCAGCACCAGCGGCTTTGCCAGCTGCGCCTTTTCGCCAAACGAAACCGAGATGTGACGCGAATCGATCTTGTCGCAGAAGGTGCGGATATCCGTGCTGTCGAACGGCAGTTTCGAGATCACCGCGACGCCGTGATAGCCCTTCTGGCCGTTCAGCGCGACGTGCTCATAGCCCAGACGCTTGAACCGCTTCAGCGGAAAGGCGTCGTCGATGCATTTGGTTTCCTGCAGGCACAGCACGTCCGGCCGCACCGATTTGAGGAATTTGGCGACCAGGTCGATGCGCAGGCGCACCGAATTGATATTCCAGGTTGTCAGGGAGAAGCGCATGGGGAGCAGCGTTCTAGCACAGGCACCGCCGCCGTCCCGCGGTTTTGCACAGGATCAGGTCGAAAGGCCCCAGATGCCGGCGGCGGCGACGGCCGCGAATAGGCTGGTGGCCGGAAAGCGCCAGGGACGCACGCCGCCCTTGATGGCGACGGCGATGCAGAGTAGCGAAAAGGAGGCCGCCAATGCGGTGAAAAGCACGCCGAAGCCGCGCGCTGCCGGCTCGAGCGCCGAGTAGGCGAACATCGCGGTCATGACCAGCAGCGTCAGCGTCGTCATGTGCCAGCAGTAATAGTTCAGCCAGCGCGACGCGCGGCTCAGCCCCTCGACCGCCAGCAGCGGACGGACCACGTAGACGCCGCCGACAAAGGTGTGGACCGTGAAGGTGAGCAGCGCGAGCACGCTCGCTGCGGCAAAGCCGGCATTCAGCATTTTCTCCTCCATGAGAAGAGGCGGATTGACAGCATAAATAATAGAATTATTATTCTAGAATATCAACGGGGCAATCCACATGGGCCGGCACGCCAGGTTCGACCGTGAAGAACTGCTCCTCGCCGCCGCCGGCGAGGCGGCGATGGGACGGTCCGTCACCATCCAGTCGCTCGCCGCCGCTTCGGGCGCCACCGTCGGTTCGATCTATCACCGCTTCGAATCACGCGAGGAAATCCTCGGGGAAGCTTGGCTGCTAGCGGTGCGCAGCTTCCAGTCCGACTTCGTGCCGGCGGTGGATGCTGCGGCGACGGCCCGCCAAGGCCTTGAGGCCGCGCTGACGGTGCCGCGTTGGTCGCGCAAGAATCTGGCGCTCGCCAGCCTGCTCGCCTTGCGGCGGCGGGAGGATTTTTTGGACGAACGCACGCCGGCGCGTCTGCGGCGCGAGGCCGCAGGGATCAACAAGTTCGCCATGAAGGTGGTCGGAACATTCGCGGCACGGTCCCGCCGGTCAGATCTGCAATGCCAGACGGCGCTGATCGGGATGCCTTACGGCGCGGTGCGCCTATTCCTGCCCAAGCAGTCTCCGCCAGCCGAGATCGATGACATGATCGCAGCGGCCTATTGCGCGGTAATGAAAGCGGAGAGCTAGCCCGGCGGCACCGAGTAGTTGGTGAAATCGATCTTGAACAGGCCGGGGTCGACCTTCCTGGAGGAATCCAGATTGTAGACCGCGACAGTGGTGTCGTAGCCCTGCGGGTCGGTCACCGTCCATTGCTTGAGCTGGCCGTCCCTGGCGCCGATCATCAGCATCAGGCGGCTGGTGCCGATCAGCGCCTGTTTCTCCTCGATGGTGACGCTGATGAACACGTCATCGGCGGTCACGCTCACGACGTTGGTGTCCTTCAAGAGATCGATGCGGTCCGACAGCAGGAAGCGCAGCGGCGTCTGCGACAGCGGATAGATGTCCTGGGTCGCGAGCTTGGTGTCGCGCACCGCCAGCGAGGATCCGTCGGCGATGATCGCGATCGGACTCGGCGCATCATATTCGAAACGCACCTTGCCGGGCTTCTGGATATAGAAGTCGCCCTTGGTCTTGCTGCCGTCGGGGCCGACCTGGACGAAGTTTCCGACCAAGGTCTGCAGCGACGACAGATAGGAACTCACCTTGGCGGCCTGCGCCTTCTGGGCAGCGTCGAAGGTGGCGAAGATGTTGGCGGGAACATTGCGGCGCGGGTCGGGAATCACCGGATTCGGAGGAGCCGCCTGGGTTGCCCCGGTCGTCATCGGCGCACGCTGCGGTTCCGATGCGCTGATCTGCATGTCGCGCCCTTTCGGGGCGGGTTTCGGAATCGGAACGGTCTGTGCCTGAGACGGCGTCGCGGCGCCGCAGGCCATGGACGCCGCGAGCAACAGCGCCAGCGCGCCACGCATGCTGCGGCCTGCGAGTAGTGTGGCCATTCGAAATTTCGGATTTCTATGCAACGCGTCGTCCTGCCTGAATCTCGGCCATTTTATCGTGCTTTCGGCCAAAGGAGATATCGTTTTTCCGTGAAAATATCATGCCAAGTCAGGCGGTCCCGGGGCTCGATCGCACTTCTCAAAAGCGGCTTTCTTCTTCTTCGACCAGAATTTCGCGTTTGCCGGCGTGATTCGCCTGTCCGACGATGCCCTCGAGCTCCATCCGCTCCATCAGCGACGCGGCGCGGTTATATCCGATCTGCAGCCGGCGCTGGATATAACTGGTCGAGGCCTTGCGGTCGCGCTTGACGATCGCCACCGCCTGCGCGAACAGGTCGCCGCCGCCATCGCCGCCCATGCCGGTGGAATCGAACACCGCGCCGTCCTCGTCGGTCGGCTCTTCCGCCGTGACCGCTTCGAGATATTCGGGCTGGCCCTGCGTCTTGAGATGGCGCACCACCTTCTCGACTTCCTCGTCCGAGACGAAGGGGCCGTGGACGCGGCTGATGCGTCCGCCGCCCGCCATATAGAGCATGTCGCCCTGCCCGAGCAGCTGCTCGGCACCCATTTCACCGAGGATGGTGCGGCTGTCGATCTTCGAGGTAACCTGAAACGAGATGCGGGTCGGGAAGTTCGCCTTGATGGTGCCGGTGATGACGTCGACCGACGGCCGTTGCGTCGCCAGGATCACATGCAGGCCCGCGGCGCGCGCCATCTGCGCCAGACGCTGCACCGCGCCTTCGATATCCTTGCCGGCCACCATCATCAGGTCGGCCATTTCGTCGACGATGATGACGATATAGGGCAGCGGATCGAGGTCGAGCTTCTCTTCCTCGTAGATCGCCTTGCCGGTTTCCTTGTCGAAACCGGTATGCACCGTGCGCGTCAGCTCTTCGCCCTTGCCCCGCGCTTCGACCAGGCGCTGATTGTAGCCGTCGATGTTGCGGACGCCGAGCTTCGACATCTTCTTGTAGCGCTCTTCCATCTCGCGCACCGCCCACTTCAGCGCGACCACCGCCTTCTTCGGGTCGGTCACGACAGGCGTCAGCAGATGCGGGATGCCGTCATAGACCGAGAGTTCGAGCATCTTGGGATCGACCATGATCAGCCGGCACTGATCCGGCCGCAGCCGGTAGACCAGGCTGAGGATCATGGTGTTGATGGCGACCGATTTGCCGGAACCGGTGGTGCCGGCGATCAGCATATGCGGCGTTCGCGCCAGGTCGATGATGATGGATTCGCCGCCGATGTTCTTGCCGAGGCAGAGCGGCAGCTTCGCGTGCGATTCATCTTTCACCGACAGCAATTCGCGCAGGTAGACCTTTTCGCGATGCGCATTCGGCAACTCGATGCCGATGGCGTTACGGCCAGCGACCACGGCGACGCGCGCCGACAGCGCGCTCATCGAGCGCGCGATGTCGTCGGCGAGGCCGATCACGCGCGACGATTTGATGCCGGGCGCGGGTTCGAGCTCGTACAGCGTCACGACAGGGCCGGGATTGGCCTTGACGATCTCGCCGCGGACGCCGAAGTCGCCGAGCACGCCTTCCAGCGCGCGCGAATTGGCTTCGAGTTCCGACTTGCTCAGCGGCTGCCGGTCCGAGGCCTTCGGCGCCGTCAGCATCGACACTGCGGGCAGATCGAACTTGTCGGACGACCTGCGCGCCGGGGCGCGTGGTGCGGCCTTCTTGCGCGGGGCGCGGGCGGCGGGAACTTCCTCTTCCTCTTCGCCTTCTTCCTCGTCGTCGAAATCCTCCCCGGCCTGCGGGGCCAATGACGGCGCGGCGCGACCGCCCAGGCTCGGCTCCTGGCGTTCGAACGAGGAGGCGCGGGGCTGCGGCGCGCTCGCCACCAGCGAACGATAGGCCAGCGCCATTAGCCAAGACAGCCGCGCTTTGGCGCTCATGAGGGCATGAAACACCCATCCCAGCGAGACCGAACTGCGATCGTCGTCCTCTTCGAACGGCGTGTCGTCGTCCTCGATCGGCGTCAGTTCCTCTTCCTCCTGCCGCGAGCCCATGCCGCATGCAAACAGGAAGGTTGCGACCATCGCCGCGAACAGGATGACACCAAGCACGAGGCGATAGACCAAGCCGGGCGGTCCTAACACCACGGCGGGCGCGCGCACCAGCGCGTCGCCGACGACGCCGCCAAGCCCGGTCGGCAGCGGCCACGCCCCGCCATGGGTCCAGCAGCTGGCGAAGCCCGCCGCGATCACCGTGCAGAGAATCCAGCATGCGATTCGCAGCGCTTCGCGGTCGAAGGTGCGGTGGGTCAGCATGCGCCAGCCCCACACCGCAACCGGGAGGATCAGCATGATCGCGCCGAGACCGACGATCTGCATCAGCAGATCGGCGCCGATCGCGCCGGGATAGCCGACGATGTTGCGGATCGCACGCGAGGTCGCGTGGCTGAGGCTCGGATCCTGCACCGACCAGGTCATCAGCGCCGCAGCCGCCACGCCCGACAGCGCTATCAGCGCAAGCCCGGCGAGCTCGCGCAGCCGCCGCACCAGCGCCTCGCGGATCGACGCCGGCAAATGGCCGACCAGGGGAATGACGCGTTCGATCGCCGGCATGCTCATGGGCCTTCGCGACTAATTCAGAATTTCGACCAGCCGGTGCAATGCCTCGGCTGTTGATTCACTGTCCGCCACCAGCGCCAGGCGGATGTAGCCGGCGCCGGGATTGCTGCCGTCGGCCTGCTGCCGCGCCAGGTAGCTTCCTGGCACCACGCGCACGCCGGCGTCCCTGTAGAGCTTCACCGCTGCGGCTTCGTCGCCGCCGCGCTCCGACACGTCGAGCCAGACGCAGAAGCCGCCGGCGGGCCTGACATAGCCGTAGCGATTGCCGAGGATCTGGTCGGCCAGATCGAACTTGATCCGGTAGAGCCTGCGATTCTCCTCGACATGGGCCTCGTCGCCATAGGCGGCGACCGCGACATGCTGCAGCGGCACCGGCACTTGCGGGGCCGCGACATTGCGCAGTTCGTGGAACATGCCGAGAAATTTCCTGTCGCCGGCGGCAAAGCCGACGCGCATGCCCGGCAGGTTGGAGCGCTTCGACAGCGACTGAAACGCCACCGCATTGGTGAAATCGGGCCCGGCGCATTCCAGCATGCTGCCGGGCGCTTCCCTGGTGTAGATTTCCGAATAGCACTCGTCGCTCAGGATCATGAAGCCGAAGCGGTCGGCAAGTTGCTTGAGGCGGCTGAAGTAGCCCGGTGTCGCCACCGCGCCTTGCGGATTGGCCGGCGAGGCGATGTAGATCGCAACGGTTCGCGCCAGCGTGGCGTCATCGAGCGCGTCGAGATCGGGCAGGAATCCGTTGGCGAGCGTGGTCGGCAGATAGATCGCTTCGCACCCCGCGGCGCGCGCGCCGGCGGCGTAAGCCGGATAAAACGGATTGGGGATCAGGATCGCAGGCCTGCCCTTGCGCTCGCCGACATAGCGCGCCGCGGTGAGCGCTGCGAAAAACAGGCCCTCGCGGCTGCCGTTCAGCACCAGAAGCTCGGTCTCGGGATCGATCGCCCGCGGCAGCTTGAACCGGGTGGAAAGCCAGGCCGCCGCCGCCCGGCGGAACGGCTCGATGCCCCTGGCGATGGGGTAGCGGCCGAAATCGGCGATGTGCTTTGCGATGACAGGACCGACAAAGGCCGGAACCGGATGCTGCGGTTCCCCTAATGACAGGGTTATCAACGGCTTAGCTGGCTGGTAGGGGGCCAATAGCTCGGTCAGCCGCGCAAATGGCGAGCGTTCGCTTTCCTGACTGCCGGCGCCCTGCGGTGCGCGGGATGAAGCGGTCATTGCCATGGATGAAGCGCCAGCACTCTCGGGACAGCCGGCCGCATCTTAAAGACCGGCCGGAAACGGATCAAACCACCATAGATACGGCGAGGTTAAGACGCGATTAACCATCGGTGCCGGCGAGCATTTTGCTGATGATGGCCCTGTCAACGAGGCACAATATTCCGAAGGCAGCACGATGGCTGCGAGTCGAGGCATCCTACTTTGCATGGGGTTGTTTTCGCGTTTTTTTGTAGAGGCCCTGAGGTTGTCCGCTCAATCCTCCCCTCTGAAACTCATCAGGCGCCGGATCATCCGGATGTTGGCATAGTCGACCATCTTGCCGTCGACCGTGACCGCGCCCTGCCCGTTCCGCGCCGCCTCCTCCAGCGCCGCGACCGCGCGCTCGGCGTAGGCGAGTTCGTCCTCCGACGGGATGAAGGCATCGCGCGTCGGCTCGATCTGGCTCGGATGGATGACCTGCTTGCCGTCATACCCCATCGCGGCTGCCTTGGCTGCCGTCGATGCGGTAGCGATCGCGTCGCGGAACGCGCCGCAGGGACCGTCGATCGCGCGCAATCCGAATGCCCGCGCGGCGACCAGCAGGCGCATCATCGGATAGGCGAACAGATCGAGCGGGACTGTGGGATGGCCGTCCGCAGCACTGCCGACATGGCGGTATCCCGACGGCGATGCGCCGATCTCCGCGCTGCGCGCTCCGATCGAGGCTGCGAAGTCGCCGACGCCAAGATGCAACGCGGTCACCAGCGGGTCCGCCGCCGCCAGGGTTTCGACATTGACGAGGCCGCGAGCGGTCTCGATCAGCAATTCCATCGTGGCGGGCGCGGCGCGCGTTCCCGCGGCCTCGGTGATCCAGCGGGCAATTTTCGCCACGTCGGCGACCGACTCCGCCTTCGGGATGATGAAGGCGTCGAGCCGCTCGATCCCGCCGAGGCGCGCGATTTCCGCCTGAATCGACGGGCTGTCGATCGCATTCAGCCGCACGGTCACGGTCTTTCGACCCCAATCGTGAGCGGTCAATGCGTTTGCGGCCGCTTCCAGTGCTGCCGCCTTTTCGGCCGGCGGCACCGCGTCCTCGAGATCCATGTACACGGCGTCGGCGGCCGATGCGGCGGCATTCTGCACCAGCCGGGCGCGGTGGGCCGGAACGGCGAGATAGGTTCGGGTCAGTCGCGGCGTGGTCATGTCCGGGAATTTTCCAATAGTCCGAGTTCGGTGAGGATGGCGTCGGTATGCTCGCCGACCGCGGGAATATCGCCCATCACGGGTTCGACGCCGGGAATGGTGATGGCGGGCAGAAAGCTCATCAGCGGGCCGTTCGGCGAGCCCACCCTGTGGACGCGGTCGCGGGCATGAAGCTGCGGATGGCGCAGGAAGCTTTCAACCGTATTCATGTTGGCGTTGGCAATGGCGGCGGCGTCGAGCCGCTGGATCACCTGCTCCGCCGAAAATTTCGCGAAATGCTGCTCGATCAGCGCCTCCAGCGCGTCGCGATTCTTCATGCGCTGCGGATTGTCGCAAAAGCGCGGGTCGCCGGCCAGCGCCGCGTCTTCCAGCACCTGCGCGCACAGCGCCGTCCATTCGCGCGCGTTCTGAATGCCGAAGAACACCACGCGGCCGTCGCCGCAGCGAAACGGGCCGTAGGGCGCGATGGTGGCGTGACGGGTGCCGGTGCGGACCAGCGGCTTGCCGGCGCCATCGGTGTAATAGGCGGGATAGCTCATCCACTCGGTCATGGAATCGAACAGCGAGACCTCGAACGCCATGCCCTTGCCGGTGCGCTCGCGATTGAACAACGCCATCAGCACGCCGTTGACGATGTACATGCCGGTCGCGGTGTCGACGACGGCGATGCCGCATTTGGCCGGCTGTTCCTCGGTGCCGTTGATCGACAGAAACCCCGCTTCGCACTGGACCAGGAGATCGTAGGCTTTCTTCTCGCTGTAGGGGCCGCCGCTGCCATAGCCGGAGATGTCGCAGGCGATCAGGCGGGGAAAACGCTCCACCAGCGCCGCGGCATCGAGGCCGAGGCGTTTGGCGGCGCCCGGCGCCAGATTTTGCAGGAATACGTCCGCCTGCGGCAGCAGCGCATCGAGCACGCGCCTGCCTTCGCTGCTCTTGACGTCGAGCGCGAGGCTCTCTTTCGACCGGTTGGTCCAGGCGAACTGGCTCGACATCCCGTTCATCACGTAATCATAGTCGCGGCAGAAATCGCCCTTGCCCGGTCGCTCGATCTTGATCACCCGCGCGCCCCAGTCGGCCAGATGGCGGCTCGCCAGCGGCGCCGCGATGGCCTGTTCGAGCGAGACGACGGTGATGCCGGACAATGGCAGCGGTGGCGATTCCGGGTTCATGGATAATCTCCGGCGCGAAAAGCGCGCATTGGCCGAGGGCGCACGCGAAACGTCCGCTATCGTTTCGGCAGCCGCTCGAAGCTCGGCACCCCCTCGGGGATGTGATGGAAGGCCTGCTTGTCGATGGTGTAGATCGCCATCTGCGGCGTGCCAAACAGGCTGGGATCGTCGAGCGTCCCGACCTTGAGGACCACGCCGGGCAACCCCCGCGGCCGTGTCACGACATGGGTGCCGCATTCGGCGCAGAATTCCCGCGTCACGGGGCGTTCGAGGTCGCTGCGGGTAAATTGCCTGGGCGTGCCCTTGGTGTATTTGAAGCCGTCGATCGGCATCATGATGAAGGTGTTTGGCGAGCCGCCGGTGATATATTGGCATTCCCGGCAGTGGCACTGCGCCTTCATCATCGGTTCGCCCTCGGCGGCATAACGCAGTGCGCCGCAATAGCATCCGCCCTCGAGCTTCATGGCATTCCCCCCCCCCCTAGTGTTTGGCGGCGGCGCTGGCCGCGGCATTGTTGAGCACGATCAGGCCGTCCACGGCGACGCCGAGTTTGCCGTTGATCAGGAACGGATTGACGTCGATCGAAGCGATGCGGTTGCCGGCGTCCGCCATCAGGTTGGAGAGACCGACGAGGGCTTTCACCGCCGAAGCCTCGTGCAACGCGGGCTTGCCGCGATAACCCCCGATCTTCACGCCGGCCTTGGTCCGGTTGATCAATTGTCTTGCCTCGGCCGCATCCAGCGGCGCGCCGGCCAGTGCGACATCCTTCATCAGTTCGATATCGACGCCGCCGGTGCCGAACAGCACCACCGGCCCCATTTCGGCGTCGAGCGAGGCTCCGATCACGAGTTCGAGGTCGGCCTTGACCTGCTGCGCGATCAGGATGCCTTCGAGCTTCGGCTTGCTCTTGAGCTTCTTCACCCGCGCCGTGATGTCGTTGAATGCCTTCTTTACCTCGGCCGCGCTGTTGAGGTTCAGCACCACGCCGCCGATGTCGGATTTGTGCAGGATGTCGGCGCTCACCACCTTTGCCACCACGGGAAAGCCGATCTTTTTTGCGATCTTGACGGCTTCTGCCGCAGTCTGCGCGATCTCTTCCCTGGAGACCGGAATGCCGTAGGCCTTCAGGAGCTTCTTCGACGCCACCTCGTCGAGCGCCGCAGCACCATTGGCGTTCTTCAGCGTCTTCTCCAGCACCGCGCGCGCCGAAGGTTTCGAACTCGACACGATATCGGGCACCACCTTGCGCAAGCCGGCATAGTCGATCAAGGCCTTGATCGCGCCGACCGCGCGGTCGAGACCCTGCATGACCGCGATATTCGGCAGCGATTTTCGCAGGCCCTTGGTGAATTCGGTAAAGCCGATCGACATCGTGCTGATGTAGACCACGGGCTTTGCGGCGGCGCCGGCCATTTCGTTGACAATGCGCAGATTGCGTTCGCGCAATTCATGTGGCGCCTTGGGCAATTCGGCGTCGATGATGACGATGTCGGTGTCGGGGTCGTCGATCATGACCTTGATCGACGCCATATAGACCGAGGGATCCACCACCGCGGCAAAGCCGGCGTCGAGCGGATTGCCGACGATGCTGCCGGGGCCGAGCATCTTCGCCAGTTTTTCGGTGGCGGCGGGGCTCAGCGGGGCGAAGTTCAGACCCGCCGAATGGAATGCATCGATCAGAAGACCGCGCTTGCCGCCGGACAGCGACACGGCGGCGAGCCGATTGCTCTTCGGCGGTTCGGCATGAACGAAGCATTCGGTGGTTTCGATCAGTTCGTCGAGGCCGCGGACGCGAATCACGCCTTCCCGGGTCGAGATGGCGTCGAACGTCTCGATCGAGCCGGCGAGCGCGCCGGTGTGTGCCATCGCGGCGGCGCGTCCGCCTTCGGAAGCGCCGAGCTTCAGGGCAATGACGGGTTTGCCGGCGGCACGCGCGGCCTTGCAGGCTTCGCGAAACACCTTGGTGTTACGCACACCCTCGAGATAGACCACGATTACCCGAATCGACGGGTCGGCGGCGAAATAGCTCATGAGATCGGGCGTCTCGAGGCCGGTTTCGTTGCCTGTCGTGACCATGTAGCCGACGCCGACGCCGCGATCCTCCAGCGCCTGGCGGATCGCCATCACGATCGCGCCGGATTGGCCGGCGATCGCCACCGGGCCGGCCTCCATGGTGACGATGCGGTCGTCGATGTTGGTGAACAGGTTCTCGCCGGCGCTGAGGTTGCCGAGGCAGTTCGGGCCGGTGACGGCGAGGCCGGTCTCCTTGACCGCCTGCTTCAGTTCGACCGCCAGCCGCTGGCTTTCCTCGTCCTGCAATTCGCTGAAGCCCGATGTGACGATGGTGGCCGAGCGCGCACCCGCGGCGGCGGCGTCTCGGATCACCTGCACCGCGAAACGCGCCGGCACCAGCACCAGCACGTGATCCGGTTTGTCCGGCAGGCTGGCGAAATCCTTGTAGCAGGGCACGCCCCAGATCGATTCGCGCTTGGAATTGATCGGATAGAGACCGCCCGCGAACTTGTACTTGATCAGGTTGTTCCAGATGCGCTCGGCATAGTTGCCCGGCTTGTCGGTGGCGCCGACCAGAACGATGTTGCGCGGGTGCAGCATCGCGTGGATGCTTTTCACGACGTCGCTGGCGCTGGCGGAGGGTGACCATTTGCCGGCCGAACCGGACGCATTGCTGGCGTGGGCTTCCATAAGCGTTTCTCACCCTTTGATGCATTGTTGTTTTTTTGCGCGGGACGGAATTCAGCCCGCTGCGCCGGCAGTTGATCTGCCTTTGAACGGAGACGGAAACAAACAGTTCATTTCCTCCCGCGTCAACACGCGCTCGCCGGGTGCCCGGCTCGCATATTTGCCGGAAGCCTCGGTTTCCGGTTTTGGCGCGATTTCCTCGACGGAACCGGCGATCGCCCCCGCATCGAGCGCGGGCCAGCTTCGCCGCCAAAACGCTTTCGACAAAAAGAAAGGGGCTCCAACTTGCGCTGGAGCCCCTCAACGGTCGGGGCATTGCCGGGTATGTGCCCGAACCGTAGTTCTGGGCGCGATCCCGTGAGATCGCGCCCCCGGGAGACTTACATGTTGTAGGCGCGTTCGGTGTGCTCGGTGATGTCGAGACCTTCGCGTTCCACCTCGACGGTGGCGCGCAGGCCGACGATCACGTCGACGACCTTGTAGAGGATCGCCGAACCGATGCCCGACCACACCAGCGTGGTGCCGACGCCCCAGAGCTGCGACGTCATCTGTGCCACGAAGTCATAATCGGCGATCTTGCCGATCGTGTAGTCCATGACGCCGGTGCCGCCGAGGGCCGGATTCACCAGGATGCCGGTGCCGAGCGCGCCGACGATTCCGCCGATGCAGTGGACGCCGAACACGTCGAGCGCGTCGTCGTAACCGAGTGCGTTCTTGATCACGGTGCAGAAGAACAGGCAGACCACACCGACCACCAGACCGAGCACGATCGCTCCCATCGGACCGGCATAGCCGGCCGCGGGCGTGACCGCCACAAGTCCCGCGACCGCGCCCGACAATGCGCCGAGCAGCGAGGGATGGCCCTTGATGATCCATTCCGCGAACATCCAGGCCAGCGCCGCCGCCGCAGTCGCGACGAACGAGTTGGTCATGGCGAGCGCGGCGCCGCCGGAGGCCTCGAGGTTGGACCCGGCGTTGAAGCCGAACCAGCCGACCCAGAGCAGCGAGGCGCCGATCATGGTCATGGTCAGCGAGTGCGGAGCCATCAGTTCCTTGCCGTATCCGGTGCGCTTGCCGATCAGGATCGCGCCGACGAGACCTGCGATACCGGCGTTGATGTGCACCACGGTGCCGCCGGCAAAGTCGATCGCGCCCTTCTTGAAGATCCAGCCTGCGTCATCCGAGAACGCGGTCTTCGCGGTTTCGAAAGCCGCCGTCGCCGCGGTCTTGGCAGCGCCGTCGGCTGCGGTTTCCACGGCCTTGAGCGCCGCAGAAATCGCGTCCGGTCCAGCCCAGTACCAGACCATGTGCGCGATCGGCAGATAGATCAGCGTCACCCAGAGCGGGACGAACAGCGCGACCGCCGCGAACTTCATGCGTTCGGCGAAGGCGCCGACGATGAGCGCAGGGGTGATCGCCGCGAAGGTCATCTGGAAGCAGATATAGACCAGCTCCGAGATGTTGACGTCGGCGGAGAAGGTCGCCGCCTGGGCATCGAGAATCGTCTTGCCCTCCGGCGCGATCTTCAGGAACGCCTTGGAGAAGCCGCCGATGAAATCGGATCCGCCGGTGAAGGCGAGGCTGTAGCCGTACAGCGCCCACAGGATGGTGACGATGCAGACGGTGTAGAACACCTGCGCCAGCACCGAGAGCATGTTCTTGGAGCGGACGAGGCCGCCGTAGAACAGCGCGAGGCCCGGGATCGTCATCAACAGCACCAGCACTGTCGACGTCAGCATCCAGGCATTGTCACCCTTGTTGACGGTTGGCTCAGCGTAGGCAGCGGTCGCGGCGAACAGGCCGACTGCGAGGGCCGCCAATCCCGCGCTATAGGGACGTTTGAACGTCATTTGGTTTACTCCTGATTGGATAAGGTTGAGCGCGAAATCAGAGTGCCGCGGCATCGGCCTCTCCCGTGCGGATACGAACCGCATGGTCGAGGTTGATGACGAAGATCTTGCCGTCGCCGATTTGTCCG
The DNA here is from genome assembly GCF_018736105.1 of Bradyrhizobium sediminis. Taxonomy (NCBI): domain Bacteria; kingdom Pseudomonadati; phylum Pseudomonadota; class Alphaproteobacteria; order Hyphomicrobiales; family Nitrobacteraceae; genus Bradyrhizobium; species Bradyrhizobium sediminis. Next base: position 222,762 of record NZ_CP076135.1, read on the forward strand.
GTCTTTGCCGCCGACGTGATGGCGTCGATGGTCTTGTCGACCTGGTCCGAGGCGACAGCGACCTCGATCTTGATCTTGGGCAGGAAGCTCACCGCGTATTCGGCACCGCGATAGATTTCCGTATGGCCTTTCTGCCGGCCATATCCCTTGACTTCCGTCACCGTTAGACCGTGAACGCCAATGGCGGTCAGGGCGTCACGGACTTCTTCGAGTTTGAATGGCTTGATGATCGCCATAACAATTTTCATGGGTCCTATCCCCGCTTGGGCCCGGTCCAGACACGACCGGGCGTTCTCGACTGAGGTTCACCACGCGGAGAAGTTCACTACGCGGGCACAGCCAGCCCCCATAGAATCAAATGCCGTGCCAGATCGGCGGCATTCCCTAACGGATTATGAACGCGGGCCTTTTCGCGCTTTATGGGAATTGGTCCGACCTGCGCTATTCCGCCGCGCCCAAAGGCTAGTCATGCCTGATCAAAAATCAGGCATGACAGACTCCCGACATAATGATGCCCATCGGGAGGGCAAATGGTCGGTAATTAGGTAGAGACGCCTATTGAAGCGCCTCGCCATGCTGCGAAATATCCAGGCCTTCCATCTCCTGCTGCAGCGAAACCCGCAGCGGCACGAAGGCGCCCACCAGCTTGAGCAGCACGAACGTTACGGCGCCCGACCACAGCAGGGTGACCGCCACGCCGTAGAACTGGATCAGCAATTGTTGCGGATTGCCCTCGAGCAGGCCGGAGGTCCCGCCGATCGCCGTCGTCGCGAACACGCCCGCGAGCAACGTACCGGTCATTCCGCCGACGCCATGGACCCCGAACACATCGAGCGAATCGTCGTAATTGAAGCGCTGCTTGAGGCTGGTGCAGGCCCAGAAACAAAATAATCCGGCGATGATTCCGATGACGACGCCGTGCCAGGGCGCGACGAATCCGGAGGCCGGCGTGATCGTGCCCAATCCCGCCACCGCGCCGGAGATCATGCCGAGCACCGACGGCTTGCGCCGCGTCGACCATTCGATGGCGCCCCAGGTCAGCGCGCCGGCGCAGGCGGCAAGGTGCGTCGCCGTGATCGCCATCACCGCGCGCGGACTGGCCGACAGCGCCGAGCCGCCATTGAAGCCGAACCAGCCGACCCACAGCATGCCGGTGCCGATCACCGCGAGCGACAGATCGAACGGGGCGAGATTCTCGGTGCCGTAGCCATGACGCCGGCCCATCACCTTGGCCGCGACCAGGCCGCCGATGCCGGCGGAGAGATGCACCACGAGGCCGCCGGCAAAATCCAGCACGCCCATGGTGGCGAGGAAGCCGCCGCCCCAGACCCAGTGCGCCAGCGGCACATAGACGAACATGAACCAGCCGACGGAAAACAGCAGGTAGGCGGAAAACCGCATGCGGTCGGCCACGGCGCCCGCCACCAGCGCTACCGTAATGATCGCAAACGTCATCTGGTACAGCATGAACAGCGCTTCCGGGATCGTCTTGGCCGCCGGATTGACGTCGTCCATCTTCATGCCGGCGAGGAACCAGCGATCGAGCGTTCCGAGCCAGGGACCGTCGCCGACGAACGCCAGCGAATAGCCGAACGCGACCCAGAGGACTGAAATGATCGCCACGGCGGCAAGGCTTTGCGCCATCGTCGCCAGCACGTTCTTCTTGCGCACCATGCCGGAGTAGAACAGCGCCAGGCCCGGGATGGTCATCATCAGCACCAGCGCGGTGGCTGCGATCATCCATGCGGTGTCGGCGGCGTTGATACCGGATGTATCGGCAAGCGCCGGCGTCACCGGCGATGCGAACAATGTTGCGATCGAAAAGGTCACCGCAGCGCGCGCTGCGTGACGTGACAGAACCCCCATGATGTTTCCCCGGCCTGTTATCAATATGCGGTTATCAATATGCGGTGTCTTGGAGCACCGCCGTTTGCACGCAGTGAATGATTGTCAAAGTGCGTCGCTGTCGGTTTCGCCGGTGCGGATGCGCAGCGCGTGGTCGATCGGCGTCACGAAAATCTTGCCGTCGCCGATCTGGCCGGTACGCGCGCTGTTGGTGATCACCTCGACCGCCTTGTCCGCAAGCTCCGACGAGACCGCGATTTCGATCCGCAGCTTGGGCAGGAAGTTCACGACATATTCGGCGCCGCGGTAGATTTCGGTGTGGCCCTTCTGGCGGCCGTAGCCCTTGACCTCGGTCACCGTCATGCCGTGGACGCCGATGGCGGTCAGCGCCTGGCGGACCTCGTCCAGCTTGAACGGTTTGATGATCGCGACGACGAGTTTCATGGTCAGGCCTTGCTCTCTCAATTTCGGCAAATCAGCCGCCGGATGATTTGCGGCCGCTCAAATCTGGCATCTTTCTGTGCAACTGGCACAAAAAAGTTGCAAGTGCCCGGGAAAACATTTGTGGCCGGACGCAAGCGTCCCTGTACAGGAGGCCGGATCGTCCGCCAGAATGCTCTTTCCGGCGTTCGGGCCATTCGGCGCGCCGCTGCAGCAGCCACCCCGGGGGATGACATGGCGGGCCGATCCTGGTTTTACGCATCCGAGGGCCAGCAGCAGGGTCCATATCCCGAGATCCAGCTCCGCGAGTTCATCGCCAAAGGCACGATCAACGCGGATACGCTGGTCTGGACCGAGGGCATGGCGAACTGGCAGCGGGCGGGGGACATTCCAGGCCTGGTGTCCGGCGGTGGATTGGCCCCTCCGACTGTTCCGCGACCCGGTGCCCCGCCGATCGGCGCTGGCGGCTACGGTGCACCGCTTTCGATCGATTTCGGCATCTGGGAGCTTGTCTGGCGAAGCCTCGTGCTCTTCATCGGGCTCATCTTCGTCATCCCGGTGCCTTGGGCCCTGGTGTGGTACATGAAGTGGATCGTTTCCCGCATCCACGTGCCGGGACGTCCGAACCTTACCTTCACCGGCACGGCGCTGACCGCTGCTGCGTGGTACTTCGGGGCCATCGTTCTCGCGATCGTTCTTGCCCTCACCGGCATCGATTGGCTGAACAATCTGATGTTTATCGTTCAGTTCGTCCTGTACTGGCTCTTGATTAAATGGGTGGTCGCGAACCTCGCGTCTAACGGGCAGCTGCTCGGTCTCAGCTTCTCGGGCTCGTTCTGGGCCTATCTCGGATGGACCGTTCTGGGGTTCATCTCCATCATCACCATCATCGGTTGGGCCTGGGTCTACGCGGCCCAGACGCGATGGTTCTGCCGCAACATCCAGGGGACCCGGCGCGAAGTGACCTTCAACGGCATCGGATGGGAGTTTCTGTGGCGCTTTGTCGTGGCCGGGTTGGCTTCCATGTTCATTATCCCGATTCCATGGATGCATCGCTGGATCGCCCGCTGGCTGGCGTCGCAGACCGTATTGGTCGAGCGCGGCACGCTCGCCAACGCGTGAGAGTTATGATTTCCGTTGCCGCAGCGAGCCTTCCTGCGCGACGGAAGCCACCAGCGTGCCGTCCTGCTTGAAGATCATGCCGCGGGTCAGGCCACGGCCGCCGCGCGCGCTCGGCGAATCCTGCGCGTAAAGCAGCCATTCGTCGGCGCGGAACGGCCGGTGAAACCACATCGCGTGATCGAGGCTCGCCGGCATCATGCGCTTGTCGAACAGCGTCCTTCCGTAACGCGCCATCGCCGCATCCAGCAGCGAGAAGTCCGAGGCATAGGCCAGCGCGCACATGTGCAGCGCCGGATCGTCGGACAGTTTCGACGCGGTGCGGATCCAGACATTGATGCGGCCGTCGTCGATCTTCTGGCCGAAATAGCGGCCGAGTTCGACCGGGCGCAGTTCGATCGGGCGGTCGGATTCGTAATAGCGGCGGATGAATTCCGGCATCTCGCGGAACATCGGCTGTTTGGCCACTTCCTCGGCGGTGAGTTTTTCCGGCGGCGGCACGTCCGGCATCTTGTCCTGGTGATCGAACGCGCCCTCTTCCTCGACATGGAACGACACCATGATCGAGAAGATCGCGTTGCCATGCTGGATCGCGGTGACCCGGCGGGTCGAATAGCTCTTGCCGTCGCGCAAGCGCTCGACCTCGTAAATGATCGGGATCTGCGGGTCGCCCGGCAGGATGAAATAGCAGTGCAGCGAATGCGGCAGGCGGCCTTCGACGGTGCGGCATGCCGCCACCATCGCCTGGCCGATCACCTGTCCGCCGAACACCCGCTGCCAGCTCGTCTTCGGGCTGTTGCCGCGAAACAGGTTCACCTCGATCGGCTCGAGATCGAGAACGGAAATCAGGTCGATCAGGCCTTTGGACATGGCGGCGCTTTCGGTTCGTGGTCATTCCGGGGCGTGAGCCAAGCGAACGAACCCGGAATCTCGAGATTCCCCGATGTGCAATTGCACATCTGAGGTTCGTGCTATCGCGCGTCCCGGAATGACGGACGTAGGGATTTCGCCCTTGTTTCTCTGCCCTGTTTCGCCCAGCTATAATCAGGTAGCAAGTATAGTTTCGTGACGCGATTAAGCAGGTTCAGCATGTCGGCACAGCGAAGTATTGTCATCGGCGGCGGCGCGTTTGCCGGGCTGGCGCTGGCGCTGGCGCTGCGCCAGGGTCTCGGCGCCGATATTCCCGTCATTGTCGCCGATCCGGCGCTGGGGCTAAGACCCAGCCGCGATCCGCGCGCCACCGCAATCGTCGCCGCCTGCCGCCGGCTGTTCGACGCGATCGGGGTCTGGGATGAGGTCGCAGACGGGGCCCAGCCGATAACCGACATGGTGGTCACCGATTCCAAGCTGGAAGACGCCACCCGGCCGGTGTTCCTGACCTTCGCCGGCCATGTCGAGCCGGGCGAGCCGTTCGCGCACATGGTCGAGAATCGCCATCTGATCGATACGCTGGTCAAACGCGCCGAGGCCGAGGGCATCGACCTGCGCGCCACCGCGGTGACGAGTTTCGATTCCCGCGCCGACGGCGTCGATGTGACGCTGGCCGACGGCAGCGTCATTGAGGCGAGCCTGCTGGTGGCCGCCGACGGCGCGCGCTCCAAACTGCGCGAACGCGCCGGGATCGCCACCCACGGCTGGGACTACGACCAGTCCGGCATCGTCGTCACCGTCGGCCATGAGCGCGATCATCACGGCCGCGCCGAGGAGCATTTCCTGCCCGCGGGACCGTTCGCCATCCTGCCGCTCACCGGAAAGCGTTCGTCGCTGGTGTGGACCGAGAAGCGCGCGGAGGCTGCGCGCCTGGTCGCGCTGAGCGAGGACGCATTTCACGCCGAACTCGAGCAGCGCTTCGGCCTGCATCTCGGCGAGATCAAGGCGCTCGACAAGCCACGCGCGTTTCCGCTCGGCTATTTCGTCGCGCGTTCCTTCATCGGCGAGCGGCTGGCGCTGGTCGGCGACGCCGCGCATCTAATTCATCCGATCGCGGGCCAGGGTCTCAACATGGGCCTGAAGGATGTCGCGGCGCTGGCCGAAGTGGTCGTCGACGCCGCGAGGCTCGGCATGGACCCGGGACAAGCCGACGTGCTCGACCGCTACCAGCGCTGGCGGCGGTTCGACACCGTGGCGATGGGGCTCGCCACCAATTCTCTGAATTTCCTGTTCTCGAACGAATCGACGCTGCTGCGCACGGTGCGCGATATCGGGCTTGGCCTGGTCGACCGCGCGCCGCCGCTGAAGAGCCTGTTCATCCGCCAGGCCGCTGGATTGTCAGGCGAGGTGCCGCGCCTGTTGAAGGGCGAGGCGTTGTAGCGAGCGAATGGCGAATAGGGAGTAGCGAATGGAAGTTTCTCTACCTCGCCATTCGCCACTCCCTATTCGCCTGGTTCCTCACTCGATCTTCCTTGCCTCTTCCGGCAGCATGATCGGGATGCCGTCGCGGATCGGATAAGCGAGCTTTGCCGAACGCGAGATCAGCTCCTGCTTCGCCGCGTCGAACTCCAGCGGACCCTTGGTCAGCGGGCAGACCAGGATCTCCAGCAATTTGGGATCGACGGTGGATTCAAGGCGTTCGGACGGGGTTGTCATGAATTGGTCTCCGGCTTGGTCTTTCCGATCCCTTAGCATATTGGCCCGAAACGGGTAGCCGCACCGCGCTATCGCAAGGCGAAGCGGACCAGTTCGTCGAGCACCGCCGACTGTCCTGCCGGCGGCAGCGGCTGATCCGACAGCGCGAAACCCAAAAACGCCCAATAGAGAATTTGCGCACGGGCGCGGGCGGTCTCGTCGGTCAGCCCGGACCTTTTGAGCAGGCTTTCCACATAATCCAGCCGGCGGCGATCGATGGCCTGCACCGCCGCGCGGGCCTTGGGGTCGATCGCGGCCCAGCTGCGGATCGCCTTCTCCCGTGCCGGCTTGTTGCTGAATGTCCGGCGGAGCAGCAAGGCCAGGGGGTCGTCGTCCCCGGCCGAAGCCTCCAGGCTGGCAATGATCTGCTCGGCGGAGACTTCGCGCCAATATTTGAGGATAGCGGCGTGGTAGGCGGCGATATCGGCGAAGTGCCAGTAGAAGCTGCCGCGCGAAACCCCCATGGCCTTCGCCAGCGGCTCGGCCTTAAGCGCCGTGAAGCCGCTCTTGGCCAGCGTTTTCAGACCCTGATCGAGCCAGTCTTTTGCCGAAAGTTGATCGGTCATGTCCCCGTCCTGCGACATCTCACCATACACCAGTGTATTGACAGGCACCAGCGCGCCCGGCATACCCTCCATACAGTTATGTATGGAAGGATGATCCGATGCGCGACCTCTTGCTGCAATGTTCCGGCGTGGCCGCGATCGCGGTGGCGCTGATCCACGGGGTGCTGGGCGAGAGGAAGATCTTTGCCAACGCAAGCAACATTACGATTGAACCCAGAGGGCTGCGAACGCTGCTTCGGCTGGTCTGGCAGGCCGGCACGGTGGCATGGATCGGTGGCGGCGTATTGCTGTTGGCGGCGCCCTGGATGGCGTCGGAGCCGGCGCGGCACTGGATCGTCATAACCATGGCAGCGGTGTTTGGCTTTGGCGCGGTGGCCAATGCGTGGGCCAAGCGCGGCCGCCATTTCGGCTGGGTGGCGCTGAGCGCGGTGGTCGCGCTGGCAGTCGCGGGGTACTGAATTTCCATGCTGTCATTCCGGAGCGCGCGAAGCGCGAACCTCAGATGCGCAATTGCACATCGGGGAATCTCGTCCCGATAATTTCTGGATTCCGGGTCCACGCAAAGACGCGTGTCCCGGAATGACGAAGCTATAGCGCTACTGCAGCCCGGTATCGCCGCTGGTGCGCTTCTTGGCGAGGTCCATTTCGGTGACCGCGATCAGGATCTCGGCGCGGGTCTTGAGATCGGGCGCTTCCAGCATTGCCTGCTTCTCCGGCGGACCATAGGGCGACATCATCGCCAGCGCGTTGACCAGCGCCTCGTTGGGCGCGCTTTCGACGCCTTCCCAGTCGACCTTGAGATTGTTGGCCTTGAGAAAATCGGTCAGCACCGCGAGCAAGGCCTCGCGGTCGACGGCTTCCTCGCCCTTGCGGGCGGTGAAATCGTCGATGTAGGGGAAATAATCCACCTTGCATTGCCGGTACGGCGTCAGAACCGTCATTTCCTCGATCACCTTGAAACGCGCGATGCCGGTGAGTTCGAGGATGTAACGGCCGTCGCCGGATTCGGCGAGCTGGGTGATGCGTCCGACGCAGCCGACCCGAAACAGCACCGGCTTCGCTTCGCTATAGGTGTGGGATGCATCCGGCTGGATCATCCCGATCAGCCGGTGGCCGTCGCGCAGCGCATCGTCCACCATCGCCAGATAGCGCGGCTCGAAGATGTTGAGCGGCATCTGGCCGCGCGGCAGCAGGAGCGCGCCGGGCAGCGGAAACACCGGAATTACCTCGGGAAGGTCGCCGGGCCCGCGATATTCGGCATTGATCGGCATTTGCGGTCCCGGTGCTAAGGCATGAGATTGTTATGAAAAAAGCACAGTCGACAGCCGCTTGCGCCCTTCGACAGTGGCTTCATCGGTGGGACCCCACGCCTCGAAGAACTGTACCAGTTGCTTGCGCGCGCCGTCCTCGTTCCACTTGCGGTCGCGCTTGACGATTTCGAGCAGCTGGCCGGTGGCCTCGGCACGCTGGCCCGAGGCGTTGAGCGCGGTCGCCAGATCGAATCGCGCCTGATGATCGAGCGGGTTTGCGGCGACTTTCTGTTCGAGCTCGGTTACCGGGCCGACCGCCTTGGCCTGCTCGGCGAGATCGATCGACGCCTGCACCGCCTTGACCGCCGCTTCGTTGCGCTTCGATTCCGGCACCATGGCGATGGTCTGCCTGGCCTGCTCGATGGCTCCGGTCGTGACGTAGCATTTCGCAAGCCCCGCCAGGGCTGCGATATTGGTGGCGTCCGCCGCCAGCACCTCGGCATAGATCTGCGCCGCGGTGGCCGCATCGCCTTCGGCGAGGACGGCCTCGGCCTCTTTGAGGATTTCAGCGATATTGGGCTCGCCGGCGCCCGGCATGCCCTTGGTCAGCTTGTCGATGAAGGCGGTGACCTGGCTTTCCGGGACCGCGCCCATGAAACCGTCGGCGGGCTGGCCGTTGACGAAGGCGATCACCGCCGGGATCGACTGAATCCCCATCTGGCCGGGGATCGCCGGATGTTCGTCGATGTTCATCTTGACCAGCTTGACCTTGCCCTTGGCGGCGCGGACCGCTTTCTCGATGATCGGGGTGAGCTGGCGGCAGGGGCCGCACCACGGGGCCCAGAAATCGATCAGCACCGGCTGGCGCTTCGATTCCTCGATGACGTCCTTCACGAAGGTCTGGGTGGTGGTCTCCTTGATCAGATCGGGCGCCGCCTGCGGCGCCGGTCCGCTGCCCTGCTCTATTATTGTCACGGGATCCTCGTCTGATGTCTTTTTCGAATTGGGGGGCGTTCTAGCACGGTCTGCGCCCTAATTGGCCCCTGAACGGCCGATTTGCAATCGGCGGAACCCGGACCTCGGGCTTTTCGGCTGAAATGCCGCAAATCGGCGTCGATCGGACGTGATCCGGCCGATTCCGGGCCTCGTGTGGACTGTTGCATTCGGGGGCCGCATTTGGCATAGGTCTGCGCGTTGCCGGCGAGCGATCGCCGCCAATCTCTCGGATGCGGGTGTAGCTCAGTGGTAGAGCACGACCTTGCCAAGGTCGGGGTCGAGGGTTCGAATCCCTTCGCCCGCTCCAGATTTTCCATGTCCGGCCCGGACACATAGGTAACGCCACGTACCTAAGACATGGGTGACAACCTCGTGCCGAACGAGGTTGTCGAGGTTTGCAGCCTTCCGCTCCAAGTGTCCCAGATCGTCGCGCATGAAGCGGACGAGCCAAATGCCATCGTTGACCTCCTTGAGGCCGAGTTTCCGGTTGAGACGTTGATTCTCTTGCAAGGCAGGCAAAGCCGGCCATGGGCGGCAGCGAGAACCTCGGCGATGATGCCCGCCGATTGAACGCCACCCATCAGCATGTCTCGCAACGCGATGGTATATGCCGCAATGCAGCGCGACCCGGCGCCGGCTCCCTCGACCCAACAAAATTTCCTCTCAATTTGTTTTCGTCTGACTGAGTAGCGCAACGCGCGCTTCTCACCCGCGGAGGATGTGCTAACATTTTCCGCGTCTGATCCATCTCACCAGACCAAAGTTCGTTTCTCGGACGCCAAAATAAATAACATACGCGGCCGCACCGGCTGCATAGGGAGTGACGCGATGAAATCGGCTTTCAATCGATCCATTCTTGCGCTCGCAGCTATCGCCATTGTCGCGGGGGCCGGTCCGGCCAGCGCGCAGCAAAAACCGCTGAAGAAATACGAATCCGGCACCAAGGAATTCTGGACCCATCCGCCGGATGACTGGTTCCTCGGTGATGAGAACGAAGCCCAGAGGGGCCTCGCGCCGCCCTCGGGCCCGCCGACCGGCGCATCGGAAGCCGAACTCGCGGCGATGATGAAGAAGATCAAGCTGCCGGCGGGCTTCAAGATCGAAGTCTACGCATCCGGCGTGCTGGCCGCGCGGCAGATGGCCTGGGGCGACAAGGGCACGATGTTCGTCGGCTCCTTCGGCCTCGGCAACGTCTACGCGATCACCGAAAGCGGCGGCAAGAAGACGGTCAAGACGGTCGTCAAGGGACTGCGGATGCCGACCGGTCTGGCGTTCCGCGACGGCGCGCTCTACGTCATCGATGTCGACAAGCTGATCAGATACGACAATGCCGAAGCCAACCTCGACAATCTCGGCGCCGGCAAGGTGGTCTATGACGACATGCCGCCCTATATGGCGCACGGCTGGAAATATATCGCCGTCGACAAGGACGGCTGGTTCTATCTGCCGTTCGGTCCTCCCTTCAACATCGGGCTCCCGCCGACCAGCGTCTCGCAGATCCGCCGGGTCGATCCCAAGACCGGCAACGCCGAACTGGTGGCGCTCGGCGTCCGCAACAGCGTCGGCGGCGACGTCGATCCGCGCAGCGGCAAATACTGGTTCACCGAGAACGCCCGCGACTGGTTGAGCGACGACACCCCGAGCGACAAGCTCAACATGATCTCGAAGATGGGCGAGCACTTCGGCTATCCCTATTGCCACCAGGGCGACCTGCCCGATCCGAAGTTCGCGATGGGCCACAAATGTTCGGAATTCACCCCGCCGGTACTCAAACTCGGCGCGCATGTGGCTCCGCTCGGCATGAAGTTCTATACCGGCGACCAGTTCCCCGCCGAGTACAAGAACAATATCTTCATCGCCGAGCACGGCTCCTGGAACCGGCATAAATATCAGGGTGCCCGGATCAAGCGCGTGATCGTCGGTGCCGACGGCAAGAACGCCAAGCAGGAGATCTTCGCTTCGGGCTGGCTCGAAGGCGACCAGGGCTATCTCGGCCGGCCGGCCGATATCGTTCTGGGCAAGGATGGTTCGATGTTCGTCGCCGACGACTGGGCCGGCGCGATCTATCGCATCAGCTACAGCAAGAAGTAGATCTGAACAGACAGAGGCTGCGGCCGCTCGGGAACGGGTGGCCGCAGCTTCTCTCGTTTGATTTTGGCAAGAGCGATGGAACACGTTCGTCATGCCCGGACTTGATCCGGGCATCCATCAAGAAGAACAAGCATCTTGCGAGCAGGATGGATTGCCGGGTCAAGCCCGGCAATGACGACCGGGAGAAGCGTGGTGCGGATTGCCTTAGTCGGGATCTTGCTGGTTGCAGCGGTCGTTGGTGCCGGTCCAGCCCATGCCGCCGACGTCGGCGCCGGCAAGCAGAAGGCCGAACTGTGCATCGCCTGTCACGGCGAAGGCGGCATTTCGCAGATCGAGAATATTCCCTCGCTCGCCGGCCAGCCCGATCTGTTCATTCAGTGGCAGCTGGTTTTCTTTCGGGCCGGGACACGCAAGAACGCGCAGATGCAGCCGATCATCGAACAGCTCAGCAATGAGGATATCCGCAATCTCGGCGCTTATTTTGCGTCGCTCACCCCGCCCAAAGGGAAACCCGACGACAATCCGGATCTATCCCGCAAGGGCGCGCAGGCCGCCGCGGGGCGGCGCTGTGCCGCGTGCCACACCGAAAGCTATGCCGGGACCAAGGCGGTCGCCCGCGTCGCGGGCCAGCGCCAGGAATATCTCCTGAAGGCGCTGCACGACTACAAATCGGGCGTGCGGGCAGGCGGGGGCATGGCGGCGATGGCCGACGTCGCCTATTCCCTTAGCGAAGAGGAAATCGAGGCGTTGGCGCATTATCTCGCGCATTTGTAGGTTCGGGCATTTTTGTATTCGTCGTCCCGGACAAGTGAGCCAACGGGTCCGGCCTCTGGCCGGCCCGATGACAGGCTCCGCGAACGCGATCCGGGATCCATACCGCGTGATCTGTCGTTAGGGCACCATGTCGGACGTCTTCGGCCACAAACTACCGCCGCGGAGTATGGGTCCCGGCGTTCGCCGGGACGACGAGAGAGCGCCTCACCCGCGCTGCTTCTCATACACTTTGAGATGCGTGTAGGCGATGCGCAGCCGCGGCACCGGCACCTTGGCGGCATCGCCGCGCGCGATCAGGTCGCCGATCACGTGATCGGCCTCGACGGGCGCGCCGGCCTTGATGTCGCGAAACATCGACGCGGTGATCTGCGAGCCTTCGGCGGTCAGCAAGCCGCGCGTGCGCTGGAAGAACGGCCCGCTCGGCGCATGGCCCTCGGCTTCAGCAACCTCGCTGCATTCATCGAGCACGCCGAGGATGAAATCCTTGCCGCCGGGCGCCGCCAGGATATTGCCGACCGAGCTGCGCATCAGGCAGGTCGCGGCCGCAAGCGAGGCGAGGAATACCCATTTCTCCCACATCTCCTGCACGATATTTTCGCTGGCCACCGAACCGAACCGGCCGCTTGCCATCACCTCGGCGATGGCGCGGACCCGGTCCGACAGCTTGCCGTCGCGTTCGCCGAAATTCAGCGATTGCATCGGATTGAGCTGAACCACCTCGCGCGCCTCATTGAGCGTGGCGGCGATCGCGCAGAGCCCGCCGAGCACGTGCTCGCGGCCGAACCTGCCGTCGAGCACGTCGAGATGCAGCATGCCGTTGAGCAGCGGGATGATCGCGGTCTGCGGCCCGACCGCCGGCGCAAACGACGTGATGGCGTCGTCGAGGTCGAACGCCTTGCAGCTCAGCAATACGACGTCGAATTTTTCGTTGATATTGCCCGCCTGCACGGTCGGCGGATTCTTCAAGGTCACGTCGCCGTTCGGACTCTTGATCACGAGGCCGGCGGAGGCCAGTTCGGCGGCGCGCTTGGGGCGGACCAGGAACGTGACGTCGCGGCCGGCCTCGAGCATCCTGCCGCCGAAATATCCGCCGATGGCGCCGGCGCCGACCACGAGAATGCGCATTTGCTTGGCTTCCTTCTTATTGTTGTTGGGGGGCGAGTAGCGAATGGACCTTCCCTATTCGCTACTCGCCACTCCCGATTCGCTTAGTTACTTGCCCGCAATCAGTTCCTCGACCTCGCGCAACTGCTCCTTGCCGAAGAACATCTCCTTGCCGACGAAGAAGGTCGGCGAGCCGAAGGCGCCGCGCTCGACCGCTCCTTGCGTGTTCTCGATCAGCTTCGCCTTGACGTCAGGCTCCTGCGCGCGCGCGAACAGCTTTGCCGCATCGAGGCCGGACGCCGTGAGCGCCCTGATCGCCACTTCGGGGTCGTCCATCTTCTTGGGTTCGACCCACATGTGATGAAACGCCGCTTCGACATATTTCTCGAACACGCCCTCCAGCTGCGCAGCAACGGCAGCGCGCATCAGATTGAGGGTGTTGACCGGAAAGAACGGGTTCCAGACATAGGGCCTGACCTGAAAACGCTTCAGGAAGCGTTCGGTCTCCAGCGCGTTGAACTCGGGCTTGTTCCTGACGCCGGCAAGCGTTTCGGCGGGGGATCTGTTGTTGGTGGCCTTGAAGATGCCGCCGAGCAGGATCGGCACATATTCGAATTTCACGCCGGTCCGCTTTTCGATCGCCGGGATCGCCTCATGGCTGAGGAAAGCATTGGGGCTGCCGAAATCGAACAGGAATTGCGGGGCGGTCGGACTCAAGCGGCAGTCTCCCTGACACGACGGTTCTTATATGATCCCTGTCATTTCAACAGCCTAGCGGGTCGGATGTGCGGGATCAACCGGCGGCACCCTCCTGCGCTTCGTGCTCGAACGCTGCTGCGGCGAGCCGGCGCGCGTGATCGCGCACGTCGGCAGGCCAGGAGGCGGTCCAGGTCTGAAATCGCTCGGCGTCGCCTGCAAACAGCGCGCGCGCCACTTCCTCGTAATGCGGCTTGTTTTCCGCCATCGCGGCGATGAAGCGGTAAGCCGTCTCCTGCGCGTGCCTGATGCGGTCCTTGTCCCGGTTGGCGCGCCTGGCTTCATCGACCAGCCTGCGCAGCGCTACCGACGCGCCGCCATTTTGCTGCGCCAGCCATTCCCAGTGCCGCGGCAGCAGTGTGACTTCGCGCGCGACCACGCCGAGTTTGGGACGGCCGGGGCCGCGAGGTGCGGGCGGCGCGGCATCCTCTTCCCGGGCAGGCGCGTCAGCCGCCTTCGGCAATCGCGCCAGCACATCCTCGACCGAGCCGCGGAAATCGAGGTCGACCGGGCCGCTGCTGCCATCGAACACCAGCACCGACGCATCCTTGCGGCGGTCGAGCGTCTCTTTGGCCGCGCGGGCGACCTCACGGAGATCGCCGGACGCGATACAGCGGTCGCCATCGAAGGCGATGTAGGCAGGACCGGGTCCCGGGGTCATGACATGCTCCTCAATTCCAGACCATTTATTATCCGGGTAAATTGGTGTCGTCAATAACGTCCGGGTAATATGGTTCGTTTTGCGCATCTCGACTTTCCGGTGTGCGGCTGGCACGACCATGCACTGCCGCTGCAGATGCGCCGCGCCTCGGGAGAACCGCCATGCTCACCGTCCATCACCTCAACAACTCCAGATCGCAGCGCGTGCTGTGGTTGCTGGAAGAACTCGGCGTTCCCTACGAGATCGTCCGCTATCAGCGACAGCCGGACATGCGGGCGCCGGCGGAACTGCGCGCGATTCATCCGCTCGGCAAGTCGCCCGTCATTACCGACAGCGGCAACACCATCGCCGAGTCAGGCGCGATCGCCGAATACATCATCGACACCTATGGCGAGGGACGCCTGATTCCGCCGCCGAAGACGCCGGAGCGGTTGCGCTATACCTACTGGCTGCATTACGCCGAGGGCTCGGCGATGTCGCCGCTGCTGTTGAAGCTGCTGTTCACGCTGATGCCGAAGCGCGCGCCGGCGTTGCTGCGCCCGCTGGTGCGCAAGGTCTGCAATCAGGCGCTGACCACGCTGGTCAACCCGCAGCTCAAGCAGCACATGGCGTACTGGGAAGGCGAGCTCGGCAAAAGCGAATGGTTCGCCGGCAATGAATTCACCGCCGCCGACATCCAGATGAGCTTTCCGCTGGAAGCCGCCGCTGCGCGCGGCGGGCTCGAGCAGGGCCACCCCAGGTCGATGGCTTTTCTCGAACGCATTCACGCCCGGCCGGCTTACAAGCGCGCGCTGGAAAAAGGCGGGCCGTATACGGTCGGACGGGGATGATTTGCCTCCGGTCTCCACTCGAAGAACGAATCCCGCATCGGCCAAGCCGCTGCCTTAACTAATGAATTAATATTACCCGGATTAAATTGACGGCCGCTCGAAGGCCTGCTATCGTTACTATGACGATGGGCGGGATCATTCTGAAGGGCGTCATGAAGAGCGAGGACAAGAAAGCGGCCATCGCCGCCTACAAGGAACGCAAGACCGTCGCCGGGATCTACGTCATTCGCTGCGGCACTTCCGGTCAGGTCTGGGTCGGCCAGACGCCAAATCTCGACACCATCCTGAACCGGATCTGGTTCTCGCTGCGAATGGGCAGCAACGCCAACCGCGAACTCCAGGGTGCGTGGACCGCGCATGGCGGCGAGGATTTCACCTTCGAGGCGATCGAGCGGCTGAAGGACGAGGAACTCGCATATGTCAGGGACACGCTCCTGAAGGAACGCGCGGCGCATTGGCGGTCGGCGCTGAACGGATCGGTCGTTTAGACCATCGCATCGTCACTTCTGCGTCGCGGCAATCACTTCACTGACAAGGCGTGCGAGGCCTTTGATGTCGCCGGTGGGATCGACGGAGTCGCCCAGCCGAACGATCACGAGATTCTGCGAGGGCAGGATGACGATGCGCTGGCCGAGGTCGCCGGATGCGAAGAATGCGTCGCGGGGAATGCCGAGCCTGACGCGTCCGTTTGCATGCGCATGCTCGCTACGATTGGTCCAGAAGCCGGCGCCATAGTCGGTATCGAGCGTCGCGGCGGCGGACAGATCGACCCAATCCTCGTGCAGGATGCGCTTCCCACCGACCCGCCCGTCGTACAGATACAGCAATCCGAATCGCGCCCAATCCCTGGCGCTGGCCAGCATGTAGGACGATCCCTGCAGCGTGCCGGTGGCGTCGAATTCCAGCGTCACGTTACGCATCCCCAGCGGATTGAACAACTCGCGCCACGCAAAGGCCAGTGTCGGCTCGGGGCCGCCGACGGCGTCGCGGATGATCCGCGCCAGCAACTGCGTGGTGGGGCTGCTATAGGCCCAGCGTGTTCCCGGCGCGGCAATCAAGGCGGCCTTTGCCGCGAATCCGGCCATGTTGTCGTGCAGGTAGACCATCTGGCTGGAGGGATCGAAGCCGGAATTGGTTTCGTCCAGTGCAAGGCCCGATGTCATGCGCATCAGGTGCTCGACTTCGATCTCGCGCCGCGGGTCGGTGGCCGCGCGCCACTCCGGAACCGGCGCCGGCATCGACGGTGTGACCAGGCCTTGCTGGGTCAGGATGCCGAGCAGGGCGTTGACCACGGACTTGGTCAAGGAGAAGCCGAGCAGCGGCGTATCAACGCCGATGCCGTCGGCATAGCGCTCGGCAATCACCCGGCCACCATGTACCACGACGACGGCCTTGGTCCGCCGGAACGGCGGATCGGCCGGCTCCTCGAAGGCATGATCGAGCGCTGCTCTCAAGGCTTGATCGGCCGGCTCCACAACACCAGGTCCGGCGATTTCCGCAAGCAGCGGCGGCGTCTTCGACGCCTTCAGCGCTTCGATATCGCTCCTCAGCAAATAGGGCTGTTCGGCTCCGTGCAGCAGGACGCAGCCAAGTCCGTCATGGAACACAGCGCGGCTGCCGAGCAATCCTCCCACTGACGCATCGACCGTCCCGCCGCTGCGGTCGAGACGATATCTCAGCACCGGGCGCAGCAAACGAATGCCTTCGCGGTCCATGATTTCCGCGAACACCGCCTGTGGATCGAGCCCGGAGACAAAGCTCTTGGCGCAGACGTTGTGCGCCACAAGAGCGGTGGCGACGCGAATGGCGCGATCGGGGCGGAAGATGGCGGCAGACATCACGACGGCTGCCAGGGCCAGCGACCCGGCCACTCCGCCAGCAACCAGTTTCCGTGAAACCATGCTTGTCTCCCTACGCGTCAGGATCACCAGCGTGGTCCAAGACTAGTACCTGGAATCACCAATTGGTGTTGTTGCCTATCCTTCGAGACGGCAACTTCGTGGCCTCCTCAGGATGAGGCCCAGCCTCCTGAAACACAACAACTTCTCGAAGCATGGGCACCAAGCGACTCGCCGGTTTCGTATACTCGATACTAGCGCGCCTTCTGGGCCTCACCGACCGAAGGCAGTGCCCGCACCGTGACGCCGGGCGGCGGCACGTCGCCGTCAGGCACGAAGAAATCCGACATCAGCGGCACGGAGGGATCGACCCGGTAGCGCTCGAAGTCGCGCACACCGCTTTCGTAGAGCACCTTGTCGTCGATGCAGAACTGCCCGGTGAATTCGCGCGACGGTCTGGTGAAAATGGCATAGGCGGCATCGCCCATGATCTCGGGCGTCCGGCTGGCGCGCATCATGGCGTCTCCCCCTAAGAGATTTCCAACCGCAGCGGTGGCGATGGTGGTGCGCGGCCACAGCGCGTTGACGGCGATGCCTGCGGACTTCAGTTCGGCGGACAGGCCGAGCACGCACATGCTCATGCCGAACTTCGCCATGGTGTAGGCCGTGGAATGCTCGAACCATTTTGCCTGCATGTCGAGCGGCGGCGACAGCATCAGGATGTGCGGGTTAGCGGCCTTCTTGAGATGCGGGATGCAGTATTTCGACACCATGAAAGTGCCGCGGGTGTTGATGCCCATCATCAGGTCGAACCGCTTCATGTCGGTTGCCTGCGAATTGGTCAGGCTGATGGCGCTGGCATTGTTGACGCAGATATCGATGCCGCCGAATTCGGCGACGGTCTTGTCGATCGCCGCCATCACCTGGGTCTCCTCGCGGATATCGCAGAGGACCGGCAGCGCCTTGCCGCCGGCGGCGCGGACTTCATCGGCGGCGGTATAGATCGTGCCCTTGAGTCTCGGGTGCGGCTCCGCCGTCTTGGCGGCGATAGCGACATTGGCGCCGTCACGCGCGGCGCGCAGCGCGATCGCCAGCCCGATGCCGCGGCTGGCGCCGGATATGAACAGCGTCTTGCCCTTGAGCGAAGTCATGTTGCCTCCCTGCGGCTATTCCCGCCGCTCCTGGTCTATTGTCCCGCCGCTTCCGCGCCACGGGTACGCGGATCGGGTGCGCCGAGCAATCCGTTCGGCGTCACGGCGATCGAATTGGCCGAGGTCTGGCCGAGCGGTTCGATCACCTGGTGACCCCTTTCCCTGAGCGCGGCCAGCGTGTCGTCGGCGAAGCCGCGCTCGACCCGGACCACATCCGGCAGCCATTGATGGTGCAGGCGCGGCACCGCCACCGCCTGCGCGACGTCCATGCCGTAATCGAGCACGTTGACGATCACCTGCAGCACCGTGGAGATGATGCGGCTGCCGCCGGGCGATCCCGTCACCAGCACCGGTCTGCCGTCCTTGAGCACGATGGTCGGCGACATCGACGACAGCGGACGTTTGCCCGGGCCGGGCAAATTGGCCTCGAACCCGACCAGACCGAAGGCGTTGGAGGCGCCGGGCGCCGCGGTGAAATCGTCGAGTTCATTGTTGAGCAGCACGCCGGTGCCGCCGGCGACCAGGCCGACCCCATAGGGGAAATTCAGCGTGTAGGTATTGCTGACGGCGTTGCCGCGGCTGTCCACCACCGAGAAATGGGTGGTGTTGCTGCCCTCGCGCGGCGGCGTCGCCGACAGCACATCGGTCCATGGCGTGGCGCGGTCGAGATCGATGCTGGCGCGTTGTTTGGCGGCATATTCCTTCGACATCAGCGTGGCGACCGGCGCGCTGATGAAGTCGGGATCGCCGAGATAGCGCGCGCGATCGGCATAGGCGCGTTTCATCGCCTCGATCATGACATGCAGCGAAGCGGCCGAACCCCGCTTCATCTCCGGCATCGGAAATCCCTCCAGTATGTTCAGCGTCTCCAGCAGCACGACCCCGCCCGACGAGGGCGGCGGCATCGAGATGATATCGAAGCCGCGGTAGCTGCCGCGTACCGGCGCCCGAATCACGGGCTGATATGATTTCAGATCGTCCGTCGTCATGATGCCGCCGGCGTCGCGAATTCCCGCTGCCAGCCTTTCTGCCACTGGGCCTTCGTAAAAGCCGCGCGGTCCCTGTGCGGCGATAGCCGAAAGCGTTGCCGCCAGGTCGGCCTGGACCAGCCTGTCGTCTTCGCGCAAGGAAGTGCCGTCGGCGCGGGAAAATATTTTGGCCGAGGCCGGCCAACGTGCCAGCCGCCGCGCAATACCGGGCAAGGTGTCGGCCATGTCGTCGGCAATGATGAAGCCGTCGCGCGCCAGCTCGATCGCCGGCCTCAGCAGATCTGCCAGCGTGAATTTGCCCGAGCCGTATTTTTCCAGCGCCAGCGCCAGGCCCGCTACGGTGCCGGGCACGCCGATGCTGAGCGCGGAATCGCGCGACCTGGCGATGTCGGGCTTGCCGTCGGCGCCGAGGAACATGTCGCGCGTGGCGGCGGCCGGCGCGGTCTCGCGATAGTCGATGGCGACGTCCTCGTGGCGCTCCTCCGAATGGATGACCATGAAGCCGCCGCCGCCGATGTTTCCGGCGCGCGGATAGGTTACTGCCAGCGCAAAGCCGGTCGCCACTGCGGCATCGACGGCATTGCCGCCCTGCCTCAATATATCGGCCCCAATTCGTGCGCCGATCTTCTCCTGCGCGACCACCATGCCGTGTTCGGCGGCAACGGCGTGAACGGTGCCCGTGGGCGGAGGAAGGTACTCGCGACGCTCCTGCGCGCCCGCCGGCAGGCAAAACGCAGCAACCAGTGCGATTGCTGCAAGGAACCTGCGCCGCTCGGCTGTGAACGAAACCATCAAATCTTCCGTACTGATCTTGGGTCTAGCGAAATGACGCAGGGCTCATGGCTGCCAGGAATGCTATATGGATTTCGGCGCATTACGCAAAACGCCTGTTCGTGATTCGGCGGAAGATTTTGAGCATGACGATTGCTGGTTCAGATATGCGCATTGCTGGTATGCAGACCTATCCGCGCCGCGCCGCCGTCGTCAGCTGGATATTCTTCGATTGGGCCGCCCAGCCCTATTTCACGCTGATTACGACCTTCGTGTTCTCGCCCTATTTCGCCACCCATGTGGCGAAAGATCCGGCGAGCGGCCAGGCGCTGTGGGGGTTCGCCACCGCGGCCGCGGGGCTGGTGATCGCGCTGCTGTCGCCGGTGCTTGGCGCGATCGCGGACGCCAGCGGCCGCCGCAAGCCGTGGATCGCCGCGTTCGGCGCGCTGCTGGTGATCGGCTCCTCGTTGATGTGGTTCGGCAAGCCCGGCGACCCCAGCGTGATTCCGGCGCTGTTGTTCGCCTATGGGATCGCGACCATCGGGGTCGAATTCGCTACCGTCTTCAACAATGCGATGATGCCCTCGCTGGTGCCGCCGGACAAGATCGGCCGATTGTCCGGTACCGGCTGGGCCACCGGCTATGTCGGCGGCATCATCTGCCTGATCCTGGTGCTCGGCTTTCTGGCGGCAAACCCCGATACCGGGCGTACGCTGTTCGGGTTTGCGCCGCTGTTCGGTCTCGATCCCGTCAGCCATCAGGGCGATCGCATCACCGGCCCGCTGACCGCTGTCTGGTTCATGATCTTCGTCACCCCGATGTTCCTGTTGACGCCGGATTATCCGGCGAAGCTCCCGGTGCGCGAATCGCTGCGCGTGGGCTTGACCGAGTTGAAGGAAACGCTCGCCGAGTTGCCGCAACGGAAGTCGATGGCGGCTTTTCTGCTCGCCAACATGGTCTACACCGACGGCCTGATTTCGCTGTTCGCGTTCGGCGGAATCTATGCCGCCGGCACCTTCGGCTGGCACACCATCCAGATCGGCACCTTCGGGATCATGCTCGCCATTGCCGGGACGATCGGCGCATGGCTCGGCGGCAAGCTCGATGATTCGCTGGGACCGAAACGCGTCATCGCCGGCAGCGCGTTGATCCTGCTGTCGTCGGTCGTGGCGATCTTGCTGGTGGACCGGGATTCGATCCTGTTCGTCAAGGTTGCGCCGCCGGTGCCGGGCGGCGCGCTGTTTTCCGGCGCCGCGGAGCGCGCCTACCTGGTGCTCGGATGCCTGATCGGCATGGCCGGCGGTCCGCTGCAGGCCGCGGCCCGCACGCTGTTGGTCCGCCTGGCGCCGAAGGACCGCATCACGCAATATTTCGGACTGTTCGCGCTGACCGGCAAAGTCACTTCGTTTATCGGGCCCCTGCTGATCGGCGCCATCACCGCCGTGACCGCAAGCCAGAAGGCCGGCATGGCAGTGCTGGTGGTGTTCTTCGTGGCGGGACTGGCGCTGTTGTCACGGGTGCAGGAAAAATAGGCGTCCGTGCTAGCGGGTGTCGCGCTGATAATGCGTATTCACGGTAACGGCGCCGACGGCCCGGGACACGCAGGGACAGATCTTGCCGTTCGCCTTCTTCTGGTGATCGCTGAAGAAGACGTCGCGGTGATCGATCTGGCCGTCCACTGCAACGACGTCGATCGCACAGACGCCGCATTCGCCGCGCTCGCAGTCCGACATCACCTCGAAGCCGGCATCGTTGAGCGCATCCAGCATCGATTTGTTTTCGGGAACCACGATCTCGCGGCCGGAATGGTCGATCCGGACCCGGAACGACTCGGTCGGCAACAGGCCGCTCGAGCCGAAGGTCTCGTAGCGCAAATCGGCCGGCAGGCGTCCGGCCGCCACCCAGCCGCGCCGCGCCGCGTCGAGAAGACGCATCGGGCCGCAGATGGCGGCCAGCGCGTCCGGAGCCAGACGGCCGAAGGTCTGGTCCAGGTCGATGCGCCGGCCTTCGTCGCTTGCGTGGACGATCAGACGATCTCCGAGGAGGTCGGCGAGTTCATCGAGATACGCGGCGTCGTGCCGCGACCCGACCGCGTAGTGCAGTTCCAGTTCGGCGTTCCGGCGCATCAACGCACCGGCAATGCCGATGATCGGCGTGATGCCGATGCCGCCCGCAACAAGGCAATAGGACTTGCGCGACCAGTCGATTTTGAACAGCGAGGCCGGACTTGAAACGTCGATACGCGCGCCCGGCTTCAGCGACCACATATAGAGCGAGCCGCCATGGCTGTCCGGCGCACGCCGAACCGCAATCCGGTAGCCGTCGGGGCTGATGTCGCCGACCAGCGAATAGCAGCGCGTCTCCGGCCGGCCGTCGATCAACACGCCGACGTTGATATGGCTGCCGGGCGCATGATGTTCGACGTGCGAATC
Source organism: Bradyrhizobium sediminis (assembly GCF_018736105.1). NCBI lineage: Bacteria > Pseudomonadati > Pseudomonadota > Alphaproteobacteria > Hyphomicrobiales > Nitrobacteraceae > Bradyrhizobium > Bradyrhizobium sediminis. Next base: position 245,001 of record NZ_CP076135.1, read on the forward strand.
CTCCGGCCGCAGCACGAACTCACGGATCGCCGGTGCGACGTCGCGAATGGCGTGAACGATGCATTTCGTCCATTTGCGCTCAAGCCGCATGTTCTCAAAACCCTATTCGGTGACGGGAGAACGGATCAGCGCCAGCGCCGGCAACAGGTCCGGATGCGTCCGATTGCGCAGCGCCAGCCGCAGGTTCCGCGCGGCCAGCCGCGCATGCTCGCGCATCACCGCTTCCGCCCTCGCCCCTTCCCGGTTCTCGATCGCATCGACGACGATGCGGTGATGGTCCTGCGCAATGATCAGGATCTGATGGGCTTCCGGCAGCACCGATTGCGCCATCACGAAGGCGCTGGGTGATGCGAACGGCAGCGCCGAGGCGCGGTCGATCTGGCGGATCAGGGGCGCGCTGCGGGACAATTCCGTGAGCAGCGCATGAAAGCGCGCATTCATCGCGACATAGGAAGAGAACGCCTCCTCCGAGACCGCATCGCGCGCCACCAGCTGGTCGAGTTCCGCCAGGCTTTCCTTCAGCGGCTCGAGATCGCGTGCCGATACGCCGCGCTCGGCGGCGAACCGCGCGGCGAGACCTTCGAGCACCCCGCGCAGCTCGATCGAATCGAGGATGTCGCGTTCGGTGAACGCCTTCACCATGAAGCCGCCGGACGGAATCGCTTCCAGCAGGCCCTCCTCCTCGAGCCGGACCAGCGCCATCCGCACCGGCGTTCGCGAGACGCCGGTGGTCTCGACCGCCTGCAGTTCCGAAATTCGCTCGCCGGGCCGCAGCCGGCCCGAAAGGATCAGGTCGCGCAGCGCGAGCTGGGCGCGCACCGTGTGCGATATCGCGCGGTCGGGGTCGCGTTCGCTCATCTGTTCACTCCGCAGCCTGCAATGCCGAAGGCGGGTTCTCCCAGGCGATCATGCGGTCGATCATGCGCCGCGCCCACATCGCGCCGGCGTCGATGTTGAGATTGTAGAACACGCGATCGGGGTTCTCGTCGATGGCGCGCTGTTGCGCTTCGAGGATCACTTCATCTTCGCGGAAAATGCCGGAGACCCCTTCCCGGATTTCCGTGGTGAGGCGCTGCTCGGTCCGGCGATAATTGCGCGCGAAGGCCCAGAAGTAGTGACAGGTCGTCTCCGTTTCCGGCGTCATGGTATTGAGCACGTAGCCGTTGACGCCCTGCGAGCGATCGCCTTCCGGCGCGCCGGTGCCTGATGGCGCCACCCCGACATCGATATTGACGGTGCAGGGCCCCTGGAAATGAATGATCTGCCAGCGATCGACTGGTCCCGGCTTCTGCAATTGGGCGGCCCAGAACGGCGGCGGTTCGATGCCGCGCATCCAGCGGGTCACGGTGACGGTCTTGTCGCCATGGGTGACATCGAACGGCGCTTCGGCGACGGCGTCATTGCCGATGCTGCCGCCATGCACGAAGGTCTCGTGCGTGAGGTCCATCAGATTATCGACGACCAGCCGGTAATCGCATTTGACGTGGATGGTCTTGCCGTCGCCGGCCCAGGCCGGATCGTCGTTCCAGTGCATGTCGGGCACCAGTGCAGGATCGGCCATCGCCGGATCGCCCATCCATAGCCACACGAAGCGGTGACGCTCGACCACCGGATAGGCGCGCACAGAGGCCGACGGATTGATGGTCTCCTGCGACGGCATGAAGGTGCAGCGGCCGGCCGGATTGAATTTCAGGCCGTGATAGCCGCACACCACCTGATCGCCTTCGAGACGGCCCTTCGAAAGCGGCACCAGGCGATGCCAGCAGGCGTCTTCCAGCGCCGTCACCTGGCCGTCGGCCTGCCGGTACATCACCACGTGCTTGCCGCAGATCGTCCGCGGAAACAGGGCGCGCTTGATATCGGCATCCCAGGCGGCGGCGTACCAGGCATTTCGCGGGAAGGATGGGGGCATGGCAGCTCTCCTTATGGATGCAGCATGTATACAATAACTGACAATCGCACGCAATATCACTAAATAGCCGGTTATATATTACCTATATGTATACAGAAAATGCTCATAGCCGCTAGCGTGGCGCTAGCAACAGCGCTGCGATCCGGGCTCCTTACTTTGCATGGGGTTGTTTTCGAGTTTTTTGTCCCGGCCGTGCCGTGCACCGCCGAAGGGACGCGGGGCCGGGACATGAGATCGTTCGTACGTCGCGCCTACGGGACGAAACGATCCAACTCCAACATTCTTGTCTAGTGCCGGAAATGCCTGACGCCGGTGAACACCATGGCGATCCCGGCATCGTCGGCGGCCTTGATGACCTCGTCGTCGCGGATCGACCCGCCGGGCTGAATGACCGCGGTGGCGCCGGCCTCGATCGCGACCAATAGCCCGTCGGCAAACGGAAAGAACGCGTCGGAGGCGACCACGGAGCCCTTGGTCATGGGCTCAGCCAGCTTGGCTTCGGCGGCGGCGTCCTGTGCCTTGCGCGCGGCGATCCGCGAGGAATCCACCCGGCTCATCTGTCCGGCGCCGATGCCGACAGTGGCGAGATCCTTGGCGTAGATGATGGTGTTGGATTTGACGTGCTTGGCGACGCGGAACGCGAATTTGAGGTCGCGCAGCTCCGCTTCCGTCGGCGCCCGTTTGGTCACCGTCCTGAGGGTGATGTCATCGACCACGGCGTTGTCGCGGCTCTGTACCAGCAAGCCACCGGCGACGGTCTTCGCGGTCAGGCCCGCGGCGCGCGGATCGGGCAGGCTGCCCGCGAGCAGGAGCCGCAAGTTTCGCCGCTTGGCGATGATCGCAATGGCTTCCTCGGTCGCATCGGGGGCAATGATGACTTCGGTCAAGATTTCGGTGATGACGCGTGCCGTATCGGCATCGAGCGTACGATTGACGGCGATAATCCCGCCATACGGCGATTGGGTGTCGCAGGCGAAGGCCTTGCGATAGGCGCTGATGAGGTCGGCTCCCTCGGCGACGCCGCAGGGATTGGCGTGCTTGACGATGACGCAGGCCGCGGTGCGCGCCGGATCGAATTCGGCGATGCATTCATAGGCGGCGTCGGTGTCGTTGATGTTGTTGTAGGAGAGTTCCTTGCCCTGCAGCTGCCGCGCTGTGGCGACGCCCGGGCGCTTGTCGGGCGTGCGGTAGAAAGCGGCGGTCTGGTGCGGGTTCTCGCCATAGCGCAACGCCTGGATCAAGCGCCCGCCGAAGGCGCGGAAGTCCGGCGCATCGGTCTTGTTCTGGGCGGCAAACCAGTTCGAGATCGCCGCGTCATAGGCGGCGGTGCGGGCATAGGCCTTGGCGGCGAGCCGGCGGCGCAAGGGAAGCCGGGTCGCGCCCTGGTTGGCGGCGAGTTCATCGAGCACCGCCTGATAGTCCTGCGCCTCGACGACGACCGCAACGTCGTCGTGGTTCTTCGCGGCGGCGCGGATCATCGCGGGCCCGCCGATATCGATGTTCTCGATGCACTCCTCATAGCCGGCGCCGTTGTCGACGGTGGCCTCGAACGGATAGAGATTGACCACCAGAAGGTCGATCGGTGCGATGCTGTGGCTCCTCATCGCCGCGGCATGTTCGGCATTGTCGCGGATCGCCAGCAGTCCGCCATGCACTTTCGGGTGCAGGGTCTTGACGCGGCCGTCCATCATCTCCGGAAAACCGGTCAGTTCCGAAACGTCCCTGACCTTGAGGCCGGCGGCGGCAATCGCCTTCGCGGTGCCGCCGGTAGAGACTAGCTCGATGCCGTGGCCGGCCAGTGCGCGGGCGAATTCGATCAGCCCCGATTTGTCCGAAACGGACAACAGGGCGCGGGTTACGCGGCGCGGACGGTCTGTCATGGCTTCAATCCTGCAAAATAGGCCTGCCCGGTAGCACGGTTTTGTCAGCCACGAAACCGGGGTCGGCAGGGCGTGTCTGTGTTGGTCACAAATTTCAGAGCGGCAATTCCGGCTCGCGGCGGGCGCTGCGCCTTGCTGCCGTGGTCGAGGCCGACGTCGTCGAGCGCACGAAGCTCCAGCGGATCGAGGAGGCGTGCCGAGAATCCTGCCGGATCACGATCTGGACGGTGCGGCGGGGGCCGTCATTGCCGGCCAGGAACACGCTGTCCTCGAGCTCGACCTTGTCGTCGAGCGCCTCGAAGGTCCAGACGTCGCGGTTCGGCAGCACCAGCATCACGCCGCGGGCGTCGGAAAGACGGCTCGCCTTCACCGCGGGATGCAGGTGAAATCGCAGCGCGTAGTCGGTCTCGTTGCCCCTGATCCGTCCTCCCGGCGCCGCCGACAGGGTGTCCTCGCCGTCGAGCCTGGAGCCGTCATGCGCGGCCATCAGCACCCGGCGATGCACCACGCCGAAGCGAGCGAGGTAGCCGTCATGCGAGGTGGTCAGCAGCACGCCGTTGGCGACCGCCTCGCGATGGCTCTCGACATGAACCGGGCCGCCGACGATGGGCGAGCCCTGCAGCAGCCGCTTCATCGCCGACAGCTCGACGAACTGGCACGATGAGGTGTCGTGATAGGTCAAAGTGGAATGCGCCGGCGTGCTGCGCGCAAATGCGCGCCAGTTGTCGCGCCCGGTGCTGGGCATGCCGCAATTGACGACGATCCGGCTGAGACCGGAGGATAATTCGAACGAGAGGCATCCGGCATGGGCGTCGTGGCTGACGCTCGGCGGCGGTGGCGCGCCGGTGTCCATGATGACCGTCATCGCGCCAGCATCGAGGCGCTGAAAGCCGGTATGCGGCATGTTCGCCATCGGCGCGCCATGGGTGTCGTCATAGGCGAGCAGCGTCGCCAGCAAATCGGACGGCGCGCTGCTCATGCCGTTGAACAGTGCAAAACTGCCGTCGCCATGGCGGAAGAAGCGCAGCATCGGCATCATACGATCGATGGCGTTCAACAGCGCCGCCGGCGGCGCGATGTTGCGGGCGGCGAAGGTCTGCCGCAGCGGCAACAGGTCGATCAACAGCTCGATCAGCGCGCCGGGATTGCGCGAGATGTGCCCGCCGTCCGGGAGGATCTGCCGTTGCAGCTCGTCGGAAAGCTTGCGCGTCGCGGCGCGGATGTGGCGCGCCTGGTTGGCGAGGCAGAGCGAGGCGTAGCACAGCGCGATCAGCACCTGCAGCCGCGGCACGCCGTCGGCGATGTCGAGCATCGTGTAACGCAAATAGCGGATTTCGCGCGTCAGGCCACGCAGATAGCGCCGGTAGAATTTGCCGTCGGTGTCGCCGAGCACCAACGGGGCCTGCGACAGCAGCGAGATGACGCGGCGCGCCAGCACGTCGGCGCGGCGTCCGACCGGGCGCTTCTGCGCCGGATTTGAAATCCAGTCGTCGACCAGCGAGCGCGCATTGGCGCGGGTCAGCGCGGTGTCGGCGGCGCGCAAATGCCGCAACCATCCGAAGCCGAGCAGCGCCACCTCCCAGTCTTCCGACGGCGGCTCGAGATCGAAGATCGAGCGGCCGTGGCAGGTCACGATCTTGCCGGCGAACACGAAGCGGCCGGCGTAGATCTCGGCGGCGCGGGTGGCGTCGGCGGTGCGCAGATCGTGCGGGGCGATGATCAGGCGATCGGTGCGGCCCGGCCACAGCCGCGACAGCGCCACCGTGCCACCGCTCGCACGCGCCATCAGGTTCCGCGCGAAGCGGCCCATGATCAGCGTCGAGATACGTCTGCGTTGAGCGACCGACACGCCTTGCCTTGATCGGGAGGATTCGATGCGAATCCTTTTAATCCGGAAACGCGGCCAAGACACCCTCTTGAAAACGGACGAATCAGCGAGGGGGTGCCGTAATCCCGTTTAAAATCAGGATTTAATCAGCCGGGCGGCGTAAAAGCCATCGAGACCGCCCAGGCGGGGGTCGGCGTGCGGCAGATGGCAGGGCAGGGTGCGCAAATCGCCGTCCGGGGTCAGGATTTCGCTGAGGCCCGCGACCTCGCCGGCGTCGATCGGGGCGCGGCGCATGCCCGATTCATTGGCGAGAAGGGTTGAAATGGCCTGCTCGCCTTCTTCCGGTTCAAGCGAACAGGTGCAGTAGACCAGCGTCCCGCCCGGCTTGAGCAGTGCGGTGGCCTTTTGCAGCAGCCGCTTCTGCACCGCCATCAGCGCCCCGATATCGGCCTCCTGCCGCAGCCATGCCACGTCCGGGTGGCGCCGGATGGTACCGGTCGAGGCGCAGGGGGCGTCGACCAGGATGCCGTCGAAACCGCTGCTGTTGTTTCCCCCCTGCCACTCGGCGGCGTCGGCCACCACCGTTTCCGCCTCCAGCGCCAGCCGGGCGAGATTTTCGCGCAGCCGCGCCATGCGGCCGGGCGAACGGTCGACCGCAGTGACATCAGCGCCGGCCAGGATCAGTTGCGCGGTCTTGCCGCCGGGGGCGGCGCAGAGATCGGCGATGGTCTTGCCGGCGACGTCGCCGAACAGGCGCGCCGGCAAGGCGGCGGCGGCGTCCTGCACCCACCACTGGCCCTCCGCGAAGCCCGGCAGCATCTTCACCGAGCCCTGCAGCAGCGTGCGCACGGTCCCCGTCGGCAGCGTTTCGCCGTGCAGGCGCGTCGCCCATTGCGCGGGATCGGACTTCACGGTGATGTCGAGCGACGGTTCGTGGCTGAGCGCCACTGCCATCTCGCGCGCGGTGGTTTCCCCGTAATGCGCGATCCAGCGCGCCAGCAGCCACTCGGGAATATCGAGGGTCTGCGACTTGACCTCGTCGATCAGCGGCTGTCCCTCGCGCGCGCAGCGGCGCAACACCGCGTTGACGAGCCCGGCATATTTGGCGGCGCGCCGGTCCGACTGCACCAGCCGCACCGACAGATCGACCGCAGCGTGATCGGGAACGTCCATCCAGAGAATCTGTGCGGCGCCGATCAGGAGGGCGCTCTGCGCACGGGGGGCGTCGGTCGGAATGCCGCGATCGAGCAGCCGCGACAGCACATGGCCGAGCGTGCCGAGCCGCCGCAGGATCGTCGCCACCAGCCGCCGCATCAGGGCGCGGTCGCGATCGGGCAGCGTCTTCAGTCCGGGATGGGCGCCGGCGCCATCGAGCTGGTCATCGAGCGTCCGCCGCTTGTGCAGAACGCCGTCGAGAATATCCGCCGCGATCCGCCGCGCCGCTAGACCGGGCACCTCGGACGGCATTGCGAATCGTTGAGGAGGCATGGAGCGGGAACATCTCGGAAAAAGGGGTGAAGGATCGACGCGGCTTTGGCCATGCCGCCGAATGGACGGCACCTCTGGCACGCGAATAAGCCAAATATAAGAATCGCCTTGAAGATTTCACAGTTCGGGCGCGATCTTTATTCCTGAGCCTTGAACCGAGGGGATTGATCCGATGGCTGGAAATGCTGACGCGACGGAGGAGTCCCTGCCGCCCGCAACGGCCATCGCCGACCCCGATCGCCGGCAGCTCACGCCGGCGGCCCAGCGCGCGCTCGCCGAGGCCGAAGCGCGCCGGCAGGCCGCCGAGGCCAATGCCCGCTCCGGGCCTAAGGAATTGCAGGGACCGAAAGGGCCGGAGCCGACGCGCTACGGCGACTGGGAGAACAAGGGCATCGCCTCGGATTTCTGAGCGGGAGCTCTCAGGTCTGGTCATGACCCTTGCCGAGTCGGCGCGACTCACCCTAGTTTGGGAATATGTCCCCATTTAACAGAATAAATACTTATCGGGGCAGGCCGCCTTTTCAGAAAAGTTCCTGGCGCCGCCGGTTTTCGGCTGTCCTGCCCTGGCTATTCGTTTTGGGCGTGGTGGCGGGCACGCTGCTGCCGGTGCGGCGATGGGCGCATTGGCCGGCTTCGGTCTCCTCGCAGCCATCGGCCGACAGCCAGGCGGCGCGGGACAGCGAAATGGTCTGGAAGAATGCCGGAAATCCCAGCGTCCGCCATCCGGTCGATGTGATCCGGACCATCGATGGCGACACCTTCGAGGCGCGGGTGCATCTGTGGCCGGGGCTCGACCTGACGACGCGGGTCCGCTTGCGCGGCATCGATGCGCCGGAGCTGAAGGCGTCCTGTCCGCAGGAATTGCAGATGGCGGAAGCCGCCGGAGAAGCCTTGCGCAACCTGCTCGGTGAGGGCGAGGTCACGATCTACAATATCGGCCCCGACAAATATAACGGGCGCGTCGTTGCCGATATCGCGACACGCCGCACCGACAACGTCTCGGCGGCGCTGGTCGCCAGGGGTTTTGTGCGCAGCTATGGCGGCGGCCGCCGCATCGGCTGGTGTGCGGGATAGGCCTTCAAACAAAAGAGCCGCACAGCAGCGCGGCTCTTTGCATTCTCAAATCCCTTGGATCGGCTCAGCGAGTCACGACGACGGTCGTGCCGACGGAGACGCGCTGATAGAGGTCGGTGATATCGGCGTTCAGCATGCGGATGCAGCCATAGGAGACGAAGCCGCCGACCGAGCCCGGCATGTTGGTGCCGTGGATGGCGTATTCGCCGCCGGCCAGCGTCATCGCAGCGACGCCCATCGGATTGCGCGGCGAGCCGCCGGGGATCACGCTCGGCATCGACGGCTTGTCGCGCTTGACTTCGGCGGGCGGCGACCAGGCCGGATTGGTGTACTTGCCGTCGATCCGGGTGGTGCCGGCCCATTGCTTGCCGGCGCGGCCGACGCCGACGGGATAGCGAACCGCGCGGCCCTGATCGACCACGAGATAGAGCCGGCGTTCATGGGTCTTCACCACGATCGTTCCCGGCGAATAATCGCCGCGAAAACCGACGACGTCCGGCCGCGCCTCGGCCGCCGTCGACAACAGGGTCCCCACCCCGATGGTGGCCGCCAGCGCCACCGCAATCCTCAACGACATCAATCTCTCCACTTTGTCTCGGACACCCCCTGCGGGGCCGTCAAATCTTTCAAAGCCCGTCCAAAACGCCGGTTTGCCCACGCATTCTTAACCGCGTGCCTTAACCAAGCCGTTTCCACGCCGGGCCCGGGGCTCGTTCAATGCGGGGGAACAAAGAAAATGTTGCGAACAAAGTAAATGACTTGAAAACAACACTCGCCGGGAAACGGCCGGCGCGCGAGCCAACGGGCGCGCGAAGGCGCGACCGCAGGCTCGCATGCCGCCCCGACCGCGCGTCTACGGCGAGGCGTCCTTCTTGTTCTGGCGGTGCGCGACGAGATCGTCGACCACGGCGGGATCGGCCAGCGTCGAGGTGTCGCCGAGGCTCGAGGGTTCATCCTCCGCGATCTTGCGCAGGATGCGGCGCATGATCTTGCCGGAGCGGGTCTTCGGCAGGCCGGGCGCGAACTGGATCAAATCGGGCGACGCGATCGGGCCGATGTCCTTGCGCACCCACGCCACCAGCTCCTTGCGCAGCGCCTCGGACGGCTCGGTGCCGGTCATCAGCGTCACATAGGCATAGATGCCCTGGCCCTTGATGTCGTGGGGATAGCCGACCACGGCGGCTTCCGAGACCAGCGCGTGCGCCACCAGCGAGCTTTCGACTTCGGCGGTGCCCATGCGGTGGCCGGAGACGTTGATCACGTCATCGACGCGCCCGGTGATCCAGTAGAAGCCGTCGGCGTCGCGGCGGCAGCCGTCGCCGGTAAAATATTTGCCCTTGTAGGTGGAGAAGTAGGTCTGCTCGAAGCGGGCGTGGTCGCCATAGACGGTGCGCATCTGCCCCGGCCAGGACTTGGCAATGCAAAGGTTGCCCGTGCATTCGCCTTCCAGCACCTTGCCGTCGGCATCGACGATCTCGGGCACCACGCCGAAGAACGGCCGGGTCGCCGAACCTGGTTTGAGTTTGGTGGCGCCGGGCAGCGGCGTGATCAGAATGCCGCCGGTTTCGGTCTGCCACCAGGTATCGACGATCGGGCAGCGTTCGTCGCCGACGACCCGATAATACCATTCCCATGCTTCGGGGTTGATCGGCTCGCCGACGCTGCCGAGCAATCGAAGCGACTTGCGCGAGGTCTTCTTGACCGGCGCATCGCCGCCCTGCATCAGCGCGCGGATCGCCGTCGGCGCGGTGTAGAAGATGTTGACCTTGTGCTTGTCGATGACGTTCCAGAACCGCGAATTGTCGGGATAGTTCGGCACGCCTTCGAACATCAGCGTGGTCGCGCCATTCGCCAGCGGCCCATACACGATGTAGCTGTGGCCGGTGACCCAGCCGACGTCGGCGGTGCACCAGTAGATGTCGCCGTCGTGATAGTCGAACACGTATTGATGCGTCATCGACGCGAACACCAGATAGCCGCCGGTGGTGTGCAGCACGCCCTTGGGCTGGCCGGTAGAGCCCGAGGTATAGAGAATGAACAGCGGATCCTCGGCGTGCATCGGCTCGCACGGACATTCCGTCGTCACCATCTCGGCGGCCTCGTGGTGCCAGAAATCGCGCGAGGGGTTCATGTTGACGGCCGCACCGGTGTGCTTGACGACGACGACCCAATCGACGTCGCCGGCCTTGGCGATCGCGGCGTCGACATTGGCCTTGAGCGGCACCTTCTTGCCGCCGCGCAGCCCTTCGTCGGCAGTGATGATGATCCTGGATTGGCAGTCGGTGATGCGCTGGGCGAGGCTGTCGGGCGAAAAGCCGGCGAACACCACCGAATGAATCGCGCCGATCCGCGCGCAGGCCAGCATCGCGTAGGCGGCTTCCGGGATCATCGGAAGGTAGATCGTGACGCGGTCGCCTTTGCCGACGTTGCGGGTGCGCAGGATGTTGGCCATCTTGCAGACTTCGTCATGCAACTGCCGATAGGTGATGTGCTTCGACTGCGAGGGATCGTCGCCCTCCCAGATGATGGCGGTCTGGTCGCCGCGTTTTTCGAGATGACGGTCGATACAGTTCCAGGCGACGTTGAGGACGCCGTCCTCGAACCATTTGATGGAAATGTTGCCGGGGGCAAAGGAAGTGTTATCGACCTTGTGGAACGGCTTGATCCAGCCGATGCGCTTGGCCTGTTCGCCCCAGAAGCCGTTGGGATCGCTGACCGAGCGCGCATACATTTCGCGGTATTTGGCGTCATCGATCCAGGCGCGCTTGGCCCATTCAGCGGATACGTCGTAAATCTTCTCGGACATGTTTCACCCCTCCACCCCTGCGGCCAGTGAACGCGAGCACCAAAGCCGTCATTTGTTGCGCTAATTATGCGTGGACCTACCGGCACCGACAAGCGGAAGAAATAGGACCTTAGGTGGGTCTACAGCCGCCGCGGGATCAAAACTCCGGCCGGACCGGGGTGGGGTGCCGGCTGGACCCGGGCAGCCTTCACGATCGCGTTTTCCGTTAGTCAAAAATCCTCTGCATGGCGCCCATTCCACGTCGAACGGTATCCAGAAACCACAGTGCGCAAGGGATGGGCTGGCGCTCGCGGCCATTACCCCCTAAATGGCCTCCCCGGGGCCCGGGCGCCCCTCCGGAACGAAAGACCGATAAACGGCAATACCGGACCAACAGTTGGAGTAAGGCGTCTAAAGTCATGATGGATCAGCAGAATTTCGAGGCTGCGCGGCCCGTTTCCGCCGATCCTGCCGTTGCGCTGTCGCAGGCGCTGGAGCAGATGCCTAAGCCCACGCAGAAGATCGCGCCCAAGACGAATGCCGGGACGGTCGCCAAGACGGCCTCTGTGGAGGCCCTCGCCCAGGAGCTGGGCCTCAGGCTCGGCGACCAGAACCAACTCACCATTCGCCGCATCAAGCGCGGCAGGAGCTATTCATTCGTCCGCGCCAACGGCACGGCGGTCCGCCATGCCGGCACCATCAGGCGCCTGCACTCGATGGCGGTGCCGCCGGCCTATGCCGAGGTCCGCTACTCGCCCGATCCGAGTTCGCATCTGCAGGCCGTCGGCCGCGACGCCGCGGGCCGGCTGCAATACCGCTACCATTCCGATTGGGAAAAAGTTCGCGAACAGCGCAAGGCCCACCGGCTGGCGCGGCTGGTCGGGGCTTTGCCGAAGATCCGCCGCAACGTCTCGATGCACCTCTCCGGCGACACCCCGACCCGTGAATTCGCGCTGTCGGCGGTGATCGAGCTGATCGCGCGCACCGCGATCCGTCCGGGCAACGAATCCTACGCGCGGCTGAACGGCACCCGCGGCGCCACCACGCTGCTGAAATCCAACGTCACGCTGGAAGACGATAGCGTCGTGCTCAGCTTCAAAGCCAAGGGCGGCAAGGCCGTGCGCAAGGAATGCGATGCCGCCAAACTGGTGCGCGCCATCGGCATCCTGCGCGGCGTGCCGGGCAAGCGCATGTTCCAGTACCGCGACAATTCCGGCACGGTCCGCGCGGTTTCCACCACCCAGGTCAATGCGTTCCTGCGCGAGATCGCCGGCATCAAGATTTCGCTGAAGGATTTCCGCACCCTGATGGCATCGGCCGTGGTGCTGGAATCGCTGTCGCGGATTTCACCGGCGGCCAGCGCCCGCGGCCGGCGCAAGCAGGTGCTGGATGCCGTGCGCGCCGCCGCCGACGAATTGTCGAATACGCCGGCGATCTGCCGCAAGAGCTATGTCCATGACACCATCGTCACCGCGTTCGAGGACGGCATCCTCGAGCGCTTCGCCGCGACCATGAAGGGCTATCGCTCGCAATCGAAACGCGAGCAGCTGCTGGCGCAAGTGGTGACCGCGGCGGCGGCCTGATCTAGCTGGCGGCGTACTCGCCATTATAGGCGAGCATCTCCGCCGGTGTCGGCGGCTCCCAGACCTTCTCCATGAAATCGAACATCCATTTGGGAACGTCGAGCGAGAAGGTCTCGCCGCGGGTCTCGTTGCGGCCCCGGACGCGGTTCCATCGCTCTTCCGCGGGTACGTCGAGAAAATGCAGCACCACGGAAAACCCGGCCTCGTCGGCCAGCGCCGCAAAGTTCGCGCGATTGCTGGCGCGCAGGAACGAGAGGTCGAGCACGGTGCCGCACCGGCGCGCGCGCACTGGACCGCCATCCGGCCGATCTGCTGCTCGCAGCGCTCGACCCGCTCCACTACCCAGTCGAATGGCATCGGCTCCGGCCTGTCCTTGGCGAACAGGCCGACCATCCACTCGTCGATCGAGAACCTGATGCCGTTGAGTTGCTGGGCCAGGTCCAGGGCATAGGTGGTCTTGCCGGCGCCGGTTGACCCGCACACCAGATGAAAAGCCGGAGCCATCGGGGGCTTCCTTCATTTCTGATTTCGATCCGGCTATATTACCCGGATATAATAGGCTGTCAATAACACCCGGGTGATATTTGGGCGGCCGCATCTCCAATTTGATGCCTGGGAGCTACGACGATTGGCGGATCAGGTACTTAGCGCGACTCTACATCCCACCCATCGTGCAGACGATTTTCCATTCGTCCGATGTCACCGGCTGTACCGACAGCCGGGAATACTTCACCAGCGCCATCTTGGTCAGGCGCTTGTCGGCCTTGATCGCGGCCATCGTCACCGGCGTCTTCAACGGTTTGTCGGCCTTGATGTCGACGCAGACGAACTTGCCGGTCTTGTCGCTCGGATCCGGATAGGCTTCCTTGATGATTTCCGCGATGCCGACGATCTCCTTGCCCTCGTTGGAGTGATAGAAAAAGGCGCGGTCGCCCTTCTTCATCTTCACCAGATTCTGCCGCGCGGTGAAATTGCGCACGCCGGTCCAGGCTTCGCCCTTGGCGCCCTTTGCCACCTGCTGATCCCACGACCAGACCGATGGTTCCGATTTCACCAGCCAGTACGCCATTGTCATCCCTCCGCCTTGAACGGGCGCGTCAGCAGGCTTTCGATTGCTGCGTCGATCGTCGCCTTGCCGCTCAAGATCGCCGCGACCGCATTTGATACCGGCATATCGACATTTTGCGAAGCCGCCAGTTCGATCAGAACCGGCGCGGTGAACTCGCCTTCGGCCAGTTTATCGGGTGGCCGGCCTTCGCCGCGTCCGAGCGCCACGCCGAGCGCGAAATTGCGCGACTGCGCGCTGGAGCAGGTCAGGATCAGGTCGCCGAGGCCCGAGAGGCCCGCCATGGTTTCGCTGCGTGCGCCGCAGGCGCGTCCGAGCCGTACCAGCTCGCTGAAGCCGCGCGTGGTCAGCGCCGCCTGCGCCGAGGCGCCGAGCTTGCGGCCGACCACGATGCCGGCGGCGATGGCGAGCACGTTCTTCGCCGCGCCGCCGATCTCGACGCCGCGGACATCCGTGGTGTGATAGGGCCGGAAGGTCGAAGACCCCAGCGCCTGCACCAATTCACTCGCAAGCGCTTCGTCCTTCGCCGCCAGCGTCACCGCGGTAGGCAGGCCGCGCGCCACGTCGTCGGCGAAGCTCGGCCCCGACAGGATCGCCGGCATCGCCTGGGGCGCGGCCTCCGCAATCACCTCGGTCATGAACTTGTGCGTGCCGCGCTCGATGCCCTTTGCACTCGCGATCACGGGCGCCGCCTTGGCAAGGTGAGGCGCAATCGCCTTGACCGCGGCGCGCAAATTCTGCGCCGGCGTTGCGATCAGGACAATGTCGGCGCGAGCGGCCAGCGCAAGATCGGCGATGACCTTGATGCCGGCGTCGAGACGCACGCCGGGCAGGCGGCGATTTTCGCGCGTCGACTGAATTTGCGTTGCGATCGCGGCGTCGCGCGCGCAGAGAACGACCTCGCGCCCGGCCCGGGCGGCGACGGCGGCAAGCGCCGTCCCCCATGCACCGGCGCCGATCACGGCCACAGATTTGAATGCTGACATCGTCAGGCTCCCGCCTAGAAGCCGGCGCGTGTATTGGCGAAACCGGCCGGCGCCGTGGCATTGGCATCGAGCAGCCAGCGCGCCCGGGGCGCGGCGTCCATGGTGTCGATCATGCCCAATGCCAGACGCTCAGCGCCGGCCCAGGCGATCATCGCGCCGTTGTCGGTGCAGAGCGCCGGCGGCGGAATGATCAGCGTGGTCTGCGCCTTCGCGGCGACGTCCTGCAGCGCGCCGCGTATCGCCTGATTGGCGGCGACGCCGCCGGCCGCGACCAGCGCGCGCGGCGGCCCGAACCGTTCGTGGAACAGCCGCAAGCCGACGCTCAATCTGTCCGCTGTCGATTCCAGCACCGCTGCCTGAAAGCCGGCGCAGAGATCGCTGATGTCCTGAGGCTCCAGCGGGTTGATGCGGCTCGCCTCGTTACGAACCGCGGTCTTCAAGCCCGACAGCGAGAAATTGGCGTCGGGGCGGCCGAGCATCGGCCGCGGGAAGGCGAACCGCTTGGCGTCGCCGCCGCTGGCGGCGCGTTCGACTTCCGGTCCGCCGGGGTAGGGCAGGCCGAGCATTTTTGCCACCTTGTCGAAGGCCTCGCCCATGGCATCATCGACGGTGGTGCCGAGCCGCACATAGTTGCCGACACCGACCACGGCGACGATCTGGGTATGGCCGCCGGAAGCCAGGAACAGGCAATAGGGAAACGCCAGCGCGCAGGTCAGCCGCGGCGTCAGCGCGTGGGCCTCGAGATGGTTGACGGCGATCAGCGGCGTATTGTGCACCATCGCGATGGCTTTCGCGGTGGTCAGCCCCACGATCACGCCGCCGATCAGCCCGGGCCCGGCCGCCGCCGCGACCGCCGAGAGCTCTGCGAAGCCGACGCCCGCTTCCTTCATCGCGCTGCCGACGATGCCGTCGAGCACGTCGACATGGGCGCGCGCAGCGATCTCCGGCACCACGCCGCCGAAGGCAGCATGCTCCTGGGTTTGCGAGCGCACGATGTTGGACAGAATGCGCCCCGACCCATCGCCTGAGCGTTCGACCACGGCGGCAGCGGTCTCGTCGCAGGTAGTCTCGATTCCCAGCACCAGCATTCGCGAGTCGTTATCCAATTTGAGCCCTTGCGCTATCGGCCAAAGCGGCGTTTGCCTATCCTCCGGTTAGCATTACGAGGTCGTCAGGTGCAATCATCCGTTGATGCAGAACGCCCGGGGCAGAGAATCTGACATATGGCCGTTCTAGTCACGCGCCCGCACCCGGACGATGCGACCACCGCAGCAAGCTTGCGCGGCAGGGGCTACGAGGTGTTGCAGGCGCCGGCGCTGCGGTTCGAACCGGTGGCCTTCCACGATGATATGGACGCGCGCTACAGCGCGGTCATCGTCACCAGCGCCAGCGCGGTGCGCAGCATCGAGCACCATCTCAAGGGCCACAGGCTGCTCGAGCTGCCGCTGTTTGCGGTGGGACAGCATACCGCGGACGCCGCCCGGAGCGCCGGGTTCACGCATGTGATCTCGGCCAGCGGCGACGCGGCGGGCTTGCGCGACCTCGTGCGTGCAAGGGTGAAGGCGAAGGAGCTGAAAAAAGCCTCGACCCTGCTGTATCTTGCCGGCGCCGATCTAGCCCGGGATCTGGCCGGCGAACTCGGCGAAAGCGGCTTGCGGGTGGTGACGCAGACGACCTACCGGATGGTGCCGGTCGGGAGCCTGCCGCGGGAGGTGCGCGATGCCTTCGCCGCCAACCGGATCGAGGCGGTGCTGCATTATTCACGGCGTAGCGCGCGCGCTTTCCTGGATGCGGCGCGGGCGGATGGGGTGGAGATATCGGCGCTGTCGATCGTGCAATGCTGCATCTCGGCGGCCGTGGCCTCCGTGGTCCGCGAGGCCGGGGCCACGCAGGTCGTGGTGGCGGTAACCCCGGATGAGGATGCCTTATTCGAGGCGCTGGAGCGTGCTTTGCGAGCCTGATCGGAGTAAGAGGATATGCGAATCTGGTCACGTTCGCTGCAACTGATGAGGAACCGTCATAATGGCCGATGACAGGCCCGAAGATATCGGAGCGCCGCCCGATTCAGGTCGCGCCAAGCGCGCGCCGCCGACCATCGACCTCGAGGCGACCGAGGTATCGGGCGACGCTGACAGTACCGGCGCGGCCGAGGAGCCCAAACCAACGTCGCCGCGGCTTTCAGTGGCGGCGATTTCGGCTGCGGTCGTTGCAGCCGTTTCCGGCGCCGCTGCCGCAGCGCTGGTGATCGCCGTGGCCTGGCTCGCGGGATGGCCCCAGGCTGCGCAGCCTGTGGCGCCCCAAGTCAATTCCGCCGTCAATTCCGCCGCCGTCGATGACCTCGCCGCGCGTATCGCCGGCATTGAATCCAGAATCAGCAAACCGGCGGCGGCCGCGCCGGATCCCGCTGCCGCCGCTCGCGCCGAAGCGCTGGAAAAATCGCTCGCCGCGCTGCGCAGCGAACTTGCCAGCCAGCGCGCGCAGTCGGAGAAGCTGGCTTCGGCAATCAACGATGCGAAATCAGCTCCGCGCGAACCCGCTCCCCAGGTGGATCTTTCCGCGGTCAACGAACGTATCGCGCAGATCGAGCGCGCGGCGCGGGCACAGAGCGCTGCAATCGCGCAGGAAAGCAGCAAGCCTGCCGATGACGTGCCGCTGCGCCGCATCGTGGCGGCTGCCCTGCTCGATGTTCTGGTTCGAATCGGCGACCCCTATCCCACTGCGCTGGCGGCGGCGAAGTCGCTCGCGGCCAGTCCGGATGCGCTGAAGCCGCTCGAGGGATTTGCGGCTTCGGGGGTGCCGAACGCCGCCAGCCTGAGCCGTGAGCTGCTGACGCTGGTGCCAAAGCTGTCGCCGCCGGCGCCGGAGAACTCCACCACCGGTACCGGCATCGTCGATCGCCTGCAGGCCGGCGCCGCAAAGCTCGTCCGCATCGAACGCACCGATGCTGCCGGCACCGACCGCGGCGCCGTCGTCGCGCGGGTCACCGCGGCGGCGTTGCGCAACGATTTCTCCGGGGCGAGGCGCGAGTTGAAGACGCTGGCGCCGGGTGACCGCGCCGCGGCGCAAGCCTGGCTCGAGAAAGCAGATGCGCGGGATGCGGCGCTGGCCGCATCCCGTCAATTCGCGGCTGACGCCATGGCGGCGCTCGCCAAACCGGCGCAATAGGACACCGATGTATCGGATCATTCTGTTTCTGGTGTTGATCGCGCTCGCAGCCGCGGGCGCGGCGTGGGTTGCCGATCAGGGCGGCGACGTCGTGTTGTCATGGGGCGGCTGGCGCGTCGCGACCTCGCTGCCGGTATTCGCACTGGCGCTCGGCATTGTCATTGTCGCGGCCGTGTTGGCATGGACCATCCTGCGCGGGCTCTGGCGTATGCCGGCGCGGATCAGGCACAGCCGGCGCGAACGCCGTCAGGCGCGCGGCCGCCATGCCATCACCCGCGGGCTGCTTGCTGTCGGCCACGGCGATGCCGCCGCGGCTCGCCTCCATGCTGATGTCGCGCGCCGCCATGCCGCGCACGATCCCCTGGCGCTGCTCTTGCACGCGCAATCGGCGCAGCTCGACGGCGACCGCGAAGGCGCGCAACGCGCGTTCCGCGCCATGGCCGAGCGCGAGGACACGAGGCTGTTGGGCCTGCGCGGGCTGTTCATCGAAGCGCAGCGCGCCGACGATCCCGTCGCCGCCGTCATGATCGCCGAAGAGGCGCTGAAGCTGGCGCCGGGATCGACCTGGGCATCGCATGCGGTGCTGGGATTCCGCTGCGCCAAGGCCGACTGGAACGGCGCGCTGACCATCCTCGACAACAATCTCGCCTCGGGCCTGATCGACAAGGCCGCGTACAAGCGTCAGCGCGGCGTGCTGCTGACCGCGCGCGCGCTGGAACTTGAGAATGCCGACCGCGACCTGTCGCGCGAGAGCGCGAAGGAGGCGGTCAAGCTGGCGCCGACTTTGGTGCCGGCCGCGGTGCTGGCGAGCAAATACGAGAGCGAGGCGCATCAGGTGCGGCGTGCGATGCGGATCGTGGAGACGGCCTGGCTGGCGCAGCCGCATCCCGATCTGGCCGATGCCTACGCGCATGTGAAGCTCGGGGATTCCGCGCGGCAGCGGCTGGTGCGGATCGAGACGCTGGCCGCGAAAGCGCCGGGCCATATCGAGAGCGCGCTCGCCATCGCCCGCGCCGCGATCGACGCCGCGGAATTTACCCGCGCCCGCGAAGTCCTGGCGCCGTTCACCGCCGCGCCGACGCAGCGGGTGGCGATGCTGATGGCGGAGATCGAGCGGACCGAACACGGCGACAGCGGCCGGGCGCGGGCCTGGACCCTGCGCGCGGTGCGCGCGATGCACGATCCGGTGTGGACCGCGGACGGCTATGTCAGCGATCGCTGGCGGCCGGTGTCGCCGGTGTCCGGCCGGCTCGATGCCTTTCAATGGCAGACGCCGCTGGCGGCGTTGCCGTCCGACCAGGGCGCCGCGATCGAATCCGCAAGGCTCGAGGAAGAGATGCTCGCGCCGCCACGGCGCGTCGAGCCGCCGCGCGAGACCCCCGCCGAGGTGACTGGGCCGCCCGCGGCGCAGGATAATTCGCCGGCCTTGGCGCCGGCAGCCGAAGCGGTCCCGGCTCCACCACCGGCCTCGCCTGTGGCGGGGCCAGTGCCCGCCCCGTCGCCACCGCCGCCGGCCGAACCCGCGCCGGTGGCGGCAGCGCCCCTGTTCCGGGCGCGTCAGGACATTCCCAAAACCGTCCCCTCCAGCGTCCCCCAGGTGATTCCGATTCTTCGGGCGCCGGATGATCCCGGGATCGACGACGAGGCGGCAAGCGACGAATTCGCGGAACAAATCGGCCCGGCGCAGGGCCAGGCCGGCGGCTGGCGCGGGTTCCTGTCCCGCTGGGGCAGCTAAGCAGAGCATTTTCGAGCGAAGCATGCCCCCGGACTTGATCCGGGGCGCTACCGGCCCTCGCAAGGCCGCGTTTTTCTTGCCAAATCGGGCGCTGCCCGATATCAGGTGCGGGCGTTTTCAGGCCGTTTCTGAACGCGCCGCTTGGTCCGCCGCAATAGCTCAGTTGGTAGAGCACGTCATTCGTAATGACGGGGTCACAGGTTCGAGTCCTGTTTGCGGCACCAGTCTTTCCCCCAGATCCGAAGAAGCTGGAAGCATCGTTGGGCGCTGCCTTGCGTCTGACGGCTACTGCGTGATCCACCTCACATAACCGCATTTCCGCCGGGCCTAGTCTCCCCCTGACGCTCAAACACGGGAGACTTCGCATGCGTAAACTCATTTTGATCGCCGCCGTGGTTCTGGCATCCGCGTCCGCTCAAGCCGGCGAGATGCGAAGCCTGACGCTGGCATCGAGCGATCAGCCGGCCGCGGCCGAGCAGCCCACGGCCGTCGAGCAGAAACCGGTCGAGACGCCGAAAGCCGCCGAGGCTCCGGCCGCTACCGAAGCACCGAAATTTGTCGCGCGGCCTGCGGCTGTCGGCACCGCAACCGAAACGCCGAAGGTTGAATCGAGCAAACCCGTCGCCGAGAAGAGCACGCAGACGACCAGGGTTGAAAAGCCGAAGCGCAGGCGCGAAACCACCGAAGCGCGCGTGATCCGCGAACTGCATCGCCACGGCATCTACTGGTAAGCCCTCAATTCCATCATCGCAGGCGCAGGCGAAGCAATCCGGTTCCTGACCGCTCCGGATTGTTCCGCTGCGTCTATTTGCATTCGCAGCGACCCGCCGGTTCCATCGCGATGGCTCTCGCGCGCAGCGATGACTACACAAATAAGCCATCACCCGCGCGTGACTTGATCGCGACGGTCTTGAACTAATCGTGACCTGTGAAGCAGTTCACATCGAAAATTTATAGCCGAGCTAATACGCGGTGCGAATGAACCCGCTCGTGGGAGGCATCCGTGTCACCAACTGGCAATCAGAGTAAAATGAACCTCAATTTCGACTGGCCGGGGATCGTTCGAACCTTGCTCGTCCAGGTTCTCGTCTTGCTCGCGCTGACCGGCGCCGTCGTCTGGTACCTGAATTGGTCGTCGGATCTCGCCTGGGAAGAATTTATCCGCGCGGACAAATCGTCGGTGTCGAGCTCGAACCATCAGCCGCAGTCGCAAGTTCCGGTGCAGACCGTGAAGAGCAAATCGGCCTGCGCCCCGAAAGCTTGAGCGACTAGAGCCCCGTTCCGATGGAATCGGAACGGGGCTCCAGACTTTTGATTTGACGCGTTTTCTTGACGCGAACCGGTCTCCACTTCGCTGGAAAACGCTCTATTCCGTAACGGTCTGCACCACGCTGCCGACCGGACGGCTGGAGACGGCCGGCAGCTTCATGTCCTTGACCAGGACTGCGTCGTATTCGGCCATGGTTTCGAGCTGCACCTTGGCTTTCATCTGCACGACCTTGTAGCCGCCAGCCTTCAGCCGCCGCAACAGCGTGGGCAGGGCTGCAGCGGTGTGCTTCTGCAGATCGTGCATCAGGATGATGCCCTTGCCCTGCTTGTCGAGCTTGGTCATCACGGTGGTGACGATCTGCGCCGGGTCCTTGGCCCTGAAGTCGAAGGAGTCGACGTCGCAGGAGAAGATCGCGATATTGCGCGAACCGAGATAGTCCACCGAGGCCGGGGTGTGCTGCAGTCCCGGAAAGCGGAAGAACGGCGCGGGCGCTGCGCCCAGCGCCATCTTGATCGCGCTGAAACCCTTTTCGACCTCTTCCTTGACCTGCTGCTCGGTCAGCTTCTTGCTGTCGAGATGCGCATGCGACCAGGTGTGGGAGCCGACGGTGTGGCCGGCGGCGGCGACCTGCTTGAGAATTTCCGGATGATAGGTGGAGTGCTTGCCGACCGGGAAAAACGTTGCCTTGGTGCATTCCTCGGCGAGCGACTTCAGCACCGAGGGCGTGGTCGGCCACGGGCCGTCGTCGAATGTCAGCACCACTTCCTTGTCGGTCAGAAAGTCGAGCTGCTTGAATTGCTGGAAGCCGAAGCCCGGACCGCCCGTGGTGTCGACGACCACGACGCGGCTGACGCCGAGCGCATCCGGATTGGCGCAGTTGGTCTTTTGCTGCACCGGCACGGCAGGCTTGGCGGGAACCGGGGCCGAGAGGGCGGCGGTGACCTCGACGTCCTCGCGCGGCTGGCTCGGCTTGGCCGCGGCGACGGGAAGCGGCTCGGCCTTCCGGGCATTGACGGTCTGGGGAGCCGCCGCATCCGCCTTCGGCGAAGAGGTCCAGAACCACACGGCAGCAATGACAACAGCCAAAACAACACTCGCCAGCATCAGGCCCAACGCATTACGCATCGTTACACTTTCCAGAAAATTCACCACACCTTGCGCAGGGGCCATTAATGCAAACGAGGTCTTAACGACCCACCAACGACGGCTGGCCGGGCGAAACTTTTTTGCCCCCAAGGCCCGCGGCGAAGCGTCGCCCGGAGGCGGGCTCGCCGATGAAACCGGCGGGCGGAAGCGCCGTATCGTCATCAGGACCAGCTTGCGACGGCCGGGAAAACGGGGGTTTCTGCAGGATTTTTGCAGTGTGACCGACGTCACAGCGGCCGCGTCGGCGTTCAGGCAGTGTCTGCGTATCAACAACGGGCCCGCTGAGCCGGGCCAAAGGGAGCCGACAATGACCGCTTACCTGACCAGGACCATCCGTCGCGCCGGTTTTGTGCTGGCCTTCGCGGTCTCTTTCTCCGCACTGTCGGCGACCTCGAGCTTCGCCTTCAGCGCCGAAGCGCAGCAGATGTGCACCGGCGACGCGTTCCGCCTCTGCAGCGACGAGATCCCGAACATCCCGAAGATCACCGCCTGCATGTTCAAGAAGCGCGCCAGCCTCTCCACCGGCTGCCGGGCCGTGATGGACCGCGATCTGGCGCAGAAATCGAACAAGGTCGCCGCGGAGTAATCGAGGCTTCCGCGCCTGCCTTCGCAATCGCCGCAACGTCCCAAAACACGTTGCGGCGCCGGTTCGAGCGCATTAGAACGCAGCCAGTTCATGACCGGGTAGGCGTAACACCATGACCAGATTTCTCTTCGTCATTCCGCTCGTTCTGATCGCTTCAGCGGCTTCGGCGCAGCAGGGCGGCGACGCCTGTACGCGCGATGCCTCGCGGTTTTGCCGGGCCCATCTGAACGACGGCGACCAGGTCGTTCTGGCGTGCCTGAAACAGAACCGCGCGCGGCTCAGCAAGGGTTGCCAGCAGGTGCTGGCGAGTCACGGGCAGTAACTCTTTAATCAGGTACTGCCGCCTGCCGCCGTTGCGACCGGCAACACCTCTTTCGCGGCGCGGTCGGGCGTGTCTTCCTTCCAGCGCACCGATCCGAACGGCCGCTCCAGCATGCGGCGGACGCGCACCGGATCCGGTCCGAGATGAAAATCCATCGCCTGCTGGTGCAGCGCGCGTTCGGATTGCGTCGAGCGGCTGCGCTGACGCAGATAATCGAGCCAGGTCGGACAGTGATAGCGCTCGGTCCACAATTCCGGATCGGCGATGTCGCGCGCGATCGACCAGCCATAGGCGCCGTTGCGCTGGCGGCTGAGTTGGACTTCCTGCATCACATTGTGGAAGGCGCGGGCGTTGTCCTGGGCGACGCGGTATTCGATCTCGACCACCAAGGGCCCGCTGCGCCCGGTCAGCGAAAGCCGCACCTCGGGGTCGGCGAGAACCTCCGCATCCTCGTTGCGCGCGCCGACCGGCGGCATGCGCAGCCACAGGCCGAGCAGCGGCGAGACAAACATCATCGCGGCGGAAACCAGCAGCGCGGTTTCCACGCCGGCCAGGTCGGTCAGATGTCCCCAGCCCCAGCTCCCGATCGCGATGCCGCCGGCAATCGAGGCCTGGAATGCCGCCAGCGAGCGGCCTGCGACCCAGCGCGGCGCCGAGAGCTGCACGCCGATGTTGAACAGCGCGACCGCCGCCATCCAAACCGCGCCGGCTACCACCAGCGCGGCCGCCGTCAGCACCGGTTGCCGGCTCAGCGCGACCGCGGCGATGGCGCCCGCCATCGAAAGCGTACAGGCGCGGATGGCGGCCTCGCCGCTCATCCGCTTGCGCAATTCGCCGATATTGAGCGCGCCGATCACCGCCCCCATGCCGAATGCACCGAGCATGATGCCGTAGGTTTGCGCGCCGCCATGCAGCAGATCGCGGGCGATCAGCGGCATCAGCGCCATCACCGAGCCGCCGATCACCCCCGTCACCAGCGTGCGCGCCAGCACGATGCGGATCGAGGGCGAGTTGGCGATGTAACGTACGCCCGATATGATCGCGCGATTGAGACGCTCGCGGGGAAGCCGCGACGGTTCGCTGACGCGACGCCAGAGAAACAGCACGAGGAGAAGCGGAAGATAGAGCACAGCATTGACGGCGAAGGCCGCGACCGCGCCCGCGGCGGCGACGATAACGCCGCCGATGGCCGGACCAAAACTTCGCGCGATGTTGTAGCTGATGCCGTTCAGCGCCACCGCGGCAGGCAAATTCTCCGCCGGCACCTGTTCGCTAACAGACGATTGCCACGCCGGTCCGAACAGCGCCATGCCGCTGCCGACGATGAAACAGAAAAGCAGAAGAACGTTCGGCGTGACCAGACCGAGCCACGCCATTGCCGCCAGCGCCGTCGCGCCGACCAATGCGATCGAAAGCGAAACCAGCGCCACGACCCGCCGGTCATACATGTCGGCGATGGCGCCGGCCGGCATCGAGATCAGCATGATCGGCAGCATCAGGGCGGTCTGCACCAGCGCGACCTTGTCGGCCGACGACGTCATCTGCGTCATCGCCCAGGCGGCGCCGACGCCCTGGATCAGGAGCCCCAGATTGGAAAGCAGGCTGGCGAGCCAGATTCGCCGGAACACCGCATGCCGCAGCGGGGCCGCCACGCCGTCCCCAGCAAACATCGAGCGTTTCGGCGGTTCCGTCATGGCCCGTTCCACAAGCGCCGGTCGCGGCCGGCCCCCTGATTCCCCGCGATTTGCAGTGATGCCTGCGAAAGTCCTTCGCTGTCCAGTGGTCAAGCCGCTATCAGCGGTCACACAGGATGGCTAAAGTACCAGAAAATCGGGGGAGGAGACAAAATGGGCATATCGCGGCGGACACTACTGAGAGGGGCCAGCGTGCTGCCCCTGGCAGCCGGCCATTTCGGGCTTTCAGCTTTTGCGCAGGCGGCGCCGGCTGCCCCGGGCGCGACCCAGGTTCCGCCCATCCTGTTCGTGCATGGCAATGGCGACCATGCTGCGCTGTGGATCACCACGCTGTGGCGGATGGAATCGAACGGTGTTCCGCGCGACCGGATGCTGGCGATCAATTTCACCGATCCGCTGGCGCGAACCGACGACAAGGTCGAGCAACCGAATCGCTCGTCCACGGAAGACCAGCGCCGCGAACTCGGCGAGGCGATAAAGGAATTGAAACGCCGTACCGGTGCGCCGCGGGTGGCGCTGGTCGGCAATTCACGCGGCGGTAATCCGATTCGCAGTTACGTGAAGAACGGCGGTGGTGCCGATGTCAGCCATACCGTGCTGTGCGGCGTTCCCAATCACGGCGTCTATGACTGGGAGCAGAACCTCGGCAACGAGTTCAACGGCCGCGGTCCGTTCCTGCGCGGGTTGAACGACGGCGACAGCGAAGTGACGCCGGGCACCGCGTTCCTGACGCTGCGCAGCGACGGCATCGACAAATATGCGCAAGCCGACGGCCGCTTCGTCGGCAAGCCGGGCACGCCGACCGGCGTCACCCCGGAGGGCCCGGAGCTGAAAGGCGCCACCAATCTCGTGCTCGGCGCGATCGATCATCGCGAGACGGCGTTTCATCCGCGCGCGTTCCGCGAGATATTCAAATTCATCGCCGGCCGCGAGCCGGACCGGATCGCAATTGCGCCGGAAGCGGAGGTCAGACTGAGCGGACTGGTCACGGGTACGCCGGGCGGCGTGCAAACCAACCGCCCGGTGGCGGGCGCGACGATCGAAGTGCATCGCGTGTCGCCCGATACCGGCGAGCGCCTGGGTGGCCCGCTTCATTCGTCGCAAACCGGCGCGGACGGGCGCTGGGGGCCGGCCAAGGTCGATCCGTCCTGGAACCTCGAGATCGTGCTCATCTCAGCCGGTTCGACCACCACGCACTTCTACCGTTCGCCGTTTCCGCGCTCTTCCGACGTCGTGCATCTGCGCGCCGCCCGGCCGCTGGGGCCGGCCGACGCGGGGGTGGGCGCGGTTGTGCTGATGTCGCGGCCGCGCGGCTATTTCGGCCTGCCGCGCGATGTGGTGTTGTTCGACGGCAAGCAGCCGGCGGATGTGAAGCCGGGCGTGCCGACTGACTCGGTCGCTACCTTGCGGCTTCCGGCCGCGGAGGCCGGGCGTGCCGTTGCGGCGCAGTTCAACGAGGAGCGGATCGTCGCGCGGGCGTGGCCGGCAACGGAAAACAGGATTGCGCTCGCCGAGTTCACTTACTAGCTGTTTGATCTGACCCGATCCGCGCGCCTCATGGCGCCCGGATGGGGGCCTGTGAGCGACGCCATGCGGGCCGACGGCCCGTCAGAACTGCGAGGCCTAAGTGAGCATAGCCGAAGCTTGGGACACGCTCGCTGCGCATCGGCCGCTGCTGCCGCCGAGCCCGCCGCGCGCGCCCGATACCATGACCGTGTTCGGGCGGATGATGGCGATGCGCGAGAGCGTGATCGGCACCTGGGGGCAGCGCGCCTATGAAGAGGACATCATCCGCGGCCGCTTCTTCGGGCGCTCCAGCTTCATTCTCAACACGCCGGATTCGATCCGTCATGTACTGGTCGACAATTACGAAAATTACGTGCGCACGCCGGCCGCGATCCGGGTGCTGCGCCCGGTGCTGGGCGAAGGCCTGCTGATTGCCGAAGGCCGTGCCTGGAAGCATCAGCGCAGAACACTGGCGCCGGCCTTTACGCCGCGCGCAGTCGCAACGCTGGTTCCGCACATGGTCGCGGCGACGGACGAGACGATTGCGAAGCTCGGCGCAGCCAGCGGCGGGCCGGTCGATCTGCGCGAGGCGATGCAGCGGATGACGCTCGAGATCGCCGGGCGCACGATGTTTTCGTTCGGGATGGATCGCCACGGCGCGGCGTTGCGTGATTTCGTGATGGAATATGGCGAGCGGCTGGCGCGGCCGCATTTTCTCGACCTGCTGCTGCCGCTGAACTGGCCGAGTCCGCAGGATTTCTCCCGCGCCCGCTTCCGCAAGCGATGGACGGGTTTCGTTGCCATGCTGATGGCGGAACGCCGGGCCGCCGGCAAGAAGGAAGGCGCCCCGCCGAGCGACCTGTTCGATCTGATGAATGCGGCGCGCGACCCCGAAACCGGCGAAGCCTTCACCGACGAGCAGTTGGGGGATCAGGTGGCGACGATGATTCTCGCCGGCCACGAGACCACCGCCACCGCCCTTTTCTGGTCGCTGTATCTGTTGGCGCTGGATCCGGACACGCAGGAGCAACTGGCCGCCGAAGTCAAAGGCGCTGATGTCAGCGACGCGTCCGATGTCGAGCGGCTGAAATTTACCCGCGCGGTGGTCGACGAGACCATGCGGCTCTATCCGCCGGCGTTCCTGATCGCGCGCGCCGCCGCCGCGCCGGACACCATCGCGGGCATGCCGGTGAAGAAGAACGATGTGGTTCTGATCGCACCATGGCTGCTGCACCGGCACGAAAAGCTCTGGCGCGATCCGAACGCCTTCATCCCGTCCCGTTTCATGCCGCCTGCGCCACCGCCCGATCGTTTCGCCTATCTGCCGTTCGGCGTCGGCGCCCGGGTCTGCATCGGCTCGCATTTTGCGCTGGTCGAAGCCACCCTGGCGCTGGCCAAGATCATCGCCACGTTCAAGGTCGAGCTTGTCGACCAGGCGCCGGTGATGCCGATCGGCGTGGTGACGACGCAGCCCGACCGCTCGCCGATGTTCCGCATCACGCGTCGGTGACAAGGCATTGCTTGGAGGGGGGCGCAATCTGCCCTAGGCTTGGGTTATGAGCGACATCAAGGCCCAGTTTTCCCTGCTGAGACAGACAGCCGATCCCGTGGTGATCGATGCGATCCAGCATGTGGTCGAGGAGGGCGAGGACCACGAGCTCAACCGCATCAATGTGCTGGACTTTTCGAAGCGGCGCGGGCTCGACGAAGAGAAGGTGATTTCGGGCTTTCTGCATGCCGCCCGGCTAGGGCTGTTCGACCTTTCCTGGAATGTGCTGTGCCCCGGTTGCGGCGGCGTGCTCGGCGCCCATTCGACGCTGAAATCGCTTCGTCCGGACGACTATCACTGCGGTCTCTGCGCCTGCGGTTACGAGGCCTCGGTCGACGAGCAGGTCGAGGTCGCCTTCACGGTCAGCCCGCGGGTCAGGCACATCGCCGCACATGATCCCAATTCGCTGCCGGTCTGGGAATATTACAAACAGGTTTTCTGGAGTTCGGGCGTCGATTTCGACAAGGAATCCGTTGCGGCGCTGGCTGACGAGGTGACGCTGGATACGATTGAACTGCCGGCGGGCGAGAAGGCGGTGCTGTCGCTGCAATTGCCGAAGGAATTCATCATTATCTTCGAGCCGGTCACCCACTCGGCTCAATTCATCGACGTTCAGGGCGAGCCGACCAGGGAACGTCAGCAGTTGTCGCTGGTCTACAACAAGACGCCGACGCCGACCGGGGGAACCAGGACGATGCGTCCGGGACCGCTGCGGCTGTCGCTCGACAACCAGGCCGACCTGCGGGTGCTGCCGTCGGTGTTTATCGCGGGAGATGCGATGCATCACCTGATCGGCAAGCGCAAGCCGTTCCTTACCGCCAAGCGGATGCTCTCGAACCAGACCTTCCGCGACGTCTTCAAGGCCGACAATCTCAGCGTCGATCAGCGCCTCAAGATTACGTCGCTGACCTTCCTCTTCACCGACCTCAAGGGTTCGACGGCGCTGTACGAACGGGTCGGCGATCTCGCCGCCTTCGATCTGGTCCGGGCGCATTTCCGTGCGCTGCTGGAGATCATCTCCGCGGAGAAGGGCGCCGTCGTGAAGACGATCGGCGACGCCGTGATGGCGACGTTCATTCGGCCCGAGCACGCGATCGTCGCCGGCTTGCGGATGCGTGCCGCGATGGATGCGCTCAACGCCGCGCGCGGGACCGAGGACCTCGTCGTCAAGATCGGCATCCATGAAGGTCCGTGCCTCGCCGTCATGCTCAACGAGCGACAGGATTATTTCGGACAGACCGTCAACATCGCAGCCAGGGTCCAGAACCTGTCGACATCGCAGGAGATCCACATCACGGCGCCGGTGATCGAAGCGCCGGCGGTTGCCGCGATTCTCGAGAAGGAAGCGATCAGGCCAATCCAGAAGGAAGCCGCGCTGCGCGGCATCGCCGACAAGATGGTGGTCTACGAGATACCCTGAGATTGCCTATCGGTAATGCTTCGCCGGAACCGGCATGGATTGCGTCGGTTGATTTTCCGACCCATATACTGGCCTTGGCCGCCGATGCGGCGAAACAGGCTCACGCGATTTCGGTAGAGAGAGATTGATGCTGGACGGATTACGCCAATTCATTGCCGAGGTCGTTTCCTCCGCCGGGCACGAAGATCGGGTGTTTGACGATACCGGGTATCGTCTGGCGGCGACGGCGCTATTGATTCACGTCGTTTCGATCGACGGCGAGCCGTCCGAATTGGAAAAGCGCAAGCTGCACAGTCTGATCGAAAGGCGCTTCGGGCTTGATCCCGGTTCGGCCGATCACCTGATCGCGGCCGCCACCCGTGTCGAGGGCGAGGCGGTCGATCTCTATCATTTCACCAGCGTCATCATGCGCTCGGTGGATGAGGAAGGCCGGCTCCGCATCGTCGAGATGATGTGGGAACTGGTTTTTGCCGACGGTCAGGTCAGCGAGTTCGAGGATAACGTCGTCTGGCGCGCGGCCGACCTCCTGGGAGTGTCCTCGCGCGACCGGATCGAGCTCAAGCACCGTGTCGCCGGCAGGCTACCCACGGCGGAGGGCGGCCAGGATATTGCAGACGCGGCATCGTGAGGCGCAGCCCGGGGGTCATTGGTTGGCGCGGCACTGGACATGGGTTGGGGCGGTACCGGACATGACGAAATTTTAATGTGCCGGACAATCGGCCTCGCCGAACGCAATAAACCTTCGAAAGACAGCACTTCAATTCGCAGCACCGTGCGTTTGGGCAACCCGATATGCTTGCAGATGGCTTGCATCTCACCTCAAGCCTGTGCTCTCGTTTCCTGACTTAGCCGCATTTCCTGCAATTGATCCAAGAGCATTGAATCGTGACCGAGCGTGTGACGCTGATTACCGGTGCCTCGGCGGGCATAGGCACCGAGCTGGCGCGCGTTTTTGCTTCGAACGGCCATCGGGTGGCCCTGGCGGCGCGACGCGCAGATCGTCTGGCTACGCTGGCGGATGAGATTACCGCCGGCGGCGGTGCTGCGCCGATCGTGATTGCCTGCGATCTCGAACAGCCTGATGCCGGCGACAGGATCGCCGCGGCCTTGGCGGCCGAGGGCGTGGAGGTCGAATTCGTCGTCAACAATGCGGGCTTCGGTCTGTTCGGCCACGCGATCAAGCTGGATCGTGACGAACAGCTCGGCATGCTCGCCGTCAATATCCGCGCGCTGACCGACCTGTCGTTGCGGTTCTCCGATGATCTGATCCGGCACCGCGGTGGCATCCTCAATGTCGGTTCCATCGCCAGCTTTCTGCCGGGGCCTGGAATGGCGGTATATTACGCGTCCAAGGCCTATGTGCTGTCGTTCTCGGAAGCGCTGCGCGGGGAACTCGCGCCGCACGGCGTGCGGGTAACTGCGCTGTGTCCGGGTCCGGTGCCGTCGGAATTTCAGGCGCGGGCGGGCTTTCTGCCTGGAGTTGATTCGCTGGTCCTGAACGTCTCCCCGGCCGACGTTGCGTTGGCCGGCTACCGCGGGCTGATGGCCAACAAGCGCGCCGTGCTGCCCGGGGTCGGCATCAAGATCGTGCCATTCCTGCTCCGGTTTTTCCCGCGCGGGTTTGTGCTGTCCGTGGTCGGACGCTATCAGCTGCGGAAACGCTGAAAATCGCGCCCCGTCCCGGCCCGGCTTTGGCCCGCGATTTGCTTATATTTCCCATGAACTCACACGAAATTAACGGCGACTTAGGTATGATTCTGGCTTGATAGCCGAAAGACAGAAAAGTCGATGTTTCAGTCCGGCAAGATCAACGGTGAAAACGTCCTGCGCTTCCCGGGTCGGGCGGCGGCGGCCCCTCTCGCGCCTGCCGCGGCCGCTTCCCTGCTGCCGGTCCTGATCGTCCTGCACCAGGAAACCTCGACGCCGGGCCGGGTCGGTAATGCGCTGCGGGCGCTCGGGCACGGGCTGGATATCAGGCGTCCGCGTTTCGGCGATTCGCTTCCGGAAACCCTGGATGACCATGCCGGCGCGGTCATTTTCGGCGGACCGATGAGCGCGAATGATCCCGATGACTTCGTTCGCCGGGAGATCGACTGGATCGCCGTGCCGCTGCGGGAGCAGCGGCCGTTTCTGGGAATCTGCCTGGGCGCGCAGATGCTCGCGATGCAGCTCGGCGCGCGGGTCGCGCCGCATCCGCAAGGCCGGACGGAGATCGGCTATTATCCGATTCGCCCCACCCCTGCCGGGCTGGCGCTCTGCCGGCACTGGCCGGACCACGTCTACCACTGGCACCGCGAAGGATTTGAACTTCCGCGCGGCGCCGAATTGCTGGCCGAGGGCGGCGACTTCCCGATCCAGGCGTTCCGGTCGGATAATGCTTTCGGCTTCCAGTTTCATCCCGACGTGACCTACGCGATGATGCATCGCTGGACCACGCGCGGTCACGAGCGTCTGGAATCGCCGGGCGCGCGGCCGCGCCACCACCACTTCGCCGACCGCGCGATCCATGACGTGGCCGAGCGCGCCTGGCTGAAGGCGTTTCTCGATGGCTGGCTGGCGCGCATGCCGCTGTCGATGATGTCGGAAGCGGCGGAATAGCGCGCAAAAAACAAAAACAACGCCGCGATATTCCGCGCCGCGGTTCTCGAAGCCTTTCCAAATCTGCAGATGTGCTAGTGTCGGCCTCGTCAGCTCGAGGCAAATAATCAGCGAGCGCGGGGGGAGGCGATATGACCGGCGACGAATTCGCACGGCTGTTGAGCGATTTCACGTTGTCAGCGGAATCCGGCGACGGCGAGCGCTTCGCAAGACATTTCACCGAGGACGCGATCTATCACGATTATATCTACGGTCCTCACAAGGGCCGCGCCGACATCGCGCATATGATGCGGGATCTGTTTCACCGCGATGCTGCCGACTATCGCTGGGAGATGTTCGATCCGGTGTTCGACGGCACGATGGGATATGCGTGGTCGCTGTCGAGCTTCACTTCGAAAATCCCGCAGTTCAAGGGCAAGCCGGTCGTGATCGACGGCATGAGCCGCTTCATCGTGCGCGACGGCCTGATCGCCGAATATCGCGAATCCGTCAACGGCGGCGTGGCGATGGCGCAACTCGGGGTCGAGCCGGACCGCATGACAAAGGTATTCAAACGATGGACCGGCTGGCTCGAGGAGCGGCCGGAAACCATCGACTATCTGGCGCGGCCTGCAGGTTCGCGCGCAAAAAGAGCGACCTGAAAAACATGAATCAGCAGCAACGCGCTGCCGCGAAAGACACAGGCGAAAACAGGGAGAGTCCGGTGGCCTATCAGCATATTCTCTATGACGTGAGCGAGAAGATCGCGACCATCACGCTCAATCGCCCCGATCGCATGAATGCGTGGACGCCGATCATGGAGCGCGATGTGCGCCACGCCATGGAAACCGCCGCCGCGGACGACAATGTGCGCGTCATCGTGCTGACCGGTGCAGGGCGGGCATTCTGCGCCGGCGCCGACATGGACGCGCTGAAGGGGCTCGATCCCGACGACATCAGGCGCGCCCAGAGCCTGCCGCCGTTCGACATGAACCGGCGGCCGGACTGGCAGTCGCGCTACGGATATTATCCGTCGATCCCAAAGCCTGTGATCGGCATGCTGAACGGCGCCACCGCCGGCATCGGGCTGGTGCATGCGCTTTATTGCGACCTGCGCTTCGCCGCCGACAATACGGTTTTCACGACCGCATTCTCGCGCCGCGGCCTGATCGCCGAGCATGGCATCAGCTGGATGCTGCCGCGCATCGTCGGCCACGCCAACGCGCTGGATCTCTTGATGTCCGCGCGCCGGGTCTCGAGCGACGAGGCGCTGCGCATCGGCCTCGTGAACCGGCTGTACCCGCCGGACCAGCTGCGCGAGCAGACCTATGCCTATGCCCGCGATCTCGCCGATTTCGTTTCGCCGAGCGCGATCGCGGTCATCAAGCGGCAGCTTTACGACATGCCGTTCCAGACCTTGGCCGAAGCGACCATCGACGCCAACCGCGAGATGGTGGTGGCGCTGCGCGGCAGCGACTTCCGCGAGGGCGTCGCCAGCTTCATGGAGAAGCGGCCGCCAAGGTTTACGGGGAAGTAAGGGGGCACCTTGCAGCCCGCCGTCGCCCTGCGGGCTTTTGGCGGGGCAACCTTCGCTCACTTCGCTACGATAGACCTTTCGGGCTTGCCTGGCCGAAGCTCGCGAAGCGAGCGAAGGCTGGTGGAGCCAGGCGGGATCGAACCGCCGACCTCGTCATTGCGAACGACGCGCTCTCCCAGCTGAGCTATGGCCCCATCGCGACCGCCTCGAAGGGAATAACGGCGGTCGGCAATCGGCGCCATTTACAATCTGCGCCAAGGCCAAGTCAAGAACAGTGAAATCGCGGTTTTTCGGGCCTTTTTGCCGGGAACTTCCCTTGTTTGCAGGGGGAGGAACCGGTATCTAGCAGGCAGCAACCCCCGCGAGCCCATCCCCCATGCGTGCCGTTCTCGACATCATCATCATCATTCTCGATCTTTATGTCTGGCTGCTGATCGCCTCGGCCATTCTGTCCTGGCTGATCGCCTTCAATGTCGTCAACACGCGCAACCAGTTCGTGTCGGCGGTGGCCGAGTTCCTGTACCGGATCACCGAACCGGTGCTGGCGCCGATCCGCTCCTTCATGCCCAATCTCGGCGGCCTCGATATCTCGCCGATCATCCTGATCCTGATCATCATGTTCATCCAGCGGGTGATTGCCTACTACATCTATCCGAATGTGATCTGATCGCGTGCACGGATAGCGGATGGATGCTCGATGGATCCCTGGCGCTATTCAACCGAGGGCATCAGCGTCGCCTTGCGCGTCACGCCGCGCGGCGGCCGCGACGATATCGACGGCCTTGAGACGCTCGCCAACGGCCGCACCGTGGTCAAGGTGCGCGTCCGCGCCATCGCCGAAGGCGGCGAAGCCAATCGCGCGGTGACGGAGTTGCTGGCCAAGGCGCTCGGGGTGCCCAAGCGTAATGTGCGGGTGCTGTCGGGCACGACGTCCCGCCTCAAGCAGATTGCCGTCGACGGCGACCCTGCCAGGCTCGGCGAGGCGCTGCGAATACTGACCGCGGCGAAGCCGGATAAGATCAGACAGAAGGATTGAAATGACGGCCCGGATCATCGATGGAAAGGTCATTGCATCAGAGCTTCGCGCCCGTGTCGCCGCCGAGGTGGCCCGCGTGCAGCGCGAGCACCGGCTGACGCCCGGGCTCGCGGTGGTGCTGGTCGGCAGCGACCCCGCCAGCCAGGTCTACGTCCGCAGCAAGCACAAGCAGACGCAGGAAGCCGGCATGGCCTCCTTCGAGCATGTGCTGCCGGCCGACGTCGCGCAGGCCGATTTGCTGGCGCTGATCGCGAGGCTCAATCGCGATCCAGCCGTGCACGGTATCCTGGTGCAATTGCCGCTGCCGAAATCGATTGCTACCGAGACCATCATCAACGCCATCGATCCCGCCAA
This sequence comes from Bradyrhizobium sediminis, assembly GCF_018736105.1. NCBI lineage: Bacteria > Pseudomonadati > Pseudomonadota > Alphaproteobacteria > Hyphomicrobiales > Nitrobacteraceae > Bradyrhizobium > Bradyrhizobium sediminis. Next base: position 279,500 of record NZ_CP076135.1, read on the forward strand.
GGACGTCGACGGGCTGCATCCGAACAATGCCGGCCGGCTCGCGGGCGGCTTTGCGGCGCTGTCGCCCTGCACGCCGCTCGGCTGCATCATTCTCACCAAGAGCGTGCACGCCTCGCTCGAAGGCATGAACGCCATCGTCATCGGCCGCTCCAATCTGGTCGGCCGCCCGCTGGTGCAGCTGCTGCTCAACGAGAACGCCACGGTGACGATTGCGCATTCGCGTTCGCGCGATCTCGCGTCGCTCTGCGCCCGCGCCGATCTGGTCTATGCCGCCGTCGGCAAGCCGGAGATGGTGCGCGGCGACTGGATCAAGCCGGGCGCCACCGTGATCGATGTCGGCATCAACCGGTTGCCCGCCGCCGACGGCAAGACCCGGCTGGTCGGCGACGTCGCCTTTCAGGAAGTGTCGGAAGTTGCCGGCGCGATCACGCCGGTGCCCGGCGGCGTCGGTCAGATGACGGTGGCCTGCCTTTTGGTCAACACGCTGCGGGCGGCATGCGCGATCCACGGATTGCCGAAGCCGGCGGTGTAGTAACGGTCATTCCGGGGGCGCGCACTTGCGCGAACTACGATGTGCAATTGCACATCGGAGAATCTCGAGATTCCCCGGTGCGCAATTGCGCACCTGAGGTCTGGTCCTTCGGACCATCCCGGAATGACGGGCTTTGTCGTCACCCCGCGGCATTCTCGATCAGCCGCCGGTAGAACCGGATCATGTCGGCATAGCCTTCGATGCTGAGGCGCTCGTTGGTGCCGTGAAACCGTTTCAGGTCGTCCGAATTGGCGCGCACCGGCGAGAACCGGAAAATCTTGTCGGTAATGTCAGCGAAATGGCGCGAATCGGTCGCGGCCACCATCAGGCCGGGGGCCACGACGACGTCGGGAAAAATCTCCCGGATGGTGCGATTGAGCATCTTGAAGGATGGGCTTTCGGTGCCGGTCACCGGCGGCGGATCGGTATTGCCGGGAAACGGCTCGACGGAGATGCGGTCGTTCCTGACGGTCGAGCGGATGTGATCGACCACGCTGCCCTGGGTGTCGCCCGGCAGCAGGCGGAAGTTGACGGTCGCGGCCGCATTGCCGGGCAGCACGTTATCCTTGTCGCCGGCATTGAAGATGGTCAGTGCGGTGGTGGTGCGGACCATCGCCTCGGTGGGCCCGGTCTTTTCGAATTCGCGCAGCAATAGCGGCTTGAACAGCCAGAGGTTGGACAGCACGACGCGGTTGAAGCCGCTCATTTCCGGCGCGATGGTGTCGAACATCTCCGCCACCGCGCCGCGAACCTGCATCGGCAGGCGGTGGTCTTCCAGCCGCGCCAGCGCCGCGCTCATCATGCCGATTGCGGTCTGGCGCGGCGGCATCGAGGAATGGCCGGGGGTCGAATGCGCGGTCAGGACCAGCGTCGCGTAGCCCTTCTCGGCAACGCCGACCAGGGCGGCCGGCTTGTCGAGGCCCTTCATGATGCCTTCGGTGATCAAGAGGCCCTCGTCGAGCACGAAGTCGAGTTTGACGCCGCGCGAGGCGAGCGTGGCGGCGATGACCTTGGCGCCCCTGACGCCGGCGACTTCCTCGTCATGGCCGAAGGCGAAATAGACGGTTCGATTCGGGCGATAGCCCTCCTTGGCCATTTGTTCGGCGGCTTCCAGCATTGAATAGAGGTTGCCCTTGTCGTCCCACGATCCGCGGCCCCAGATGAAGCCGTCGGCAATGACGCCTTCATAGGGCGGATGCTGCCAGTCCTTCCCGGTGCCCGGCGCCACCGGCACCACGTCCTGATGCGCGAGCAGCGCGATCGGCTGCGCCTTGGGATCGGTGCCCTCCCATGTGTAGAGCAGGCTGTGGCCGGCGATGACTTCGCGTCTGGCCGCGGCATGAAAGGCGGGAAAGCTTCTTTCGATATGCGCCCGCAGGCCGCGCAGCGCCTCGGCATCCTGATCGGGATTGAGAAAATTCGAAATGGTCTGGAAGCGGATCGCCTCGCTGAGCCGCGCCGCCGCGCCCTGCTGGTCGACTGCCGCTCGCGGTACGGCTGCGACCTGAATCTGCCGTGAACCGTGGGTGACGACATTGAACAGCAGCACGCCGGCGAGAACGATGATCCCCGCAACGACGAGCAGCAGGAGGTTGCGGATGATTTTCAGCAGCCGGCGCATGATATTTCTCTTCCTCATGGTGAGGAGGCGCACTTGCGCCGTCTCGAACCATGAGGCCAAGGCTCGGGCCTCATTCTTCGAGACGCCCGCAAGTGCGGGCTCCTCAGGATGACGAATATCACGCGCGTGGCTTCAACGCCTACTTCTTCGCCTTGGCGCGCGCAATGCCTTCCACGATCAGCTTGTGTGCATCCTCGGCGCCGCCCCAGCGCAGGACTTTCACCCATTTGCCGGGCTCGAGATCCTTGTAGTGCTCGAAGAAGTGCTGGATCTGCTGCAGCGTGATCTCCGGCAGGTCGCTGTAATTGCGCACCTTGTCGTAGCGCTGGGTCAGCTTCGATGAAGGCACGGCGATGATCTTTTCGTCGCCGCCGGCCTCGTCTTCCATCAGCAGCACGCCGACCGGCCGCACGCTCATGACGGCGCCCGGAACGATGGCGCGGGTGTTCGCGACCAGCACGTCGCAGGGGTCGCCGTCGCCCGACAGCGTGTGCGGGATGAAGCCGTAATTGCCGGGATAGCGCATGGCGGTATAGAGAAACCGGTCGACCACCAGGGTGCCGGCCTCCTTGTCCATCTCGTATTTGATCGGCTCGCCGCCGACCGGGACTTCGATGATGACGTTGACGTCATGCGGCGGATTGATCCCGATCGAAATGGCGTCAATACGCATGGATGGCTCCGCGTGGGTTTGAATTCAGCTCATGGATAGGGTGCGACGCCGGCCGAAGCCAGCCTCGATTTGCTCAAACCCGGTGGAACTTTAGTTGGTCCAGGCGAACGCGACCTTGTCGAGCGACTTGGGCCCGAACTTTTCCGAGGAACGCGCGACCATGCGGCCGCCGAGGGCGCGATAAAACTCGGTCGCGGCATCGTTGTCGGACAGCGCCCAGATCACCATGCTCTTCAGCCCGCTTTGCAGCAGGTCGCGCCGTGCGGCGGTGAACAGCCGGCGGCCGAAGCCGAGACCCTGGAATTCGGGCCGCAGATAGAGTTCGTAGATCTCGCCTTCGAAGTGCAGGCTGCGGGCGCGGTTGCGGCCGTAATTGGCGTAGCCGGCGACCTTGTCGCCGAACACCAGCACGCTGACGCGGCTGCCCTTGCGGATCGCGCTGTCCCACCATTGCGGGCCGCGTCGGTTGATCAGCTTCTCCAGCTCGGCACCGGGAATGATGCCCTGATAGGCCGAGCGCCAGGCTTCGTCATGGGTAGACGCCACCGCGGCTGCGTCCGCAGCTTTGGCCGGCCGAACCTCGATCAGGGTTGTGCTCATGGAGGCAATCAAAGCAAGTCAGCGCGCCCGCTTCAAGGTCTATCGTTAATTATCGGTTAACCTGTGGATTTTCTGCATCAGTCCTGCCGGCCGGCTGTACCGAAAAAGGACAGGGAGACGCCTCTGGCGGCATTTTGCCGGCGCCCGGCGGTGCAAAAGCGGTCGGGACCGCTCAATCTCCGCCATCCCGCTCGCGGAAAATCCACTCAATGTGATTCGTCGTGGGTATTCTGTTCCGCAAATCCGGGCTCTGTCCCTCGGGCCTGCGTCAGGCAAATTCATGCAATTGCTCAAAGCTCTGCTGGTCCTGGTTGCGGTTGGCGCGGTCTGTACCCAAGGCGCGGCCGCGCAGGATCGGCTGGGCCCGCAAGGCGCGGAGGCCGAACCGAACCGCATGCAGCAATGGCGGGTGCCGTCGCCGGCCATGGAATCCGCGGCGCAGGCATTGCTTTTTCGTCCGCCCGGCGACGGGCCGTTTCCGCTCGCGGTGATCGCACACGCCTCCACGCAGAACGTGCTGCGTCGCGCGCAAATGCCCCCGCCCGAATACCGCGCGCTGGCGGCCTGGCTGGTGGCGCGCGGCTTTGCCGTGCTGGTGCCGGAACGCCCCGGCCACGGCGCCACCGGCGGGCGCTATCTGGAGGACCAGGGCGGTTGCGACGAAGCCAATTATGCGCGCGCCGGACGCGCCACCGCGGATGCGATCGCCGCGGCCGCAGGTGTGCTGCGCAAGGCGTCCTTCATCCGGCCGGAGGGCATGGTCATCGTCGGGCACTCGGCCGGCGCATGGGGCGCGCTGGCGCTGGCGAGCGAAAACCCCAAAGACGTCTCGGCCATCATCGCTTTTGCGCCCGGCCGCGGCGGGCACGCCAATGATCGGCCCAATCAGGTCTGCGCGCCGCATACGCTGATTTCGGCGGCGGCCGAATTCGGCAAGGCGGCGCGGGTGCCGGTGACCTGGCTGGTGGCGGCCAACGACACCTACTTCTCGCCCGAGCTGTCGCGGCGGATGGCCGATGCATTCCGCGGCGGCGGCGGCAAGGTTGGGTTTCGCGTGCTGGCGGCGTCGGGCAGCGAGGGGCACTGGTTGCCGGAGACGGAAGCCGGCGTGAAAATCGCCGGACCGGAGCTGGATCGCGCGCTGAAGGCGCGCATGCCGATCGCGGCGAGGAAGCGATGACGCTCTATTTCCTCATCAAATATCTGCACGTGCTCGGTGCGACAGTCATTCTCGGCACCGGGACCGGCATCGCCTTCTTTATGCTGATGGCGCATCGCAGCCGCGATCCGGCCTTCATCGCGCGCACGGCGGCGGTGGTGGTGATCGCCGACATGCTTTTCACGCTGACCGCGGTGCTGCTGCAGCCGGTCACCGGTTGGCTGTTGATGCTGTTGTCGGCAACGGGCCTGTCCGAGCGTTGGCTCGTCACTTCGCTCGGGCTTTACGCCGTCGCCGGGCTGTTCTGGGTTCCCGTGGTCTTCATGCAGATCGAAATGCGCGATCTGGCGCGAACGGCCAATGCGCGGCGCGAGCCGCTGCCGCAGCGCTACTCCGCGCTGTTTCGCCGCTGGTTCCTGTTCGGCATTCCCGGCTTCGGTTCTGTCATGATCATCCTCTGGCTGATGATCGCCAAGCCGCAATTCTAGGAAGAGTCAGCAATGAGCGAGAGCAAATGGCCCAAAATACTCCTGCTCGGCGCCTCCGGCCTGATCGGGCGGTTCGTCACCGACGATCTGCGTGCCCGCGGCTTTGACGTGATCGGGATCGCGCGGCGATTTTCGCCGTCGCAGAAGGCTACCGCGCACGATCTGGAAATGCCGGTCATGTCGATGGATCGCGGCGCGCTGGCGCGGCTGATCGGGGAATACGAAATCGATATCGTCGTCAATTGTCTCGGCGTGCTGCAGGACGGCCCGGGCAGCGATACCCGCGATGTGCACCGCGATTTCGTGGAACGGTTGCTTCGCGCGATCCGCGATTCCGGCCGGACGATCCGGCTGGTGCAGATCTCGATCCCCGGCGCGGCGGACGAGGATCGCACCGCCTTCAGCGCGACAAAGCGCGAGGCCGAGCGGCTGATCGCCGTGTTCGGCATACCCTATGCGATCCTGCGGCCGGGGTTTGTGATCGCGCCGGCGGCCTACGGCGGCAGCGCCATGCTGCGCGCGCTGGCGGCATTTCCGGTTGACCTCCGCGCGGCCGAAGCGGCTGTCCCGTTCCAGCCGGTCGCGGTCGAGGATATCGCGGCCACGATCGCCTGGCTCGCCGACCGCGATATCGCGGACGAAACTGCAAACGCCGTGACGTGGGATCTGATGCAGCCGCAGCCGGTCACGCTCGGCGGCGTGATCGATCAATTCCGCCGCGCGTTCGGTACCGCCGACATGCCGCGCCTCGCGCTGCCCGCCTTCCTGCTCGATCTCGGCGCCAGGGGTGGCAATCTCGCAAGCTGGCTCGGCTGGATGCCGCCGATGCGCACCACGGCGATTGCCGAGTTGCGCCGTGGCGTGAGGGGGGACCCGCGTCCCTGGATGCTTGCGACCGGCATCGTGCCGAAGACGCTGGCGCAGGCGGTGGGACAACGCGCCGCCACCATCCAGGACAAATGGTTTTCGCGGCTGTTCCTGATCAAGGCGCTGGTGATTGCGAGCCTCGTCGTGTTCTGGATCGCTTCGGGCTCTATTGCATTGTTCATTTCCTATGACGCCGCGGCAGGCATCCTGCGCTCGCACGGCTTTCCGCCGGCCCTGGTCGCGCCGGTCACGGTTCTGACCAGCCTGATGGATATGACCATCGGCGTCCTGATCGCATTCCGGCGGACCTGCGGATTCGGGCTGGTCGCGGGCATCGTGGCATCGCTCGGCTACATGGCGGGCGCTGCGATCCTGACGCCGGACCTGTGGGTCGAGCCGCTCGGCGCGCTGGTCAAGACCGGGCCGGCGGTCGTGCTGATGGCGGTGGCGCTGCTGACGCTGGATAACAGGTAGCGTTTTCGAGCAAAGCGGGCGCCGGTTCGCGCTCAGGAAAAACGCGCCAAGAGTGAAGAGCAGATGACAGCGTGGCCGGACGACGACGTGATCCTCTACGACGGCGTCTGCGTGTTCTGCCCGCGCTGGGTCCGCTTCGTCGCCGCGCATGACGTCGAGCGGCGCTTTCGCTTCACCGCGATCCAGTCACCCTACGGCACGCGGCTGGCGCAGGCCTTCGGCATCGATCCCGATGACCCCGACACCAACGCCGTGGTCCATGGCGGCGAGGCGTTCTTCAAATCCGACGCCGCGCTCACGGTGCTTTCGAATTTGCCGGGATGGGGCTGGGTGCGCGCCCTGCGCGCGGTGCCGAAGCCACTGCGCGACGCGGTCTACAATCTCGTCGCGCGGAATCGCTACCGGATTTTCGGGAAGTACGAGGCGTGCTTTATTCCGGATGCGGAGTTGAGGGCGAGGGTGATGAAGTAGGGGGTTAGACCGAATCATTCTTCCTCTACGACGCTTATCTCAAATCTGGTCACTTAACGTCATCGAGACATCAATCAAACCGGAGCGACAACCGATGCTGACAACTCTGTGGGCCGCCAACGCCGACGAAATCGACGATCTCATCATTTGGCTGGACAATCATCCGGACGAAGTGGACCCGTTGTCCCGTGATGCCGTCGCGCAGTGGTTAGTGGAATTCTTGCGAAACGCGGAAGCGTTCCCGTCCTCCGCCGCCGTTCCGGAAGGGGCGGTAGATGTGCTTGACGCGGTGATCGAGGACTGGACCGAAGTTTTGACCGCCCACGACGAGGGGTTTCTCACAGAATTAAAAAAGCTTCGCAATGAAGCGTCTTAGGGGGCTGTCTGATAGACAGCACCACTAGTCGACAAGCCGCAAAATCATCCGTATGGGCGCCATCAACACGACGTCGCTATGTCGCGGGAGCAGCACGGCCGGCATTTCCTGTGCTATCCGTTTGCCGGCGCTGAACAGCGCGTTCGCGTTCGACAAAATCGAGAAAGCCGCGATGGCAAGTATTTCAACTACGATTATCCGCCTTCATGGCGCCGCGTGGGTGGTCTAGAAGAAATTCGAGTGATAACGGTAGGTGTGTCAATAGAGCGAACCCAGACTGTTCATCCGCTAACAATTATTTTAGGTTCATCCGTAGTCGCGATATCCAAATTTTGCAGGCGCTCTGAATGACCAAAGCAGTTTTCACCACGAAGGTTACGCCGAGCTACAAAGACCTGCCGGAGGTGCGATATCACTTTCCTCGCACGTACCTAAATTATGTCCAACAGACTATTGGCGACTATATCGTCTACTACGAACCCCGTAGATCCAGCGCAGCACTTTCAAGTCGCGGAGGACGTCAATCCTATTTTGGTGTGGCTCGTGTTGATTCGGTGATTGAAGACGCCGACTTGCCTGATCACTATTTTGCAATCATTGACCGTACAAGTTATCTAGATTTTGACACGGCTGTCCCATTCTATCATGGCGAGGAATATTACGAGAGTGCACTCGAAAAGGATGATGGAAGCACCAACAAAGGTGCATTTGGACGCGCCGTTCGCCTCATTCCGGATGATGAATTCGATCGGATATTTAGGGCTGGCTTCGCTCCAGTCATTCAGGGGAATTTATCCTCAGAAGTAACGTTGCCTGGATTCTCGGAGCCGCCTGCGCCATTCGAGCGCCCCGTTGTCGAGATGATGGTCTCTCGGCTATTCCGTGACCGGTCTTTCATGCACAATGTTCGTGCCGCGTATTCAAATCGATGCGCCGTCACGGGACTACGCTTGATCAATGGTGGAGGGCGCCCTGAGGTTCAGGCGGCGCATATCCAGCCGGTAGCGTCGAAGGGACCTGACTCTGTTCGCAACGGACTAGCTCTATCCGGAACAGTACACTGGATGTTTGATCGAGGACTAATTTCTATAGGCGACGATTACAAAATTCTCGTTGCCAAGGGTCACGTTCCTGATGACGCCGTTCGTCTCTTGAATCAAAGCGGGATGATCAATTTACCCAAAGATTCAACGCTTCATCCAAATGCGTACTTCTTGAAATTTCACAGGGACGAAGTTTTCAAAGGCTAGCGCTCAGCCTTGCGCGCAAGAACCTCTCCCGTCGCCCGCTCGCCCGAATCCCTCGCCCCGTGCGCCGTCGAGAAAAAATCCGGCGAGGTCGCCTCGCCGGCAAAGAACAGCCGCCCATCGACCGGCGCTGCGAGCACGGCGCGGTCGCCGGCGTGGCCGGGCAGCGCGTGCGAATAGGAGCCGCGCGCGAAGGGGTCGTGGGCCCAGCGCGATTCCGCAAGCGGCTTCAGTCGCCGGCGAAAGTCGTTGCCGAGCAGGCTTGCGATCTCGTCGATGCTTTGCGCGGCCAGCGCGCCGTCGCCGGCGTCTTCAAGTTGTCGCGCGAAGCGCCCGCCGAAAAAGCCCTCGATGCAGGGCTGGCCGAACGGGCGCAAATGAAAGGCGCCCATCGCGGTGCGCATGGTGGCGCCGCGCAGATTGCCGTCCTTCGGCAGCGCCTCGGGCCGGTCCAGCGCCAGCGTTACCTTGTCGGCAAGGCCGAGCGGCAGTCCGCGCGCGGCGTCGACCTTGTCGGGCAGCGCCGGGTGGAAGCGGATCGATTCATCGGCAATCAGGTTGGTCGGCACGGTGACGATCACCTTGCCGGCGCTCAAGGTGCCCCGCGAGGTTTCGATCCGCAGGCGCGGTCCGGAATGATTGATCAGGGTGACCTGGGTATTCAGCGCGAGCGGGCAGGAGGCGCCGTAGGTCGCGATCAGCGCGCCGAAGCCGCGCCGCACCCGCCAGTTGATCTCGCTGTCCTCATAGGCGTCCATGTCGAGGAGCGAGACCCGGTCGAGCTCGCTGCCGTTCACATAGGTCGAGATCGCGTCGATCATCGGGTTCCAGCGATTGCCGGGCTCGAGACAGCTGCTGGCGGCGCCGTCGCGGCCGTCCCTGCGCAATTGCTCCGCGGCGTCCTCGGCGCGGCCGTAGAAGGCGTCGAGCGCCCCGATGAAGTCGGCGCGCTCCTTCGGTGGAAATGCCTTGTCGTAACTCTGCTCGCGCCAGGGCGGACGGGTCTTGTCGATCTCGAAATTGAGTCGCCCGGCGATCTCGACGAAGGAATTCTGGTCGGCCGAATGCAGCCAGCCGCAGCCGAGGTCGAAAGTGACCTCGGGCGACGCCATGATGGTGTGGCCGCGCCCGCCGACGCGGTCGCGCGCTTCCAGCACGATGACGGAGAGTCCGGAATTTTCCAGCGCCCGCGCGGCGCCAAGGCCTGCGGCGCCAGCGCCGATGATGGCGACATCGATTTCGGAGGGGAAGGACATAACGTCGTCCATCTTGTCGTCGCGCCCGCGCTCCTCGCGGGCATCCACGGTTACTTACCTAGTATCCAAAACGTGGATGGCCGGGACAAGCCCGGCCATGACGGTATTTTCGTTCAGTTGCGACGGTCGCGTTACGCCACCGCTTCCTTGGCCTTTTCCGCACGCTTGCGGTCGTTGGCGTCGAGGAACTTCTTGCGCAGCCGGATCGACTTCGGGGTCACCTCGACCAGTTCGTCGTCCTCGATATAGGCCAGCGCCTTTTCCAGCGTCATGCGGATTGGCGGCGTCAGGCGCACCGCTTCGTCCTTCGAGGTGGTGCGGATGTTGGTGAGCTGCTTGCCCTTGAGAATGTTGATCTCGAGGTCGTTGTCGCGGGTGTGCTCGCCGACGATCATGCCCTTGTAGACCTTCCAGCCCGGCTCGATCATCATCGGGCCGCGATCTTCCAGCTTGAACATCGCATAGGCCACGGCCTCGCCCTGGTCATTGGAGATCAAGACGCCGTTGCGGCGGCCCTGGATGTCGCCCTTGTAGGGCGCGTAGCCGTGGAACAGGCGGTTCATGACCGCGGTGCCGCGGGTGTCGGTCAGGAGTTCGCCCTGATAGCCGATCAGGCCGCGGGTCGGCGCGTAGAACACCAGCCGCAGCCGGTGGCCGCCGGAGGGGCGCATCTCGATCATCTCGGCCTTGCGTTCGCTCATCTTCTGCACGACGACGCCGGAATGCTCCTCGTCGACGTCGATCACGACTTCCTCGATCGGCTCTTGCCACTCGCCGGTGGCATCGTCCTTCTTCAGCACGACGCGCGGGCGCGACACGCTGAGTTCAAAGCCTTCGCGGCGCATGGTCTCGATCAGGATCGCGAGCTGCAATTCGCCGCGGCCGGAGACTTCCATGGAATCCCTGTCGGACGCCTCCGTGACGCGCAGCGCCACATTGCCCTCGGCTTCGCGCAGCAGCCGGTCGCGGATCATGCGGCTGGTCACTTTGTCGCCTTCGGTGCCGGCGAGCGGGGAGTTGTTGACGATGAACGACATCGACACCGTCGGCGGATCGATCGGCTGCGCCACCAGCGGGGTGTCGACGGAGGGGTCGCAGAAGGTGTCGGCGACGGTGCCCTTGGTGAGGCCGGCGATGGCGACGATGTCGCCGGCTTCGGCTTCCTCAAGCGGGGTGCGCTCGATGCCGCGGAAGGCGAGGATCTTGGTGATACGGCCGCTCTCGATCAGCTTGCCGTCGCCGCTCAGCACCTTGACGGCCTGGTTGGGCTTGATCGAGCCGGAGGTGATGCGGCCGGTAATGATGCGGCCGAGATAGGGATTGGCCTCGAGAATGGTGCCGATCATGCGGAACGGACCTTCCTCGACCGTCGGCGGCGCGACATGGCGCAGGATCAGGTCGAACAGCGGCTGCATGCCGGCGTCCTGCGGACCGTCGGGGCTTTCCGCCATCCAGCCCTGCTTGGCCGACCCGTACAGGATCGGGAAATCGAGCTGCTCCTCGGTGGCGTCGAGCGCCGCGAACAGGTCGAACACCTCGTTGATGACTTCGGTCGGACGTGCGTCCGGCCGGTCGACCTTGTTGATGACGACGATCGGCTTCAGCCCGACCTTCAGCGCCTTGGAGACCACGAATTTGGTCTGCGGCAGCGGGCCTTCGGCGGCGTCCACCAGCACCAGCGCGCCGTCCACCATGTTGAGGATGCGCTCGACCTCGCCGCCGAAATCGGCGTGGCCCGGGGTATCGACGATGTTGATGCGGGTGTCCTTCCACTGCACCGAGGCTGCCTTGGCGAGGATGGTGATGCCGCGCTCGCGCTCCAGATCGTTGGAATCCATGGCGCGCTCGACCACGCGCTGGTTGTCGCGGTAGGTGCCGGATTGCTGCAGCAGGCGATCGACCAGCGTGGTCTTGCCGTGGTCGACGTGGGCGATGATGGCGACGTTGCGAAGGTTCATAGCTGTTCTTCTGGCTCGGACAATGGCTGGAGCGCGATCTCACCGGAAAACCGGGACCCACTTTTCCGGATCACGCTCAAAAACCTGGAATTCTGAAGGCGCCCGTGGCGCCTAAAAAGGAAGCCCGGCCAAAAGGACCGGGCAAACCGTACTCGTTGCGGCGCAATATATTCAGAAAACGCCAAAAAACAATGGGTTGTTTCGCATTTGGTTAGCCGATTTTCGGGTCCAAAGTGGTCGACCACAGCGCCACATCGGCCCGATCCCGCAAAGTCACGGTCATCTGCCCGGTTCCGCCGTCAATCCTGACATGACCGAAGAACTGCATCCCGGCCGACGGCGGCAGGTTCTGCCTGCCCGGGCCGGGCGCCTTGATGAATTTCACCTCCGGGCCAAAAGTGTTGTCGAGTCCGTTCGGCCCGAAAGTGCCGGCGTTGAACGGGCCGGCGACGAATTCCCAGAACGGATCGAATTCCTGGAATTGCGCCTTGTCCGGATTGTAGTAGTGCGCCGCCGCGTAGTGCACGTCTGCCGTCAGCCACACCGTGTTGACGATCCCGGCTGACTTGATGAAGCGCAGGAGATCGGCGATCTCGAGTTCGCGGCCGCGCGGCGGCCCGTCGCCCTGCGCAATCCCTTCCGAGCCCTTCCGGTTGGGCCCGTCGTCATAGACGATGATGCCGAGCGGCATGTCGGAAGCGATCACCTTCCAGGTGGCGCGCGAATTCAATAGTCCGCGCTTCAGCCACGCCAGCTGGTCGGGTCCGAGGAAGTAGCTCTCGGGACCGTATTCGGTCTGCAGATTGGGATTGTTGGCGCCGCGATAACTGCGCTCGTCCAGCATGAAGACGTCGAGATGCGGCCCGTAATTGAGCGTGCGGTAGATCCGGCCCGGCTCGGCGAGGCTCTGGCGCAACGGATACATCTCGTGGAACGCGCGGGCCGAGCGCGCGGCGAGCAGCATGACGTCGCGCTCCTTGTAGGCGGCGGGGAGCTGTTTCGACGCCGACCAGTTGTTGACGACCTCGTGGTCGTCCCACTGCACGAAGATCGGAACCTCGGCGTTGAAGGCGCGCAGATTGTGGTCGAGGAAATTGTATTTGTGCGCCGCGCGAAACTCGTCGAGCGTCTCGGCGACTTTTGATTTCTCCGGAATCGTGACGTTCTTCCAGATCTTGCCGTCGGCGAGCTTCACTTCGGCGGCAATGACGCCGTCGGCGTAGATCGTGTCGCCGGAATGCAGCAGGAAATCCGGCCGGTGCTTGCGCATGGTGGCGAAAGTAAGCATGCCGCCGTCGTCGGGATTGATGCCCCAGCCTTGCCCCGCGACATCGCCGCCCCAGACGAAGCTGACGTCGCGGCGATCGGCAGGCGCGGTGCGGAAACGGCCGACGACCGGCTCGCTCGATATGCCGGTGTGCGCGAGGTCGCGGAACCGGACGCGATAGAAAATCTCCTGCCCGGCGGGCAGATTTTCCAGCAGCATTCTTGCGGTGAAGTCGCTCTCGGGCAGCGCCGCGATCGGCGGCAAGGCCCTCGCATGACCAAACGATTCGGTGGTCGAAATTTCCACCATCATTTGCGACGGCCGGTCGGCGCGCGACCAAACCACGCCGTCATCGACGCCGACGTCGCCGGATTGTACGCCATGAGCAATTTGCGGCCGGTCGGCGGCGCGGCTGAGATAGGGCATCGCGATAGTGCCGAACGCACCGGCGCCCGCCGTCAGGAAACGGCGTCGGGAGATCTGACGGCGAAATCTCGTGGGCATGGGAGCCTCGTTTGGAGCCCGATTCGAAGTGCGGCGAACCGGGTTAGATGCTTCGCATCGCTCCGGAATGACGGATGGCCTGTTGTCAGCCGCTGCTTCGCGCGAAAACGCTATAGGAAGATCGTGTGACGGTGCAATTAAAGCGTGCCGGTCGCGCGGAATTGCGCGCCTGCCCGCTGCAGGCTTTGCGGCAGGCTCATCAGCAATGCCCTGCGGTCGGCTACCGCGTTGTGGAACTGGTCGAGCGCGATATTGAAGGCTGTCAACGCCCCTTCCTCGATGGCGCCGCCCTCGAAACAGTGCAGCGTATCGCGCAGGATATCGTCCGCCTCGGCCTGCATCCGGTCGAGTTCCTCGGTGGAATCGCTGCGGCGCGCGGCCGCAATCATGTCCAGCAGCCGCTCGCGCAACGAGCTGTTGTTGCTGCGCTCGTCCTTCTTCAGATAACCGGCGAACCACGCGCCGGCCGATCCCATGGCGGAAAGCGCCATCAACCCCCACCAGATGAAATCGCTGTAGCGATCGAGGAAGGTCTTCTCTTCGCCGTCGACATAGGCGGCAGCCCCGGGATGCGCGGGGAGCACGGCGTCCTTGTCGGTATCGGGGGTCTCGATCTGCGCCGCCAGCGGAAAATCCGTCTTCAGGGTCTGGCGTACCGCAAACAGCTGCCGGGTGAAGGTAGCGACGGTCGATTCCGGGATGCCCTTCCGAGCCACGATATGGTGGGAGAAGCGGATCGTCTTGACCTCTTCCTCGGGCTTGGCGGGCGAGCCGCCGAAGGTGCCGGAGGGTATTTCGGAGGCCTCGTAAACCGGGTGGTTCTGCGCGATCGCCTCGGCCGAATCGATCGCGAGAAAGGTCGGAATTCCGCCATCACGCGTCGAGGCCGCGATCGCGTCCGCGGTGATCTTGCTATTGACCGGTCCGGCGGCGAGATAGGCGTCCGCCTTCTGGTTGCGGATGGCGTCCGCGGCTTCATTGGCCGGAAATTGCACGATTTCGACCTTGTCCGGATCGACGCCGTATTGCTTCAGGATCACCTTGAGCAAATTGACATTGGCCTGGGTGCGTCCGACCACGCCGATGCGGCGTCCCGAGAGCTGGACTATTTTCGTGATCTTCGGCGCGGCCTTCTTGCCTTTGACTTTCGCCGCCGGCGGCACCCATAGCACCGCGACGTTCTTGCGCAGCGTTGCCACGGCCTGGGCATTCTTGGGCACGTCGAGATCGCCTCTGACGATGGCAAGATCGGCCTTGCCGTCGGCCAGCGCGTGGGCGCTCGCCAAGGCGCCATCCGTCTGCAACGGGCGCAGGCGGACCTGGCTGCGCGTCTGGATGAAGGCTTGCGTCAGCGCCTGCACCACCCTGACGTCGTCGCTGTTGGCCGGACCGACCGCGATCCGCAGGGTCACCGGGCGCATCGCATAATAGTAAGCCCCCGCGACCGCGCCGATGACGGCGAGGATCCCCGCCAGCGTGACGAACATCATCCGCCGCTTTGCCGAACGGGGCGATGGCGGCACCGGCGGCCCGACCAGGTCGAGCCCTCCGGTCATCGATCTTGCAAACAATCGTTTGACGTTCAAATTCATGCTGCCAATGCGGTTAAAAAAACAGTTTAGCAAATTTCCTGCCGGCGCGGGGTTCCATCGGTGTCATGGTTACCGGCTGGCTCTGCACCGGATTTGCCGCCTTATTGTGGCATGGATCGCCGGCGAAACCTCCGGGGATCCCGAAGGCGCGTTCCGGTGTTAGGGTAAAGTTGGCGTGAAACGGAGGCGATCATGGCGGAACGGCTGTCGGCGGAGGCGCGCAAATCAGCCCTGAAGGAGCTACCGGGGTGGACCGATACGCCCGGCCGCGACGCGATTGCGCGAACCTTCACTTTCAGGGATTTCAACGAAGCGTTCGGATTCATGGCCCGCGCCGCGCTGGTGGCCGAAAAGAACGACCATCACCCCGAATGGCGCAATGTCTACAGGACGGTGGAGGTGGTCCTGGCAACCCATGATGCCGGCGGCGTCACCGCCCTCGACGTCGGTCTCGCCAGGGCCATGAACGCGATCGCCAGACAGATCGGCGTCGCCTGAACGCCTTCCCGGCAATCTTGCAGCGGGGGTGCGGCATCCCCAATTCTTAGACGCGTCAGCGCCGGCAATGTGCCGCGCCAGCTTCGGGAGGCCCAAGCGATGGCATCTGAACACACCGTGGGCTTCGAGCCGGCCGACGAACTCGCAAAAGACCGCGAAAGCGTGCGGCGTCGCTTCTGGATCAAGCTGAAGCGGGTGGTGGCCAAACTGCCGTTCGCCGAGGAACTGCTTGCGGCCTATTATTGCGCGTTCGACCGGCAGACGCCGCGCCATGTGCAGGTGGCGCTATTGGGGGCGATCGCCTATTTCATCCTGCCGTTCGACTTCGTCCCCGACATGTTGCCGGTGCTTGGCTTCACCGACGACGCCGCGGTGCTCGCGACCGCGATCCGGATGGTTGCGACCCACATCACGCAGGAGCATCGGGATGCCGCCCGCGCCGCACTGAAGCGGGGCATCGGCGGCGCCGATGCCGGCGAGGCCTGAGCGTTTCAGGCCTGCCGGCTTCGGGCGCTAGCGCTGCCTTTGCGGGGTGCGGATCTGCGCCCGCGCATTCTGCTCGGCCTCCCATGCCTGGAACTGCTTGAACAGCGCTTCCCGTTCGGGATCCGAAGGCAGCCTCCCGGCGGCCGTCTTCTGCTTCAGGAACTCGTCGAACCGGCTGCGCGCGACGGGCTCGATCTTGTGCTCGTCGAGCCATTGCTTGGCGGCCGGAAAGCGTTGCCAGTCCGGCAGCTGGGCCGACAGCGAAACTTCCTTCCATTTCGGATGGAAGGGCGGCTTCTGGAAGGTCGGGAATTTCGTGAAGAAATTATCCACGAACAGCGCCAGCTTCCGATAGCGCTCGGTGTTGGGCGCCCAGTTATAGGCCGCCAGCACCGCCGGAACCGCAATCGTGTCGACCTGCTCCCCATCCGCAATCAGATTCGGATAATCCTTCGCGGTCAGGGTGGCGGGCAGATAGTCGCCCTGCAGAGGCTTGGCGTATTCGACCGGAACAAGGTGAAACCGGTCGTCCTTGAACTGGCTGACGGACTTATACGGCTTGCCTCCGGCACAGATCACGGCGTCGATCTCGCCGGCCTTCAATTTCTCCATCGAGATGCGTTGCTCGATATAAGCGAACTTCGGCTTGATTCCGAGCCGCTCGAACACGATCGAGGCCGTGATGAAGGTGCCGCCGTTTGGAAGGTCGACGCTGACGGTCTTGCCCTCGAGATCCCTCATGCTGCGGATCGATTTCGACGCGATGACATACATCTCTTCATTGTAGAGCTTGGTCACATAGGTGAATTGTTTCTTGATGTCCTTCGCGAAGCCTTTTTTCTCGAGATAGTCGAGGGTGTCGGACCGTACGATTCCAAGATCGACGCCCTGCAGAAACAGAATATCGGCGACGCTTTGCACCGAGCCGCGGCCGACGATCGAGAGCACGCGCAGCTTGTTTCCGTCATCCAGCACCGACGCCAGGTCCGCGCCGAACTGAACATAGGTGCCGCCGATGGTGCCCGACATCACCGTCACCGTGTTGGCGTTCAATGCCTTCTTTGTCTCTACCGATCCGAACTGGAATATCGCCTTGAGGCTTTCGCTGACCTTTGCCGGGTCAAACTCCTTATCGTCGGCGGCCCGGGCGGCGAAGCCGCAAACCATCATCACGGCGACCATCGCCATCCCGAATATGCGTTGCATGGTGTCCCCTGTTATCGTGAAATCTAGTTCTGTATTTGACTGAGGCGCTGCTGCGCATCCTGCGAACCGAACTGGGCCGCCTTCCGGTACCATTCACGCGCCTTGGCCGGATCTGGCGTGATGCTTCGCGTATCCGGCGTTCCCAGCACGGCCGGATCGTAGGTCTGAGCCAGCATCAGAGCGGCGCTGGCCTCGTGCGCATCGGCGGCGCGTTCGAGCAGCAATCGCGCCGGCGCGATGTCGCCAATCTCGATCAGGCTCCTTGCCCGCTTCAGCAGGGTCGCGAGTTCTTCGGCATCGAGCCGCCGAGTCGGCGGCGGCGGTGCAGCGGCGGCCGCCGCAGGCTGGCGGATTTCCGGCTGGCTCTGATGGGCGGCAGCCTTCAGGGCGAGCGCGATTTCGTCGCGTGTCGGCGCCCGTGCGGCCGGCGGCGAAGCGCCGATGGCGGCAGCCGGTTGACTGACCGGTGCTGGTTGGGCGGCGACCGCTCGCGCGGCAACGACGGGCTCCGACGCTGATCCCGCAGCGGCGCTGGATTGAGCCGGCGCCGCGCCGATCAGCGATGCCTTGGCGTTCGAGAACAGAGCGAGGGGATTTTCCACCGACGCGATCGCAAACGCGATACCCGCCGCGGATGCCACCAAAATCCCAGCCTTAACAAAACGCGACCAATCAACCGCTCTATCAAAACCCTTTTCGCCGCCGCTCCCGAAGCCCCGCTGTCTGGGTTCTTCGGCATCATTGGAGAGGAACAGCGGAATGTCCTCGGGGAGAGAATAGTCTTTCTTCGCCATCGATGGCGTAGAGCTGTAAGCCATGAATTCAGCGCCGCTTGCGAATTCGTCAAGCGACTCGATGGTTGGTTCGCCGTAAATGGGTTCGTCGTAAGGAGTGAGCCCTGTATTCTGCGCCATCTGATGCCTCCCGCGCTACGCACGCAACATCAGGCATCCCGGCATCAGTTTCTTAGTGTCGTTGTCGACCGGGCGGCCTGTTACTGAGGCCCCCAAATCGCATTTTGAATCCGCCCAAAAAGCGACCATGACCGGCACGAATTGGGAGATATCTTGATTTCATTGCGGCGAGACCCGTCGATTTCTTGACCAGTTCTTGCAACTGAAACCTGTGCATTGTTGAAGCACACCTAACCATACCCGCGAAAGCGGGATCCGGTACGTCGCGGCTTCTCGGCTGATCGCGGGTGTCTCTGGAATACTGGATCGCCCGATTGGGCCGCGCGATGACAAATCAGGATGATGCGGCGCGCGAGAACGGCTCCGCCTTTGAAGCCCCTCGCATCAGGGATGCAGGATCACCTTGCCCATCGCCTTGCGGCCGGCGAGCACCTTGAGGGCGTCGGCGGTTTGCGCCAGCGGGAAGGTGCGGTCGACATGCGACGAGATCTTGCCTTCCGCGGTCCACTTCACGAGCTTTTCCAGATTGGCGCGGTTCTTTTCCGGATTGAGTCGCGCCCATGCGCCCCAGAACACGCCGCGGATATCGCAGCCCTTCAACAGCGCCAGATTGAGCGGCATCTTCGGAATGTCGCCGGCGGCGAAGCCGATCACCAGGAACCGGCCTTCCCATGCGATCGAGCGCAGCGCGGCTTCGGCATAGGTGCCGCCGACGGGGTCGAAGATGATGTCTGCGCCCTTGCCGCCGGTCAGTCGCCGCAGCCCCTCCTTGAGATCCTCCTTGGCGTAATTCAGCCCGAGTTCGGCGCCGTGCGCCTTGGCGAATTCGAGCTTCTCGTCGGACGAGGCGCAGGCGATCACCTTCAGGCCCATCAGCTTGCCGAGTTCGCATGCCGCCAGACCGGTGCCGCCGGCGGCTCCCAGCACCGCCAGGGTCTCGCCGGGCTTCGGACTGGCGCGATCCTCCAGCGCATGCAGCGCGGTGCCGTAGATGATGATGATCCCGGCGGCGCGATCGAAATCGAGATTGTCGGGTATCCTGACGATCGAATTGGCCGGCAGCGCGATTTTCTCGCGCGCGCCGTTGTGGCCGCAGGACGCCACCACGCGGTCGCCGACCTTGAGGTCGGTTACTCCCGCGCCGACGCTTTCGATCACGCCTGCGACTTCTGCTGCCGGCGAAAACGGGAACGGCGGCTTGATCTGGTATTTGCCCTGGATCATCAGGATGTCGAAGAAATTCAGCGCCGCCGCCTTGATCGCGATCACCGCCTCGCCGGGCCCGGCGACGGGATCGGGCACATCGGCCAGCACGAGATCGTCGGGGCCGCAATATTGCGAGCAGAGAATGGCTTTCATGGACACACCTGAGTTTCGGACGCACAAGGAAGGCTGGACGCTTCTTGCCGGATTTGAGGCCGGGCTACAATACAGGGCGGAGGAATCAAACGATGTTTGAAAAAGGCCTGCTCAAGGGAAAGCGGATACTGGTCACCGGCGGCGGTTCCGGGCTGGGGGCTGCAATGGGGCGCCGCTTCGTCGAGCTTGGCGCCGAGCTGATCATCTGCGGTCGCCGGCTTGAACTGCTGGAGCAGACGGCCGCGCAGATGCGCGCAGACCTCGGCGGCAAGGTCAGCGTCGCCAGATGCGACATCCGCGACGGCGCCGCGGTCGATGCCATGATGGATGCGCTCTGGCGCGAGGCGCCGCTCGACGTGCTGGTCAACAACGCCGCGGCGACCTTCATCGCGCAGACCGAGCATCTGTCGTTTCGCGCCGCCGACGCGATCCTCGCGCCCACCCTGCACGGCGCGATGTATTGCACGCTTGCCGCCGGCAAGCGCTGGATCGAAACGGCCCACAAGGGCGTGGTGCTGAGTATTCTCTCGACCTCGACCATTACCGGCCGCGCCTTCACGGTGCCTTCCGCGATGGCGAAATCCGCCGTGCTGGCGATGACCAAGAGCCTGGCTGTGGAGTGGGGCCCCAAGGGCATCCGCACGGTGGCGATCGCGCCGGGCGCATTTCCGACGCCGGGCGCATCGGGTCAGCTTCGGCCCGAGGGGCGTGACGAGAGTTGGGCCTCGAAAAATCCGCTCGGCCGGGTCGGCGAACATGGCGAGCTTGCCGATCTCGCGAGTTTCCTGATTTCGGATCGCGCCGGCTACATCAATGGCGAGATGGTGGTGCTGGACGGCGGGTCGCATCTGCGCAGCTCCGGCGCCGAGGATCTGCTGCAATGGACCGACGCGCAGTGGGAGCAGCAGCGCGCGGCGCGGACGAAAGGCTGAAGGCGCGGCGCTACAGGGTTCTCGAGGCCCGGCCAAGCGATCCCGTAACTGCCTTCCCAAAAAGGCATTTCCCGGCTATCCATTTGTCCGTGACAACGGGATGTCGGGGCCATCTTCCAGTCACAATAATGAGGGAACCAGTTCCGGTCATGTCCGTGCGGCGAATTCTGACATCCCTTGTTGCGAGTGTGCTGGTGTGTGGGGTAGCTCACCCCGCGCAGGCGCAGAGCGCGTCGTCGAAAGCCTCCAAAGGAGCGGCCAAGCCGGCCGCAAAGCCGGAGGCCAAGCCCGCGGCTGCCGGCGGCGCGGAGCCGACGCTGATCGGCCAGTTCGGCACCTGGGGCGCCTATACCGCGACGCCGAACGGCAAGAAGGTGTGCTTCGCACTGGCAAAGCCGTCATCGTCGAAGACCAATCCGCCGAATCGTCCGCGCGATCCGGCCTATGCCTTCGTTTCCACGCGTCCGGCGGAAAAAGTCGTCAACGAAGTCTCGGTCATGATCGGATATACGCTGAAGCCGGGCTCGGAATCGACGCTGGAAGTCGGCGGCGCTTCCTACGCGATGTACACCCAGGGCGACGGTCTCTGGATCAAGAACGCCGCCGAGGAAGAGCGGATGGTGGAAGCCATGCGCAAGGCGGCCGATGTGACCGTAAAGGGCATGTCGGCCAAGGGCACCGAGACCACGGACGTCTTTCCGCTGAAGGGTCTTGCCCAGGCGCTCGACCGGCTGGCGCAGGATTGCAAGCGCTGAGCGCGTATTAAAGCCAAAATCGATGCATTTGGTGCCTTTCCCGCAGGTCGCGGAAGGCCTATCTGATGTTCCATGAACGAGACCATGACCATCACCTCAGCCGAAGCCGGTTCCGGCGCCGCCGCGCCCCTGGAAAAGACCGCGCTCGAAACCTACGTGCCGCCGGCCAAACCGTCGCTGGTCGGCCTGTCGCGCGCGGAGATCTCCGACCGGCTCGGCGCCATCGGCGTGGCCCCGGCGCAGCGCAAGATGCGGGTGCAGCAGCTCTGGCACTGGATCTACGTCCGCGGCGCCAAGAATTTCGACGAGATGACCAGCATTTCCAAGGAAATGCGCAGCGCACTCGACCAGCATTTTACGGTGGCGCGGCCGGAGGTGGTCGCCGAGCAGATTTCCAACGACGGCACCCGCAAATGGCTGCTGCGGCTGCCGAGCGGCGACAGCGTCGAGAAGGCCCACGAAGTCGAGTGCGTCTACATTCCGGAAACCGACCGCGGAACGTTGTGCGTTTCCTCGCAGGTCGGCTGCACGCTGAATTGCTCGTTCTGCCACACCGGCACGCAGCGGCTGGTGCGCAACCTGACCGCGGGCGAGATCGTCGGCCAGGTCATGGTGGCGCGCGATCGCCTCAACGACTGGGCCGACCGCGACACCCCTACCGGCGGCCGGCTCGTCACCAATGTCGTCATGATGGGCATGGGCGAGCCGCTGTACAATTTCGACGCGGTGCGCGATGCCCTGCTGATCGTTTCGGACAATGAAGGCATCGGCATTTCCCGCCGCCGCATCACGCTGTCGACCTCGGGCGTGGTGCCGAACATCATCCGCACCGGCGACGAGATCGGCGTCATGCTGGCGATCTCGCTGCATGCGGTGCGCGACGAGCTGCGCAACGAACTGGTGCCGCTGAACCGGAAATATCCGATTCAACAACTGCTGCAGGCCTGCCGCGACTATCCCGGTTCTTCCAATGCGCGGCGCATCACCTTCGAATATGTGATGCTGAAGGGCGTCAACGATTCGCTCGATGACGCCAAGCTGCTGGTGAAGCTGCTGAAGGGCATTCCGGCCAAGATCAATCTCATTCCGTTCAATCCGTGGCCGGGCACGCGCTACGAATGCTCGGACTGGGAGCAGATCGAGAAATTCTCCGAATACATCTTCAACGCCGGCTACTCCTCGCCGGTGCGCACGCCGCGCGGCCGCGACATCCTCGCCGCCTGCGGCCAGCTGAAATCGGAAACCGAGAAACTGTCGGCGCGCGAGCGTCAGGCGCTGCGCGCCATGGCGATGACGGATTGAGGTTTGCAGATGGGGCTCATCGCTCGCATCTTCGTCGTCATCCTCGCGTTGCTGGTCGCCTGCTTGGCGGCGGCCACCGTGGTGATGGTTGCGTTCCTGACGCTCGATCAGACCGATTTCACCCGTCTTGCGACCGATCCTGCCGCGATCCTGGTGGTGATCGGGTTGTCTTCCGTCACCTTGTCCGGGTACGCGCTGCTACCCTCCGCGCTGATCGTCGCGCTTGCCGAG
The DNA here is from genome assembly GCF_018736105.1 of Bradyrhizobium sediminis. NCBI lineage: Bacteria > Pseudomonadati > Pseudomonadota > Alphaproteobacteria > Hyphomicrobiales > Nitrobacteraceae > Bradyrhizobium > Bradyrhizobium sediminis. The sequence goes on from NZ_CP076135.1 coordinate 302,268, forward strand.
GGCTTTCAGCTGCGCTCAGCGGTTTTTTACGCGCCCGCTGGCGGGGCGCTGGCGCTCGTCCTGACGTTCGGCTCGGACTTCGGAATAAACATCAGCCCCATATTCGCGCGCGATCGCGGGATCATGGTTGGAGCAGGCATCCTCGCCGGCTTCATTTATTGGGCGATCGCCGGACGCAATGCGGGCGCTTGGCGCAAGGCATACCCGCCCTTAATCCGCGCATGAGACGGCTGAGAGGTTCGTGCTCGTGTTGATGGGGTTGATTACATGGCACTGATAGGCCGCCTGTTCGTCATTCTGTTCGGTTTCCTCGCCGCCTGCCTGGTGGCGGGGATGATCGTGGTCGGCGCGGTGCTGTTTCCGGAATTCAGCGATCTCGGGGCCGGTCCGATCGATCAGGACGCGGTGAACATTTTGCTCGGCTTCGGCTTCATCTTCCTCAGCGGCTTTGCGCTGTTGCCGGCGATGGTCGTGGTGACGATCACCGAGGCATTCTATATCCGCAGCGTGCTGGCCTACGCGCTGGGCGGCGGCCTCGTCGGCCTGGCCTGTTATCTCGGCCTGGTTCCGTTCGATCCCGAGACGCTGCGCTTCGACGGTATCGTCCGGCGGCATCTCGAAATCATGACCGGCGCCGGCATCATCGCCGGCCTCGTCTACTGGATGATCGCCGGCCGCAACGCCGGTGCCTGGCGCGAACCGCCGCGCCCGCTGACGCCCCCGCCGCCGCTGCCGTCAGCGTCCCCGCAATCGCCGCCGCCGTTGTGAGCGAGCGTTCTTCAACCCTCCAGGGGAGGACAAGACCTGTCCTTCAAGCCTTTTCATCCCCAACCGCCTCGGCTAAACCCCGCGCCATGAACCGATTGGGACTTTTCATCGCGCTGGCGCTTTCGCTTTTTGTCGGATTGCTGTTCGGGATTTATCCCGAACTCGATCTGAAGCTGGCTGCGCTGTTTTACGACGGGACGAACAAGTCGTTCCCGCTGAAATTCAACACGCTGGCGGCGATCGCGCGCGACGGCGCGATGTGGATTGCGTGGGGCCTTGCGGCGCCGGCGATCGTCGCACTGGTGGTGAAGCTGGCGCGGCCGGACAAGCCGCTGCTGATATCGGGGCGGGCGGTCGTGTTCCTGCTCGTGACCCTGACGCTTTCCGCCGGCGTGCTCACCAACCTCACATTCAAGAGCTATTGGGGCCGGCCGCGTCCGGTGGTGGTCACGCAGTTCAACGGCGCGCAGGAATTCGTGCCGTGGTGGGACCCGCGCGGCAGCTGCGGACGCAACTGTTCGTTCTTCTCCGGCGAAGGCGCCACCGCGTTCTGGACCTACGCGCCCGCGGCGCTGACGCCGCCGGCCTGGCGTCCGCTCGCCTATGCCGCGGCGACCGTGTTCGGCGTGACCACCAGCCTGCTCCGGATGGCGTTTGGCGGGCACTTCTTCACCGACGTCGCGGCGGCGGGGCTGGTGACGTTCCTGGTGATCTGGCTGGTCCACGGCTACATCTACCGCTGGCCGTCGACCCGGATGACCGACGAGGGGATCGATGCCGCGCTGACGCGCTTCGGCTGGCCGGCCTTTCGCCTGCTGGCGAGGCTGCGGGCGCGCGGGCGCTCCCGGTAAGTCCGGCTTCATTACGTCCATTAAACGCGTGCCCATCAGCGCGAAATTTGTTATTCGCGCACTCGAACCGCAAACGACGCCCGTCATTTCGACCGATTGGAAGCTCTATGAGTACGATCCTGAAAAGCCTGCCCAAGGGGGAAAAAGTCGGTATCGCTTTCTCGGGCGGCCTTGACACGTCAGCGGCGCTGCTGTGGATGAAGCAAAAGGGCGCCCGCACCTTTGCCTATACCGCCAATCTCGGCCAACCTGACGAGGCCGACTACGACGAAATTCCGCGCAAGGCTCTGGAATACGGCGCCGAAAAAGCCCGGCTGGTGGATTGCCGCACGCAATTGGTGCACGAAGGGATCGCCGCCATCCAATCCGGCGCCTTCCATGTCTCTACCGGCGGCATCGCGTATTTCAACACCACGCCGCTGGGCCGCGCCGTGACCGGCACGATGCTGGTATCGGCGATGAAGGAGGACGGCGTCAACATCTGGGGCGATGGTTCCACCTACAAGGGCAACGATATCGAGCGGTTCTACCGTTACGGCCTGCTGACCAACCCGAGTCTGCGGATCTACAAGCCCTGGCTCGACCAGCAGTTCATCGACGAGCTGGGCGGCCGTGCGGAAATGTCGGCGTTCATGACCGCCAATGGATTCGGCTACAAGATGAGCGCCGAAAAGGCTTACTCGACCGACAGCAATATCCTCGGCGCAACCCACGAGGCCAAGGATCTCGAGCACCTGGACAGTGGCATCAAGATCGTCAATCCGATCATGGGCGTGCCGTTCTGGCGCGAGGACTGTATCGTCAAGGCCGAAAAGGTCGCCGTGCGTTTTGTCGAGGGCCAGCCCGTCGCGCTGAACGGCCGGACGTTCGCCGATCCCGTCGCGCTGTTCCTCGAAGCCAACGCCATCGGCGGCCGACATGGCCTTGGCATGAGCGACCAGATCGAGAACCGGATCATCGAGGCAAAGAGCCGCGGCATCTACGAAGCTCCCGCCATGGCGCTGCTGCACATCGCCTACGAACGCCTCGTCACCGGCATCCACAACGAGGACACCATCGAGCAATACCGGATCAGCGGCATGCGCCTTGGCCGACTGCTCTACCAGGGGCGGTGGTTCGATTCCCAGGCCCTCATGCTGCGCGAAACCGCCCAGCGCTGGGTGGCTCGCGCGGTCACCGGCGAGGTGACGCTCGAGCTGCGCCGTGGCAACGACTACTCGATCCTGAACACCGACAGCCCCAACCTGACCTATCAGCCCGAGCGGCTGAGCATGGAGAAGGTGGGCGATGCGGCGTTCACGCCGGCGGACCGTATCGGCCAGCTGACGATGCGCAACCTCGACATATCAGATACCCGGGCCAAGCTGAAACTCTACGGAGAGACAGGCTTGCTATCGACCGGGGAAGGCTCCGACATCTTCAGGCTCGACAGCGACAAGGGCTGAACCGCGCGGGCGCAACTTCTTGGATTATGCGGCGGGCTTCATCAAGCTCAACGCGTTGCGGCTGCGCTCGCTCAAGAAGAAGCGGGGGCGGTCGCCTCGGTCCTATTTCAGCCGCAACGCGTCCAGCAGTGAGCGGAACGCACGCGCATACTCGGCGCCGGCCTTGCCGATGTCCTGACCGGCCGAGCAGGCAACCGCGGCTTCCGTCACCGCACCGAGCAGCAGCCGCGCCAATGGCTCGACCGGCTGGCGCGCGATCAGGCCGGCGTCCATCGCGGCGGCGAGCGCGCGCGGAAACTTGCCGCCGAAATGCTTGGCATCGATGTCGCGCCAGCGCTCCCATCCGAGCACGGCAGGTCCGTCGCGCAGGATGATCTGGCCGGTTGGCCCCTTTGAACAGGCCGAGAAATAGGCCTGTGTTCCCGCTGCTATCGCGGCCAGCGTGTCCTTCTCAGCGCGCGAGATGCGGTCGAGGTCGGAGACCAGTTCGAGGGAGGCCTGTTCGAACACCGCCTCGAACAGCGCCTCCTTGGTCGAAAAATGATGGTAGACCGCGCCCTTCGCGACGTGCGCGCCGGCGGCGATATCGTCCATCGTTGTCGCGGCAAATCCACGCTCACCGAAAATGCGCTTCGCCGCCCTGACGATCGCCGTCTGTGTTTTTTCGCGCCGCTCGGCCTGTGTTGCCATGGTTGCTGTCTAGCGCAGTTCCGTGCCCGGGCCAATTGACTTGTCGACCGACGGTCGGTAATTGTCGACTATTGGTCGGTATCTGGAGGAAATCTGATTATGCCGTCGCTCGCCACACTGCAAGCCTTTGCCGCCACCGTCGAATCCAACGACCATGTCGGCGCCATCCTGAAATTCTATGCGCCTGATGCTCAAACGCAGGAGAACGACCGTTCCCCCCGGGTTGGCCGCGATGCGCTGGCTGAGCGGGAGCGCGCCGTGCTCGCGTCCGTTGCCGGCGTCAAGACCACAAGGCTCGGGCCGCTCTTGCTCGACGGCGACCGATCGGCGATCTGCTGGCGGTTCGAATTCACGGGCAAGGACGGCAAGGTGCGGACAATGGAAGAGGTCGCGTGGCAAACCTGGCGCGGCGAGCAATTGATCGAGGAGCGCTTCTTTTTCGACCCGCAGCAGATGAAGGGATGAGGTGAAGATCGAGCCAGCACCTGGAATTCATTTGCGTCGCCAAAGTGATTCACGGTCCGGCGATCCGGGCCTGCGCCCAAGCCTGCCTCGCGATCAGATATGGAAATGGCCGGGATCGCTCCCGGCCATTTCTGTTTGGCGAAGGCTTGCCTTACCGCGGCGGGGCGGTGCCCGGCGGCGGGGGCGGCAACGATGCCGACCCGCCGTTGAGCAGCGGCGTGATGTTGCGGATCGTGACGCGGCGATTGATGCGGCTCGGTCCGTCGGTCTGCTCTTTCAGATATTGCTCGCCGTAACCTTGCGAGGTCAGGTTTTCCGCCGGCACGTTGAATTGCTGCGTCAGCAGCGTGGCGGCGGATTCGGCGCGGCGGTCCGACAGCGACAGATTGTCGACGTCCGGTCCCACCGCGTCGGTGTGACCCTCGATCAGGAACACCGCGCGCGGATTGGCCGCGATCGCACGATTGAGGCCGTCGGCAATCGCCTGCAGCTTCGCCGCCTGGTCGGGGGGAATCTCCCACGATCCGGTTTCGAAGTTGATGCTGTTGAGATCGATGCTCGGCATGCGCTGTCGCACCGACGGGCTGTAGCGGATTTCGTCGAGCGTATAGCGACGATCGATCCGTTCCACCGGCGGAGCGATCATGGTGTCATAGATCAGTTCCGGCGGCGCCTCGTCGGCTTCGACGATATAGCGGTTCTGTGGAATGCGCAGGATCGGCGGCGGCAGGTCGACATAGAAACCGCCGACGGCGCGCGGGTCGCGATAGCTGTTGTCGATGATGATGATCTCGCGGCCCCGCTCGTCGCGGCGAATCCGGCGCAACAACTGGCCGTCACGACCGACCACCGTGATGATTTGCGTGCCGTCGGGACGGATGACGATGGTGCGCGTTTCACCGCCGACCTGCTGGGTCTGGATGTCGCGCGCGCCATAGCGGAAGCGATCCATTTCGTTGTGGCGGATGAACGACTGCCCGCCGGGGTCGACAACGATAATGCGGCCGGGTTCGGTGAAGACCGTGCGGCCGCCCTGCTGGGTTTCGCGCCGCTCGCCCCGGAAGCCTTCCAGGGTCTTCGATCCCAGCGCCGGTGCCGCGCCCGGAGCGATCGGGGTCAGCGCCTGGGCCGGGGGCGGTGCGGGCGGAATCGGCGCGGTCACCGTCGGTGGCGGGCTCTTGGCGACAGGTGTGCCGGCCGGCAGTGACGTCTGTCCGCCAGCGCCGGGTGTCGGCGTGGCATTCGGCGTTGCCGGGGGCGCTATCGTCGTTCCCGGAGCCGGCGGCGGAGCGGCAGTTGCCGGGCTACCCACGGGCGGTGGGGTTTGCTTGGCTCCAGCCGGGGGCGGCGGAGGTGGCGTGACTGCGCCAGCGCCTGCCGGGGGTGGCGGAGGCGGGGGGGCTTGAGTCCGCGGCGCTGTCCCGGGCGGCGTGCCCGGAGGCGGCGGGGTCTGCTTGGCTCCCGCCGGGGGCGGGGGCGGAGGCGGTGCGCCCGCGCCAGCCGGGGGCGGCGGCGCCTGTGTCTGCGTTGCCGGCGCGGTTGTGGGCGGCGGCAATTGCTTGGCGCCCGCGGGCGGCGGCACGGAAGTCGGCGCGCTCTTCTGCTGCGGCACCACAGGTGCGGTGCTCGGCGGAGCCGGGGGCTTCGGCGGAACGGGTGCTGCCGTCGGCGGAGGTGGCGGTGCCGTCCGCGCCGCTGGAGGCGGCGGTGGGGGCGGAGGCGTCGCGGGCTTGGGCGGCGGCGGTGGTGCAGCCGTTGGGGGCTTCGGCGGCGGCGGAGGCGGCGGTGCCACGCGCGCAGGCGGGGGCGGCGGCGGCGGTGGTGCCTGGCGCGGAGGCGGAGCCGCGACAGGGGGCGGCGGCGGAGGCGGAGCAACCTTGGGCGGCGGCGGCGGCGGAGGCGGTGGCGGCGCTTGACGCGGAGCAACAGCGGGCGGTGCAGCCTTCGGCGGGGCCTTGGGCTTGCCGTCGGGACCAAGTTCCTCCTTGGCCTGCGCCACCACCATTGGGGCGGTTTGCGCGTGCGATGCAGCCGCCGCGAATTGCATTGCCGTAAGGGCTGTCGTGGCGAGCAGCACGAGGCGAAGGTTTGTCATGATGGTCTGGGTCCCGGGAATTATTGGCAACAAAGTCTGGCAATCAACGAATAAGCGTTAGGCCGGATTGTGGCGGCCTCTGATGGCAAAGCGGCTTTTATTTCCGAACGCGCCACGTCTGAATGCGCAATTGTTCATGGCGTATTCAGACGCTCGTTTCGAATCGCATCCTGCATCGTATTACATCGCCTCCTGCTGTAAATCAGGTGTGCCTGGATTCACATCCGGCTCCGAGCCCGGCAGATCGTCAACTCCGGCATCGGTCGCGGGATAGGGCGTGCGCGGATCTTGCGGTCCTTCGCACCGGCAATTCCTCTGGCGTGCGGCCCGGCAGCTCCTCCGGCTGCAGCGGCTCACCCGGCTCCTGCATCGGCGGCGGCACCTCGGGCCGCGGACTGCCCGGCGGATTCTCCTGCGGCGGCTCGGACGGTTGTCCGGGCTTGACCGGCGGATCTTCCTGCGGATCGATCGGCATTTACATCGCCGCCCAGGCGGGGTCGGTATTGTCGTTGGTCATGTCATCGCTCCCTGGGGCTGCAGCGATAACGACGGCGACACCGCGATGTTCCACATTCGGGCTGCGGGAACCGGTCACTCCGGCGCGTGGCAAACGGCTTCGATGTTGTGGCCGTCGGGATCGAGCACGAAGGCGCCGTAATAATTGGGGTGATAATGGGCCCGGATTCCGGGCGCGCCGTTATCGCGTCCGCCGGCTGCCAATGCAGCCCTGTAGAACGCGTCGACAGTGGCGCGGTCCCTGGCGTGGATCGCAACATGCAACGGCTTGTTCAAGCCGCCCTCGCTGCCGATCCAGAAATCCGGCTTGCCGTCGGCGCCGAAACCGGCCGCGGGGTCGTGGCCGGTCTGCTCCTGCGTCACTTCCATCACGAGGCTGTAGCCGAGCGGCGCCAAAGCCCTGAGATAGAAAGTCTTGGCGCGCGCATAATCGGAAACCGGAAAGCCGACATGGTCGATCATCGGGAATCTCCTGCGGTTGAGGACTGCGACAGTTCTGATGTAGGCGGAATTCAGCCGCGAACCAGCAGCGTGTTGCTGCGGGTCTTGCCGGTCTCGGCGTAGCCGCGCGCGCGCATGTCGGCGATGCAGTCTTTCAGCCATTCGTTTCGCGACAAATGCTCGATCACGACCGCGCGCGGCCACAGCGACGGCGGCGCCTGCTCGAAGAAACCGGTCAGAATGCGATCTTCAAAGCCCTCGACGTCGATCTTCAGCGCATCGACATGGTCGACGCCTGCGTCGGCGAGAATGCGCTGCAGCCGTAACGACGGCACCCTGATGGCGTTGCCTGCGGGATCGCCGGACACGATATGGCTGGCGCCGAGATTGTCGCCGTCGGTCTCGATCATCAGCTCGCCGTCCGAAGGGCCTGCGGCGGCGGCCACCAGCGTGACCTGGGTGTAGCCGGATGCGGCGCAGTTGAACCTGAGCCGCGCATGCGTCACCGGATGCGGCTCGATCGCAATCACCTTGCCGGTCGCGCCGACCTGGCGCGCCAGCACCATGGCGTAGGTGCCGACATTGGCGCCGACATCGACGAACACGCCACCGGCAGGCGTATGCGCGCGCAGAAAATCCAGCTCCTCGATGTTGTAGTCGGGATTGAACAATGCGCCGCGCTCGGTGGCGCTGGCCTGATGATAGAAGCGGAACGACGCGCCCTGATAATGGACGTCGACCGGACCCGCGCGCAGCAGGTTGACCAGTCGCGACAGCATCGGACGAAACGCGCCGCGTTTCAGCCGCGAGCGTTGCGCCAGCCGGATGATCGCCGCCTGCGCGGCATTCGGCGCGAAGGCGCCGAACGGCGGGGAGGTGGGATCGTTGGCCGCGGCAGTGCCGGGTGGCAGGGGTGGCAGGGTTGGCAGGGTCAAGATCTTCTCGCCGGAGAATTGCGAACGCCTACATAGCCGGTTTCGCGGACGACTCCAACGACGTGGGGCGCGCGCGGCCCGCGTCAGATCTGGCGTTCGACCATCTTCAGCTTGAGCTCGGCGATCGCCTCGGCGGGATTGAGGCCCTTCGGGCAGGCCTTGGCGCAGTTCATGATGGTGTGGCAGCGATAGAGACGGAACGGATCCTCGAGATTGTCGAGCCGCTCGCCGGCCGCTTCATCGCGGCTGTCCTTGACCCATCGGTTCGCCTGCAGCAAGGCGGCCGGGCCGAGATAGCGGTCGCTGTTCCACCAATAGCTCGGGCATGAGGTCGAACAGCAGGCGCAGAGGATGCATTCGTAGAGACCGTCGAGTTTTCCGCGATCCTCGTGGCTCTGCCGCCATTCCTTCTGCGGCGTCGGCGTGGTGGTCTTCAGCCAGGGCTCGATCGAAGCGTATTGCGCGTAGAAATTGGTGAGGTCGGGCACCAGGTCCTTGACCACGGGCTGGTGCGGCAGCGGATTGACCTTGACCGCGCCGTCCTTCACGTCGTGCATCGACTTGGTGCAGGCCAGCGTGTTCTGGCCGTCGATATTCATGGCGCAGGAGCCGCAGACACCCTCGCGGCAGGAGCGGCGGAAGGTCAGCGTCGGGTCGATGTGATTCTTGATCCAGATCAGGCCGTCCAGCACCATCGGACCGCAATCCTTGGTGTCGACATAATAGGTATCGACTCCGGGATTTTTGCCGTCGTCCGGATTCCAGCGATAGACCTTGAATTCGCGCGTCTCGGTCGCGCCGGCCGGCTTCGGCCAGGTCTTGCCGCCGGTGATCTTCGAATTCTTCGGAAGCGCGAATTCAACCATTCTTCTAACCTTTCGTCCTTCCGGGGCGATGCGTCAGCATCGAACCCGGAATCTCGAGATTCCGGGTCTGGTCCTTCGGACCATCCCGGAATGACGGGCTGGGGTTTTGCTTTTCAATACACCCGCGCCTTCGGCGGGATGTACTGAACGTCGTTGGTCATCGTGTAGTCGTGCACCGGGCGATAATCGATCGTGGTCTTGCCGCCATCGTCGATCCACGCCAGCGTGTGCTTCATCCAGTTCTTGTCGTCGCGGTCCGGGAAATCCTCGCGGGCATGGGCGCCGCGGCTCTCGGTGCGGTTCGCCGCCGAGTCCATCGTCACCACCGCCTGCACGATCAGATTGTCGAATTCCAGCGTCTCGACCAGATCGGAATTCCAGACCAGCGAGCGGTCGGTCACGCCGATGTCGCTGATGCCGCCGTGTACCTTGTGAATCAGGTTGTGCCCTTCGTTCAGCACCTCGCCGGTGCGGAACACCGCGCAATTGTTCTGCATCACATGCTGCATGCTGTCGCGCAGCTTGGCCGTCGTCGTGCCGCCGGCGGCATAGCGGTAACGATCGAGCCGGCCGAGCGCCTTGTCGGCCGACCCTGCCGGCAATTCCGGCTGCTTGCCGTTCGGCGTCAGCTTTTCGGCGCAGCGCAAGGCGGCGGCGCGGCCGAACACCACGAGATCGATCAGCGAATTGGAGCCGAGACGGTTGGCGCCATGGACCGAGACGCAGGCCGCTTCGCCGACCGCCATCAGGCCGGGCACCACGAAATTGTCGTCGCCGTTCTTCTTGGTCAGCGCTTCGCCGTGGAAGTTGGTCGGAATCCCGCCCATGTTGTAATGCGCGGTCGGCACGATCGGGATCGGCTCGCGCGTCACATCGACGTTGGCGAAAATCTTTGCCGATTCGGAAATCCCGGGCAGCCGCTCGTGCAGCACCTTGGGATCGAGATGGTCGAGGTGCAGGAAGATGTGGTCCTTGTTCTTGCCGACGCCGCGGCCTTCCCGGATTTCGATGGTCATCGCGCGCGAGACGACGTCGCGCGAGGCGAGGTCCTTGGCGGACGGCGCATAGCGTTCCATGAAGCGTTCGCCCGCGGAATTGACCAGATAGCCGCCCTCGCCGCGCGCGCCTTCGGTAACCAGACAGCCGGCGCCGTAAATTCCGGTCGGGTGGAACTGGACGAACTCCATGTCCTGCAGCGGCAGGCCGGCGCGCAAGGCCATCGCGCTGCCGTCGCCGGTCTGGGTGTGGGCGCCGGTGCAGGAATGATAGATGCGCCCATAGCCCCCGGTGGCAAGCACGGTGGTTTGCGCGCGGAAGCGATGCAGTGTGCCGTCGTCGAGCTTGAGCGCGATCACGCCGCGGCAGGTGCCCTGGTCGTCCATGATCAGGTCGATGGCGAAGAACTCGATGTAGAATTCGGCGGAGTGGCGCAGCGCCTGGCCGTACATGGTGTGCAGCATGGCGTGGCCGGTACGGTCGGCGGCGGCGCAGGTGCGTTGCGCCTGGCCCTTGCCGAAGTCCACGGTCATGCCGCCGAACGGCCGCTGATAGATCCTGCCGTCTTCGGTGCGCGAAAACGGCACGCCCCAGTGCTCGAGTTCGTAGACCGCCTCCGGCGCCTGGCGCACCATGTATTCGATCGAATCCTGGTCGCCGAGCCAGTCCGACCCCTTGACGGTGTCGTACATGTGCCAGCGCCAGTTGTCCTCGTGCATGTTGCCGAGCGCCGCCGAAATGCCGCCCTGGGCCGCGACCGTGTGCGAGCGGGTCGGAAAAACCTTGGTGATGCAGGCGGTGCGCAGGCCCGCTTCGCTGCAGCCGACGACGGCGCGCAGGCCGGCGCCGCCGGCGCCGACGACCACGACATCGTAGGTATGGTCTTCAATCGGGTAGGCGTGGCCGTTGCTGGCAGGCGCGCCGTTCCCCTTGCCATTTCCGCCAACGGCCATGGGCTAAACTCCAGACGAAAGTTTGAGAATGGCGTAGATCGAAGCCAGCGCCACCGCGATCGAGAAGAAGTTGTTGGCCATCACGCTGGCGAGCTTCAGCTTCTCGTTATGGACGTAATCCTCGATCACCACCTGCATGCCGATCTTCATGTGCCAGGCGCTGGCGACGATGAACAGAAGCAGGATGATCGCGATCGGCAGCGAGCCGAGGATCTGCGCGGCGCCGGCCTGGTTGCGGCCGAGCAGCATCAGGACCACCACGATGACAGGCACGATCAGCAGCGTCATCGCCACTGCGGTGAGGCGCTGGCGCCAGAAATCGCCGGTGCCGGAATGCGAGGCGCCGAGGTTGCGGACGCGGGCGAGCGGCGTGCGCATGGATTTTGCGGGTGAAATTGGCGCGGTCATCGTCCGCCTCCGATGGCATAGGCGGCGATCCAGACCAGCACCGTCAGCGAAACGCCGCCGATCAGCGCGCCCCAGGTCAGCGTTTCACGTTCGCTGGCCTTGAAGCCGTAGCCGAGGTCCCAGACGAAATGCCTCAAGCCCGAAAGCAGGTGATGCAGCAGCGCCCAAGTGTAGCCGAACAGAATCAGCTTGCCGATGATGCTGCCGGTAAACGCCTGCACATTGGCATAGGCGGCCGGGCCGGAAGCCGCTGCGATCAGCCACCATGCCAGCAGCAGGGTACCGAAATACAGCGCGACGCCGGTAACGCGGTGGACGATGGAAAGCGCCATCGTCAGGGTCCAGCGATAGGTCTGCAGATGGGGCGAAAGCGGTCGTTCGATCCTGGCGGTCATCGGCGGCTTTGACGGTTGCGGGCCCGCGATGGGCCCTTCGGGGGATCGCGATAGACGAGGTCTATTTACGAAGTCGAAACAGTGAGCGCAACGATGAAAATCGCCAATTCCGAACCGCGGTTCACATCTATGGATGAGCCTTGCAATTAGCGGCGTTGACAAGCTTGGCGCGCGCTGTTGGCTGGTATACCTGAAGCACGATTCATGAACGCGCGCAGACTTGGCGCGGGCCGAAGGAAACCGGAGATGGCAATCGCTGGCCTTGATGTCCCGGAGCTTGCCGAACTGGCGCTCCTGCTGGTGGCGGTGGGGGCGCTGTCGGGTTTTCTGGCCGGCATATTCGGGATCGGCGGCGGCGCCATCCTGGTGCCGGTGTTTTACGAATGCTTCCGGCTCGCCGGCGTGCCGCTGGAAGTCCGGATGCCGCTGTGCATCGGGACATCGCTTGCCATCATCATTCCGACCTCGATCCGCTCGTATCGCGCCCATTACGCCCGCGGCGCCGTGGATATGGAGATCCTGCGGACCTGGTGGCTGCCGATAGTGACCGGCGTGATCGCCGGCAGCGTCACCGCGCGCTACGCGCCGGAGCGGCTGTTCAAGATCGTGTTCGTCATGGTGGCATGGTCCGCCGCGGCGCGGTTGCTGCTGGCGCGCGTAACCTGGAAGTTCGGCGACGACCTGCCGCGGGGGCCGCTGATGAAGCTGTACGGCTTCTTCGTCGGCCTGCTTTCGACGCTGATGGGCATCGGCGGCGGATTGTTCTCCAATCTGCTGATGACCTTTTACGGCCGGCCGATCCATCAGGCGGTCGCGACCTCCTCGGCGCTGGCGGTGCTGATCTCGATTCCCGGCGCCGCCGGTTACATCTACGCCGGCTGGCCGGCGGCGATGCGCTATCCCGAGGTGGCCGCGCTGCAATTGCCGTTTGCGCTCGGCTATGTCTCGCTGATCGGCGCCGTGCTTGTCATGCCGACCAGCCTTTTGACCGCGCCGCTCGGCGTCAAGGCCGCGCATGCGATGTCCAGGCGCACACTGGAAATGGCGTTCGGAACTTATCTGTTTCTCGTCGGCGGCCGGTTTGTGATCAGCCTGCTGTAGCCAGTCTGTCGGGACTATTTCGCGTAAATCTTCGCATAGGTGTCGCGCAGAATATTCTTCTGTACCTTGCCCATGGCGTTGCGCGGCAATTCCTCGACCACGATCACCCGTTTCGGCATCTTGAATTTTGCCAGCCTGCCGTCGAGCGCTTTCAGCACCGAGGCTTCGTCGACCTTGGCGCCCTTGTCGCAGACCAGGACTGCGGTGACGCCCTCGCCGAAATCGGCATGCGGCACGCCGATCACGGCGGATTCGATCACGCCCGGCATGGCGTCGATCTCACTCTCGATTTCCTTCGGATAGACGTTGAAGCCGCCCGAGATCACGAGGTCCTTGCCGCGGCCGACGATGTGGACATAGCCCTTGCCGTCGATCTTGCCGAGGTCGCCGGTGATGAAGAATCCGTCGTCGCGGAATTCGGCCTTGGTCTTCTCCGGCATCCGCCAATAGCCCTTGAACACGTTGGGGCCCTTGACCTCGATCATGCCGATGGTTTCGGCCGCCAGCTCCTTGCCGGTTTCGGGATCGGTGACGCGCACGGAGACGCCGGGCAGCGGATGACCGACCGCGCCGGGCACCCGCTCGCCGTCATAGGGGTTCGAGGTGTTCATGTTGGTCTCGGTCATGCCGTAGCGCTCGAGCACGGCATGGCCGGTACGTGCAAACCATTCGCGATGGGTGTCGGCGAGCAGCGGCGCGGAGCCGGAGATGAACAGCCGCATATGACTGGTGGCTTGCCTGGTCAGGGCAGGGCTTTGCAGCAGCCGCGTATAGAACGTCGGCACGCCCATCAGCACGGTTGCGCGCGCCATCAGCCTGATGATCAGGTCGGGGTCGAATTTCGGCAGGAAGATCATCGACGCGCGCGCGAACAGCGTGACGTTGCTCGCCACGAATAGGCCGTGGGTATGATAGATCGGCAGCGCGTGGATCAGCACGTCCTTGTCCGTGAAGCGCCAGTAGCCGACCAGCGAGAGCGAATTCGACGCAAGATTGTCATGCGTCAGCATCGCGCCCTTGGAGCGGCCTGTCGTGCCGGAGGTGTAGAGGATCGCCGCGAGATCGTCATTGGCGCGGGCAACGGTGTTAAACCCCGGCTTCGCCGTGGCGGCGGCGTCCGTCAGCGAGCCCTTGCCGTCGGCGCCCAGCGTTTCGACCCTGGCGCCGACCTTCGCGGCGATCGCGCCGATGCCTTCCGCCTTCGACGGATCGCACACCACCAGCGACGGCTCGGCGTCGGTGATGAAATATTCCAGTTCGTTCAGCGTATAGGCGGTGTTGAGCGGCAGATAGACGGCGCCGGCGCGGACGGTTGCGAGATACAGCACCAGCCCCGGCACCGATTTTTCGGTCTGCGCCGCGACGCGGTCGCCGGGCTTGACGCCTCGCGACACCAGCACGTTCGCCATCTGCCCGGCGCGGGCCACGAGATCGCCATAGCTGATGCGCTGTCCGTCGATCATCTCGATCGCGAGGCGCGAGGGATCGTCGATGCCGTCGAACAGGCGGGAAAACAGGTTGGCGTTGACGTTGGCGTTCATGCAACATTCCCTGAAGGGGCAAAGGCCGGAAAATTCCGCTGGCTGGATTAGCAAAAAGGCCCTTCACAAAGCAACGGAGACAGTTTGCATGTCAAATAACGGGAAACGCGTGGCCTGGGTGACGGGCGGCGGCAGCGGCATCGGCGAGGCCGGTGCGGAAGCCTTGGCCGCGGACGGCTGGACGGTAGTGGTTTCCGGGCGCCGGAAGGATGCGCTGGATGCGGTAGTGGCGAAAATCACTGGGAGAGGCGGCAAGGCCGAGGCGATTCCGCTCGATGTCAGCAAATCCGACGACGTGACCAGGGCCGCGGAGCAGATTCTCGCCAGACACGGCCGCATAGATCTCCTGGTCAACAGCGCCGGCATCAACGTACCGAAACGCAGCTGGGCCGACATGGAACTGGAAGGCTGGAACAAACTGGTCGATATCAATCTCAACGGCGTGCTGTATTGCATGCACGCGGTGCTGCCGGCGATGCGCAAGCAGAAGGACGGCTGTATCATCAACGTCGCGTCCTGGGCCGGACGTCACGTGTCGAAGATGCCGGGGCCGGCCTATACCACGACCAAGCATGCGGTGCTGGCGCTGACCCATTCCTTCAACATGGACGAATGCGTCAACGGGCTGCGGGCCTGTTGCCTGTCGCCGGGCGAGGTCGCAACCCCGATCCTGAAGCTGCGGCCGGTGGTGCCGAGTGAAGCCGAACAGGCGAAGATGCTGCAGCCCGAAGATTGCGGCCGCACCATCGCCTTCGTCGCCAGCATGCCGCCGCGGGTCTGCATGAACGAGATCCTGATCAGCCCGACGCACAATCGCGGTTTTATCCAGACGACGAATAACCGGGATTAATGCTCTTGCTTCTCACCTCCCCGCCACGCGCAAGGGCGCGTGGGGGGAGGGGGTGACAAGCATTGCCAAGCATTAGCGTTGCGAAGGATGAAGCATTCGAAGCCCGAGCATTCTTTGCATGGGGTTGTTTTCGCGATTTTGCTGCGACAGCTATTTCGAGACGGCTTTGCGGGTGAAGGCGGCGATCCGCTCGGCCATGTCGGGGCCCCGGCCCGCGCTGTGATAGATTTCGTGCGCCAGACCGGCGGGCTGCGGCAGTCCGTCGGTCTCGATCAGCAGGCGCTTGTTGGCAGCATGGCTGAACGATGAATGGGCTGTTATCTCCGCGGTCAGCGCCTGGATCGCACTGTCGAATTCGCCGTCCGCCACGCAGGCATTGGCGAGTCCCATCTCCAGCGCCTGGCGGCCGGAATAGGTGCGGCAGGTGAACATCATTTCCCGGGCCTTGTAGGTCCCGACCCGGCGTGGCAACCGCTGGCTGAGGCCCCAGACCGGGGTCAGCGCCCATTTGGCATGGGTGTCGCCGAACTTGGCGGACTCGGCGGCGAGAATGATATCGCCGGCGAGCGCCAGTTCCAGCGCGCCGGTGTAGCAATGGCCGTGCACCGCTGAGATCACCGGCAGCGGCAGATCGGCCAGCATTTCGATGACGTGCGACTGATAGTTCGGGCGCAGCGGCTTCTCGCCGGCGGCGATATCGCCGAGGTCGTGGCCGGCCGAGAAACACCGTCCGGCCCCGCGCAGCACCACCGCGCGCGCCGCGCCGCCGGCGATATCCTTCACATGGGATTCGAGCGCCTGGAAAACGTCGAGGTTCAGGGCATTGAGCTTGTCCGGGCGGTTCAGCGTCAGATAGGCGACGCCGTCGCGGTCGTCACGCAGCACGGATTGGGTCATGGGTCCTCGTCGCGGGGTTCCAGTCCCCGTCCGTCTGGCAGGTGCGCCGGACATAACGTGTCTTTCGTAAACCGGTCAATCGCCTGGTCAGTCGCTTGGCCGTCGAGCGGATCGCGGCAGTTGCGCTCCGGTGCAGCACACGGGCTGCGTTGAAAATAGTTTCAGGCATCACGATAAATTATTCTGCGAAACCGGCCCGAAAACCTCCCGTAACTCGGCCCGACGGCGACGCTCTGATCACCCACGGACAAGCGTCGTTGTTGCCCCTTCATCGCCGGCGGACCTCCGCCGGTCACCTCAATCATCGGGAGACGTTTCCATGTCCAAGCATATTGCACTCTTTTCCGCCGCCGCCTTCGGCGCCCTGGCTCTGACCGCCGCCGTCGTCGCGCCCGTCAGCGCGCAAGACAAGATGATGAAAAGCGAAATGTCCGGCGAGAAGACCGTGATGGTCGGCGGCGCCGCGATGTTCCCCTCGAAGAACATCATCCAGAACGCCGTCAACTCCAAGGATCACACCACGCTGGTCGCGGCGGTGAAGGCCGCCGGCCTGGTTGCGACGCTGGAAGGCAAGGGCCCGTTCACGGTGTTCGCGCCGACCAACGCCGCCTTCGGCAAGCTGCCGGCCGGCACCGTCGACACCCTGGTGAAGCCCGAGAACAAGGCGACCCTCACCAAGATCCTCACCTACCACGTGGTTCCGGGCAAGCTCGAAGCCTCCAGCCTGACCGACGGCAAGAAGCTCAAGACCGCTGAAGGCGAGGAACTGACGGTGAAGCTCCAGGACGGCAAGGTCTGGATCGTCGACGTCAAGGGCGGCACCTCGATGGTGACGATCTCGAACGTCAATCAGTCGAACGGCGTGATCCACGTGGTCGACACCGTCCTGATGCCGGCGTCGTAATACCGCAGGTATCCTGACCTTGTCCCAACAGGATGCGCGAGGCGCGAGCCGGGGCAACCCGGCTCGCTTTTTCGTGATCGCCATGGGCCACGGGCATCAACCTGATAGCTGCCTTGGCAGTAACGAAGCGCCTTCCTCCGGCGTATAAGCACGTATCGGCCTCTTCTCAGCGTGGAACAGCCAGGGAATCACCATGTCCAGCCTCGCAGTCAACGACCGGCACGCCGCGGCCGCCACGCCGGCGAAGGTCATCCAGCCGGCCTGGGTCCGGACCCTGCACTGGATCAACGCGGTGGCGATGATCCTGATGATCATGTCGGGATGGCAGATCTACAACGCCTCGCCGCTGTTCGATTTCAAGTTCTCGAGCTCGATTACGCTGGGCGGCTGGCTCGGCGGCGCGCTGCTCTGGCATTTCGCGGCGATGTGGCTGCTGATGGTCAACGGCCTCGTCTACCTCGCGCTGGGTCTTGCAACCGGCCGTTTCCGCAAGAAGCTGCTGCCGATCACGCCGGAGGGCGTGATCTCCGATGCCAGGGCGGCGCTGACCGGCAAACTGTCGCACGACGACCTCACCAAATACAATTACGTGCAGAAGCTGCTCTATGCGGGGATCATCGCGATCGGCGTCCTCGTCGTGCTGTCGGGTCTGGCGATCTGGAAGCCGGTGCAGCTGCAATATCTGACGGCGCTGTTCGGCGGCTATGATGCCGCGCGCTACGTCCACTTCATCTGCATGGCAGCGATCGTCGCGTTCCTGATCGTACATGTCGCGCTCGCGGTGCTGGTGCCGAAAAGCCTGCGCGCCATGGTCATCGGCCGCTGAGTCCAAATCTGGGAGCATCTATCATGGGTCGACTTCGTTCGCTTCTGATATCAGGCGTCGACAAGCAGTTGCTGGTCAGGGACGCCACCAGGCTGATGCCGGACCTGACGCGCCGGCGCTTCATATCCGGCGGCGCCAGCCTCGGTGCGCTGACGCTGCTGACCGGCTGCGATGTCTCCGACTCGTTCTCCGCCGAGGAGATGCTGAAGCAGATCTCGAAATTCAATGACGGCGTGCAGGCGGCGATCTTCAATCCGAATGCGCTGGCGCCGACCTTTCCGGAAAGCGCCATCACCAAGCCGTTCCCGTTCAACGCCTACTACGGGCTCGACGACGCGCCTGATATCGACGGCAAGGAATGGAAATTCGAGGTGCGCGGTCTCGTCGACAACAAGAAATCATGGACGCTGGAGGAGCTTTACAAGCTGCCTCAGGTCAAGCAGGTCACCCGCCATATCTGCGTCGAGGGCTGGAGCGCGATCGGAAGCTGGACCGGCACGCCGCTGCGCGATTTCCTCAAGCTGGTCGGCGCCGACACAAGCGCGAAATACTGCTGGTTTCAGTGCGCCGATAAGGATGGCTATAACAGCCCGCTCGATATGCGCACCGCGCTGCATCCGCAGACCCAGATGACCTTCAAATTCGGCGACGAGATCCTGCCGCGCGCTTACGGCTATCCCATGAAGATTCGCGTGCCGACCAAACTCGGCTTCAAGAATCCGAAATACGTGGTCTCGATGGAAGTCACCAACGACTACAAGGGCGGCTTCTGGGAAGACCAGGGATACAATTCGTTCAGCGGGAGCTAGAGCGAGCGTTCATCTTCTTCTTCCCTCCCCACCACGCGCAAGGGCGTGTGGAGGGAGAGGAGACGACGAGGCGGCGTATCTCTTCGCCATCACGCCGTCGAATGCCATTTTCAGTTCGGCGATCGACGGCGCCAGCCCGGTGAATAGTTCGAAAGCGTCGGCGGCTTGATAGATTGCAAGTTCGCGCCCGGTCATCACGCAGGCGCCTTTGGCCTTTGCCGCGGTCAACAGGGGCGTCCAGAGCGGTGAATAGACCGCGTCGGCGACCCACAGCCCGGCATGCAGCAGATTGTCCGGAACCGGCGTGTCAACACTCGGCAACATCCCGACCGGCGAGGCGTTGACCACTCCCGCGACACCGTGCAGCGCGTCCTCGACGTTGGGGGTAACGCTTGCCTTTGCGCCTATTTCTTCTTGGCCTTCCAGCCGGGCGGCCAGCTGCGCGGCCTTGGCGCGGTCGCTATCGAAGATCCGCAGTTCGGGGACGCCGAGCCCGGCCAGCGCGAACGCAATCGCCTTGCCGACACCGCCGGCGCCGATCACGGCGACGGCGCCGTGCGGGGAGGCCGTCACCAGTGGGGTAACGGCTCGTGCGAAACCTGACGTATCGGTGTTGTGGCCGATCAATCGCCCGTCGCGAACGATGACGGCATTGACGGCGCCGATCCGTGCCGCACCCGGCGATAGTTCATCGAGCAGATCGAGCACGGCTTCCTTGTAGGGAAAGGTGACGTTGATGCCGGTGAAACCCAGCCGCCGAACGCCCTCGAGCACCATCTTCAGCTCTTCGCGCCCGGCGCCGGCTATCTCGACGAGCTGATAATGGCAGCGAAGGCCCAGCGCCTCGGCGGCCCGCTCGTGCATGGCCGGCGCGGCCGACTGCGCGATCGGCGCGCCGAGCAAACCGGCAAGAAAGCGGCGACTTGAGGCGCGCGGGCTGTGCGTGGCGGATGTCATCGTCTCAGGCACCAGGCATCGAGATCGGTCGTGCAGAATAGCATATCAAGACCAAGTCGCGCACAGCGCAACAAGGCGCCCTGACCGGATCTATGATTTCCGAGCCAGCCGTCCCTGAAACGCCGCGGCGATCGCGCCCACCGCCAGCATCGCCGCCGAGACGTTCAGCGCATAGGACAGGCTGCCCATCGCGTCCGTGACGGCGCCGACCGCGATCGGCCCCAGTGTCTGGCCGATTCCGAACGCGATGGTCATCGCCGCGATGCCGGCCGGCCACGCCGCCGGCGGATAGTTGAAGCGGACGAAGGCGGTGGTCGATCCGACCACGGCAAAAAAGGCGACGCCGAACACCAGCGCCGAGATCGCCAGCAGGAATGCGGAATGGCCGAAAATCGGCAGCGCCGCCCCGACCGCGTTGACGCCGAGAATGACGGTCGTGGAAAGGCCGCCGCGGTCGAGCGCCAGCACGCGGCGCCATACCCAGGGCGTGACGAAGGCGCTGAGGCCGATCAGGCTCCAGAACGCGCTTTGCGCCGCAGCGCCCCCGCCGGCGTCGCGGACATAGGCGATCATGAACGTCATGTAGGCGATGTACCCGGCGCCGAACAGAAAATAGCCGATGAGATAGATCAGCACCGGGCGGATCGCGAATTTGGTGGCCGCCGCATCGCCGATGCTGGCGGTGGTATCGAGCGGCGCCAGCAGCAGCGGAACGGTCATGGCGACCGCGAGCAATGTCATCGCCCACCACACGATCCACCACGATCCCGGCCCGAACGCCTGCAGCACGAACGGCGCGACCAGCCCTGACGACAGGATGCCGACCCCCGGCCCGGCGTAGAACAGGCTCAGCAGGAAATTGGCGCGTTCGGGCCGCGATTGCGCGATGGTCGCCGCCAGCGCCCCGCCGCCGACGAAACCTGCGGCCGCGCCGAGCCCCGCCAGCAGCCGCGCGAAACTCAGCACGATGAAATTGTCCGAGAAGGCGCACAGCGCCAGCGACAGCACGCAGGCGAGCGTTCCCCAGCGCACCGTTGCTGCGAGGCCGAAGCGCTTGATCAGGCGCGAGGCGGCCAATGCACCGGCGAGATAACCGGCGGCGTTGATGGTGTTCATGAAACCCGCCGCGGAATAGGACCAGCCGAGCGTGTCGCGCATGTCCGGCAGCACCAGCGCATAGGCGAAGCGGCCGATGCCGAGACCGACGGTGGGCCCTAGCGACAGGATCAGGATCAGCCGCGCGGGGTGCGGATAGGGATTGGAATGATCAGGAGATTTCACGCAAGGCTCCGGCAGCGAGGTTATCGCAGACGATGCGGATCGTTCGCAACGGCACTGGCCGCGTGGCTGCCAGACGCTCGCCGCAGTACAGTCCGAGGGCATCCCTTGTCGCCGGTGCTATCTCCAGCCTTGACACCCCCACGCATGGATGACACCGTCAACGTAAGGTTGATTCATCTATTTCGATCGTTTCGCCGATGTTTATTTCTCCGAGTTTGGTATTCGTTGCTGGTCTTGTCGTTATCGTTCTGGTCGCTGGCGCGCTGGTTGCGAGGATCAGGCAACTCGACGCAATTGAACGCTCAATCGAACATCTTGAGGACAAGGCTCAGCGGACGCGTCTGAGACTCGATGTTCTTTCGATCCGAAGCAACGTCCACGCGCTTGTGTTGATCTCCGCCGTGGCTTTCCTGCCAGCGTTGTTCGAGGTCCGGAAATCGCTCACATCCGAGAACACCGAGGGGCGGTTGACATCGAGGGAGCTTGCGCCATCGATTGATCGGGAATTGCAGAAGCAGCAGCATCAACAGATCATAGATGCGATCCGCAGCCTACGCCCCGATACGCCGTCTCAGTTTGAGAGGCAGACGCAGGCCAAATTGGCCGAGTTGGAGGAGCAGCTGAAGCAACGCCGTCCGGACATGCCGGGCGAGGTGGCTGTCACGAACTCGTCCGTCATGTCATCACTGGTATCATTGATCACCGGCTTCGGCTTCGTCGTGTTGGTAGCTTGTACGGTGGCGATCCTGGCATTCCTCTATCTTCTATGGTCCAACGAATCGATACGGACGCCGGCCTATGCCGTCGCATCAGCGGCCGTCGTCGGTGGCTCGGTCTGGAGCGGCGCCACGCTGCTCAAGGATGTCAGCCTCATCAAAAAAGTCGATTCCCTGATCAAGTTCGAATACAGACCGGAATTGAAATCGGGCCCAACGTCCGAGCCGCAGTCGACGGATATCAAGCTCGACCTCAACCTTCAGCTCGCGAACCTGCCTTTCGTGAAGATGGCCTGTGGCGACGACTACGCCGGTAGTGGGCGGATTAGTCCGTTCGAGGATGGAACGAGCAGATTGGTGGGTGAGCCGTTTGCGAAGCTTAACAGGATGGCGAATTCCCTGGCTGCCGACGTCGTCGCAGGTCGCATCATTGCAATTGTGCTGACCGGTTCGGCCGACAGGCGGCCTTTGAAAGCGGCGACGGCGACGGAGTTTAATTCGAATCAGGGTCTGGCGGAGGCACGGGTTGCGGTCGTGCGAAAGCAAATTGAGAAAGAACTTGACGAATTGGCGGAGAAGCGCAGGGAGAAGATCAGGGCGCCATCCATCATTGAATCATATGCGGGTCCTACAACAACGCACGCAAATCTGCCGATTACCCGACTTTCCGCTGATCGCGCGGTCCAGGTTTGCGTGCTCCTGAATTCCGAGAAACCGGCAACGCCGTCAGCTTTGCCGACGTCGCCAGCGAACGATCCGCCGCCGCCCAGGTGATTTCCTAGCCCGCCAGCACCAGCGCGACGCCGGCCACGGTGAGCACGGTGCCGCCGACGATCCGCGCGGTGATCACGATGTGCTTGAGCATGATCATGCTCAGCAGCACGGTGACCAGTGGGTAGACCGCGACGATCGGTGCGACCAGCGTGATCGGTCCGTGGCGCACGGCGGAAAACATCGACAGCGTGGCGAGGCCGTTGACAATACCGGTGACAGCAAACCACGAGATGCCGGATGCCGGTGCCTTCGCGACAAAGGTTCCCTCGCGCACGCGGCCAACACCACCAGGGACGACATGACATGGCCGATCAGGCAGGCCCAGAGCGGGCTCGGCCACACTTCGAGCCCGAGCTTGACGACCGGCGGTATGACGCCGCGGACCAGCGCGGCGGCCAGCGGCAACAGTAGCGCCCAGCTTCGCCAGTGTCCGAGGTCACGCGGCCGGGTGACGCTGATGATGACGGCGCCATCACCGCGATCATGAGGCCGGCCAATTGCACGGCCCGCAACGGCTCGTGCAGCAGCACGACGGCGAGCGAAACCGAGAACAATGGCGCGAGATTGCTGAGCGTCGAGGTGATGACCGGCCCGAGTGCGCGGTTGGAGGCAAACGCAAGCAGCGTCAGCCTCGCCGGAAAGAACAGGCCGATGGCGGCGGAGATCGGCAGGCCGCGCCAGACCACCGGCTCGCCGGCGAGCAGGATCGGCGAGAGCACGAGGAACAGCAGCGTGAAGGCGGGGACGCTGACGGCAGCACCCGCCAGCGGCTCCATGGTCCGCAGGCCGAGTTGCGAGGTCACCACGCCGGCGCCCAGAAAGGCCGCCGACGCAAAGGCAAACAGGATGGCTGCGGTCATGCGTTCCATCTTACGACGGGTATTGAAACCGATTTTCTCGCCCATGGCGAGCGTCTTGCCAATCTTCTCGCGGCGTTCTAGCACTCCGCCCGCCCGCAAATTGGAGCAAAACGAGGACCCGACATGGCGACCCATAAACTGCTGCTTCTCCCCGGCGACGGCATCGGCCCCGAAGTGATGGCGGAGGTGAAGCGCCTGATCGACTGGCTCAACGCGCAGGGCATTGCGCATTTCGCGACCGAGCAGGGGCTGGTCGGCGGCTCGGCCTATGACGCCAGCAAGCAGAGCATTACCGATGCCACCATGGCGCTGGCGACGGCCGCCGACGCCGTGATCTTCGGCGCGGTCGGCGGTCCGAAATGGGACAGCGTTCCCTATGACGCGCGCCCCGAGGCCGGGCTGTTGCGGCTGCGCAAGGATCTCGCTCTGTTCGCCAATCTGCGCCCGGCAGTGTGTTATCCGGCGCTGGCCGACGCCTCGAGCCTGAAGCGCGAAGTGGTCGAGGGCCTCGACATCATGATCGTGCGCGAACTCACCGGCGGCGTCTATTTCGGCGAGCCGAAGACCATCACCGATCTCGGCAACGGCCAGAAGCGCGCCATCGACACCCAGGTTTACGACACCTATGAAATCGAGCGCATTGCGCGGGTCGCGTTCGATCTGGCGCGCAAGCGCCGCAACAAGCTGACCTCGATGGAAAAGCGCAACGTCATGAAGTCGGGCGTGCTCTGGAACGAGGTGGTCACCCAGGTCCATGCGCGCGAATACAAGGACGTCCAGCTCGAGCATCAACTGGCCGATTCCGGCGGCATGAATCTGGTGAAATGGCCGAAGCAGTTCGACGTCATCGTGACCGACAACCTGTTCGGCGACATGCTCTCCGACATCGCGGCGATGCTGACGGGCTCGCTCGGCATGCTGCCGTCGGCTTCGCTCGGCGAGGTCGACGTCAAGACCAAGAAGCGCAGGGCGTTGTACGAGCCGGTGCACGGCTCGGCGCCGGATATCGCGGGGACAGGTGCTGCCAATCCGATCGCGATGATCGCCTCGTTCGGAATGGCGCTGCGCTATTCGTTCGACATGGGGGCGCTGGCCGACAAGCTCGATGCCGCGATTGCGGCCGTGCTCGCCAACGGCCTGCGCACCGCCGACATCAAGTCGGAGGGCACCACGTCAGTCAGCACGACGCAGATGGGTGAGGCTATTCTGAAAGAGCTGCAGGCGTTGCACGCCTAAGCAACGATTGCACCCGCCATAAAAAATGCCCGGCTTGGCCGGGCATTTTCGTCTGAAGCGATGCGCTCAATACAGCGGGAACCGCTGCGGATATCCGCCCATGTCCGACGGCGGGTTCAACGGCTGGCGGTCGATCGGGCGGTTCAGGTTCTCGCGGGCGAACGATGGGTAGCCGAGTTCCGGCGGAAATGCGTAATCCTGGAACTTGCGGTCACCGGGCAGCACTTCGGTGCCGGCATCGAGCCAGGAGCGTGTGGTGACGTAAACGCGGGTCCGCGGTCCCTGCTGGTAGGATCGGTTGGGACCGTTCGCGCCATAGTAGGGACGGCCGTTCCGGTCGTATCGCTGCTTGGTCTGCGCGCCCGCCGGCGTCATGTCGAAGCTGATTGCGACAACCGCGGTGGCGGCGAGCAAGGCTGCGAGCTTGGTCGCAGCGGGGAATTTCAGGGTCATCAGGTCCTCACGGGCGGCCGGACCGCCATATCCGATTTGCAACCATCTTAGCTGCGGTGGGTATAGCGCCACTAGGTCAATTGGGCCACACCGCATCACAATAATGCGGCGCGAAGCCGGGAAGTTGCATGAAAACCAATATCTTGCCGGAGTGCCGCCTCAAAGCGTGCCGCGCAGCCCCGGGTTTTCCGGGCCCGTTACCCAGTCGGATGAAGGGGCGGCGGCGCAGCTGCTGCGCCTGAGTTCGGCGCGGGCGAACAATTCGGCCAGTTTCGGGTCGTTTCCGGCCGTCAACAGCATCAGTCGGCTCAGTACGCAGGAGATCGCGGCGCGCCGCGCCGGCAAGGTCTCCCCCTGGCATGACCACCCCGAAATCCGCAGATCGGGCTCATGGAGACGCTTGATGAAGCCAAGGCAGCCCCGGCCGCCTCCGGCGGAGCCGGCGAGACGAAACAGCGTCACCATGCCGAATTTGCTGTCGACGACGCCAGCCGCCTCCGGCTCTGACCGGCCCCCGAAGCTCATTCGCTCGGCGATTTCGGCCATGGCGGGCCCCGACTGGCCTGGTTCGGCCCCGGGGCGATAGATTTCGAGTTCGGCAACCGGCCTTTCCCCTGGGGTACCCCAGCGGAGGATATCCTTGCGGCCGCCCTCGGGATGCCGAAGGACCTCATAAGAGACTGTCTTATCTAATGAATCGAGCTTGCTGATGGCAAACGCCGGATGCGAGCGCGAAGCCTCGCTCCAGCCCGCCTCCGGGGCGGGCTCGGCATCGGCAATTTCGGGCAGTTGGTCCCACAGATGCGCGCCGAGGATGGCGAGCAAAGCGAGCGCCCCCACATAGGCCACGAGACGCGCCAGCATGCCGCAGCATTCGTCAGCAAAGCTGGTCAGCGCCGGATGTATCCTGCTCGGGTAATGTGAGCCGGTGCGGGAAGCCACAAACGATTGCATCAGATGCCCAAGGGGCAGCGGTCTAACGTTGTCTTATGGGCATTTCTCGCATAGAAGCGCTGCCTCTTCCCTTTCCGCTTCGAGCGGTGGGCAGGCATTTTTCGTCGGAGAGTGAACGATGGGTTACAAGATCGCGGTAGTCGGCGCGACCGGCAATGTCGGGCGGGAAATGCTCAACATCCTGGACGAACGCAAATTCCCGGCTGACGAGGTGGTGGCGCTGGCGTCGCGCCGCAGCTTGGGCGTCGAAGTGTCCTATGGCGATAGCACCCTGAAGGTCAAAGCGCTCGAGAATTACGACTTCTCCGACGTCGATATCTGCCTGATGTCGGCGGGCGGTTCGGTGTCGAAGGAATGGTCGCCGAAGATCGGAGCCGCCGGCGCGGTCGTGATCGACAATTCGTCGGCCTGGCGGATGGATCCGGACGTGCCGCTGATCGTTCCCGAGGTCAATGCGGATGCGGTGGCGGGCTTCGCCAAGAAGAACATCATCGCCAATCCGAACTGCTCGACGGCGCAGCTGGTGGTCGCGCTGAAGCCGCTGCACGACAAGGCCGTGATCAAGCGCGTGGTGGTCTCGACCTATCAATCGGTGTCGGGCGCCGGCAAGGACGCCATGGACGAGCTGTTTTCGCAGACCAAGGCTGTCTATACCAACAGCGAGCTGATCAACAAGAAATTCCCCAAGCGTATCGCCTTCAACGTCATCCCCGAGATCGACGTGTTCATGGAGGACGGCTACACCAAGGAAGAGTGGAAGATGATGATGGAGACCAAGAAGATTCTTGATCCCAAAATCAAGCTCACCGCCACTTGCGTGCGGGTGCCGGTGTTCGTCGGCCATTCCGAAGCGGTCAATATCGAGTTCGAGAATCCGATCTCGGCCGACGAGGCGCGCGACATCCTGCGCAACGCGCCGGGGTGCCTCGTGATCGACAAGCGCGAGCCCGGCGGTTACGTCACGCCATACGAGGCGGCCGGCGAGGACGCGACCTACATCAGCCGCATCCGCGAGGACGCGACGGTGGAGAACGGCCTCGTGCTGTGGTGCGTATCGGACAATCTGCGCAAGGGCGCTGCGCTGAACGCGATCCAGATCGCCGAATGCCTGATCAACCGCAGGCTGATCAGCGCCAAGAAGAAAGCAGCTTAGGAAAGCAGCGTAAGGGCGGCGTAAGCGCCGGGATTGCGGAGCCGGAATCGCGATGACCGAACAGCCTGCTCCCTACAAGCCCAATCCGAAGCTGAAACGCGTCGAGCGGGGCTTCGAAGGCGTGATCTTCAACAGCCGCTGGCTGATGGCGCCGTTCTACTTCGGCCTCGTCGTCAGCCTGGCGGTGCTGCTGCTCAAATTCTGCATGGTGCTGTGGGAGTTCATCCTTCATGCGCCGGGCTCGAAAGAGTCCGACATCATCCTCGGTGTGCTCAGCCTGATCGACATCTCGCTGACCGGCAATCTGATCCTGATCGTGGTGTTTTCCGGCTACGAGAACTTCGTTTCGAAGATCGATCCCGGCGGCCATCCGGACTGGCCGGAATGGATGACCAAGATCCATTTTGGCGGCCTGAAACAGAAGCTGCTCGCCTCGATCGTCGCGATCTCGGCGATCCAGGTGCTGAAGGCCTTCATGAACATGGACACCGTGTTCGACCCGACCAAGCTGGCCTGGCTGGTCGGCGTCCACCTGATGTTCGTGGTCTCGGCCTTCATGCTGGCGCTGGCCGACCGCTGGGGCGGCGGCGAACATGGCGGCGAGTAGCGCTCCGCCGCGGAAATGCGGACGCATATCTTCGCGCTGTTGGAAAATTTGAATCACGGGCAGCGATCTCGCTTACCCTCCCCCTCCAGGGGAGGGTGAAGAAAATCACCTCGCCGCTTCTTCCCTGACGCTGCGAAACTCCTTTGCCGCCCGATCGAGTACGAACAGCGAGCCCTCGGCGACGCCGAAATAAGCGCCGTGCAACCCCAGCCTGCCTTCTTCCACCAGCGCCCGGACGAACGGAAACGTCATCAGGTTCTCGAGGCTGCGGAAGATCGCGGCCTTCTCGATCCGGATGGTGAAGTCCTGCATCGACTCGCGCTCGCGCTGTTCGACCACTTCGCCCGGCTTGATGAACATCTGCATCCACCTGCCGATGAAATCGCCGGGCGACAGCGGCTCGATATTGTCGATGAAGGCGCGGATGCCGCCGCATTGCGCATGGCCGAGCACCACGATGTGCTTAATGCGGAGAACGTTGACCGCATATTCCAGCGCCGCCGATACGCCGTGGGCGCCGCCGTCGGGCTGATACACCGGCACCAGATTGGCGACGTTGCGCACCACGAACAATTCGCCGGGGCCGGCATCGAAGATCACTTCCGGCGACACCCGGGAATCGCAACAGCCGATCACCATCACCGCCGGCGATTGGCCGCGCTCGGACAGTTCACGATAACGCGTCTGCTCGGTGGGCAGTCGCTGCGACGTGAAGGCCCGGTAGCCCTCGAGCAGATGTTTCGGGAATGCCATGCGAGTTGCTAACCATAAGGCGAAAGCCGGAACAAGGCTTTCGGACGACCTGCCGAAATGTTATCGGCTGAGGCTCGAACCGCCAAGGAACCGCCAAGGAACTGCCCAAGCAACCGCCCAAGCAACCGCCACGCGAACGCCGAGGGAACCAGCCGATGATCCGACCGCGCCGCAGCCTTCTGTTCATGCCCGGGTCAAATGCGCGGGCGCTGGAAAAAGCGCGCAATCTGCCCGCCGACGGCATCATTCTCGATCTCGAGGATTCCGTGGCGCCGGACGCCAAGGCGATGGCGCGCGACCAGATCGCTGCAGCCGTCGCCGCGGGCGGTTTCGGCAAGCGCGAGATCCTGATCCGGGTCAATGCGCTGGATTCGCCGTGGTGGATTGACGACGTCAGCATGGCCGGCAAGGTGCGGCCCGACGGCATTCTGGTGCCGAAGATTTCCAGCGTCGAGGATCTCACGGCGATCGCCAATCGCCTCAGCGACATCAACGCCGACCTGTCGATCCGGGTCTGGGCGATGATCGAGACCGCGCGCGCGGTACTGCATGCCGAGCAACTTGCCGCCGCCTCGCGCGATTCTGAGACGCGGCTCGCCGGCTTCGTGTTCGGACCGAACGATATTTCGCGGGAGACGCGGATACGGATGCAGCCGGGGCGCGCGACGATGCTGCCGATGATCACGCATTGCATTCTTGCGACGCGCGCTTACGGTCTCGAAATTCTCGACGGCCCTTACAGCGATTTCAGCAATTTCAACGGCTTCGGCCAGGAATGCACGCAGGCTCGCGATCTCGGCTTCGACGGCAAGACCCTGATCCATCCGGGCCAGATCGAGGCCTGCAACGCGATCTTCACGCCGCCGGCGGAGGAAGTCGCCCTCGCCCGCAAGATCATCGCCGCGTTCGAACAGCCCGAGAACGCCTCGCGCGGCGCGATTTCGCTCGACGGCCAGATGGTGGAGCGGCTGCATGCCGACATGGCCAGGCGCACGATCGCGATCGCCGACGCGATCGCGGCGATGGGCCAGCCGTAATCGATACGGCTAGTACTGACTATGTGAGATCGGTGAGTCGCTTGCTGCCCATGCTTCGAGACGCTCGCGTCGCTCGCTCCTCAGCATGAGGTTGTTGTGTTTCAACAAGTTAAACCTCATCCTGAGGAGGCCATGAAGTGGCCGTCTCGAAGGATGGGCAGCAATACAGATTTGTGATTCCAGGTACTAGTTGCGCTTCAGGCTGAGGATGTAATCGATCAGGTTGTCGGTCTCATCGGCTTTGAGGATGAGATTCGGCATGTTCCCGTGGCTGGTCTGCAGGAACACCTTCAGCGAAAGCGCCGTGGTCGATATCTGGTTGGCGATCTTGATGAAATCCGGTCCGGGGTTTGCGGTCCCGATCGTTGCCGCTTCGATGGCGTGACACTCCCTGCACCAGGCCTCGGCCAGCCGATGGCCCGCCGCGGCGCTGGAGGATTGCGCGCCGCTGGCATTGTGCAGCCGGATGAAGAACAGCGCCACCAGCGCAAGGATGACGGCCAGCACAATGTGGATCCAGTTGGTGCGCGACATCTTCATCTGTTCACCGTAAGAGCGCCGCGCGCCCGGCCTTACTGCTTCACCGGCCGCTCCAGGCTGTCGATAGTCGGCGCATTGAGGCAATAGCCCTCATAGTGCTCGGCGGCGGTGCCGGCGGCGAGATCGCGGTCGCATTCGCGCTTGTTGGCGCACAGGGCGCAGACCCGCTCCATGTCGCGCAGCACCAGAGGCTGGGTGCGCGCCAGATCGGCTTCGTCGATGCCGAGAACTTTCAGCATCTTCGGCAGCTCATCGGCGGCATGCGGTCCCTGACGGACCAGCGTATCCAGGACGCCGGGCGAAACCCGCAGATCGCTGGCGATTCGGTCGAAATCGGCGGTGTCCATCTGGCGGATCTCGCTGAGTTCCCGTCGGTGCCGCAGCCAATCGGCAAACGTATTCATCAGCAGTTCGACGCGAGGAAACGGGTGTTCTTGGACGGTCATGGGACCCCTCCGCAGGTGATCAGAATTTGATCCATATGAGCGCAAGGAAACAAAATGTCGTTGCGTTAGATCAAACAAGTCCGGCGGTCCGGCCCGCGCGAGGGCGTCAAGGCCGGCCGAACCGTTCCGCCGCCCACGCATACAGGCTGCCTGGAAGGGGCGGCTGGCTGCCACGGCCTTTCGGCGAGATGTGAAACCCCGTTATGTCGGGATCGCCGATCAGGGCTGTGAAATCCGCAGGCTCGAAGAACAGTCGTGGTTCGGCATGAACCGCATAAAAGGATTTCTTCGGCAAGGCGTAACCGAGTTCGCCATGGCGGGCCGCGAGCGCGGTCAGCGCCGCCGGACCATAGATCGCGACGCGGATATCGGAGAGGCGGTTCGATTTGCCGCGCAGCTTGCGCAGGCCGAAGATCAAGCGATGCCGCAGCGCCAGCCAGTCCGGCGTCAGTTCGTCCTGCCGCATCAGCGCTTCGAACGCCGTGACGATGGCGTCGTCCGCGGGCAGATAGAGCACGGAGTTGCCGAGCTGGCGCGGCCGTTCCCAGGCGAAGAAAGGTTTGCCTGGATCGATATCGACCGGCTTCAGCAGCAGCACGTCGGCGTCGAGCCACAGTCCGGCGCCGCGCGCCATCAGCCGCATCCGGAAGAAATCCGAGAACTGCAGCGTGGTCCAGTCGCGCCAGGTGCCGTCCGGTTGCGGCGGGCGAAGCTTTTCGGAAAAGGCGTGCGGCAGGATCGCTTCGGCTTCGGCATTACCGACGCCGTCGGGCAATCCCGCCAGCGGCTCGAAACTGTAGACGGTGACCTTGTGGCCTGCCGCGACCTGCGAGCGCAGGCAGGTCTGCCGGAGCCGATCGAGCGGACCGTGCCAGAAGGTGACGACGTCAGGCCGCATGCACGACACCTTCCGCGGCGCTCTCGAGCGAAGGGGCTTGCGGTGGGATCAGGCCCAGGCGCGCGCGGTCTTCGCCTTCGCCTCATAGGCGTCGATCGAGGCCTTCTTCTCCATGGTGAGGCCGATGTCGTCGAGGCCGTTCATCAGGCAGTGCTTGCGGAACGGATCGATCTCGAACTTCACCGTGCCGCCGTCGGGGCCGCGGATCTCCTGCTTGGCGAGATCGACGGTCAGCGTCGCATTGGCGCCGCGTTCGGCATCGTCGAACAGCTTGTCGAGATCTTCCTGGGTGACGCGGATCGGCAGGATGCCGTTCTTGAAGCAGTTGTTGTAGAAGATATCGCCGAACGAGGTCGAGATCACGCAGCGGATGCCGAAATCGAGCAAGGCCCATGGCGCGTGCTCGCGGCTCGAGCCGCAGCCGAAATTGTCGCCGGCGACCAGCACCTTGGCGTTGCGATAGGCCGGCTTGTTGAGGATGAAATCCGGATTCTCGCTGCCGTCGTCCTTGTAGCGCTGTTCCGAGAACAGGCCCTTGCCGAGGCCGGTGCGCTTGATGGTCTTGAGGTACTGCTTGGGGATGATCATGTCGGTGTCGACATTGATGATCTTCAGCGGCGCCGCGACGCCTTCCAGCGTGGTGAACTTGTCCATCGGATGCACTTTCCGGCTAGATTTGGGGATTGAGGCCGTTACGGGCTGTGGTTTATCGTGAATACGGCCGGTATTAAAGGGTAAATCGCGCGCATTCCGCAAAAGTGGGCACCGGTTTTGCGACAAGGAATACGCGCCGGAATGGGGCTAATCAACGGTCGCCTCGATCGCTTCCATGTCGGCGTCGGAGAGGCCGAAATGGTGGCCGATCTCGTGAATCAGCACGTGGCGGACGATATGGCCGAGGGTTTCGTCATGTTCGGCCCAGTAATCCAGGATCGGGCGGCGGTAGAGCCAGACCATATTGGGCAGCCGGGCGATGTCATCATTGCTGCGGAACGGCAGCCCGACGCCCTGAAACAGGCCGAGCAGGTCGAATTCGCTCTGCGCCTGCATCTCGTCGAGCACCTCGTCGGTCGGAAAGTCGTCGACGCGGACGATCACGCCCTCGCACAGCTTGCGAAAGCCCTTCGGCAGGCGCTCGAAAATCTCGTGCGCCATGGCTTCCATTTCGGCCAGCGACGGCGCCTTGGCTTTGGTCCACATGGCGTCTGTTTAACGCGGGTTCCGCCAATATGCCTACCGGTTTTGCGCTTCAAGTGGAGTTGACCTCGGCGCGGCAATCGGAGACGTTGCGGCCACCAACAGGTTCGGGTGGGCGTCATGATGCGGATTGGGACGGCGGCACTATTGGCTGCTTTTGTCGGGCTGTTGCTGCCCGGGGCGGCCGCGCAGGCGCAGACCGCGCCGTCGGGGATCAGGGCTGCGCAGGCAGCGCCCACCGATATCTCGGCCCAGCGGCGCCGAGTGATCCGGCGCGTGCCGGTCTATCCGCGCGAGCAGTGGGAGCCCGACGTCTATCCCCGTTACAATCCCGGCCCCAATGCGGTGCGGGTCTGCACCGCCACCTATGTGCAGGAATACCGGCCGAGCGGCACCGTCATCACGCCCCGCATGAACTGCTACTGGCGGCGGGGCTGAGGCTCTCCTCAACGCTTTTGTCGGACGCGTTCCCCTCGCATCGGGGGGCGGGGCAGGCTTTGACTGCCGCGCCGCGCTGACGGTCCCTCTATCGAAGCAGTTTCGCAACATGCGGACGACGGCCTGCGTCGGTGCCGATTGATGCTTCGTGCATGCAAAGGCGGGAACCGGCTCGCGCGTTTCGCGTTCATCGTTGTGGCGCTGCCATTGGCTTCATACTCGAAGCCGTTGGCTCGGGCTTGACGGCCTGCGTTGCGGCGCAACGTTGATTTAAATCATGGTGTCGCCGGTGATATCCGCGCAACTGAAGTCTGCTTTCTTGTGGTGTGCCCGCAGAAGGTCGCG
Organism: Bradyrhizobium sediminis; assembly: GCF_018736105.1. Classification (NCBI taxonomy): domain Bacteria; kingdom Pseudomonadati; phylum Pseudomonadota; class Alphaproteobacteria; order Hyphomicrobiales; family Nitrobacteraceae; genus Bradyrhizobium; species Bradyrhizobium sediminis. The sequence goes on from NZ_CP076135.1 coordinate 335,665, forward strand.
GGAAGACCCGGAGTTGATCAGTCGAGCAATAGAGGAGGCTTTCATGAGGAAATGGACTGGCGCAGCCATCCTGGCGCTGACGCTGATGATCGGCGGTTCGGCTGCGATCGGTTCTGCCGCGGCGGCGCCGTTGCAGACCGAGCTGCAAAAATCGCAAGCGTCGAGGGCGACCGACTTCAGCGCGCACCGCTACTATCGGCGCTATTATGGCTACGGCTATCGGCCCTATTACCGTTACGGCTATCGGCCGTATTACCGGCGCTATTATTACGCGCGGCCATACTACTATCGGCCGTATCCGTACTACTATGCGCCGTATCCCTACTACTACGCACCGGCGCCGTTCGCGCCCGGCTTCAGCTTCGGGTTCGGGTTTGGGCCACGATGGGGGTGGGGGTGGTAACCGTCGAGGTCAGCTAGCTAGTCCCTGGGGCAAAGCCTTTTGCCAGCAGCACGACGCCGTGTGCGCCGGCTTTGCGGTCCTTCGAGATTTCCAGATATTCCGGCGAGGTCGCCCAGGCCTGAAAGGCGGCCTCGTCCGGAAACGACATCAGCACCAGCTTGTCGCGATCCCACGCGCCTTCCAGCACCTGCGGATTTTCATCGGCTGACAGCAGCCGCCCGCTGAATTTTCTGAACACGTCGAAGAAGCGCGCCTGATAGCGGTCATAGGCCGCGCGGTCGGTCATCTTCAGTTGCACGATCGCATAAACGGTCATCTCTAATTCCTGGCCGGCATTGCCGCGCGCTTGCTGCTGCAAGCCGCGTTCATCTTCAACTCGCTCCCATTCATGGGGCGTTCACATCGCCAACTTTAATTTAATGTTGGGAGCGAGCGCAAATGAACGTGCCGAAAGGCGTGCCGCTGCATGGCTTCGCCTTCGCCACCGATTCCGGGAGGTTTCACGCATGATGAAGGTTCCAGATCCGAGGCGCGGCGTTCGTCGCTTTGGTGTTGCGGCAGCCGCGATGCTGGTGCTCACGGCCGCGACCGGCCAGCGCGCCGAGGCGCTCTCTCTGATCAATCCGGGCACTGCGCCATCGGCGAAATATGCTTCCGAGGCGCTGACGACTGGAGTCAAAGGCGGGCACGGCGGCGGCCGTGGCGGCGGCGGTTTTCACGGCGGCGGTGGCTTCCATGGCGGTGGTGGCGGCTTTCATGGTGGCGGTTTCCGCGGCGGCGGGGCGGCCATTCATGGCGGCGGCTTCCGCAGCGGCGGCGCCGTGTTCCGCGGCGGCGGGCATAGCGCCCCTCATATCTACCGAGGAGGCGGCGGCTACCGCTATGGCGGGGCGGCAATCGTCCGGCATCATCATTTCGCGCCGCGGCGGGCCTACTGGCATCATCGCCACCATGTCCGTCCGCGCTACTACGGTTACGCGCCGGTTTACTATCCGCAGCGCTATTATTACCCGCGGCGGTTCTGCCGGATCGTCTGGACCTATTACGGTCCGCGCAAGATCTGCCGCTATCGCCCGTGGCATCATCACTGGCGTTATCGCTGGCGCCACCGCTACCCGATCTATTGGTGAGCGTCGAACCGTCGGCTGAAATGATTCAGGCGCCCGCTTGGGCGCCTGATCTGTATCCGCGGCAAGATATCGCCGCTCAATCCCAATCCTTGAATTTCCAGGGCCTGAGCTTCCAGGGCGTGAACGTCTCCAGCCGCCACTGTTCCATGCGGTCCGAGCGGTGACCGAGACGCGACCTTTCCTTGACCACGGGCTCGACAGCGCGCCGCACGATGCGCCGCCGCACCTGCCGCGTCGCATCGCTGATCATATCGACGAATTCGGACTTGTCGGCCACGGCGCGCTCCTTGCGAAGCTTGATCTCCGCAAAGAGCAGTCTGCTCCCGGTTCTTTAACGAGAGGTTGCCGGGAAGTGTCGAGGTTGATGCAAGAGTTGGCGCGTTCTCTCGATGCGAACCGGTTCCCACCCCGGATCATCTCCGGGGCAGGCGTTCGCTCGATAACGCTACTTCCACTCCCGGATATCGACAAAATGCCCGGCGATCGCCGCCGCCGCCGCCATCGCCGGCGACACCAGATGGGTGCGGCCCTTGAAACCCTGGCGGCCCTCGAAATTGCGGTTCGAGGTCGAGGCGCAGCGCTCTTCCGGCGCCAGCTTGTCGGGGTTCATGGCGAGGCACATCGAGCAACCCGGCTCGCGCCATTCGAAACCGGCCTTGATGAAGATCTTGTCGAGGCCCTCGGCTTCCGCCTGATCCTTCACCAGCCCCGAGCCCGGGACGATCATCGCGTTGAGATTGGCGTTGACGGTCCTGCCTTCGACCACCTTCGCCGCGGCGCGCAGATCCTCGATCCGGCCGTTGGTGCAGGAGCCGATGAAGATGCGGTCGAGCTTGATGTCGGTGATCCTGGTGCCGGGCGTCAGGCCCATATATTTCAGGGCGCGATGTTTCGACAGCCGCTTGGCTTCGTCCGGAATCTTGTCGGGATCCGGCACCACGCCCGATATCGACACCACGTCCTCGGGCGAAGTGCCCCAGGTCACGATCGGCGGCAGCTTGGCCGCGTCCAGCCTGATCTCATGATCGAAATGCGCGCCCTGGTCGCTTCGCAGCGTTTCCCAGTAGCGCATCGCGGCATCCCAGGCGTCGCCCTTCGGCGCCTTGGGGCGGCCCTTCAGGAACTCGAACGCCTTCTCGTCCGGAGCGACCAGGCCGGCGCGGGCGCCGCCTTCGATCGACATGTTGCAGACGGTCATGCGGCCTTCCATCGAGAGCGCGCGGATCGCCTCGCCGGCATATTCCAGCACATAGCCGGTGCCGCCGGCGGTGCCGATCTCGCCGATGATGGCGAGAATGATGTCCTTGCCGGTGACGCCGTCGGGCAATTTGCCGTCGACCACGGCGCGCATGTTCTTGGCCTTCTTCTGGATCAGGGTCTGCGTCGCCAGCACGTGCTCGACTTCGGAGGTGCCGATGCCGTGCGCCAGCGCGCCGAACGCGCCATGCGTCGAAGTGTGGCTGTCGCCGCAGACGATGGTGGTGCCGGGCAGCGTGAAGCCCTGCTCGGGGCCGATCACGTGAACGATGCCCTGGCGCTTGTCGAATTCGTTGTAGTATTCGATGCCGAATTCTTTTGCGTTCTCCGCCATCACCCGCATCTGTTCGATGCTCTCGGGATCCGGATTGGGCTTGGAACGGTCGGTGGTCGGGATGTTGTGGTCGACCACGGCCAGCGTCTTCTCCGGCGCGTGAACCTTGCGGCCGGTGGCGCGCAAGCCTTCGAAGGCCTGCGGCGAGGTCACCTCATGGACCAGATGGCGGTCGATATAGAGCAGGCAGGTGCCGTCATCGGCCTCGTGAACCAGATGGTCATTCCAGATCTTGTCGTACAGCGTGGTCGGTTTGGACATGAGCGTAAGCCCTTGAATGATTTGTGTGAGCAGGTGAGCGCGGCAATACGCGCAACTAGACGAACATCAGCGCGGCGTCAGTGCGCGCTTTGAAGTCCTGATGTCGCGGAAGTCGTGAACCGTCCGAAGAAGCGGCCAGGCAGCCGGCTGCGATCGTCGATCACGATCCGTGCGGCGAGGCGGCAGACGAGGCTGGTCTGGTTTGGAACCATTTCAAATTTCTAGCACACGGCCGGCCATCGCGACAATCAATCGGTAGCCGGCCGACAATCCAGATAGCTATCCCGCAACAAAAAAGCGCGGGGTGGGCCCCCGCGCTTTTCGTCATGTCTCCATGAGGGAGAATTACTCGCCGACGGCGGCGGCCTGCGGCCGGTCGGTCTTCTTCTCGACGATGCGGGCCGACTTGCCGCGCAGGTTGCGCAGGTAATACAGCTTGGCGCGGCGCACCTTGCCGCGGCGCACCACGGTGATCGAGTCGATCATCGGCGACATCACGGGGAACACGCGTTCCACGCCTTCGCCGTAGGAAATCTTGCGCACCGTGAAGCTCTCGTTGAGCCCGCCGCCGGAGCGGCCGATGCAGACGCCTTCATAGGCCTGCACGCGCGAGCGGTCGCCTTCGACCACCTTGACGTTGACGATCACGGTGTCGCCGGGGCCGAATTCCGGAATGGTCTTGGTGGCGGCCAATTTGTCGAACTGCTCTTTTTCGAGCTGTTGAATCAGGTTCATCGCAAAATCTCCATCGGCGTCGCGCCCCAGCCGCCAAGGCGCGGGCTGCGCGGGTGTTCGTTTATCCTGTAGCGCGTATTCCGCAAAAGTCGGCACCGGTTTTGCGGAAAGAATACGCGCCGTTCAATAAATTCGAGCATTTTCTGGCGGCAAACCGGAATGCCACTTTGCCGGAAAATGCTCGGTGCGCGGATTTGGCGCCCGTATACGGCAAAGGCGAAGGCTTGTCACCCGTCCGTCGTGTTTTTTGGACGTTTTTGGCCAGTCCGTTGCTGGGCTTGCTTAGCGGCCCACAAATCCGGCCGCCGCACCCGGGTCAGGGCCTCGGCCTCGGCCTGCCGCCAGGCCGCCACCTTGGCGTGGTCGCCGGAAGTGAGGACTTCCGGGATCGGCTGGCCCTCGAAGGTCTGCGGGCGGGTATATTGTGGGTATTCCAGTAGGGAATCGGAAAAACTCTCGTCGGTCCCGGAAGCGAGCTTGCCCATCACGCCGGGCAACAGCCGGACGCAGGCGTCGATCAGCGCCATGGCGGCGATTTCGCCCCCGGACAGCACGTAATCCCCGATCGAAATTTCCTCGAGCCGGCGGGCCTCGATCACCCGCTGGTCGACGCCCTCGAACCGGCCGCAGACGATCAGCGGGCCGGGCCCGGCGGCGAGTTCCTCAACCCGGGACTGGGTCAATGGCCGACCCCGCGGGCTCATCAATAGGCGCGGCCGATCCGGCGCGATCTCCGCCGCATCGATCGCGGCCGCCAGCACGTCGGCGCGCAGCACCATGCCGGGGCCGCCGCCGGCCGGGGTATCGTCGACGCTGCGATGGCGGTCGGTGGCGGAGTCCCGGATATCGTGCGCCTGAAGCGCCCACAGCCCGGACGCCAGCGCCTTGCCCGCCAGGCTGACGCCGAGCGGGCCGGGGAACATCTCCGGAAAGAGCGTCAGCACGGTCGCGTGCCAGGATTTTGTCTCGGAAGCCATCTTCGGACGATCGCGAATGAATTCAGACCGTCATACGCGGGCTTGACCCGCGTATCCATCGCCTTTGCAGGAGATGGATCGCCGGGTCGAGCCCGGCGATGACGAGTTACCCGGCGATGACGAGTTAGGAGTGATCTTGGTCCGCGATCTCTCGCGGCAATTCGATCACCACGCGCCCGGCCGCAAGATCGACCGTCGGCACCACGGCGTTGGTGAACGGCAGCAGCATCGTCGCGCCATAGGGCGGCTCGATCTCGATGATGTCGCCGGCGCCGAAATTGTGGATCGCGACGACGCGGCCGATCGGCTCATTGGCGGTGTTGACCGCGGCGAGCCCGATCAGGTCGGCGTGGTAATATTCGTCTTCGCCGGTATCGGGCAATTTGTCGCGCGCGACGTAGAGCTCGAGGCCGTTGAGCCGCTCGGCATCCTCGCGGGTGGCGACGCCCTTCAGCGTCACCACCAGATGGCCCTTGGCTTCCCGCGCGGTCGCCACTTCGAATTGCCGCGCGCCGTCCTTTGTCATCAGCGGCCCGTAAGCCTGCACGGCAAATGGGTCCTCGGTGAAGGTCCATAGCTTCACCGCGCCGCGCACGCCATGCGCGGCGCCGATCCGGGCGACGCAAATCGGTGCTGCCACCGTCGCGCGCCGTTACGCTTTAAGCCGATTTGGCGGCGGCTTCGGCGTTGGCCTTGCGCTCCTTGCGCGGCACGGCCTTTTCCGGATTGTTGCGCGCGGTGCGCTTGACGACGCCGGCGGCGTCCAGGAAGCGCGACACGCGGTCCGACGGCTGCGCGCCCTTGGCGAGCCAGGCCTTGACCTTGTCCATGTCGAGCTTCAGCCGCGCTTCGTTGTCCTTCGGCAGCAGCGGATTGAAGTGGCCGAGGCGCTCGATGAAGCGGCCGTCGCGCGGGAAGCGCGAGTCGGCGACGACGACGTGATAGACCGGACGCTTCTTGGTGCCTGCGCGGGCGAGGCGGATAACGACTGACATTGAGTTCTCCTTTGAGGTGTCTGTTCGAATGTGAAGTGAATGGATCGCGGTTATTTCTTTTTCCCCAGACCGGGGAAGCCGCCGAGGCCCGGCAGGTTCGGCTTGCCGCTCAGGCCCGTCAGCCCCGGCAAATTCGGCAGGCCGGTGCGCAGGCCTGCAGGAAGGTCCTTCGGCAGCGCGGGCATGCCGCCGGGCGCAGCGCCGCCCGGCATTTTCTCCGCCAGCGCCTTCATCTGTTCCGGCGACGGCATGCCGCCGCCAAAACCCATGGCCTGCGCGATGCCGGCCATCGGTCCGCGCTTGCCCGAGCCCATCGCCTTCATCATGTCGGCCATGTTCCGGTGCATCTTCAAGAGCTTGTTGACTTCCTCGACCTTGACGCCGGCGCCGGCGGCGATGCGCTTCTTGCGGCTCGCTTTCAGGATATCGGGGCTCTTGCGTTCCTGCCGCGTCATCGAATCGATCACCGCGACCTGGCGCTTGATGATCTTGTCGTCGATCCCGGCGTTGGCGATCTGGTTCTTCATCTTGGCGATGCCGGGCATCATGCCCATCAGCCCGCTGATGCCGCCCATATTCGCCATCTGCAGCAATTGCTCGCGCATGTCGGCCAGGTCGAACTGGCCCTTGCGCATCTTCTCGGCGACGCGCGCGGCCTTTTCCGCATCGATGTTCGCCGCCGCCTTCTCCACCAGCGACACCACGTCGCCCATGCCGAGAATACGGCCGGCGATTCGATCAGGATGAAAATCTTCCAGCGCGTCGGTTTTTTCGCCGGTGCCGATCAGCTTGATCGGCTTGCCGGTGACCGCGCGCATCGACAGCGCCGCGCCGCCGCGGCCGTCGCCGTCGACCCTCGTCAGCACGATGCCGGTGAGGCCGACGCGCTGGTCGAAGGAGCGCGCGAGATTGACGGCGTCCTGGCCAGTCAGCGAGTCCGCGACCAGCAGCACTTCATGCGGATTGGCGGCGGTTTTGATTTCCGCGGCTTCCGTCATCATCTCTTCGTCGAGCGTGGTGCGGCCGGCGGTGTCGAGCAGCACCACGTCGTAGCCGCCGAGCTTGGCGGCTTCCAGCGCGCGCTTGGCGATCTGCGCCGGCTTCTGGCCGGCGACGATCGGCAGGGTCTGGATCTCGAGATCGCGCCCGAGCACCGCGAGCTGCTCCATCGCCGCCGGGCGATAGATGTCGAGCGAGGCCATCAGCACCTTGCGCTTGTCGCGCTGGGTCAGGCGGCGCGCGAGCTTCGCGGTGGTGGTGGTCTTGCCGGAGCCCTGCAGGCCGACCATCATGATGGCGACCGGCGGCACCGCGTTGAGGTCGATGGTCTGGCCGTCGGACCCGAGCGTGGCGATCAGTTCGTCATGGACGATCTTGACCACCATCTGGCCGGGGGTCACCGACTTGACCACGGTGGCGCCGACCGCCTGCTCGCGGACCCGGTCGGTGAAGCTGCGGACCACGTCGAGCGAGACGTCGGCCTCGAGCAGCGCGCGGCGCACCTCGCGCATCGCAGCGTCGACGTCGGCTTCCGACAGCGCCCCGCGCCCCGTCAGCCGATCGAGAATGCCACCAAGCTTTTCCGACAGATTGTCGAACAATGCCGTTTTCCTGTTGCCCTCACCCTGAGGAGCAGGCGAAAGCCTGCGTCTCGAAGGGTGGCCACTACCTGAGACCTCATCCTTCGAGACGCCGCTCACGCGGCTCCTCAGGAGATGAGGGATATTCCAAACAATTTTGCGCCCGAGGGCGCATCGCGCTGTCGGGCGTTGACCTCCGGCCTCCTGGGCCGGGCGGCGGGTCGAAAAGAACGTCTCTTCGAGAAGTGGCGGGATTTACAGCGCCGGACGGCGACAAGTCAAGGTTTGGGCCGCGAACGCGTCCGATCCGAACCGCGGTTCAGGCCGCCGCCGTATCGTATTGCTGTTGCGATTTCAGCACCTGTTCCATGTGGGTTTCCGCCCAGATCCGCAGGCCGTCGACGGTTGCCGACAGGGTCTCGCCCAGCGGCGTGATCGAATATTCGACCGTTACCGGCACGGTGGGGATCGCCCTGCGGCTGACCAGACCGTCACGCTCCAGGCTTTTCAGGGTCTGGGACAGCATTTTCTGCGAAATGCCCTCGATCCGGCGCCGCAACTGGTTGAAGCGCACCGGGCCGTCGCCAAGCAGGCCGAGCACCAGAACCGCCCATTTGTCGGCAATGCGGTCCAGGACCATCCGGGTGGGGCAGGTACCGGCGTAGGCGTTCCAGCCTTGGGGTGTGGACGGCAGCATGATGGTCTCCCTGAGGTAACCAGCTTACGGTAAAGTGCCTTCTTAACATCTGCTATCAATTTGAATAGCTGGTCTCCGTTGGTTACCACATGGAGACTACAAATGAAAATCGCTTTGATCGGCGCCACCGGCAATGCCGGTTCCCGTATTCTCGCCGAACTGTCCCGCCGCGGCCACGCCGTCACCGCCATCGCCCGCCATCCTGAGAAAATCCCGGCGCTGGCGGGCGTCACCCCGCTGAAGGCCGATGCCAATGATGTTGCCGGCCTGACCTCCGCGCTCAGGGGGCACGATGCCGTCATCAGTTCGGTGCATTTCACCGCGAGCGACCCGCGCAAGCTGATCGAGGCGGTGCATGCCGCCGGTGTCGGCCGTTATCTGGTGGTCGGCGGCGCCGGCAGCCTTGAGGTCGCGCCCGGCGTGAAGCTGATCGACACGCCGGAGTTCCCGGCGATCTACAAGGCCGAGGCCGCGGCCGGCGGCGTGTTCCTCGATCTGCTGCGCCAGGAAACCAGCCTCGACTGGACGTTTCTTTCGCCCTCGGCGCTGTTCGTGCCGGGCGAGCGTACTGGCAAGTTCCGGCTTGGCGGCGATCGGTTGCTGTCGAACGAGAAAGGCAGCAGCATCTCGTTCGAGGACTACGCCGTTGCCATGGCCGACGAGATCGAAAAGCCGGCACATTCGCGCAAGCGCTTCACCGTCGGCTACTGAAGCCGCTGCGGAGCCTGTAGCCTCGATGCTGAACCGTCACTATCTGATCGCGGTAACGGGCAGCATCGGGAATTGCGCATGAGCTATGACGGGCCTACCTCCGACCACTTCGACGGCAAGCAGTTTTTCGATCCCGACGGCGTGCCGCCGAAATCGCTGCGCGAGGTGCTGCGCTGGCAATTCGGCCGGGACCGGCAGCGGCGCGCCTGGCCGCAATGGGTGCCGAGCCCGCATGCCGACACGCCGCCGCCGCGCGTCGATGGCGGCAAGGTGCGGCTGTCGTTCGTCGGCCATGTCAGCTGGCTGATCCAGACCTCGGGGCTGAACATCCTGGTCGATCCGGTGTGGTCGGAGCGCGCCTCGCCGGTGCGCTTTGCCGGGCCGAAGCGCCGCAACGATCCCGGCATTGCCTTCGATTTGCTGCCGGAGATCGACGTCGCGCTGGTGTCGCACGGCCATTATGATCATCTTGATCTCGCCACGCTGTCGAAGCTCGCGGACAAGCACGCCCCGCGCGTGATCACGCCGCTCGGCAACGATGTCGCGATGCGCCGCGCCAATGCCGCGATCAAGGCCGAGGCGTTCGACTGGCACGACCGGGTCGAACTCGGCGGCGGCATCGCCGTGACCCTGGTACCGACGCGGCACTGGACCGCGCGCGGCCTGTTCGACCGCAACCGGGCGCTGTGGGCGAGTTTCGTGGTCGAGACGCCGGCGGGCAAGATCTACATCGTCTGCGATTCCGGCTATGGCGAGGGCAAGCATTTTCGCCGGGTGGCCGAAGCGCACGGCCCGTTGCGGCTGGCGATCCTCCCGATCGGCGCCTATGAGCCGCGCTGGTTCATGAAGGACCAGCACATGAATCCGTCGGACGCCGTGAAGGCGCTGGCCGATTGCGGTGCCGAGCAGGCGCTGGCGCATCACCACGGCACCTTCCAGCTGACCGACGAGCCGATCGACGCGCCGATCGCTGAACTGCATGCCGCGCTCGATGAAGCCAGCATTCCGCGCGAGCGCTTCGTGGCGCTGAAGCCGGGGCAGGTGTTCGAAGTTTAGCTATCCCGTCGTCCCGGCCAAGCGAGCGAAGCGAGCGCGAGCCGGGACCCGTAACCACCACTGTCGATTGCGAGGGAAGGTATCAACCACAGCCGCTCAAAATCGAAACGCCGCGGAGTATGGGTCCCCGCGTTCGCGGGGACGACGTCCGATTGTTTATTGCGCCGCCTTGATCGCCCAGGACACGCTCACCGTCACCGAAAGCGTCTCTTCACCCTGCGCCACTGGCGTCGCCGCCACCATGCCGGCGGCCATCCTGCGATAGGGTACCGGAGGGGCGTTACCCTCTTCCGAGATGCTGAGCGGCGCGCCGAGCGTGACGCCGGCGGCCCTGGCGTAGATCTCGGCCTTGCGGCGGGCATCGGCAACCGCCTTTTCGCGGGCCTCGTCGAGCAGTTTCGAGGCCTGCGACACCATGAAATTGATGCCGCCGATCTCGTTGGCGCCAGCGCCCACCAGCGTGTCGATCGCGCCGGCGACCTTGCTGACGTCGCGCACCTTGATCGTCACCCGATTGCTGGCGCGGTAGCCGACGACGGCGGATGGCCCCGCGCGGTTCGGCGCATATTGCGGCTGCAGCGACAGCCGCGATGTCTGGATGTCCTTTTCCTGGATATTGGCGGCCTTCAGCGCCAGCAGCACCTTGCTCATCGCGGCGTTGTTGGCCTCGGACGCCTCGCGCGCGGTCTTGGCTTCCGAGGTGACGCCGCCATCGACCTGCGCCAGATCGGGCGGCACCGATACGGTGGCTTCGCCGGTGACAGTGATGGCCGGCGGCGCGGTTTCGGCCAGCGCGGGTGCGGCAAGCAGCGTGATTGCGGCAAGGGCGGCGGCGAGGGAACTGCGATGTTTCATGGCTCTCACTTCAGCGGCACGTAGACGTTGATGACGAGCTTGTCCTCGGCGGTCTTCAGGGGATCGGTGAGGTACTCCTCGATGAAGGTGTCCTTGGCTTCGAGCTTCTTCTCGTCGAGGTGGTTGGTGATCGCCTCATAGGTATTGTCCATATTGTCGTAGGAGCCGCGATGGACGAATTTCAGCGACTTGCCCTCGGGCGATTTGCCGATGCTCATCTCCTTGGTCAGGTTCTTCGGATCCTGCTCGACCGGAATTTCGGCAAGGAAGGTGAAGCCGGTGTCGTCGGTCGAGGTGTAGACGATCATCGGATTGCCTGATGCCTTGATGCCCTGCTTGTCGAGCAGCGCAGTCAGCGCCTTGAAGGAATCGATCAGAGTGTCGAATGCCGAATCCCAGTTGGCGTTGCCCTTGACGATGACGACCTTTTTTGGCTCCAGCGTGATCTGTTCGCCGAAGGGATCGGCGGTCTGAACCGGCGCGGCCGCCGGCGGCGTTGCCGGGGTCTGCGCGGCTGCCGGGGGAGCCGCGGGCGGGACGGCAGGGCTTGCTGCCGGGGCGGGGGTCTCCGTCGGCGCCGGGCTCGGTGTCGCCGACGGGGCCGGCGCCGGGGTTGCCGGACTGCTCGCTGCGGGAGGGGCCGGTGGTGTTGTTGGGCTGGCCGCCGGCGCCGGCGACTGCGCCAGCGCGGCGCCACCCCAGGTCAACGCCGCCAGCGGTATCAGCGCGATCATGGTGGTGCGGTAACAACGCATAAAATTCATTCGGATGGTCCCCTGGGCCGTGTGGCTGCTGCCGTTTGCCGTCCCGCCCCGGATCGGGCCCGGCAAATGCAGACGTCGCAACGTTAACACGCAAGGGTCGATTCCGTCCCATGACAGATATGTCATGCGCGCCGCCCGCCGGGCGCGGGGGGCAGACACAGATTCGCCGCACTGGCCAATCGGGGGATATTCGCCATATAAGACAGGCAGAATTTACGGAAATTCCATGAGCGCACTCGCCAACCACGCATTCGCCAAGATGAACGGTATCGGCAACGAGATCGTCGTGGTCGATCTGCGCGACAGGCCGGCCCCCGTTACGGCGGATGATGCGCGCGCGGTCGCTTCCCCCGCCGGGGTGCATTACGACCAGCTGATGGTGCTGCAGCCGCCGCGGCTTGCGGGCACCGAGGCTTTCATCCGCATCTACAACAATGACGGCTCCGAATCCGGCGCCTGCGGCAACGGCATGCGCTGCGTGGTGCGACGGCTGTTCGAGAAGACCGGCCAGACCGCCGTCACCTTCGAGACCAGGGCGGGGCTGCTGAACTGCTGGCAGGGGCCGCGTCCGGATCTCTACACCGTGGACATGGGCGCGCCGAAGTTCGGCTGGCAGGATATTCCGCTGGCGGAAGAGTTCCGCGACACCCGCTACATCGAATTGCAGGTCGGGCCGATCGACGCGCCGGTGCTGCATTCGCCGTCCGCCGTCAACATGGGCAATCCGCACGCGATCTTCTGGGTCGACGACGTCAACGCCTACGATCTCGCCCGCTTCGGGCCGCTGCTGGAAAACCATCCGATCTTTCCCGAGCGCGCCAATATCACGCTGGCCCATATCGTCGATCGCGACCACATCACGATCCGCACCTGGGAGCGCGGCGCGGGGCTGACCAAGGCCTGCGGCTCGGCGGCCTGCGCCACCGCCGTCGCCGCGGCGCGGCTGAAGCGCGCCAACCGCGTCGTCGAGATCACGCTTCCCGGCGGCAAGCTCTCGATCGAGTGGCGCGAGGGCGACGATCACGTGCTGATGACCGGCACCGCCGATTTCGAATATGAGGGGCGGTTCGATCCGGCGCTGTTCGCCAGCGTCGCCTGAATCATGAGCGTCGAGATCGTCACCTTCGGCTGCCGCCTCAATGCGTTCGAATCCGAAGTGATCCTGCGGGAGGCGGAGCGCGCCGGGCTTGCCGACACCATCGTCATCAACAGTTGCGCCGTCACCAACGAGGCCGTCGCCCAGGCGCGGCAATCGATCCGGCGGCTGAAGCGCGAGCGGCCGGAGGCGCGCATCGTCGTCACCGGCTGCGCGGCGCAGACGCAATCGGCGATATTCGCCGGCATGACCGAGGTCGACCGCGTCGTCGGCAATGACGACAAGATGCGTGGGCAAGCCTGGCGCAATGCGCGGGCGGCGTTCGATACGGCGCCGGCGTTCGGCATCGAGGCCAGCCAGAAGATCGCGGTCGCCGACATCATGGCGGTCAGACAGATGGCGCCGCATCTGCTGGAAGGCTTTGCGAAGGGCCTGCCTCGGGTATTCGTGCAGGTGCAGAACGGCTGCGATCATCGCTGCACGTTTTGCATCATTCCTTTCGGCCGCGGCAATTCGCGCTCGGTGCCGATGGGCGCGGTGGTCGATCAGGTCCGCGTGCTGGCCGAACGCGGCCATGCCGAGATCGTGCTGACCGGCGTCGACCTCACGAGCTATGGCGCCGACCTGCCGGGCGCGCCGAAGCTTGGCCAACTGACCAAGCAAATCCTGCGGCATGTGCCGGAACTGAAGCGCCTGCGGATTTCTTCGATCGATTCCATCGAGGCCGATCGCGATCTGCTCGACGTGATCGCCGATGACGAGCGGCTGATGCCGCATCTGCATCTGTCGCTGCAGTCCGGCGACGACCTGATCCTGAAGCGGATGAAGCGGCGGCATTCCCGCAAGGACGCGATTGATTTCTGCGCGCAGGTGCGGCGGCTGCGGCCGGACATCGCGCTCGGCGCCGACATCATCGCGGGCTTTCCGACCGAAACCGAGGAGATGTTCGCGCGTTCGCAGGATCTGGTGCAGCAGTGCGGGCTCACCTTCCTGCACGTGTTCCCCTATTCGCCGCGGCCGGGCACCCCGGCGGCGCGGATGCCGCAGGTGAACGGCAACGCGGTCAAGCAACGCGCCCGGCGATTGCGGGCAACCGGCGAGGCCGCGCTGCAAAAGCGGCTGGCATCAGAGGTCGGCGCAACGCGTCAGGTGCTGATCGAGAGCCCGACGCAAGGCCGCACCGAACATTTCGTGCCGGTGGCGATTGCGGGTGAGGTGCCTGGCGCGGTGCTGGAGTTGGCGATCACCGGACATGATGGTGCGCGGCTGATCCCAGACCGTCGTCGCACGGCTTGACCGGGCGACCCAGTACGCCGGGACTTCTCGTTTGATTTCAGACGTCTCTGGAATACTGGGTCCCCCGCTTTCGCGGAGGACGACGGCGGTGTGTTTGGCGGTACTGCGCCACTTCCCGCAGTCACTCCCCGTTCCACCCGCACGCCCTGAGCCGTTCCTGCAAATGCCCCGGCGCAGGCGCCACCACGCGCACCGGTTCCTTGTTCTTCGAAATCGGAATCACGATTTCGCGGGAATGCAGGTGCAGGGTCGGTTCGCCGAAGCGCGGGCCGCTGCCGTAGATATTGTCGCCGACGATCGGCCAGCCCGTGGCGGCGCAGTGCACGCGCAATTGATGGGTCCGCCCGGTGACCGGCTCGAGCGCGAGCCAGGTGAGGCCATTGCCGCGCCCCAGCACCTTCCAGTTGGTGACCGCCTTCTGCCCTTCCGGATCCGGCTTCTGCCACCAGCCGCGTTCGGCGTTGAGGCGGCCGAGCGGCATGTCGATGGTGCCCTCATCCCCGGCAGGACCGCCCTCGACCACCGCCCAATAGGTTTTCGAAATCTTGCCATGTTTGAACAACAGACCGAGCGAGGCCGTGGCCTTGCGGTGGCGTCCCAGCACGAGACAGCCTGAGGTGTCGCGGTCGAGCCGGTGGGCCAGCACCGGCGGCCGCGGCAGGCCGAAACGCAGCGCGTCGAAAGAGGATTCCAGGTTGGCGCCGCCCTTGGGGCCGCGATGCACCGGCAGCCCCGCCGGCTTGTCGATCACCAGCATCAGCCCGTCGCGGTGGAGCACGCGGGCCTGGATTTCGTCCGCCGTTAATTCGGGAACAACCATCGATCGGTCGAGACTTTCGCTCATGGCGCGAAACCGCTAACACACCCCCAGCATGAACGATACCACTCCCGAAAAGACAAAACTGAGCTGGTGGCGGCGGCTGTCCGGCGGCCTGAAGCGCACCTCGAGCTCGCTCGGCTCGGCGGTGGCCGATCTCGTCACCAAGCGCAAGCTCGACCGCGCGATGCTCGAGGATATCGAGGACGTGCTGTTGCGCGCCGATCTCGGCACCGAGGTCGCGGCGCGCATTGCCGCGGCGGTCGGCCACGGCCGCTACGACAAGACGATTTCGGCTGACGACGTGAAGACCGTGGTCGCGACCGAGGTCGAGAAGGTTCTCTCGCCGGTGGCGATGCCGCTCGTGATCGACGAGGCGCAGAAGCCGTTCGTCATTCTGGTGGTCGGCGTCAATGGCTCCGGCAAGACCACCACGATCGGAAAGCTTGCCGCCAAATTGAGCGCCGAGGGCCGCAAGGTGATGCTGGCGGCCGGCGATACCTTTCGCGCCGCGGCCATCGAGCAGTTGAAGATCTGGGGCGAGCGCACCGGATCGCCGGTCATATCAGGCGCGCAGGGCTCGGATTCCGCGAGCCTCGCCTTCAACGCGCTGACGGCGGCGCGCGAGGGGAAGCTCGACGTGCTCTTGGTCGATACCGCCGGCCGGCTGCAGAACAAGGCCGAACTGATGAACGAACTCGAAAAGGTCGTCCGCGTCATCAGGAAGGTCGACGCCTCGGCGCCGCATGCGGTGCTGCTGGTGCTGGACGCCACGGTGGGACAAAATGCGCTGTCGCAAGTGGAAGCGTTTCATCGTACCGCAGGCGTCACCGGCCTGGTCATGACCAAGCTCGACGGCACCGCGCGCGGCGGCATCCTGGTGGCGCTGGCCGAGAAGCACAAACTGCCGGTGCACTTCATCGGCGTCGGCGAGGGCATCGACGACCTCGCGCCGTTCACCGCGCGGGATTTCGCGCAGGCGATCGCAGGGATTGAGTAGCCTCATCCTTCGAGACGCGGCGAAGACGCCGCTCCTCAGGATGAGGTCGGAGCAACACGTAAAGGCCTCATCCTGAGGAGGCGCGAAGCGCCGTCTCGAAGGATGGCGGCAAATTGGATTGATGGATCAATAATGGACAAGACCACGCCGCATCCGCTGTTCAAGCTCGCGACCGAACTCGGTCCGCTGATCGTCTTCTTCGTCGCCAACGCCAAGTTCAACCTGTTCGTCGCCACCGGCGCGTTCATGGTGGCGATCGTGGCGGCGATGATCGCGTCCTACGTGGTGGTGAAGCATGTGCCGATGATGGCGCTGGTCACCGGCGTCATCGTCATCGTGTTCGGCACGCTCACCTTGGTGCTGCACGACGAGACCTTCATCAAGGTCAAGCCGACCATCATCTACGGCCTGTTCGCGGCGATCCTCGGCGGCGGGCTGTTGTTCGGCCGATCCTTCATCGCGATCATGTTCGACCAGATGTTCAACCTCACGCCGCATGGCTGGCGCATCCTGACCATGCGCTGGGCGCTGTTCTTTTTCGCGATGGCGATCCTGAACGAAATCATCTGGCGCACCCAGAGCACCGATTTCTGGGTCGCGTTCAAGGCGTTCGGCGTGATCCCGCTGACGATGGCCTTTGCGATTGCGCAGATGCCGCTGACCAGGCGTTACCATCTGGAACCGGCCTCGCTGGAAGCGAGCGAGGCGGATGCGGGTGACGTGACGAAGGGGTGAGTTCTTGCGCCGCTCTGCTCCCTCGCCCCGCGCTTGCGGGGTCGAGACGAGCGAAGCTCGCTCTTAGAGGGTTGGGGTGAGGGGCTGTCTCCGTGCATTCTGACTCGCGGAGAGTCCCCCTCACCCGAAGCCTTCGGCTTCGACCTCTCCCCGCAAGCGGGGAGAGGTAAGAAAGATCAGCTCTTCTGCTTGGCGATGATCTTGTCCTTGATGCCGTCATAGGTTTTCTCGGGCAGGATCTTCTTCTGCACCAGCTCGTCCTTGCCCTTGTAGGGCCGGCCCTTGATGATCGCAGCCGAATAGGCCTTGCCGATGCCCGGGAGCGCGTCGAGCTGTTCGGCGGTCGCCGAGTTGATGTCGAGCAGTTCGACCTTGGGGGCGGGCGCCATCTTCGATTCGGCAGCGGGCGCTTTCGGCGCGGGAGCCATCTTACTGTCGGATTTGGCGGCGGGCTGGGTGGCCTGGGCCATGACCGGCGTAGCCGTCAGCAGACCAAGGGTGAGTGCAGTTGCAGCAAGTGAAGCAAGCGTGAAATGACGCATCGGGTGTCCCTCCAAGGACGGTTTAAGTAACGCCATCAAGCTAGCTTCGAATTCGTGGCGGCGCCATGGCCGCCAAATGAACGGCAGATAAAAGCGAAAATTTATTTTGAGACCGTCGCATCTTTCTTCCCTCATGGTGAGGAGGCGCTCTTGCGCCGTCTCGAACCATGAGAGTCCGGATGCCGCCATCCTTCGAGACGCCGCTTCGCGGCTCCTCAGGATGGGGACCGAATCAACTCCCCGCCTTCAGCGCCTTGTCGATCTCGGCCCTGAGCACGCTGTCGAAATTCGCCGGGGTCACCGGGCCGACCATCTTGTAGACGATGGTGCCGTCGCGTCCGACCACGAAGGTTTCCGGCACGCCATAGACGCCCCATTCGATCGAGGCGCGGCCGTTGCCGTCGACGCCGACGATGCCGAACGGATTGCCGTAGCGGCCGAGGAAGCGCCGGGCGTTGTCGGGCGAATCCTTGTAGTTGATGCCGACGAGTTGCAGCCGTTTGTCCTTGCCGAGTTCGGTCAGGAGCGGCGCCTCGTCGTGGCACGGCACGCACCACGAGGCCCAGACGTTGACGACGCTGACCTTGCCCTTGAAGGCGGCGGGATCGAGCCCGGGCACCTGGACGCCGTTGTGGACCAGACCCTGCAGCGGCGGCAGCGCGGTTTGCGGCGCCGGGCGACCGATCAAAGCGGAGGGGATTTTGGAGGGATCGCCGCCGTACAGCCGCAGCAGGAACAGGCCGGCCAGCGCCATGAAGGCGACGAGCGGCAGCGCCACCAGCCAGCGCCGGCTTCGCGGCGATCCGTCCAGGGACCGGGGCTCGCTCATCAGATCTCCGTCGCGCCGCGCCCGGAGCGGCGGGTGATGCCGCTGGCTTCGAGCTCGCGCAGCCGCGCCTTCTGGCGGCGGTAATCGATCGCGATCCAGGCGATCAGCATCAGCACCACGGCTGTCGCCAGCAGGTAGGATGTCACGACGAAGGAGGCATAGGGACCGAGCGACATCGGGTTCACGCTGAACGCTGGCTGGCTTGCATCATCTGCAAGCTGCGCACCCGGCGGCGCAGGATTTCGTTGCGCATCGCCGCCAGGTGCAGCGTGACGAACAACAGCGAAAACGCCACCGCCATCACCAGCAGCGGGATCAGGAAGGCGCGGTCGAGCGCGGTTCCCCCCATCCGCATCACCGACGCCGGTTGATGCAGCGTGTTCCACCAGTCGACCGAGAATTTGATGATCGGCAGGTTGAGGGCGCCGACCAGCGTCAGGATCGCGGCGGCGCGCGCTGCGCGTGACGGATCTTCCACCGCGCGCCACAGCGCGATCAGGCCGAGATACATCAGGAACAGGATCAGCACCGAGGTCAGCCGCGCATCCCATTCCCAATAGGTGCCCCACATCGGCCGTCCCCACAGCGAACCCGTGACCAGCGCCAGGAAGGTAAAGGCGGCGCCGATCGGTGCTGCGGCCTTGGCGGCGACGTCAGCCAGCGGATGCCGCCACACCAGCGTGCCCAGTGCGGCCAGGCTCATCACGCCCCAGACGAACATCGACAGCCAGGCATTCGGCACGTGCACGAACATGATCTTCACGGTCGAGCCCTGCTGGTAGTCGTCGGGCGCCATCGCCGATTGATAGAGGCCGACCAGCAGCAGGACGGCGGTCAGCGCCGCAAGCCACGGCAAGACGCGCGCGGTCAGCGTCAGGAATTTCGTCGGGTTGGCGAGGTCGATCAGCGTCATGACATCCCTGATAGTCGCGGCGGTCGCGGCAGGCAACGTGACTTCCTTTGTGTCATTTCGCCTCTGCGAGAGTTGATCGGTGTCAATTGGGGCTTAGTCGAGGCCGTGCCGGAGGCTCGCGGCGGCGGCAAAGGGTCCGATCACGAGGCTGACCAGCGAGAGCGCGCACAGGATCGAAAACGGGGTCCCGAACGACAATGGCCCGGTAATCGCGGCTTGCGAGGCGGAGACGCCGAAGATCAGCACCGGGATCGACAGCGGCAGCACCAGCACCGCCAGCAGCAGTCCGCCGCGATGCAAGGTCACGGCGAGCGCCGCGCCAATCATGCCGGTGAAGGTCAATGCCGGGGTTCCCGCCAAAAGCGTCAGCGCCACGGCCGAGGTCGCCGTCGCATCGAGATTCAGCAGCAGGCCGAGCACCGGGGTGGCGACGATCAGCGGCAATCCCGCGGCCAGCCAGTGCGCCAGCGCCTTTGCGGCGCAGGTCAGTTCGAGCGGCGTACGGCTCATCACGATCAGATCGAGCGAGCCGTCTTCATGGTCGGCCATGAACAGCCGGTCGAGGGTGAGCAGGCTGGCGAGCAGCGCGCCGAGCCAGAGAATCGCAGGCCCGAGTCGTGTCAGCAGCGCAAGGTCGGGCCCGACCGCGAACGGCATCAGCACCACCACGGTGAGGAAGAACAGCACGCCGATCAGCGCCCCGCCGCCGACCCGCAGCGCGATCCTGATGTCTCTCCGAATCAGGGCGGCCAGCGCGGTCATGACGCGGCTCCGATCCGCAGTTCGCGGGCGGCAATTCCCAGCGGCGCATGGGTGGCGGCGATGATCAAGCCGCCGCGGGCAAGATGGTCCGCCATCAGGGCGGCGAACATGGCCTGCCCGGCGGTATCGAGCGCGTTGGTCGGCTCATCCAGCAGCCAGATCGGCCGCCTCGCGGTGAGCAGACGGGCGATCGAGAGCCGCCGCCGCTGTCCGGCCGAGAGGAATGCCGCCGGCAGGTGGGCGGCATGATCCAGCCCGACCGCGGCCAGGCTTTCAGCGATGGGGAAGGCCTCGCCGCCGAGGAAATCGCGCCAGAAGGCGAGGTTTTCCATCACGCTGAGGGCAGGCTTCAGGGCGTCGCGGTGGCCGAGATAATGGGCCTGTTCGGGCAGGGTCAGTTCGCCTTCACCGCCCTCCAGTCCGATTGACCCGCCCGCAGCAGCCAACAGGCCCGCAATCAGCCGCAACAGCGAGGTTTTGCCGGAGCCGTTGGGGCCGGTCACGGCCAGCGCCTCGCCCGAGGATGCCTCGAAATCGAGACCCGAGAACACCTCCCGGCCGCCCCGCACACACCTGATGCCCCGTCCCGAGAGCCGCATTTTGCCCTTTCACAGCCCTTTGGAAACTATCGGTACCGCATCGGAATTTGTGGGTACCGCGATGCTGCAGCACGATTGCCGGTGTGGCGGTGCCTCTAGAAAGATTCTATAAGCCGGAACTTGATGCAGCACACAATCCGCCGCTGCAAGCCATCAGGCCCAGCCTCTCCGACGGTGCTTAAATACCCTTGCCGGGTATAACTGACAATTGGGATTGCCTCACATGACCTCGCTCGACAGCTTCAAATGCCAAAAGACCCTCAAGGTCGGCGCCAAGACCTACGTCTATTACAGCCTGCCCGCCGCCGAGAAAAACGGTCTGAAGGGAATCTCCAAGCTGCCCTATTCGATGAAGGTGCTGCTGGAGAACCTGCTGCGCAATGAAGACGACCGCACGGTCAAGAAGGCCGACATTCAGGCGGTCGCGAAGTGGCTGAAGAAGCGCGCGCTCGAGCATGAAATCGCATTCCGCCCCGCGCGCGTGCTGATGCAGGACTTCACCGGCGTGCCGGCGGTGGTCGATCTCGCCGCGATGCGCAACGCCATGCAGGCGCTCGGCGGCGACGCCGAGAAGATCAATCCGCTGGTGCCGGTCGATCTCGTCATCGACCACAGCGTGATCGTGAACTTCTTCGGCGACAACAAGGCGTTCGGCAAGAACGTGACCGAGGAATACAAGCAGAACCAGGAGCGCTACGAGTTCCTGAAATGGGGCCAGAAGGCGTTTTCGAATTTCTCCGTGGTGCCGCCCGGCACCGGCATCTGCCATCAGGTCAATCTCGAATACCTCGCCCAGACGGTGTGGACCAGGAAGGAGAAGATGACCGTCGGCAAGAAGAAAGGCACCTTCGAGGTCGCCTATCCGGATTCACTGGTCGGCACCGATTCGCACACCACCATGGTCAACGGCCTCGCCGTGCTCGGCTGGGGCGTCGGCGGCATCGAGGCGGAAGCCTGCATGCTCGGCCAGCCGCTGTCGATGCTGCTGCCGGAAGTGGTCGGCTTCAAGCTCAAGGGGCAGCTCAAGGAAGGCGTCACCGCCACCGACCTGGTGCTGACGGTCACGCAGATGCTGCGCAAGCAGGGCGTGGTCGGCAAGTTCGTCGAATTCTTCGGCCCCGGCCTCGATCATCTCTCGGTCGCGGACAAGGCCACCATCGGCAACATGGCGCCGGAATATGGCGCGACCTGCGGCTTCTTCCCGGTCGACGCCGCGACCATCGATTATCTCAAGACCTCGGGCCGCAAGTCCGACCGCGTCGCGCTGGTTTCGGCTTACGCCAAGGCGCAGGGCCTGTTCCGCACTGCCAAATCGGCCGACCCGGTATTCACCACGACCCTGACGCTCGATCTTGCCGACGTGGTGCCCTCGATGGCCGGACCGAAGCGTCCCGAAGGCCGCGTCGCGCTGCCTGCGGTGGCGGAAGGGTTCGCCGCTGCCATGACCAGCGAATACAAGAAGGCCGCGGATTCTGCGACGCGCTATCCGGTCGAGAACCGCAATTTCGACCTCGGCCATGGCGATGTGGTGATCGCCGCGATCACCTCCTGCACCAACACCTCCAATCCGAGCGTGCTGATCGGCGCCGGCCTGTTGGCGCGCAACGCCGCCGCCAAGGGCCTGAAGGCGAAGCCCTGGGTCAAGACCTCGCTGGCCCCCGGCAGCCAGGTGGTTGCGGAATATCTCTCCAATTCCGGGCTGCAGGCCGATCTCGACAAGGTCGGGTTCAACCTGGTCGGCTTCGGCTGCACCACCTGCATCGGCAATTCCGGTCCGCTGCCGGAAGAGATCTCGAAGTCGATCAACGACAACGGCATCGTCGCCGCTGCAGTGCTGTCGGGTAACCGCAACTTCGAAGGCCGCGTCAGCCCGGACGTGCAGGCCAACTATCTGGCCTCGCCGCCGCTGGTCGTCGCCTACGCTCTGGCCGGAACGGTGGCCAAGGATCTTGCGGTGGAGCCGATCGGCACCGGCAAGGACGGCAAGCCGGTCTATCTGAAGGACATCTGGCCGAGCACCAAGGAAATCAACGCCTACATGAAGAAGTTCGTCACCGCGACGATCTTCAAGAAGCGCTACGCCGACGTGTTCAAGGGCGACGCCAACTGGCGCAAGATCAAGACCACCGAGAGCGAGACCTATCGCTGGAACATGAGCTCGACCTATGTGCAGAACCCGCCTTATTTCGAGGGCATGAAGAAGGAGCCGGAGCCAATCGTCGACGTCGTCGATGCGCGGATTCTCGCAATGTTCGGCGACAAGATCACCACCGACCACATCTCGCCGGCCGGCTCGATCAAGCTGACCTCGCCTGCCGGAAAATTCCTCAGCGAGCATCAGGTGCGCCCGGCCGACTTCAACCAGTACGGCACGCGGCGCGGCAACCACGAGGTCATGATGCGCGGCACCTTTGCCAACATCCGCATCAAGAACTTCATGCTGAAGGGCGCCGACGGCAATATTCCCGAGGGCGGCCTGACCAGGCACTGGCCCGACGGCGAGCAGATGTCGATCTATGACGCCGCGATGAAGTACCAGGCCGAGCAGGTGCCGCTGGTAGTTTTCGCCGGCGCCGAATACGGCAACGGCTCGTCGCGCGACTGGGCCGCGAAGGGAACGCGGCTGCTCGGCGTCCGCGCCGTGATCTGCCAGAGCTTCGAGCGCATCCACCGCTCCAACCTCGTCGGCATGGGCGTGCTGCCGCTGACCTTCGAGGAGGGCGCGTCGTGGTCGTCGCTCGGATTGAAGGGCGACGAGAAGGTAACGATCCGCGGGCTGCAGGGCGATCTGAAGCCGCGGCAGAAGCTGACGGCGGAGATCGTGTCCGGCGACGGCGCGCTGCAGCGGGTGTCGCTGCTGTGCCGCATCGATACCCTCGACGAACTCGATTATTACCGCAACGGCGGCATCCTGCATTACGTCCTGCGCAAGCTGGCCGCGTAATCGTGATCGATGGCTCACCTCGAAGTGAGTAGCGAGTGAAGGGAAGGCGGCCTATGAAAGGCCGCCTTCGCGCGTTTAGGCCTTAATTCTTAACGCCGATGCAGGTATTCCTCGGTTTCCCAGTATGACAGTGATGATGGCCTATAATTGTATTTCGCGGTGGTCGAGTGCGCTCGGCGTCTGCGCGATCATCGCGATCATCCGCCCCGCCCATGCCGAGCCGCGCGCGGTGGTGGAGCTGTTCACCTCGCAGGGATGTTCGTCATGTCCGCCGGCCGACAGGATCATCGGCGAATTGGCCAAGGATCCGTCCATCATCGCGCTGAGCATGCCGATCGACTACTGGGATTATCTCGGCTGGAAGGACACCCTGGCGGATTCGCGCTTCAGCGCGCGCCAGAAGGCCTATTCGAAGATGCGTGGCGACCGCGACGTCTACACGCCGCAGGTCATCGTCAACGGATCGGTGCATGTGATCGGCAGCGATCGCGGCAAGATCGAAGGCGCGATCGGCGACACCAGGAAGGCCGAGCGCGTGATGTCGGTGCCGGTATCGATGACGCTGGCCGGCAAGCAGATTACCGTTTCGGTCGCGGACTCGAACAAGGGCCCCGCGGCCGCGCACGGCGAAGTCTGGATCTGCTCGGTCTCAAGAGCGGTGCCGATTGCCATCGGGCGTGGCGAGAATCGCGGCCAGAAGGTCACCTACTACAATGTGGTGCGCAACCTGCTGAAAGTGGGCGACTGGAACGGCTCGGCCGGCAGCTGGACCGTGCCGCTGGAAAACATTTCGCGCGAAGGCGTCGATGCCGCGGTGGTCTATCTCCAGGACGGCAGCCGCGACAAGCCCGGGCTGATGCTCGGTGCGGCCTACACGCCGCTGCACTGAACTCCCCCTACCCGTCATTCCCGAGGTTCGATCGTTTTCACCCGCGCCCCGGAATGACGCCGCTCTTGAAGAGACGACACCCCCGAAAAGAAAAAGGACCAACTTTCGTTGGTCCAGTATGGGGATAAACTATCCTGCGAACAGGCCCGATCCCGACGGCCCCGGGGGGCTGGGGGCTGAGGAATCCGGAACCGAAAGGACCGGGCCGACGCAGTGATTCTTTCTCGCAATCCAGCGGGGCGGTCACTGGGCGGAAGTAGGGCGGCATTATGATTCCGCTAACGATCCCGTGACGGTCGATTCCGGCCGGAAAAGGTTCCGTTGCGCGCGAATCCCGGCAGCGCCGCCATCGCCTCTTGCAGCCGCCCGCAGTTGGCGCGATCATGTCGGCCGGATGACAGGAGGCGCTCCCATGAGTTCAATATCGGAGGAAGCCGACCCAAGCGAAATTCGCGCAGCGGCGCGCGGTGCCGCTGCGAGCCCGTTGCCGGGCCTGGTGACGTTCAATCGTGTGGAACTCAACCGTATCCTGAACCTGTACGGGCGCATGGTCGCCGACGGCGAATGGCGCGACTACGCCATCGACTTTCTCAAAGACCGCGCGGTGTTCTCGGTGTTCCGCCGCGCTTCGGAAGTGCCGATCTATCGCATCGAAAAGGATCCGCGACTGGCGCGCAAGCAGGGGATCTACAGCGTGATCTCGGCGAGCGGGCTGATCCTGCGTCGCGGCCACGAACTCGACCGCGTACTGCTGGTGATCGACCGCAAGCTGGCGGTGGTTTAGGCGGCTCCGGCCCTCATCCTGAGGAGCGGCCTCTTGGCCGCGTCTCGAAGGATGAGAGATGCGGGCTCTCATGGTTCGAGACGCGCGAAGACGCGCTCCTCACCATGAGGAATTTCCTTCCATCCGGGCTACGGACCTCCAATGCTTCGCGTCAGCCGGCCGGCAGCGTCGTGCCGCCGGCGCCGAGCGCGCGCTGCATCATCACGGTGTCGAGCCAGCGGCCGAATTTGAAGCCGACGTCGGGATGGGTCCCGATCATCTGGAATCCGCACTTGGTGTGCACGCCGATCGATCCGGCATTGGCGGAATCGCCGATCACCGCGATCATCTGCCGGTAGCCGCGGGCCTCGCATTCGGCGATCAGCCGCTGCAGCAATTTCAGGCCGACCCCGCGCCGATGGATCGCGGGCTGCAGATAGACCGAATTCTCCACCGTGAAGCGGTAGGCTGGACGCGGCCGGTAGGCGCCGGCATAGGCGTATCCGACCACCCGGCCCTCGAGGGCGGCGACGAAATAGGGAAAGCCGCCCTCCATCAGCACGTTGAAGCGCCGCGTCATCTCGTCGAGATCCGGCGGGATCAGCTCAAAGGTCGCGGTGCCGTAGCGGACCGCGTGCTCGTAAATTTCGGTGATGGCGGGGAGGTCGGCCGCGGCGGCGGGCCGGATTTCAAGAGTCTGCATGGCCAGAGATTATTTTTGCCTGCAGCAAAAGAAAAGCCCCGGCCGCAGGGCCGGGGTCGAATTCGTTCGCTCAGGCCGGCGATCAGTCGCGCTGGCCGAGCAGCTGCAGCAGCAGCGTGAACAGGTTGATGAAGTTCAGGTAGAGCGACAGCGCCCCGGTAATGGCCGCACGCTCCGCCACTTCGCCGCCCGCCGAGGCATAGCCGTAGATGTACTCGTTCTTCAGCCGCTGGGTATCCCAGGCGGTGAGGCCCGCGAACACCAGCACGCCGACCACCGACACCACGAACTGCAGCATCGAGCTGGCGAGGAACAGGTTGACCAGGCTCGCGATGATGATGCCGAACAGGCCCATGATCAGGAACGAGCCCATGCCGGTCATGTCACGCTTGGTGGTGTAGCCGTAGAGGCTCAGCGCGCCGAAGGTGGCCGCGGTGATGAAGAACACCCGCACGATCGAGGTGTGGGTATACACCAAAAAGATCGACGACAGCGAAATGCCCATCAGCGCCGAGAATACCCAGAACAGCATCTGGGCGGTCGCGGGCCGCAGCCGTTCGATGCCGGCCGAGATCACGAACACCATGGCGAGCGGCGCCAGGATGAACAGCCATTTCAGCGGACTGACATACATCGCGTAGCCGAACGGCGTCAGGAAGGCGTTGCCGAACTTGGCCGCGGCGCCTGCCTGGTCGGTTGTCACCGCCGCCATGTAGACGCCGAGCGCGGCCAGGCCGGTAATGGCCAGCCCGATCGACATGTAGTTGTAGATGCGCAGCATGTAGGAGCGCAGACCGGCGTCGACGGTCGCAGCGTCAATGCGCCCGGCGGCCCGGCCGAAAGGAGAAGCGTAGTTGCGGTCTAGGTCCGACATGGTCGAATTCCCGTTGGTTGGCCCGGCGGAACGCAAAGGGTTTGCGGCGCCGGTTGGAAACTATCCCAGATAGCGCGGCTCGCTGACATTAATTTCGTGTCATCAAGCCTGCGTCTGGCTCAGGCTGGTATGTGGGAAGCTAACACATTCATCGCAAGCTTCGATGCGCGGCTGAATGTCGCTCCGCGGTATAAATTCGGCCAAATCACCCGTTAACCCTGCGGCCAGTCGCCGCTGCAAATTGTCATAAATTCCGCAGCACGGTGGCCGGCTTCTGGTTCAGGGCCAGCAAGGTGCCGGCGAGCCCCAGTCCCACCGTCACCACCAGCGCCGCCGCCACCACGCCCGCGGCGCTGCCGGCCTGCCAGATGAAGCTCAGCGTCATCAACCGGGTCACGATCAGCCAGGCCGCGACGGAACCGGCGATCACCCCGAAAACGGCGGTCGCCAGCCCGATCAGCAGATATTCCAGCGCGTAGGCGCCGAGCAGCCGCACCCTCGTGGCGCCCAGGGTCTTGAGAATGACGGCGTCGTAGACCCGGTGGCGATGGCCGGCGGCGAGCGCGCCGCCCAGCACCAGAATGGCCGAGATCAGCGTCACCGCGCTGGCGCCGCGGATCGCCAGCACCAGGTTGGTTACGACCGTGCCGATGGTCTCCAGCGCCTCGCGGACCCGGACGCTGGTCACCATCGGGAAGGCGTCGGCCACCGATTTGACGATCCTGGCGTCGCCGGCCGAGTCCGGGTGGGTCTCGGTCAGGGTCGCGACATGGGTATGCGGCGCGCCCCTGAAGGCGTTGGGTGAGAACACCAGCACGAAATTGATGCCGAGGCCCTGCCAATCCACGGTGCGCATATTGCCGATCCTGGCCGGGATGTCGCGGCCGAGCACGTTGACGACGATCTCGTCGCCGATCTTGAGCCTCAATCCGTCGGCGATCTTCTTCTCGATCGAGACCAGCGGCGGGCCGTCGTAATTGGCGCCCCACCATGCGCCCTCGACCACCTTGGAGCCCTTGGGGAGTTCGCCGGTATAGGTCAGGCCGCGGTCGCTCTGCAGCACCCATTCGGTGTCGCTCGAGGGCTTGAGGTCTTCCGCCTTGACGCCGCGGGCGGCGGCGATGCGGCCGCGCAGCATCGGCACGTCCTCGACGGTGGATTGCGGCGCGGTCTCTTTCAGGAAGGCGCCGAAGCGGCCGGCCTCGTTGGTCGGAATATCGATGAAATAGAACGACGGCGCGCGCTCGGGCAGCGCCGCCAGGAATTGCCGCCGCAGATTGCCGTCGATCTGGGTGATGGTGACCAGCACCGCCAGGCCCAGCCCGAGCGACATCACCACCGACGGCGTCAGCGCGCCGGGCCGGTAGATGTTCGCGATCGCCAGCCGCAACATGGTGATGCGGCTGCGCGGCAGGCGGCGGGCCAGCGCCATCAATCCGGCGGCGATGCCGCGCAGCAGCGCGAACACCAGGACCGAGGAGGCGACGAACACGGTGGCGACGCGCTTGTCGTAGGCAAGCCCGATCGCCACCCCGACCAATAGCGCGATCACCACCGCCATCAGCGCCAGATAGCGCCAGCGCGGCCGATGCCACTCGCTGGTGACCGCCTCGCGGAACAGCGCTGCGACAGGCACGTCATGGACCCGGCCGAGCGGCCACAGCCCGAAGGCGAGCGCGGTCAGGAGCCCATAGACGAGCGACAGCGCCAGTTCATCCGGATGCAGCGCCGGCACCACCGGCAGCGGCAGCAGCTTGCCGAACACGCCGACGATGACGAACGGCAGCGCAGCGCCTGCGGCAAGGCCGATCGCCGAGCCGATGGTGGCGAGCACGACCACCTGCGTCAGATAGATGGTGAATACGTCGCGGCCGGTGGCGCCCAGCGCCTTGAACGCGGCGATGACGTCGCGCCTTCGATCGATATGGCTCTTGACGGCGTTGGCGACGCCGACGCCGCCGACCAGCAGGGCGGCGAGGCCGACCAGCGTCAAAAACTGGGTGAAGCGGTTGATGGTGCGCTCGAGCTGCGGCGAGGCGTTGCCGCGGCTGCGGATCTCCCAGCCGGCCTCCGGCAGCGTGCTTCGCGCATCGTTGGCGAGCGCGGTCGCGGCGCGATCGTCCGCGGCATTGTCAGGCAGCCTGACCCGGTAGATCCAGCGCACCAGGCTGCCGGGCTGCAACAACTCGGTGGCGCGCAGGCCGGTTTCGCTGACCAGGAAACGCGGGCCGAGGCCGACGCCGCCGGCGAGCTTGTCGGGTTCCGCGCCGACCACGCTGCGGATCTGGAAGGTCGCGCTGCCGATGCCGATGCGGTCGCCGACCTTGAGGTCGAGCCGCGCCAGCAAGGTCGAATCGGCGGCGGCGCCGAATGCGCCGTCACGCTCTGCCAGCAGATCCGTCATCGGCATTTTGGGATCGAGCGTCAGTTCGCCGAGCATCGGGTAATTGCGGTCCACCGCCTTCATCTCGACCAGTGCGAGGCGGCCGTCGCCGCTGCGCGCCATGCCGCGCAATGTCGCCGCAACGGATACTTCGCCGCGCGAGCGCAGAAACGCGACTTCCTCCGGCTTGGCTTCGCGCTGGATCAGGGAGAAAGCGACATCGCCGCCGAGCAGCGTGCGGCCTTCGCGCGCCAGTCCCTCGCCGAGGCTCGCCGCCACCGAGCCGACGCCGGCAATCGCCATCACGCCGAGCGCGATGCAGGCGATGAAAACGTAGAAGCCGCGCAGGCCGCTGCGCAGTTCGCGGAGCGCGTAGCGCAGCGCCAGCGATGCGGCGCGGCTGCCGGAGGCGGGTTCGGCGGCCATGCTCATGAAGCGGCTTCGCGATCCGCCGGCTGGGTTTCGATGCGGCCCGAACGCAGCCGCACCACGCGGTCGCAGCGATGCGCCAGCGAGGTGTCGTGGGTGACCAGCACCAGGGTCATGCCGCGCTCGGCATGTTTGGTGAACAGGAGATCGACGATCTGCCTGCCGGTGGCCTCATCGAGGTTGCCGGTCGGCTCGTCCGCCACCAGGATCGCGGGGTCCGGCGCCAGCGCGCGGGCGAGCGCCACGCGCTGCTGTTCGCCGCCGGACAATTGCGTGGGATAATGATGCAGCCGGTCGCCGAGGCCGACCGACGCCAGCTCCTCGGCCGCGCGCCGCGCCGCATCGGGATTGCCGGCGAGTTCCAGCGGCACCGCGACATTCTCCAGCGCCGTCATGGTCGGGATCAGATGAAACGACTGGAACACGATGCCGACCTGGCGGCCGCGAAAGCGGGCCAGCGCGTCCTCGTCGAGGGCATTGAACGGAGTGCCGTTGACCACCACCTCTCCGCTGTCAGGACGCTCCAATCCCGCCATCACCATCAGCAGGGTGGATTTTCCCGAGCCGGACGGTCCGATCAGGCCGATCGCTTCACCCGGCGCCACGCGCAGGCTGATATCCTTCAGGATATGGACGCGGGCCGCGCCGGCGCCGAGCGAGAGATTGACGTTCGAGATGGCAATGGTGTCCGGCTCGAAGCCGGCCAGTGAAGAGGGTTCGATGAGACTGTCCATGGTCCGGTCATATGGCACTTCCTTGAGCGAGGTCGAGGGGGCGGCGCGGATGTTCGCGCACATGCTCGTGTTGGGCCTGGTCCTGCTGGTGCCCGGGGTGGCCCTGGCCCAGACCACCGCGGCCCGGGAGAGCAAGCCGGTCAAGATGGTCGTATTGGGCGATTCGCTGAGCGCCGGCCTTGGCCTGTCGGCTTCCGCCGCGTTCCCGGCCCGCCTGCAAAAAGCTCTGGAGTCCAAGGGGATAGTGGTCGACATGATCAATGCCGGGGTGTCCGGCGACACCAGTTCGGGGGGCCGCGACCGGCTCGACTGGTCGGTGCCGCAGGGAACCGATGCCGTGATCGTCGAGCTCGGCGCCAATGACGCCTTGCGCGGCACCGACCCCAAGGTCACCCGGTCGGCGCTTTCGGATATTCTGACCCGCCTGAAGGCGCGCAGGATCGCGGTCCTGCTGTGCGGGATGGTGGCACCGCCGAATTACGGGGTCGACTACTCGGCCCGCTTCAACGCGATCTATCCCGATATCGCCAGGGAGTTCGGCGTGCCGCTTTATCCGTTCTTCCTGGAGGGCGTTGCCGCGGACGCCAGACTCAACCAGGCCGATGGGCTGCATCCGACCGCGGAGGGGATCGATGTCATCGTCAAGAACATCCTGCCTGCGGTGGAGGCATTTCTCGGCGCGGTCTCCGGGCAACGCAGTTGAAAAACAGGCAGCGATAACCCTTGAACACCGTGTTTTCCCGGATCCGCGCGCCGGATGCTTCGCAGAGTCACATAAGTCGGGTAGAAATTAGTAATCGGTGATTCGTCGCCGGGTTTCAGCATCGGGAGTCATGCGATGCCGCGTTTGTTTACTGGACTGGAAATTCCGGCCGAGATCGGCCAGACGCTTTCCAGCCTGCGAGGCGGCCTTCCGGGCGCCCGCTGGATCGACCCCGAAAATTATCACGTCACCTTGCGCTTCATCGGCGATATCGATGGCGTCGCGGCCAACGAGATCGCCTCCCTGCTGGTTCGGATCAACCGCAAGCCGTTCGAAGTAGCGCTGCAGGGCCTGTCGAGTTTCGGCGGCAAGAAGCCGCGCGCGGTGGTCGCCTCCGTGGTGCCGAGCCGGCCGCTGATCGAACTGCAGGCGGAACTGGAACGGCTGATGCAGCGCATCGGGCTCGATCCCGAAGGCCGCAAATTCACACCGCATGTGACGCTGGCGCGGCTGCGCGATGCCTCCAACCAGGATGTCGCGGATTATCTCTCGGTGCGCGGCTATTTCCCGACCAAGGTATTCACGGCTTCGCGCTTCGTGCTGTTCTCGTCGCGCGCTTCCACCGGCGGCGGGCCCTATGTGGTTGAGGATTCCTACGCGCTGAGCGCGTGAGTTCTTCACCTCGCCCCGCTTGCGATGATCCGGGTGAGGGGGAGCCGCCGCGTAACATATCGATCGAATTTGCGGCGCCAGCCCCTCACCCCAGCCCTCTCCCCATAAGAACGGTGAGAGGGAGAAGAGAGCGCATACCCCTCACACCATTTCACGGCTTGCAATTTTCCTCCGGCTGGGGCCGTTAGCGGGCCATGCTGTCTCCGCCCTACGCCTCGTTCCGCGCCCATTACCAGAGCCTGCTGTCCTCGGGCGCGATCGAGCCCGACGCCGCGCAGGCGGACGCTGCCGATGCATTGGCGGACCTCGAACAGCGGCTGACCGGCTACAAGCCGCTGCGCAAGCAGGGCCTCCTGGGCCGGCTGTTCGCCGACAAGGACGGGCCGCCGCGCGGCCTCTATGTTCACGGCGAAGTCGGGCGCGGCAAGACCATGCTGATGGATCTGTTTTTCCAGCAGAGCCCGGTCGTGCACAAGCGCCGCGCGCACTTCCACGAATTCATGGCCGAGGTGCATGAGCGGATCTACGGCTACCGCCAGAATATCGCGCGCGGCGAGATCGCCGATGCCGACGTGATCGGGCTCACCGCGGCGTCGATCTTCGACGAGGCCTGGCTTTTGTGCTTCGACGAATTCCATGTCACCGACATCGCCGACGCGATGATCCTGGGCCGGCTGTTCTCGAAACTGTTCGAGCTCGGCACCGTCGTGGTCGCGACCTCCAATGTCGCGCCACCCGATCTCTACAAGGGCGGCCTGAACCGGGCGCTGTTCCTGCCCTTCATCACGCAGATCTCGGCGCATATGGACGTGATGCGGCTCGACGCGCGCACCGACTTCCGGCTGGAAAAACTCGCCGGCGTGAAGATGTGGCGGGTGCCGCCCGATCTTGCCGCCGATGCCGCGCTCGACGAAGCCTGGGCGAAGATGACAGGCAACGCGCCCTGCAAGCCGCGCGACATTTCGATCAAGGGCCGCATCCTGCATGTGCCGTGTTCGGCGCATGGCGTGGCGCGGTTTTCGTTTCCGGATATCTGCGAAAAGCCGCTCGCCGCTTCCGACTATCTGCGGCTCGCGCACGACTATCACACCCTCATGATCGACCGCATTCCGGTGATGGATTACGCCGACCGCAACGCCGCCAAGCGGTTCATCACGCTGATCGACACGCTCTATGACAACGCGGTGAAGCTGATGGCCTCGGCTGAGGCCGATCCGCTGTCGCTGTATGTTGCGACCGAGGGCCACGAGGCCAACGAGTTCAAGCGGACGTCGTCGCGGCTGATCGAGATGAGCTCCGAATCCTATCTGGCGCTGCCCCACGGCCACAAGGATTCCGCGGCGAGCGGGTCCAGCACCGGATTGGTGGAGACGTAGCGGCGACGCTGGCATACTTGGCTGAAATCGAGGCAGGGCCGATAATTGGGCATAGGTTGACTTGAACGGGCCCCGCGAAAGGGATAACCAGCCGTCCAGCTTCCTCTCACCCTCCTCCTTGACCTCTGAAGGACAGATTTCCCATGGCGCGCGACAAGATTGCTTTGATTGGCTCCGGTCAGATCGGCGGAACGTTGGCTCATCTCATCGGCCTGAAAGAGCTCGGCGACGTCGTGATGTTCGACATCGCCGAGGGCGTGCCGCAGGGCAAATCGCTCGATATCGCGCAATCCTCCCCGGTCGACGGCTTCGACGCGCATTTCACCGGCGCCAATTCCTATGAGGCGCTCGACAACGCCAAGGTCTGCATCGTCACCGCCGGCGTGCCGCGCAAGCCCGGCATGAGCCGCGACGATCTGCTGAGCATCAATCTCAAGGTGATGGAGCAGGTCGGCGCCGGCATCAAGAAATACGCCCCCGACGCCTTCGTCATCTGCATCACCAACCCGCTCGACGCCATGGTGTGGGCGCTGCAGAAGGCCTCCGGCATGCCGCACAAGAAGGTGGTGGGCATGGCGGGCGTACTGGATTCCTCGCGCTTCCGCTATTTCCTGGCCGACGAATTCAACGTCTCCGTCGAGGACGTCACCGCCTTCGTGCTCGGCGGCCACGGCGACACCATGGTGCCGCTGGTGCGATATTCCACGGTAGCCGGCATTCCGCTGCCCGATCTCGTCAAGATGGGCTGGACCTCGCAGGCGCGGATCGACGAGATCGTCGACCGTACCCGCAACGGCGGCGCCGAGATCGTCAACCTCCTGAAGACCGGTTCGGCGTTCTATGCGCCGGCCGCTTCCGCGGTCGCGATGGCCGAGAGCTACCTCAGGGACAAGAAGCGCGTGCTGCCCTGCGCCGCCTATCTCAACGGCGAATACGGCGTGAAGGACATGTATGTCGGCGTGCCCGTCGTCATTGGATCGAAGGGCGTCGAGCGTATTGTCGAGATCGAACTCGCCGGCAAGGACCGCGAGGCCTTCGACAAGTCGGTCGGTGCGGTGCAGGGTCTGGTCGACGCCTGCAAGAAGATCGCGCCCGACCTGCTCGGGCGTTGATCGGCTTCATTAAATCCGCCGGAGATCGAGCCGATCTTCGGCGGGCCAATTTCCGGCGCGGTTAGTATTGCAGTCGCTGTGGTATATGGTATACCAGCCGGCAAAACCGGTGTGGGATTCCAAATTCACCGCATGAGGGTTCGGGGAACGTCCAGATGAATATCCATGAATACCAGGCCAAGGCGTTGCTGCGGGAGTTCGGCGTGGCGGTGCCGCGCGGGGTCGCCATTCTCAAGGCGTCCGACGCCGATCTCGCCACCGATGAACTCGGCGGACCGGTCTGGGTGGTGAAGAGCCAGATCCATGCCGGCGGCCGCGGCAAGGGCAAGTTCAAGGAAGCCTCCGCCGGCGACAAGGGCGGCGTCCGCGTCACCAAATCGTCCTCCGAGGTCAATCAATTCGTCAAGCAGATGCTCGGCGCCACTCTGGTCACCGAGCAGACCGGGCCGGCCGGCAAGCAGGTCAACCGGCTCTACATCGAGGAAGGCTCGGAGATCGACAAGGAGTTCTATCTCTCGATCCTGGTCGACCGCGAAAGCTCCGAAGTCTCGTTCGTGGTTTCCACCGAAGGCGGCGTCAATATCGAGGAAGTCGCCCACAAGACGCCGGAGAAGATCGTGACCTTCTCGGTCGATCCCGCCACCGGCATCATGGGCCATCACGGCCGCACCGTCGCGAAAGCGCTGGGGCTATCGGGCGATCTCGCCAAGCAGGCGGGAAAGCTGGTGGCGCAGCTCTATGCCGCCTTCGTCGCCAAGGACATGGCGATGCTGGAAATCAATCCGCTGGTCGTCACCAAGCATGGCGATCTGCGCGTGCTCGACGCCAAGGTGTCGTTCGACGACAACGCGCTGTACCGCCATCCCGATGTGGTGGCGTTGCGCGACGAGACCGAGGAAGACGCCAAGGAAATCGAGGCGTCGAAATACGATCTCAACTACATCACGCTGGACGGCACCATCGGCTGCATGGTCAACGGCGCCGGCCTTGCGATGGCGACCATGGACATCATCAAGCTCTACGGCCTGGCGCCGGCGAACTTCCTCGATGTCGGCGGCGGCGCCGACAAGAACAAGGTCACTGCGGCGTTCAAGATCATCACCGCCGATCCCAATGTGAAGGGCATCCTGATCAACATTTTCGGCGGCATCATGAAATGCGACATCATCGCCGAAGGCGTGGTGGCCGCGGTGAAGGAAGTCGGCCTGAAGGTGCCGCTGGTGGTGCGGCTGGAAGGCACCAATGTCGAAGCCGGCAAGAAGATCATCGCTGATGCCGGGCTCAACGTGGTGGCCGGCGACAATCTCGACGATTCCGCGCAGAAGATTGTCAAGGCCGTAAAGGGAGCCTGATCCGATGCCCCGGGACCATCTCGCCGCACCGACGCCGCTGGAGGAGCATCGCAAGCTCGCCGCGTTCGCGGGCGAGTGGAGCGGGGAGGAGATGGTGTTTCCGTCGCGCTGGAACGAAGGCGGCCCCGCCACCTCGCATGTCACGGCCCGCATCGATCTCAACGGCTTCTATCTGATCCAGGACACCAGGCAGACCCGCGACGGCAAGGAAAGCTTCGCTACCCATGGCGTCTTCACCTACGACCGCGAGGACCGGCTCTACAAATTGTTCTGGCACGATTCGCTCGGCTATTACCCGCCGTCGCCGGCCTCCGGCGGCTGGACCGGCAAGACCCTGATCCTGGTGCGCGGCTCGCTGCGCGGCAATGCGCGCCATGTTTACGAGATCATCGACGACAACAGCTACACCATGAAGATCCAGTTCTCGCCCGACGCCGAAGGATGGGCCGACGTCCTCACCGGCGTGTACCGCCGCATTCACTGATCCCTGCCGCTCTTCCGCGAAAGCAATCCCAACCATGTCCATCCTGATCGACAAGAACACCAAAGTCATTTGCCAGGGTTTCACCGGCAAGAACGGCACATTCCATTCCGAGGCCGCGATAGCCTACGGCACCCAGATGGTCGGCGGCACCTCGCCGGGCAAAGGCGGCTCGAAGCACCTCAATCTGCCTGTGTTCGATACCGTGAGGGAAGCACGCGAAAAGACCGGCGCGAACGCCAGCGTGATCTACGTGCCGCCGCCGGGTGCGGCGGACGCGATCTGCGAAGCCATCGATGCGGAAATTCCGCTGATCGTCTGCATCACCGAAGGCATTCCGGTGCTCGACATGGTCCGGGTGAAGCGCTCGCTGTCGGGTTCGAAGTCGCGGCTCATCGGCCCCAATTGTCCGGGCGTGATGACCGCGGGCGAATGCAAGATCGGCATCATGCCGGCCAATATCTTCACGCCCGGCAATGTCGGCATCGTCTCGCGCTCGGGCACGCTGACCTATGAGGCGGTATTCCAGACCAGCCAGGAAGGCCTCGGCCAGACCACCGCGGTCGGCATCGGCGGCGACCCGGTCAAGGGCACCGAATTCATCGACATGCTGGAAATGTTCCTGGCCGATCCCAAGACCACCTCGATCGTGATGATCGGCGAAATCGGCGGTTCGGCCGAAGAGGACGCCGCCCAGTTCATCAAGGACGAGGCCAAGCGCGGCCGCAAGAAGCCGATGGTCGGCTTCATCGCCGGCGTCACCGCCCCTCCCGGCCGCCGCATGGGCCATGCCGGCGCGATCATTTCCGGCGGCAAGGGCGACGCCGGTTCCAAGACCGCGGCGATGGAATCCGCCGGAATCACGGTCTCGCCATCCCCGGCGCGGCTCGGAAAGACCCTTCTCGAAAAATTGAAATCTTAATTCAATTCTTGGTTCTTTTCGGGGCGAACATTCGCCTCAAATAGGGTAAAAGACGTCCTATGACGCTGATCCGGTGTCCGGATCGGCCGTTGCGCCGTATTCCATGCGCTATCGAAATTACCCAGGACGCCAGTTATGTCTCGCCAGGACGCGAACGCCGCCTTTGCCCTCTCCTCATTTTTGCAGGGCACCAATGCTCCCTACATCGATGATCTCTACGCCCGCTACGAGAAAGACCCGTCTTCGGTCGATGCCGATTGGCAGGCGTTCTTCAAGAGCCTGAAGGACGCGCCGGCCGACGCGCGGAAGAACGCCGAAGGGCCTTCCTGGGGACGGGACAACTGGCCGCTGACGCCGCGCGACGACCTGACCTCGGCGCTCGACGGCAACTGGGCGGAAGTCGAAAAGGCCGTCGGCACCAAGCTCACAGCCAAGGCACAGGCGCAACCCAAGGGAAGCGAGCTGACGGCGGCCGACATTCATCAGGCGACGCGCGATTCGGTGCGCGCGCTGATGCTGATTCGCGCCTACCGCATGCGCGGCCATTTCCACGCCAAGCTCGACCCGCTCGGGATCGAGCCGCTGCGCGATCACGAGGAACTCGATCCGCGTTCCTATGGCTTCACGGAAGCCGATCTCGACCGCAAGATCTTCCTCGATCACGTGCTCGGCCTCGAATACGGAACCCTGCGCGAGATCGTCGCGATCTGCGACCGCACCTATTGCCACACGGTCGGCGTCGAATTCATGCACATCACCAACCCCGCGCAGAAGGCCTGGATTCAGGAGCGCATCGAGGGTCCGGACAAGGAAATCAGTTTCACCCGCGAGGGCCGGCGCGCCATCCTGATGAAGCTGATCGAGGCCGAGGGTTTCGAGAAATTCTGCGACCTCAAATTCACCGGCACCAAGCGGTTCGGCCTCGACGGCGGTGAATCGCTGATCCCCGCGCTGGAACAGATCATCAAGCGCGGCGGCAATCTCGGCGTGAAGGAAATCGTGCTCGGCATGCCGCATCGCGGCCGCCTCAACGTGCTGACCCAGGTGATGGGCAAGCCGCATCGCGCCCTGTTCCACGAGTTCAAGGGCGGCTCGGCCAATCCCGACGCGGTCGAGGGCTCCGGCGACGTCAAATACCACCTCGGCGCCTCGTCGGACCGCGAGTTCGACAACAACAAGATCCATTTGTCGCTGACTGCGAATCCTTCGCATCTCGAGATCGTCGATCCGGTGGTGCTCGGCAAGGTGCGCGCCAAGCAGGACCAGCATGGCGATCCGCCGGACATGCGCATTTCGGTGCTGCCGCTTCTGATGCATGGCGACGCCGCGTTCGCCGGCCAGGGCGTGGTCGCGGAATGTTTCGGGCTGTCCGACCTCAAGGGCTACCGCACCGGCGGCTCGATTCATTTCATCGTCAACAACCAGATCGGCTTCACCACCTATCCGCGCTATTCGCGCTCCTCGCCCTATCCGTCCGACGTGGCGAAAATGATCGACGCGCCGATCTTCCATGTGAACGGCGACGATCCGGAAGCCGTGGTGTTCGCGGCCAAGGTCGCCGTCGAATTCCGGCAGAAGTTCCACAAGCCGGTCGTCATCGACATGTTCTGCTACCGCCGGCATGGCCATAACGAGGGCGACGAGCCGGCGTTCACCCAGCCGGTGATGTACCGGAAGATCGCGGCGCATCCGTCGACGCTGGCAATCTATTCCAAGCGGCTGGTCGCCGAAGGCGTGATGACCGAGGGCGAAATCGAGAAGGCCAAGGCCGACTGGCGGGCGCGGCTCGATGCCGAACTCGAGGCCGGCTCCGGCTACAAGCCGAACAAGGCCGACTGGCTGGACGGCAAATGGGCCGGCTTCAAGTCCGCCGATCAGGAAGAAGATCCGCGCCGCGGCGTCACCGGCGTCGATGTCGCGGTGCTCCGGGACATCGGCCGCAGGATCACCAAGGTGCCGGACGGCTTCCGGGTCCACCGCACCATCCAGCGCTTTCTGGAAAATCGCGAGAAAGCCATCGACAGCGGCGCCGGCATCGACTGGGCGACCGGCGAGGCGCTGGCGTTCTGCACGCTGCTGGAGGAAGGCCATCACGTCCGGCTGTCCGGCCAGGACTCGGAACGCGGCACCTTCTCGCAACGGCATTCGGTGCTGATCGATCAGGAGGACGAGAGCCGCTATACGCCGTTCAATCATCTCGGCGTCGATCAGGGCCATTACGAAGTCATCAACTCGCTGCTGTCGGAAGAGGCGGTGCTCGGCTTCGAGTACGGCTATTCGCTGGCGGAGCCGAAGGCGCTGGCGATCTGGGAAGCGCAGTTCGGCGATTTCGCCAACGGCGCGCAGGTGCTGTTCGACCAGTTCATCTCCTCGGGCGAGCGCAAATGGCTGCGCATGTCCGGCCTCGTCTGCATGCTGCCGCATGGCTATGAGGGGCAGGGACCGGAGCATTCCTCCGCCCGGCTCGAGCGCTTCCTGCAGATGTGCGCCGAAGACAACATGCAGGTGGTCTATGCCACCACGCCCGCCAATTTCTTCCACGTGCTGCGCCGTCAGCTGCATCGCGAGATCCGCAAGCCGCTGATCCTGATGACGCCGAAGTCGCTGCTGCGGCACAAGCGCGCGGTTTCGCGGCTCGACGAAATGGGCGCGGGCACCACGTTCCACCGCATCCTCTATGATGACGCGGTGATGCTGCCGGACGAGAAGATCAAGCTGGTGCCGGACGACAAGATCCGCCGCGTCGTGCTGTGCTCGGGCAAGGTCTATTACGACCTCTACGAGGAGCGCGAAAAGCGCGGCATCGACGACGTCTACCTGATGCGGGTCGAGCAGCTCTATCCGGTGCCGCTGAAGGCGCTGGTGCAGGAACTCGGGCGCTTCAAGAGCGCCGAACTGGTCTGGTGCCAGGAAGAGCCGCGCAACATGGGCGCGTGGCATTTCATCGAGCCCTATCTCGAATGGGTACTGAACCAGATCCACGCCCCGCACAAGCGTCCGCGTTACGCCGGACGTGCCGCGGCCGCGGCGACCGCCACCGGTTTGATGTCGAAGCATCTGGCGCAGCTCAAGGCTTTCCTGGACGAGGCGCTGAACTAGCATTTACCCACTTTGTCGTGCCCGCGCCTGTCGCGGGCATCCACGTCTAACTTTTGAAAACCGATTAAGGCGTCGATGGCCGGGACGCAGACAAATATACGCAGTCTGCGAAAATGCAGACTACTACGCCCGGCCATGACGCAAGAGGAAAACCAACGATGACTGAAATTCGCGTTCCGACACTCGGCGAGTCCGTGACCGAGGCCACCATCGGCCGCTGGTTCAAGAAGTCCGGTGATGCCGTGGCGGTCGATGAGCCCCTGGTCGAGCTCGAGACCGACAAGGTCACGATCGAGGTTCCGGCGCCGTCCGCCGGCACCCTCGGCGACATCATCGCCAAGGATGGCGAAACCGTTGCGGTTGGCGCCTTGCTCGGCCAGATCAATAACGGGGCCGCCGGCGCTGCCGCCAAGCCGGCTGCTGCACCCGCCAAGGCCGCCGCGCCCGCCGCTGCCGCGCCAAAGGCGCCGCCGTCGGATGTGCCGCTGGCGCCGTCCGTGCGCAAGATTTCCGCCGAGAGCGGCATCGACGCCGCCACCGTCCCCGGCTCCGGCAAGGACGGCCGGGTGACCAAAGGCGACATGCTGGCTGCGATCGAGAAGGCGGCCTCGGCGCCGACGCCGGTCAATCAGCCCGCAGCCTCGGTGCAGGTGCGCAGCCCCTCGCCCGCCGACGATGCCGCGCGCGAAGAGCGCGTGAAGATGACGCGGCTGCGCCAGACCATCGCCCGCCGCCTCAAGGACGTGCAGAACACGGCTGCGATGCTGACGACCTTCAACGAGGTCGACATGACCAACATCATGGCGATGCGGGCCCAGTACAAGGACGTGTTCGAGAAGAAGCACGGCAGCAAGCTGGGCTTCATGGGCTTCTTCACCAAGGCCTGCGTGCAGGCGTTGAAGGATATTCCGGCCGTCAATGCCGAGATCGACGGCACCGATCTGATCTACAAGAACTACTATCACATCGGCGTTGCGGTCGGCACCGACAAGGGGCTGGTGGTGCCGGTGTTGCGCGACTGCGACCACAAGTCGATCGCCGACATTGAAAAAGGCATCGCCGATTTCGGGCGTCGCGCCCGCGACGGCCAGCTCAAGATCGACGAGATGCAGGGCGGCACCTTCACCATCACCAACGGCGGCATCTACGGTTCGCTGATGTCGACGCCGATCCTGAACGCGCCGCAGTCCGGCATCCTCGGCATGCACAAGATCCAGGAGCGTCCGATGGCGATCGGCGGCAAGGTCGAGATCCGCCCGATGATGTATCTGGCGCTGTCCTACGACCACCGCGTGATCGACGGCAAGGAAGCGGTGACGTTCCTGGTGCGGGTCAAGGAAAACCTCGAGGATCCGGCGCGGCTGGTACTGGATCTGTGACGGGTTACGGCCCGCGATGTCCGGCTCCGGGCCGGCATCGCGGCGCCAGTACCAGGCCGAGGGGAAATGATGCAGCCGCTGCCGACCGAAATCGTGATGCTGGGATTGGGCGCGGTGCTGCTGCTGGCGCAGCTGTTCCTGCAGTCGATTTCCTCCACCGTGGAGATGGGCGGCGACTACAAGGCCGGCCCGCGCGACGAGCCGAGGGTGGTGCAGGGGATATTCGCAGGACGCGCCGATCGCGCCTTCCGCAATCTGCTGGAGACGTTTCCGATCTTTGCGGCATTGGCGCTGTCGCTGGTCGTCACCGGACGAAACGGCGGCCTCGGAGCGCTCGGCGCGCAGGCGTGGGTCGTCACCCGCGTCCTGTACCTGCCGCTCTATTTCATCCAGATTCCGTATGCACGCAGCCTGGTCTGGCTGGTCTCGGTGCTGGCCCTGGCGGCGATGCTGGTGCGGCTGTTTCAATAGAGGCGTTTGACTGTGGGGGGTGAATCTTGACGGACAGGGTTGTGATCGTCACCGGCGGCAGCCGCGGCATCGGCCGCGCCACCGCGATTGCGGCCGCCGCGCGCGGCTTCCGTGTCGTGGTCGGCTATGCCAGCAATGAAACCGCGGCGCGCCACGTCGTCGCCGCCATCGAGGGCAAGAACGGCAAGGCGATCGCGGTGAAATGCGACGTCGGCAGCGAGAGCGACATCCTCGCGATGTTCAAGGCGGCGGATGGCTTCGGCACGCTGGGCGCGCTGGTCAACAATGCCGGCATCGTCGGGACCACGTCGCGGGTGGACGAGATGTCCGCCGAGCGCATCCAGCGCATGATGGCGGTCAACGTCACCGGCAGCATCCTGTGCGCGCGCGAGGCGGTGAAGCGGATGTCGACCCGCCACGGCGGCAAGGGCGGCGTCATCGTCAACCTGTCGTCGGTGGCCGCAAAGCTCGGCTCGCCCAACACCTATGTCGATTACGCGGCGTCCAAGGGCGCGATCGATTCCTTCACCATCGGCCTCGGCCACGAGGTCGCCGGCGAGGGCATTCGCGTCGCCGCGATCCGGCCCGGACTGATCGACACCGAAATTCACGCCAGCGGCGGCGAGCCCGACCGCGCCCACCGGCTTGCGAATGCGGTGCCGATGAAGCGCGTCGGCACCGCGGACGAAATCGCCAGCGCCATCGTCTGGCTGATGTCGGATGAAGCGTCCTACGTGACCAGCGCCATTCTTGACGTATCGGGCGGGCGCTAACACCCGTCACACCATCCAGCTACAGGATTTCTATCATGGCCTCTTACGATCTCGTTATCATCGGCACCGGACCCGGCGGATATGTCTGCGCGGTGCGCGCGGCGCAGCTCGGCATGAAGGTCGCCGTGGTCGAGAAGAACGCAACCCTCGGCGGCACCTGCCTCAATGTCGGCTGCATGCCGTCGAAGGCGCTGCTGCACGCCTCCGAAATGTTCGAGGAGGCCGGGCACTCCTTCGCGAAGATGGGCGTCAGCGTCTCCGCGCCGAAGCTCGATCTGCCCGCGATGATGAATTTCAAGCAGCAGGGCATCGACGGCAACGTCAAGGGCGTCGAGTTCCTGATGAAGAAGAACAAGATCGACGTCATCCACGGCAAGGGCAAGGTGCTCGGCGCCGGCAAGGTCGAAGTCACCGGCGGCGACGGCAAGGCGCAGCTGGTCGAGACCAAAAACATCGTGATCGCCACCGGCTCCGATATTGCGCGGCTGAAGGGCATCGAGATCGACGAGAAGCGCATCGTGTCGTCGACCGGCGCGCTGTCGCTCGACAAGGTGCCCGGCAAGCTCCTGATCGTCGGCGCCGGAGTGATCGGGCTCGAGCTCGGCTCGGTATGGCACCGGCTCGGCGCCGAGGTCACCGTAGTGGAATTCCTCGACCGCATCCTGCCCGGCATCGACGGCGAGATCGCCAAGCAATTCCAGCGCATGCTCGAAAAGCAGGGCTTTGCATTCAAGCTCGGCGCCAAGGTCACCGGCGTCGACACCTCGGGCAAGACGTTGTCGGCCAGCGTCGAGCCGGCCGCAGGTGGTGCTGCAGAAAAGCTGGAAGCCGACGTGGTGCTGGTCTGTATCGGACGCGTTCCCTACACCGATGGCCTCGGCCTCAAGGAAGCCG
Source organism: Bradyrhizobium sediminis (assembly GCF_018736105.1). Classification (NCBI taxonomy): domain Bacteria; kingdom Pseudomonadati; phylum Pseudomonadota; class Alphaproteobacteria; order Hyphomicrobiales; family Nitrobacteraceae; genus Bradyrhizobium; species Bradyrhizobium sediminis. The sequence goes on from NZ_CP076135.1 coordinate 378,962, forward strand.
GCGTCGCGCTCGACGATCGCGGCCGCGTGCAGATCGATGCGCATTTCGCGACCAGCGTGAAGGGCGTCTACGCGATCGGCGACGTCGTCGCCGGTCCGATGCTCGCGCACAAGGCCGAGGACGAAGGTGTTGCCTGCGCCGAAATTCTTGCCGGTCAGGCCGGGCATGTGAACTACGACGTTATCCCAGGCGTAGTGTATACCACGCCGGAAGTGTCCACCGTCGGCAAGACCGAGGAAGAGCTGAAGCAGGCCGGCGTGGCTTATACATCAGGCAAATTCCCGTTCACCGCCAATGGCCGTTCCAAGGTCAACCAGACCACTGACGGATTTGTGAAGATTCTCGCAGATGCGAAAACCGATCGGGTGCTCGGCGTGCACATTATCGGCCGTGAGGCTGGCGAAATGATCCATGAAGCGGCAGTATTGATGGAGTTCGGCGGTTCCGCCGAGGATCTGGCGCGCACCTGTCATGCCCATCCGACCCGATCGGAAGCCATCAAGGAAGCCGCGCTTGCGGTTGGCAAGCGCGCGATCCATATGTGATCGACGCGCCCGTCCGGGCGGGAACAAAACTCATGATGCACCGCCTGCTACAGCCGCTCTGGGTTCTGCTTGCGATCATCTTTTTGATCGAGGCTTGGCTGTGGGATCATCTCGAGCCGGTCGTGGCCTGGGTGGTCGAGCGGATTCCGCTGCGCGAATTCAAGCATTGGCTCGCCGAGCGGATCGACACGCTGTCGCCGGCGATGACGCTGATCGTGTTCATCGTGCCGGTGATTCCGCTGTTTCCGCTGAAGCTGTTCGGCCTCTGGCTGCTGACCCATGAATACTGGCTCAGCGCGATCACCACCATCGTATTCGCGAAATTCGTCGGCGTCGGCGTCACCGCCTTCATCTTCGATGTGACGCGGCCGAAACTGCTCGAGATGGAGTGGTTCGAAAAGCTCTATGAACTGGTGCTGACGCTGCGGGCGAAAGCCGCCGCACTGGTCGATCCGATCAAGCGGCGGATCAGGGAAATCCTGCGTGGCGACGGCGACGGCTGGTCGTCGCGGACGCTGCGGCTGATCCAGCGCTTTCGCAAGAGCGTGCACGAGGCACGCTGAGTTCGTCCCCCGCTACATCAGATGCACGGCATGCGGCGCGAACAGGCCGATCGCCGTGAAGGCGAGTCCGGCGATCGCCAGCAAGCCCGATACCCATGCCAGCGCGATCATGCCGGTGATGATGGTCGCCGACGCCAGCACGATGCCGATCTGAAACGCCGCCGAGGCGACCTCGTAATGATGGTATCGCGCCATCGCCAGGTCGCGATCGTGCTCGGCATGCTTGGCGCGTTCGGCCAGTTGCTCGGAGCCTTCGCCGGTGTCCGGCTCCGAGCGGTAGCGCGCCGCGGTCTTCTTCCAGGCTTCGATCTGCTTCTGCAGCGCCGCCTTGGCGGCGTCGTCGCCCATGACGCCGAGGCTCAACCTGGCCTGATCCGATGTCGCCTCGACCACGGTGCGGCGGATGCTCTTGGCCTGGAAGAACGCCCAGAGATTGGAGGCCTCGACGTTCTTGCTGATGGACAGGGTCTGGGCGCCCTTGCCCAGCGTCTCCGACAGCGCCAGGAACAGCGCGATCACCGCGATCAGCAATGCGATGTTCTTGTTGGAGCCGGATGCGTGCTCGGCGTGCTCCGCGTGCTCCATGCTTTCATGTGCGCCCATGATTCTCTCCCCGGTGTGGACCGCATCCACGATTGACCGAACATTACCTTCTGCGCAAGAGGCAGGCGGATGTGACGGGAGTGTGTCAGGCTCGATCGGACGCGTTCAGGCGCGGGGATGCGCGGTCTTGTAGACTTCCAGCAGCCGCTCGCTGTCGATCCCGGTATAGATCTGCGTGGTCGACAGCGAGGCGTGACCGAGCAATTCCTGGATCGCACGCAGATCGCCGCCGCGGCTGAGAAGATGGGTGGCGAAGGAATGGCGCAGTGCGTGCGGCGTCGCACTATCGGGCAGGCCGAGCACGCCGCGCAGCCGTTCCATGGTCAGCTGAATGATCCGCGGGCTGAGCGGCCCGCCGCGCGCGCCGACGAAGATCGGCCCCTCCGGCGGCAGCGAATGCGGGCACATCGCGACATAATCCTGAACCAGCGCCAGCACGTTCTGCAGCACCGGCACCATGCGGGTCTTGTTGCCCTTGCCGGTCACGACCAGCACGTCGCCCGCGCCGGGCAACGGCACGTCGCGGCGCTTCAGGCCCAGCGCCTCGGAGATGCGCAGGCCCGAACCGTACAAGAGCGCCATCACCGCGGCGTCGCGCGCCCAGATCCAGGGGTCGCGGGTCTCGCCGGCGCGTTCGTCGGCGTCGGCAAGACGCCTGGCCGCCGCCATCTGGATCGGTTTCGGCAGGCTCTTGCCGATCTTGGGTGCGCGGATCGCGGAGAGGGCGCCGACCTTGCCGACAGACTCGCGTTCGAGGAAGCGGCCGAACGAGCGCAGGCCCGCCAGCGCCCGCATCAGCGAGCGGCCGCCGATATCGTCGGCGCGGCGCATTGCCAAGAAGGCCCTGACGTCGCTGGCCTCGAGCGCCGCAAATCGCGCCAGCGTCACGCGCGCGCCCCAGTGCTCGCTGAGAAAGACCAGGCACTGGCGGACATCGCGGCAATAGGCTTCCAGCGTCTTCGGCGACAGCCGGCGTTCGGCGCGCAGGTGCGACAGCCAGCGCGTCATCTGCAGCGCGATGTCGCCGGCGGCGCAGTCGAGTTCGATCGGCTGAATCGATGGAATTGGCGATGGAATTGGCTTGGCCATGGCGCTGCCTTGCTGATTCTGATGGACTATATCGCATCCCTTTCGTTTACCGTTCGCTAACTTGCCAAAGCGGCAGCGCCCACTGGCCGCGACCGGCGCCGGGCCTTAAGTTGGTCCGGCCCTTCGATCCCGAGCCTGATTCTCAAGATGGACCATTCCGCGCGCCCCAGCACCTCATCCGCATCGTCGACCCGCGTGGTCGACGTGCTGGTGCCGGTCGCGCTCAACCAGAACTATTCCTACCGCGTGCCGCGCGGCATGGAGCTGAAGCCGGGCGACGTGGTGGCCGTACCGCTGGGGCCGCGCGAGGTGGTCGCGGTGGTCTGGGCCGAAAACGCCAATCCCGATCCGCGCCTGCACAACCGCCTCAAGGACGTCTGCGAGAAGCTCGACGTGCCGCCGCTGAAAGAGGAGCTGCGCTCGCTCGTCGACTGGGTCGCCAGCTACACGCTGTCGGCGCGCGGCATGGTGCTGCGGATGTGCCTGCGGATGGGCGAACATCTCGGGCCCGAGCGGGTGCGGATGGGCGTGCGGCTGGTCGGGGCGGCGCCGAAGCGGCTGACGCCGGCCAGGCGGCGGCTGATCGACACTCTCTCCGACGGCCTGCTGCACGGTAAATCCGATGCCGCGAAGGAAGCCGGTGTCAGCGCCGGCGTGATCGACGGCCTCGTCGACGAAGGCACGCTCGCGACCGAACCGATGCCGCGCGCGCTGGCGCCGCCGGCGCCCGATCCCTCATTCGCCGAGCCTGAGTTTTCCCGCCAGCAGCGCGCCGCGGTCGATGCGATGCGCGCGCTGGCCGCGAACGGCAGTTTTCATGTCGCGCTGCTCGACGGCGTCACCGGCTCGGGCAAGACCGAGGTCTATTTCGAGGCGATTGCGGAAGTCATCCGCCGCGGCAAGCAGTCGCTGATCCTGATGCCGGAGATCGCGCTGACCGGCCAGTTCCTCGACCGCTTCGCGCAGCGCTTCGGGGTGCGGCCGCTGGAGTGGCATTCCGAACTGACCCCGCGCACGCGGCAACGCAATTGGGCGGCGATCGCGGCGGGCGAGGCGCCGGTCGTGGTGGGCGCGCGCTCGGCGCTGTTTCTGCCTTACGCCAGTCTCGGATTGATCGTGGTCGATGAAGAGCACGACCAGGCTTACAAGCAGGACGAGGGCGCGCATTATCATGCCCGCGACATGGCGGTGGTGCGCGCGCATATCGCCAGGATTCCGATCGTGCTGGCCTCGGCGACGCCGTCGGTCGAAACCGAGGTCAACGCGCGCAAGGGCCGCTACCAGCGCGTGGTGCTGCCGTCGCGGTTCGGCGGCCAGCACATGCCGCATATCGAGGCGATCGATCTGCGCCGCGAAGCGCCCGCGCGCGGCCGCTTCATCTCGCCGTTTCTGGCCGAGCAGATCAAGATTGCCATCGAACGGCGCGAGCAGGCGCTGTTGTTCCTCAATCGCCGCGGCTATGCGCCGCTGACATTGTGCCGGGCTTGCGGGCATCGCTTCGCCTGCACGATCTGCGATGCATGGCTGGTCGATCACCGCTTCCGCCAGCGTCTGGTCTGTCATCACTGCGGCTTCTCGATACCGCGCCCGCATGTCTGTCCGCATTGCCAGGCCGAGGAATCGCTGGTGGCGGTCGGCCCCGGCGTCGAACGCCTGCAGGAAGAAGCCGCGGCGCTGTTTCCGGATGCGCGCACCATGGTGCTGTCGAGCGACCTGATCACCTCGATCGAAACCATGCGCAGCGAACTCAACGAAATCGCCGAAGGCCGCGTCGACATCATCATCGGCACCCAGCTGGTGGCGAAGGGTCATAATTTTCCGCGGCTCAATCTGGTCGGCGTGATCGACGCCGATCTCGGCCTCGGCAATGGCGATCCGCGCGCCGCCGAGCGGACGTGGCAATTGCTCAATCAGGTGATCGGCCGCGCCGGGCGCGACCAGGGCCGCGGTGTCGGCTACCTGCAGACCCACCAGCCCGAGCACCCCGTGATGAAGGCCTTGGTGGCCTGCGACCGCGAGGCGTTTTATGCCAGCGAAATCGAGGCCCGCGAACGCGCCGGCTATCCGCCGTTCGGCCGTCTCGCGAGCCTGATCATCTCCGCGGGCGATCGCCCCACCGCGGAAGGCTTTGCGCGCAAGCTGGCGGCGATCGCGCCGATCGACGAGCGGATCCAGGTGCTCGGCCCGGCCGAAGCCCCGCTGGCGGTGATCAAGGGCCGCTACCGTTTCCGTCTGCTGGTGAAATCGCTGCGCAATGTCGACCTGTCGGAATATCTGCGCGAATGGCTCGCTGCGGCGCCGAAGACAAAGGGCAATCTCAAGCTCGAGGTCGACGTCGATCCGCAAAGCTTCTTGTGAGCGAGCCGCAATTCAGGTTCTGGCTGAGAGGTCGGCGAAACAAAAAAGCCTGCCGTCATTGGCGACGGCAGGCTCTGTTTCGGCAGGCAGGAAGTCCTGCCGCCGTACGCTACGCAACGCTTACCGAACTCGGAGGACGGAAGAGGCGTTCTGAACGCCGGACAGGTTAGATGACCTCGGCGGTGACCCGGCCGACGCCGGCGCTGGTCAGGCCGACCGCGCGGGCGGCGCCGGTCGAAAGGTCGAGCACGCGCCCCTTAATGAACGGGCCGCGGTCGTTGATGGTGACGACGACGCTGCGGCCGCCATGGGTCACCCGGAGCTTGGTGCCGAACGGCAGGGTGCGGTGGGCCGCGGTCATGGCGTTCTCATTGAAGCGCTGACCGGATGCGGTCTTGCTGCCGGACTCGTTGCCATAGAACGACGCGATCCCGGTGAAGCTGCGCCCGGAACCGGACGACGGAGCGATCGCGGCGTTGGCGTCGCGCCAGGAAGCCTTGGACGAAACGTCGGTGGTCTTGGCCGCGTGGTGGGAGTGGTGATGACGATGATGGTTCCTGGATTTTGCGGAAGCTTCGGTGACGCTGCCACCGACCAGGAGAGTTGCGGCGAGGAGTGCGATCGCCGTACGCGACTGGGTTACATTTCCCAGCGTCGGGTTCTTAGAAGTCAGCATATAGTATGTCCCTCGAGATAGTATTGCCACATATGTGACAAGTGGAACCCCCGTCCCAATTTGAGTGATTGCCGTTTGGTGGCTCAATAAGGCATAAGCTGGGCAGTAGTTCTGATTTGTATCCCGCTGAAATATCTTGTTACCGAGTTCCGATAATCAGTTAATGTTCCGTAATCTTGCAATTTACTATGACGTTAACCTATTCATTACATATTAATACTGAAGAGCGAAGTCATCGCCGGTAATGGCGAGCGTTCGGCAAGTAATGTGGGAAGAGCATCGCGCCGGCCACGCAGTTCCTGCCGGCAGGTCATGGCGGGCATGCGTTCGCAGCGCGGAGCGAGGTGCCCCTGGCGGTGGCCGCGACGGGGGAAATCCGGGCCGGCGCTGCCGGTCGATTGGTTCCGCGAATCCGCCGAAAATCCGCGGCGCGGAACGGAGCCAAAGAACCTGCGACAAGGCATCGCCACGCGACGCCGTCATGTTGCACCTGCGCTCTTGCTATGTTAGCAAAGCCGCGATTTTAACGGTCCCGGCATCACTTGTGCCGGTCGAAAATCGAAGTCCCGCTTGAATTCCAAGGGCTTGGATCGCTAGGCGCCGCATCGTGGCGATGGTTTTTCCCTTGCGAGTTTAACAGCTAAAAAGAGCGCGCCAGTGGCTGCTGAAGATCCGTCGGTTTCGGGAGTATCCGGTCGTTATGCAACGGCCTTGTTCGAGTTGGCGCGCGATGAAAAATCCATCGACGCGGTAAGGGCCGATCTCGATCGGTTCGAGGCCATGCTGGCCGACAGCGCCGATCTGAAGCGCCTGGTCCGCAGCCCGGTATTCTCGGCGGAGGCGCAGTCGAAGGCGCTCGCGGCCGTGCTCGAAAAGGCCGGTATTTCCGGCATTTCCGCCAAATTTCTCAAAGTCCTGACCGCCAACCGCCGGCTGTTCGCCGTTTCTGACGTGATCCGCGCGTTCCGCGCGCTGGTGGCCAAGTTCAAGGGCGAGGCCACCGCCGATGTGACGGTTGCCGAACAGCTCAGCGACAAGAATCTCGACGCCCTCAAGGCCGCCCTGAAATCGGTGACGGGCAAGGACGTCGCGCTCAACGTGAATGTCGATCCCTCGATCATCGGCGGCCTGGTAGTCAAGCTGGGCAGCCGCATGGTGGATAGTTCGCTTCGCACCAAACTCAATTCGATCAAGCACGCGATGAAAGAGGCAGGCTGATGGACATCCGCGCCGCGGAAATTTCCGCGATCCTGAAGGACCAGATCAAGAATTTCGGCCAGGAGGCTGAGGTTTCCGAAGTCGGACAGGTGTTGTCCGTCGGCGACGGCATTGCCCGCGTCTACGGCCTCGACAACGTCCAGGCCGGCGAAATGGTCGAATTCGAAAACGGCACCCGCGGCATGGCGCTGAACCTCGAAACCGACAACGTCGGTATCGTGATCTTCGGCGCCGACCGCGAGATCAAGGAAGGCCAGACCGTCAAGCGCACCCGCGCCATCGTCGACACCCCGGTCGGCAAGGGCCTGCTCGGCCGCGTGGTCGATGCGCTCGGCAATCCGATCGACGGCAAGGGCCCGATCCAGGCCGACAAGCGCATGCGCGTCGACGTCAAGGCGCCGGGCATCATTCCGCGCAAATCGGTCAACGAGCCGATGGCCACCGGCCTGAAGGCGATCGACGCGCTGATCCCGGTCGGCCGTGGCCAGCGCGAGCTGATCATCGGCGACCGCCAGACCGGCAAGACCGCGATCGCGCTCGACACCATTTTGAACCAGAAGCCGCTCAACTCGCAGCCCGACGAGAAGATCAAGCTGTATTGCGTCTATGTCGCGATCGGCCAGAAGCGCTCCACCGTCGCGCAGTTCGTCAAGGTGCTCGAAGAGCAGGGCGCGCTGGAATATTCGATCGTGGTCGCGGCCACCGCCTCCGATCCGGCGCCGATGCAGTACATCGCGCCGTTCACCGGCTGCACCATGGGCGAATACTTCCGCGACAACGGCATGCACGCCGTCATCATCTATGACGACTTGTCGAAGCAGGCCGTCGCCTATCGCCAGATGTCGCTGCTGCTGCGCCGCCCGCCGGGCCGCGAAGCCTATCCGGGCGACGTGTTCTATCTGCATTCCCGCCTGCTCGAGCGCGCGGCCAAGCTGAACGACGAGCAGGGCTCGGGCTCGCTGACGGCGCTGCCGGTCATCGAAACCCAGGCCAACGACGTGTCGGCCTACATCCCGACCAACGTCATTTCGATCACCGACGGCCAGATCTTCCTGGAAACCGACCTGTTCTTCCAGGGCATCCGCCCGGCGGTGAACGTCGGTCTGTCGGTGTCGCGCGTCGGATCGTCGGCGCAGACCAAGGCGATGAAGAAGGTCGCCGGCAAGATCAAGGGCGAGCTCGCGCAGTACCGCGAAATGGCGGCGTTCGCCCAGTTCGGCTCCGATCTCGACGCCTCGACGCAGCGCCTGCTCAACCGCGGTTCGCGCCTGACCGAACTCCTGAAGCAGCCGCAGTTCTCGCCGCTGAAGATGGAAGAGCAGGTCGTGGTGATCTATGCCGGTGTCAACGGCTACCTCGATCCGCTTCCGGTTTCCAAGGTGCGTAGCTTCGAGGACGGCCTGCTGTCGCTGCTGCGCGGCAAGAACGTCGATATCCTCAACACCATCCGCGACAGCCGCGACCTTAGCGACGATACCGCCGCCAAGCTCAAGGCGGTGGTCGAGGGTTACGCCAAGACCTTTGCTTGATTTGCCGTCGTGGCCCGGCGCACGCCGGGCCTGACGTAAGAGTGGCTTGCGGTCGGATCGAGGATCGGATCGCCGGGGTGAACTGAGAATGGCTTCACTGAAAGACATGCGGGTCCGCATCGCCTCCACCAAGGCGACGCAGAAGATCACCAAGGCCATGCAGATGGTCGCAGCCTCCAAGCTGCGCCGGGCGCAGACCGCCGCCGAGGCGGCGCGGCCCTATGCCGAAAAAATGGACGCGGTGATTTCCAATATCGCGAGCGCTTCCGCCGGTTCGCCCGGCGCTCCGGCGCTGCTGGCCGGAACCGGCAAGGACCAGGTGCACCTGTTTCTGGTCTGCACCGGCGAGCGCGGCCTTTCCGGCGCCTTCAATTCCTCGATCGTGCGGCTCGCCCGCGACCGTGCGCTGGCGCTGATGAACCAGGGCAAAGAGGTCAAATTCTTCTGCGTCGGCCGCAAGGGCTACGAGCAGCTGCGCCGCAACTTCGAGAAGCAGATCGTCGAAAACATCGAGCTGCGCTCGGTTCGCCAGCTCGGTTTCGTCAATGCCGAAGATATCGCCAACAAGGTGCTGGCGCGCTTCGATGCCGGCGAGTTCGACGTCTGCACGCTGTTCTATTCGCGCTTCAAATCCGTGATCGCGCAGGTCCCGACCGCGCAGCAGATCATCCCGCTTGTAGTGGAAGCCCCGGCCGCCAATGCCGGTCCGGCGACGGCTTACGAATACGAGCCGGAAGAGGACGAGATCCTGTCCGGCCTGCTGCCGCGCAATCTCGCGGTGCAGGTCTTCCGCGCGCTCCTGGAAAATAACGCCTCGTTCTACGGCGCGCAGATGAGCGCGATGGACAATGCCACCCGCAACGCCGGCGACATGATCCGCAAGCAGACCTTGATCTACAACCGCACCCGTCAGGCGATGATTACCAAGGAGCTGATCGAGATCATCTCCGGCGCCGAGGCGATCTGACCGCCGCGACGGTCGTCTGAGATTTAAGAATTCGAAGGAGAGAGTTTCATGGCCACACCCGCCAACCAGACCGGACGCATTACGCAAGTCATCGGCGCCGTCGTCGACGTGCAGTTCGAAGGCCATCTGCCGGCCATTCTGAACGCGATCGAAACCAAGAACGGCGGCAACCGCCTCGTGCTCGAGGTCGCCCAGCATCTCGGCGAATCCACGGTGCGCACCATCGCGATGGACACCACCGAGGGTCTGGTTCGCGGCCAGGAAGTCAGCGACACCGGCTTCCCGATCCGCGTTCCCGTCGGCGCCGGCACGCTCGGCCGCATCATGAACGTGATCGGCGAACCGGTCGATGAACAGGGCCCGGTCAAGGCCGAGGACATGCGCGCGATCCATCAGGAAGCGCCGCTATATACCGATCAGTCCACCGAGGCCGAAATTCTCGTCACCGGCATCAAGGTCGTCGATCTGCTGGCGCCTTACGCCAAGGGCGGCAAGATCGGCCTGTTCGGCGGCGCCGGCGTCGGCAAGACCGTGCTGATTCAGGAACTGATCAACAACGTGGCCCGGGCCCATGGCGGCTATTCGGTGTTCGCCGGCGTCGGCGAGCGCACCCGCGAAGGCAACGACCTCTATCACGAGTTCATCGAGTCCGGCGTCAACAAAAAGGGCGGCGGCGAAGGCTCCAAATGCGCGCTGGTGTACGGCCAGATGAACGAGCCGCCGGGCGCGCGCGCCCGCGTCGGCCTGACCGGCCTCACGGTCGCCGAACATTTCCGCGACCAGGGCCAGGACGTGCTGTTCTTCGTCGACAACATCTTCCGCTTCACCCAAGCCGGCTCCGAAGTGTCGGCGCTGCTCGGCCGTATCCCTTCGGCGGTGGGTTATCAGCCGACGCTCGCCACCGACATGGGCGCGCTGCAGGAGCGCATCACCACCACGCACAAGGGCTCGATTACCTCGGTGCAGGCGATCTACGTGCCGGCCGACGACTTGACCGACCCGGCGCCCGCGACCTCGTTCGCGCATTTGGACGCCACCACGGTGCTGAACCGCGCGATTTCGGAAAAGGGCATCTATCCGGCGGTGGATCCCCTCGACTCCACCTCGCGCATGCTCTCGCCGCTGATCGTCGGCGAGGAGCACTACCAGACCGCGCGTATGGTTCAGCAGGTGCTGCAACGCTACAAGTCGCTGCAGGACATCATCGCCATTCTCGGCATGGACGAACTGTCCGAAGAGGACAAGATCGCCGTGGCGCGCGCGCGCAAGATCGAACGCTTCCTGTCGCAGCCGTTCTTCGTCGCTGAAGTGTTCACGGGTTCGCCCGGCAAGTTCGTCGACCTCGCCGACACCATCAAGGGTTTCCGCGCCATCTGCGAAGGCAAGTACGATCATCTGCCCGAAGCGGCCTTCTACATGGTCGGCAACATCGAAGAGGCGGTCGAAAAGGGCAAGAAGCTCGCGGCCGAAGCAGCGTAAGAGGGCGAATAGCGAAATGGGGAGTGGCGAATAGTTGAGAGCCATTCCCCTTCCTTCACTACTCGCCATTCGCCATTCGCCATTCGCAGGACTACTCCATGGCCACCTTTCACTTCGATCTCGTCTCGCCTGAAAAACTCGCCTTCTCCGGCGAAGTCGAGCAGGTCGATGTTCCCGGCATCGAGGGCGATTTCGGCGTGCTCGCCGGCCATGCGCCGGTCGTGGCCGCGATCCGGCCGGGGATCCTGACGGTTACATCGGGCGGTACGAAGCAGAAGATCATCGTGCTCGGCGGTCTCGCAGAGGTGTCCGACAAGGGACTTACGGTGCTGGCCGACGTCGCCACTTCGCTCGAGGACCTCGATCACACCCGGTTCGCCGATACCATTGCCGAGATGGAAGCCAAGCTCGCCGAGAAAGATGGCTCGGAACTGGACCGCGAGATCGAGCGGCTCGATCACTTCAAGAGCATCCAGAACGAACTCAGCACGACGGCGATGCACTAGGCCGCCGGCTGCGCCTCGCGCTTCGAAGAATCCAGCAAATACAGAGCTCCGGCAGGAGTGACGGCGGCCGCAACCCGGTTGCGCCCCGCGACTTATGGCGGCATTCTGCTGCCACAGATCGTCGTCCGGGGCCCGCTTCATGAAACGCAAGATCGCGGCGATTTTTGCGGCTGACATTGCCGGCTACTCCAGACTCGTTGCCGAAGACGAAGAGGAAACGCTGCGGCGTCTCGCCTCCTACCGGCAGGTCACCGACGATTTCATTGCCCGATATGGCGGCCGCATCTTCAACACCGCGGGCGACGCGGTGCTGGCCGAATTTCCGAGCGCGGTCGAGGCGGTACGCTGCGCGATCGACATCCAGGAAAGCCTGCGCACCCGCAACATGGCTTATCCGCCCAGCCGCCAGATGAGCTTTCGTATCGGCATCACCATTGGCGACGTGGTCGAGCGCGACGGCGATCTGCTCGGCGACGGCGTCAATATCGCAGCCCGCCTCGAGGGGCTCGCGGAGGTCGGCGGCATCTGCGTTTCGCGCGCGGTTCACGAACAGGTCGCCAACAAGCTGTCGGTGCAGTTCGCCGATATCGGCGCGCAAGAGGTGAAGAACATCCCGACCCCGGTGCACGCCTATATGGTGGCGATGCGGCGCGAGGACGGCACCTATGCGACGCCGCAGGTCAAGAAGCCTGCCAAGCCGCAAGGCGCGGCGCAGCCGAACTGGATGTGGCCGGTGGCGGCGACGCTGGTGTCCCTCACGGCGATCGGCGTCGGCGGTTGGCTGTACTTCGCCAAGATCGAAATGCTGAGCGATTCGAAGGTGGCATCTTCGGTGAGCACGCTCGCGCCGGCGGCCGCATCGCCCGCGCCGGTCCAGGTCGCGACCGCGGCGGCGCCTCCGCCGTCCTCACCGCCGCCGATTCCGCCGACCGAAAAGTTCGTGGCCGAGACGGTGCCGATCGTCAGCGACAGGTCCCGCATCACGCTGGCGCGGGAATATGCGCCGGCCGGCGATTTCAAGGCCATGGCCATGACCAATGGCGGCATTAACGCTTTCGTCGTCAATCAGCCGAGCGAGGAAGGCGCGAAAAGCGGCGCGCTGGAGCAATGCCAGAAGCGGGCCGAAAATCTGCAGCAGCCACGTAAATGCGAGCTCTACGCCGTCGGGAACGCGGTGGTCTATCGGCATGGCCATCCGCCGGTGCCTCCCACACCCTGGATCAGGCGCGATCCGTTGACCGAAAAGCCGTTCGTCGCCCGGGAGGTTCCGTTGCTGCGCGAGGCCGGCAAGGGACGGATCGAGACCGGTTATCCGCCGGCCAAGAATGCCAAGGCGCTGGCGATCGGGCCGGGCGGACAGTTCCATTACCTCAGCGGTCAGGAATCCGCCGACGAGGCGGCGCGCCGCACCCTCGAGGGATGCGCCGCGGTGTCCGGCGTGCCCTGTATGGTCGTGGCGCTGGACGACGCTTTCGTGGTTCCGGTGCCGACCACGCTCAAGGCCATCGGATTTTTCCAGGTCGCGACCAATTCATCGATTGCGTCGGAGGCGAAGGCGGATGTTGCGCAGCGCCTCTCCAACGCGCCGTCTGGCTGGAACGCGGTTGCGGTCGGTACCAGCGGCCGGCCGGGATTGGCGCTGCAGGCATCGAACGAGCAGGATGCCGTGAATGAGGCGCTCGGCAATTGCGTCAAGCGCGATACCGATTGCCACGTGATCGCGATCGGTCCATTTGCGGTCGGGCCGAACTAGGTAGGAAACGGCTGCGCGAATTTCGCAAATTCCCGCGCCACCGTCCGGTACACCTCGCGCCTGAACGGCACCACGAGATCGGCGACCCGATCGAGCCGCTCCCAGCGCCACTGATCGAATTCCGCCGGCTGGCCGTTGCGCGGCGTCAGCGGATCGATCTCGTCGTCACTTCCGGCAAAGCGCAGCGCGAACCATTTCTGGCGCTGGCCGCGGAATTTCGCCAGCCGTTGTGTTGACGGTCCGGGGAACGGCGGAAATTCGTAATTCAGCCAATCGGTTTCACCGAGATAGCTCGCGCCCTTGACGCCGGTCTCTTCCCATAATTCGCGCATCACCGCGTCGCGGGGGTTTTCATCGGCGTCGATGCCGCCCTGCGGCATCTGCCACTCCAGGCCCGGAAGAATGATTTCCGGTCCGTCGTCCCGGAAACGCCGGCCGATCAGAACCTGACCGGCAGCGTTGAACAGGGCGATCCCCACATTGGGGCGGTAGGGCTTGCTATCTGCCATCGGCCAAAGCGTTTTCAGGCGAAGGGGGTACCGGTTCGCGTAAAGAAAACGCGTCAATTTCAAATAACACTAGCTGCCTGCGAGTTTCGAAAATTCCTTCACCACGCGCTCATAGACCGGCCGCTTGAACGGCACGATCAGGTTGGGAAGATTCTTCATCGGCTCCCAGCGCCAGCTCACGAACTCCGCCTTATGGCCGCCGCCGGGGCTGGCGACGTTGATCTCATTGTCCTGCCCCGTGAACCGGACCGCGTACCATTTCTGCCGCTGGCCGCGGTAGCGGCCCTTCCAGGTGCGCCCCGCCACCGTGCGCGGAATGTCGTAGATCAGCCAGTCGGCGACCTCGCCGAGCTTCTCCACCGAGCGGACGCTGGTCTCCTCATAGAGCTCGCGCTTCGCCGCCGCCCAGGTATCCTCGCCGGGATCGACGCCGCCCTGAGGCATCTGCCAGACGTGGGTCTCGTCGACATGCTCGATGCCGCCGGCGCGGCGACCGATGAAGACCAGCCCCGCTGCGTTGATCAGCATCATGCCGACGCATGTCCGATAGGGCAGGTCTTCGTAACGCGCCATTACGTCTAAGCCTCTCGTCGTCAAAGCCTCGAGCTGTCACACACGGCCGGGTCCGGCGGAGACGGCCCCGTCCGCTTTTCTCAGCCCGATTTTGATTTCAGCATCGCGGTTGTCAATGGCACAAGCATGATGCCACGGCTCTCGAGCGCCCTGATCCAGACGCCGATCCGCTCGATCGAAATCGGCAGCGCCGAGGCGACCCCGACCGCGGTTCCGCGTTCCTTCGCAAGGCTCTCGAGTTTGGCCAGGGTACGGTCGATCTCCACGGCGGTCGGCACCGCGTCGATGGTGAAATCGGCCTTGGCGAACGGCATCGCCTGGCCGGCCGCCAGGGTGGGGGCGGTGCTGCGCGGCGAACCATCGTCAAAATAGCCGAGCCCGCGCCTGGCGGCCTCGCGGATGATGGGCTGCATCACGGCGTCGGTGGCCACGAAGCGGGCGCCCATGAAATTGGCGATGCCGGCATAGCCCTGAAACCGGCTCATATGCCAGTACATCCGGTCGATGTTCTGTTCGGGCGCCAGCGTCGTCAACAGGGTTTGCGGGCCGGGGTCGTTGTCGGGATAGTCGAACGGCTCCATCGGCACCTGCAGCAGGATTTCATGGCGCTGCGCGCGCGCGCGTTCGGCCAGTTTGGAGGGATCGGAGCCGTATGGCGTAAACGCCAGCGTCACCGCGGGCGGCAGCTTCATGATGGCGTCGGTGGTCTTGGCTGCGCCGACGCCGAGGCCCGCGACGACGATCGCGACCACGGGCATTTTGGCCGCCTTGGCGCGGTCGGCTTCGGCAGCGTAGGCCGTGAAGGGCTTCAGTCCGTCCGCGACCACCGGGATCATGCCGTAGCGCGATTTTTCCAGCAGCCGCTGATCGACGGCGGCCATCATGGCGGCGGGCGCGGCGCTCGCCTCGGCCTTGTCGACAGCGTCGCCGGCCCCGATCACGACGTCCTGGCGCTTGCCGCTGGAGCCGTCGATGATGGTGACGGTCTTGTGTTCGCCCGGCGCCGCCTGCTGGGGCGCGGACTTGGCGCTGCCCGCATGATCGCCCGGGGCCGCCGTGACGGCTTTTTCGCCCGGCGAAGCGGTCTGCCGGATCGCGATGCGCGCAACCGGCTCGCCGCCCAGCGGATTGTCGCCGAAAATCGCGAAGCCGGCAAAGGCGAGCAGAAACAGGCCAAGCAGAACCGCTAGCACCTGAATACCGGTAAACGGCAGCCGAAAACGGCGCTTCCGGCGCACCGTATCCTGTCCGAGCGGCGCGCTCAGATCGTCGGCCGTATCTGCCATGGGCCTCCCCGAATCAACCGATCTGACGATACCACGGCGGGGCAAGGCCGCGGCAGATGCGCCGCTGCGAGAGCCCCTGATTCGGGCCCGGCCCAGGGAGCCCTCCCAGCAAAAAGGGCGGCCCGAAGGCCGCCCTGTTCGCATCAGCCCGTCAGGGGCCTAAATCAGTTCGCCACCTTGTTGGCGGGCTTGTCGATCGCGGCCTTGTCGCCGGTCGGCGCGGACGCATTGACCTTGACGCCGTGCAGCAGGTCGGCGGCCATCTTCAGCGCCTTGTCGTTCTTGGCGTCCGGCGGCACATAGGATTGCGAGCCGGTCTTCTCGTCGCCCTCGGACTTCAGATGTCCGCGCAGCGAGGCTTCGCCCTTGGTGTCGGTCCGCGCCTTCAACTCGTCGGGCACGTCCTGCACCACCTCGATATCGGGAACGATGCCCTTGGCCTGGATCGATTTGCCCGACGGCGTGAAGTAGCGCGCGGTGGTCAGACGCAGCGCGCCGTTGCCGCTTCCGAGCGGAATGATGGTCTGCACAGAGCCCTTGCCGAACGAGCGGGTGCCGACCAGCGTCGCGCGCTTGTGATCCTGCAGCGCGCCGGCGACGATTTCGGAGGCCGAAGCCGAGCCGCCATTGATCAGCACGATCACCTGCTTGCCCTTGGTCAGGTCGCCCGCATGCGCGGCGCGGCGCTGGGTTTCCTCGGCGTTGCGGCCGCGGGTCGAGACGATCTCGCCGCGCTCCAGGAAGGCGTCGGAAACCGTCACCGCTTCCTCCAGCAATCCGCCGGGATTGTTTCTGAGGTCGATGATGAAGCCTTTCAGCTTGTCGCCGAGCTGCGTGGTCAGGTTGGCGATTTCCCGCTTCAATCCTTCGGTGGTCTGCTCGTTGAAGGTGGTGATGCGGATATAGGCGATGTCGTCGCTTTCGACGCGCGCCCGCACCGAGCGGACGCGGATGTTGTCGCGGACCAGCGTGACCTCGATCGGATTGTCCTGGCCCTTGCGAACGATCTTCAGCCGGATCTTGGTGTTGACGGGGCCGCGCATCTTCTCGACGGCCTGGTTGAGGGTGAGGCCCTGCACGGCTTCGTCGTCGAGATTGGTGATGATGTCGTTGGCCATGATGCCGGCCTTGGACGCAGGCGTGTCGTCGATCGGCGAGACCACCTTGATCAGCCCGTCTTCCATCGTGACTTCGATGCCGAGGCCGCCGAATTCGCCGCGGGTCTGTACCTGCATGTCGCGGAAGCTCTTGGCGTCCATGTAGCTCGAATGCGGATCGAGGCCGGTCAGCATGCCGCTGATGGCGGATTCGACCAGCTTGCTGTCGTCGGGCTTCTCGACATAGTCGCTGCGGACCCGCTCGAACACGTCGCCGAACAGATTGAGCTGGCGATAGGTGTCCGAGGTCGCGGCGCGCGCGCTCGATCCCATCAGCACCGCGCGGGGCTGGGTCACGAAGAGCGTCAGTGCCGCGCCGGTAGCGGCGCTAAGGAGAATTACAGAAGTCTTGCGCATCATCCGCGAACCTTTTCGCCTTCACTTGCGGCCCACCATGGGCCTGGATCGATTGGAGTGCCGTCCTTACGGAACTCGACATAGAGCACGGGCTGACTCGCATTGGTCGCGAGGATGGATGCAACCTGGGATCTCGTTCCCATGGTCGCGACCGGCTCCCCCGTAAGTACAAACTGGCCGATGTTAACCGAAATGCGCTCCATCCCGGCGATCAATACATGATACCCGCCCCCGGCATTGAGGATCAAGAGTTGTCCGTAGCTGCGGAACGGGCCGGCATAGACAACCCAGCCGTCACACGGTGTTGTGACCTGGGCCCCGGCCCGGGTTGCCAAAGAAATGCCTTTTTCTACGCCACCGGCACCGTCGGAACCGCCAAATTCCCTGATCTTGGTGCCGTTAACCGGCAATGCGAATAGGCCCTTGGCGGAGGCAAAGGCGACGGCCGGGCTGAGCCGGGCCGGATCCTTCAGGGCGCCCAGATTGGGCTTGCCGGCCGGCGCGCCCTGCAGGCTGGCGGTTGCAGCCGCCTTCGCGGCGCTCTTCAAGTCCTGCTCCATTTTGCCGATCAGGCCCTGCAGGCTGTCGACCTGCCTGGACAGTGCGATGGCGCGTGCGCCTTCCGCTTCCATGTCCTTCTCGATCGCGCTCTGCTTGCGCTGCCGCTCGTCGACCAGCGCGGCGAGCCTCGTCTGGTCATTCTTCAGTTTGTCGCGGTCGATCGCGAGCCGGTCGCGCTCGGCGGCGATGGTCTTGCGCAGCGTCACCAGCTCGGTGAGATCGCCGGCCAGTTTCTCCGCGCGCCCGCGCAATTCGGGCACCACCGATCCGAGCAGCATGGCGGTACGCAGCGATTGCAGCGCATCTTCAGGTCTTACCAGCAGGGCCGGCGGCGTGCGCCGTCCCGCGCGTTGCAGCGCTGCCAGCACCTCCACGATCTCGGAACGGCGCGAATCCAGCGAGCCGCGAATCTGCTGCTCGCGGCTATCGAGCGGGCGCAGCCGGGCTTCGGCGTCGTCGATCCGGGTCTCGACGCCGCGCACCTGGGCGGCGATGTCGATCAGTTGCGCATTGAGCTTGCTGCGATCCTGCCCGATCGCGGCGATATCGGCCTTGAGCCGGGCCTGCAGTTCCGCCGCACTCTTCTGCTGCGCGCGGGTGGCTTCGAGTTCCTGCTCGCGCTGCTTGATGGCGTCAGGTGAAACCGCCGTCGCCTGCGGCGGCGCCGCCGCGACCTGGGCGGCTGCGGGCAAGGAATGGATGCCGGCAAGGCCTGCGGACAATAGCGCGATCGAAAGCGGAATGCGGACCGAACACAGCAGGCCGCGGCGGGCGGTGTCTGGGTACGAATGAATGGTCCGTGGCGGCCGCATCGATCCCGATCTGTGCTCTCTAGAGTTTCCGCCGCTGCCGTTCAGGCGCGGTGATAGGGGTGACCGGCCAGGATGGTCGCGGCCCGATAAACCTGTTCCAGAAGCATCACGCGAACTAGTTGGTGCGGCCAGGTCGCAGCGCCGAACGCAAGCCTCAACTTTGCCTTGCGCCGCAAATCGGGCGAAAGTCCGTCCGCGCCGCCGATCATGAAAATTGTGTTGGCGACCTGATCGTCCCGCCAGCGGCCAAGCTGCCGCGCAAATGTCGCGCTGTCGATATTGTCGCCGCGCTCGTCGAGCGCCACTAGCGCCGAGTTGTCTGGAATCGCAGCGGAAATCGCCGCGGCCTCCTCCGAGATCCGGGTTGCGGCGTCGCGCGCTCGGCTTTCCGGAATTTCATGAACCTCGAGTCCGCGAAAGCCGAGTTTGCGGCCGATGTCGTCGAACCGTTCACGGTAGCGCTCGGCGAGTTCCCGCTCCGGGCCCTGCTTCAGCCGGCCGATCGAGATGACGAGAAGGCGCATGGGTGTTCTTCCGGCAATCTGGAAACCTGCTTGCCGCAGAAGGCGTCAAAGCGACCAATCGCGCGCGCTCCAACGCGCGCCGCACGCCAGCATGCGCCAAAGCCGACGTCACATCGGCTCAACAGCCCGGATCGCCTATGCCGCCGTCGGGCCCTGCGTCCACAATCGTTCCAGATTGTAGAATTCGCGCACCTCGGGTCTGAACACGTGCACGATCACATCGCCGGAATCGATCAGCACCCAGTCGCAATTGGGCAAGCCCTCGACGTGGAGATTCTTGATTCCGTTTTCCTTGAGGCCTTTGGCCACATTCTCCGCGATCGCGCCGACGTGCCGGTTGGCCCGGCCGCTGGTGACGATCATGTAGTCGGAAAATGCAGATTTGCCGCGAAGGTCGATGGTGACCGTTTCTTCCGCCTTCATGTCGTCGAGGCGGGAGAGGATCATATTCAGGGTCTTGTCGGCGTCGGGTTGCGCCTTCAAGGCCGCAGCTTGGGTCGATGTTTTACGCGCGGTTTTGGCAGTGGTCTTGGAAACCTTGGGTAAAACAGACTTGGACAATACAGATGTGGCCAGGGACCATTCCTTTCACTGTATCGCGAACGCCGAATCTCGGCGTCCACGGGCTATTCTAGGCATGTGGGGTTAATGGTTTCAATATTCCAGTGAACCCCGGCGTTTACTTCCATCCCGACTGTCACTTCTTTGCCTTCCAGCTGCCGTCCGGGTTCCGCAGGCCGGTCGATGACAGGCTCAGTTTCATGCCGGTCAGAAACACCCAGGCCGGCGCGCGGTGGTCCGCGAGCCTGGCGGCCTGGTTCTCGGGCAGGCGATAGCGCGCCAGCGCCTGTGCCGCCGGCGCCGCCAGCGCGCGAAAACTCTGCGGCGGCCGGTCGATCACCGCGATCGGCACCTCGGATGCGATGCGCCGCCAGTTTTGCCAGCGGTGGAATTGCGCAAGGTTATCGGCGCCCATGATCCAGACGAAGCGCAGGCCGGAAGCGCGGCGGCGCAGATAGCTGATGGTGTCGACAGTGTATCGGGTTCCGATGACGGATTCGAGACAGCTGATGTCGATGCGCGGATCATCCGCCATTCTGCGTGCCGCCTCGGCGCGTGCATCGAGATCGTGCAGGGCCCCGTGCTCCTTGAGCGGATTGCCGGGCGTCACCAGCCACCAGACGCGGTCGAGCTTCAACCGCTTGATCGCGAACAGGCTGATGGCGCGGTGCGCGAGGTGGGGCGGATTGAACGAGCCGCCGAGCAGGCCGATGCGCATGCCGTTGGTATAGAGCGGAATAGACTGAGCAACCGAAAGCGCGGCGACTGAAGCTGGCTTCAACGGGACCACCGCGATGTTGTTATCACGGCCGCGTCTGTCCGGTGCCGTGGACGCGATACTTGAAGCTGGTCAGTTGCTCGGCGCCGACCGGGCCGCGGGCGTGGAATTTCCCGGTGGCGATGCCGATTTCCGCGCCGAAGCCGAATTCGCCGCCGTCGGCGAACTGGGTGGACGCGTTATGCAGCACGATCGCCGAATCGACCTCGTTGAGGAATTTGCGGGCGGTGTCTTCGTCCTCGGTCACGATCGCATCGGTGTGGTGCGAACCGTGGTTGTGGATATGCGCGATCGCCTCGTCGACGCCGTCGACGACTTTCGCCGACATGATCGCGTCTTCGTATTCGGTGTCCCAGTCTTCGTCGGAAGCCGGCTTCACTCTGGCGTCGGTGCGCTGCACGGCGTCGTCGCCGCGCACCTCGCAGCCGGCGTCGATCAGCATCGTCACCAGCGGCTTCAGCGCGGTGGACGCGCCGGCGCGATCGACCAGCAGGGTTTCGGCCGCGCCGCAGACGCCGGGGCGCCGCATCTTGGCGTTCAGCACGATCGACTTCGCCATTTCGAGATTGGCGGCGGAATCGACGTAGACGTGGTTGACGCCTTCCAGATGCGCGAACACCGGCACCCGCGCTTCGGCTTCGACCCGCGCCACCAGGCTCTTGCCGCCGCGCGGCACGATCACGTCGATGCCGCCGTTCAATCCGGTCAGCAGCAGGCCCACGGCGGCGCGGTCGCGCGTCGGCACCAGCGTGATGGCGGCTTCGGGCAGGCCGGCTTCGCGCAAGCCCTGCACCAGGCAATCGTGGATCGCGCGGCAGGAGCGGAAGCTGTCGGAGCCGCCGCGCAGGATCACCGCGTTGCCGGATTTCAGGCACAGCACGCCGGCGTCGGCGGCGACGTTGGGGCGGCTTTCGAAGATCACGGCGATGACGCCGAGCGGAACGCGGACGCGTTCAATGATCATGCCGTTCGGGCGCTGCCAGCTCTCGGTGACGGCGCCGATCGGATCGGCGATGGCGCGCACGGTGGCGACGCCGTCGGCCATCGCGTCGATGCGCGCCGGCGTCAGTGTCAGGCGGTCGATGAAGGCCGAGGTGGCGCCGGTGCTGCGGACTTCCGCGACATCCTCGGCATTGGCCGCGAGGATGGCGGCCGCATTGGCGCGGATCGCGCGTTCGATCGCTTCCAGCGCCCGATTTTTCTGCTCCGGCGAGGCCAGCGCCAGCACCCGCGCGGCCGCGCGCGCCCGGCCGGCCAGCTCGATCATCAGGACCGGCAGATCGGCAGTTCCGTCGATAGCCTTCAGTGGCGCGCTCATGGCCGTTCCGTGGTCAGTTAAGGTCATGTCTTAGCACGGAAATCCACGTTCTGCGAAGGGTGGAGAGGGCATGGCTGGCGTACGCCGCGCCCGGGCGGCTAGGCCATTGGCCTACTTGGCGGAAATGGCGCCGCTCGGGCCGACCACGAGATCGTCGCGATGGATCATCTCCGCCCGGCCGCTGATGCCGAGGATCACCATCACATCCGGCGAGGAGCGGCCCTTGATCTTGTCGGCGTCCTCGGCGTCGTAGGCGACGAGGCCGCGGCCGATCTCATGGGTATCGGGGCCGCGCACGACGACGGCGTCGCCGCGCGCGAACTGCCCGTCGACCCGGATCACACCCGCCGGCAACAGGCTTTTCCCCGCCCGCAGTGCCGCAACTGCGCCGGCGTCGATGGTCAGCGTGCCCTTCGGCTCCAGCGAACCCGCGATCCAGCGCTTGCGCGCGGTAACGGGATTGGCGGGGCTCAGGAACCAGGTGCAGCGCCCGCCCTCGGCGATCGCCTGCAGCGGATGCTCGATCTTGCCGGAGGCGATCAGCATATGCGTGCCGGCGGTGGTGGCGATCTTGGCCGCCTCGATCTTGGTGTACATGCCGCCACGCGACAGTTCGGATTCCGCCGCACCCGCCATCGCCTCGATCTCCGAGGTGACGGATTCCACGATCGGAATCAGCCTGGCGTTCGGATTGGCGCCGGGCGGTGCATCGTAGAGGCCGTCGATATCCGACAGCAGGATCAGAAGGTCCGCGCTCGCCATGGTGGCGACGCGGGCGGCGAGCCGGTCATTGTCGCCGTAGCGGATTTCATTGGTCGCGACCGTGTCGTTCTCGTTGATCACGGGCACCGCGCGCCATTCCAGCAATTTGGCGATGGTCGAGCGCGCATTGAGATAGCGGCGGCGTTCCTCGGTGTCCTGCAGCGTCACCAGAATCTGCCCGGCGCCGATGCCGTGATCGCCCAGCACCTCCGACCAGATCCGCGCCAGCGCGATCTGTCCCACCGCGGCGGCGGCCTGGCTCTCCTCGAGCTTCAGCGCGCCGCGCGGCAGTTTCAAGCGGCTGCGCCCGAGCGCGATCGAGCCCGACGAGACCACCAGCACGTCGCGGCCCTCGCTGTGCAATTTGGCGATATCGGCGGCCAGTGCTGAAAGCCACGCCGCCCGCACTTCGCCGGCGTCGGAATCGATCAGCAGCGACGAGCCGACCTTGACGACGATGCGGCGGAAATTCTTGAGCTTGGGGCGGGCCATGGATGCGGTCGGGTGAAGCGGGCGATTGGCAAGCAATACGCGCCACCTCCATGATTTGGAAGTGGCGCGGGGAGTGGAAGTTTACGGAAGCTCAGCCCACGACATAGGCGTTGAGCTTGTTGCCTTCGGGGTCGCGGAAATAGGCCGCATAGAACCCTTCGCCGCGCGGTCCGGGAGGGCCCTCATCGGTGCCACCGAGCGACAGCGCGAGCTGGTAGATGCGATCGACCTGGGCCTTGTCCTTGGCGGCCAGGGCAGCCATCACGCCGTTGCCGACCGTCATGGGCTTGCCGTCGTATGGCTTGGTCAACGCCAGGCCCGCGCCACGCCCCGGCTTGCCCCAGGCAATAAACGTCTCCGAGTCGATAAAGCGTCCAATGCCCATCTCGGCAGCGATCCTGTCGTAGAAGACCGCGGCCTTCTTGAGGTCCTTGGTGCCCAATGTGACGTATCCGATCATCGATCGTTCTCCCGGCGAGAGTTCTGGAATGGCGGATTTTTGCAGCCGGAGGGAATCGGCGCAAGTCAAACACGCGCAAGCGTTGAAAGTCAGCCCTGCGGCGTCGCCGGGCTCCAGGGCTCGGCCTTCGCCGGTCCCTTGGCTTTCACCGACACCGGGGCCTCGCCGATCACCTCGACCAGCGCCCGAAGCGCTTCCTTGACGCCGTCACCGGTAAAGCCCGAGATCAAGAGCGGCGTCTTCTTCGCGGCGCGCTTCAGCCGGTCCCTCTGTTTCTTCAGCTCGTCCGGCGTCACCGCATCGATCTTGTTGAGCGCGACGATCTCGATCTTGTCGGCGAGATGTCCTTCGTAGGCCTCGAGCTCGTTCCGTACGGTCTTGTAGGCCTTGCCGGCATGTTCGCAGGTTGCATCCACCAGATGCAGCAAGACACGGCAGCGCTCGACATGGCCGAGAAAGCGATCGCCTAAACCTGCGCCCTCATGTGCGCCCTCGATCAGGCCGGGAATATCCGCCAGCACGAATTCGCGGCCGTCGACGTTCACGACGCCGAGCTGCGGATGCAGCGTGGTGAAGGGATAGTCGGCGATCTTCGGCTTGGCCGCGCTGACCGCGGCGAGGAAGGTCGACTTGCCGGCATTGGGCAGGCCGACCAGGCCGGCGTCGGCAATCAGTTTCAGCCGCAGCCAGATCCAGCGCTCTTCGCCCGGCTGGCCGGGATTGGCGTTGCGCGGGGCGCGGTTGGTCGACGATTTGAAATGCGCGTTACCGAACCCGCCATTGCCGCCCTCGGCGATGACGAATTTTTCGCCGAGCGTGGTGAAGTCGTGCAGCAGCGTCTCGCGATCCTCGTCGAACACCTGCGTGCCGACCGGCACCTTGAGCACGATCGGCTTGCCGTTGGCGCCGTGGCGGTCCTTGCCCATGCCGTTGGTGCCCTTCTGGGCCTTGAAGTGCTGCTGATAGCGGTAGTCGATCAGCGTGTTCAGCCCGTCGACCGCCTCGATGACGACGTCGCCGCCGCGGCCGCCATTGCCGCCGCTGGGTCCGCCGAACTCGATATACTTCTCGCGGCGGAACGCCACGCAGCCGTTGCCGCCGTCGCCGGAGCGGATATAGACCTTGGCTTCGTCGAGGAATTTCATGTTGTATAGGTAAGCCAGAGGGGCCGATGCGGCAACCTCTGGGCGGTCCAAATATCGCAAAAAGCCAATATTTTCGGGCTTTCCCGGATGCCCGGCGCGGCGGTTAACTATCTCGCCGTGTGGAGCGCGCTTACTTGCGCATCGGTCGCGATTTACGGCCGGGCCGGCCGTCTCCGGATCAGGAACTTCTGCAATCCCTCCAGCACCAGCTCGCGGCGCTGATTGAACACGGTGCTGCGCAGCGTCACCACGCCGGTGGTCCGGCCGGGCACCAGCTCCGTTACTTCCAGCGCCGGATAGATGGTGTCGTCGGCGTAGACCGGTTTGAGAAACCGGCTCGACTGTTCGAGAAAGCCGACCAGCGACTCCTCCACGAGATAGGGAAACAGCCCGGCGCCGGGCGCGGTGTGGACCAGCGTCTGGAAACCATGCGCCAGCAGGTTCGGCATGCCGCGGGCGCGGCAATATTCGACATCGTAATGAACAGGGTGGGCGTCGCCGCTGGCGGTCTGGAACGCCGCGAACACCGCCGAGGTCTGGGTCCGGCTGGGAATCACGAAGCGCTCGCCGAGCACGAAATCCTCGAACCAGCGTTGCTGCGGCACCATGCGGTGCCCGGCGGGATCGAACTCTGTCATAGGCGGTTTCCTGCAGTTTTCTTGTATGGCCGCTAATGGCATACGGTTATCGCAGGGCCGATCCTGCGACAATTGGTTCAATTCGTCATGCCCGGGCTTGTCCCGGGCATCCACGTCCTTACAACAGCACGGCAAGAAGGCGTGGATGGCCGGGCATAGGCGAGCGGAAGCGACGCCGTCCTTCAGACGGCTATGCCCGGCCATGACGAAGACGAGGAAACGCTCCGGCCACCAATGAGTCTGCTTTCGAAAATCTCGACTGGCCTGGACGAGCGCCCTGCGCGGCTTGCCGGCATCGGGCTGATGCTGCTGGCGATCTTCATGTTCTCGTTCGGCGATGCGCTGGGCAAGTTCATGGTCGCGACCTATTCGGTCGGGCAATTGCTGTGGCTGCGCGCCTGCGCGGCGCTGGCGGTGCTGGCGCCATTGATCTGGCGGCAACGCGCCGCGTTCACGCAGCTGGAGCGGCCGTGGCTGCAATTGCTGCGGGTCACGCTTTCCACCCTCGAAGTGGCGGCGTTCTTTCTCGCCACCGTCTATCTGCCGCTCGCCGACGTCATCACCTATTACCTGGCGGCGCCGATCTTCGTCACCGCGCTGTCGCCGCTGGTGCTGCGCGAGCATGTCGGCTGGCGGCGCTGGAGCGCGGTGCTGGTCGGGTTCTGCGGCGTGCTGATCGCGCTGCGGCCGTCGGCGCAGACGATAAGCTGGCCCGCGATGATCGCGCTCGGCGGCAGCCTGTCGTTTTCGGTGCTGATGCTGATCACCCGCTCGCTGCGGGCGACGCCCGATATCGTGCTGGCGTCGTCGCAATTTGCCGGCACCTTTGCGCTGGGCGCGCTACTGTCGCCGTTCGGCTGGGTGACGCCCAGCCTCGGCAGCCTCGGCCTGTTCGCAGCGGCCGGTTTCATTTCGGTGGGCGCGCTGTTGTGCGTCAATCGCTCGCTCAAGCTCGCGCCGGCCAGCGTGGTGGTGCCGTATCAATATTCGATGATCGTCTGGGCCGTGATGTTCGGCTATTTCGTGTTCGGCGACGTGCCGGAGCCTGCCACCATCGCCGGCGCGGCCATCATCATCGGCGCAGGGTTCTATATTTTCCTGCGCGAGCAGCGGCTCGGGCGCAAGGAAGCGGTGGTCAGCCCGCCTGTGTGAAGGGAAGGCTTAATTTGGCAAATCCTCCAATCGAAGGTCAACATAAGAAAAAACAACCGATAGTTGCGCAAATACCGCGTTCGATTTAGTCTTGCGGATTGCGTTTCTTAGGAGGGATATTATGACGCGTCATCTTATCTGCCTCATTGATGGCACATGGGTCTCGGCCGACACGTCGGTTCTCAATCAAACCTACTCGAACATATATAAGCTCGGAATGCTCCTTTCGAATTATTCGAAGCTGGGAGCGGTTCTCGAAGACAACATAATTTTTTACTCGCGAGGATTGGGGGCGCAGGGCAAGAAAATCTTGCGATATACGGCAGGTGGCTTTGCGGCGGGCCTCGACGAAGAAATTGCTGATGTATACGTCAATCTGGCATCGAACTACCAGGCGGGCGACAAGATCTATCTATTTGGCTTCTCGCGAGGCGCGGTGATTGCGAGGGCAGTTGCCGGCATTATCGGGACGGTTGGTCTTCTCAAGGATCGTTACATCAATTGTTACAAGGATGTTTGGGAGACTTATCGCAGCGGCGATGTGCCGACCGACGAACTCGCCGAGAAATGCTACAATGATGCTGGGGGTATCGAATTTCTTGGTGTATTCGATACCGTGTATGGAGGCAACGACAGCAAGGAGAAGCGCCTTCGCCGGTTGGGGTTCCACAACGATCGATTGCCTGGAAACATTCAACATGCGGTACACATCGTCTCGCTCGACGATCGCCGCACGTTCTTTCGGCCGATACTTTGGACTACGGGCTCAGGGAAGAATGGCGAGCAAATTTGGGTGCCAGGAGTTCATAGCAATATAGGCGGAACATATCTTCATGAGTTTCTGGGTGACGTCAGTCTGCTGGCTATGGTTGATCGCATAAGGAGCAAGACACGCTTGGCGTTTTACGAAGAAAAATTGAAAGCGCTTCACTCAGATGTAATCGAAAGTCTTGATGAGATGAAGGTAGTCATCTCGGATGAGATGGAATCTTGGCTGTGGAAGATAGCTCGGCGGGCCTCCCGTGTCTGCGACGGCCGCCATTTGAATCAATTCCTCCATCCCGTGGTCGATGTGATGCAGCAGCAACCCGTCCATTACAAAGGGCGGCGATTGGAGAAGTATCGTCTTCATCCGAGTTTCGAACAGATCACCCGATACTCCGATTTTCAATTTTACCCCGTTCCGCAATCTTGACATGTTCAACACGCCTAAGAGCCCATTTCCTCTCCCATGCGGGAGAGGAAATGGAGGATTCTTGCGATCCGTTGTTTCTATACCTCCCGCCGTGTCGACGAGGCCCAATTTTTCAGCGACGACCAGACGCTGCGCGAGAGCCTGAAGCGATCGACCGGGGTCGACGAGCCCAGCGCCTCGAAGCGGTGCAGCTCGACGCCGCTCCACTGGAAGCCGCATTTCTCCAGAATGTTGCGCGATGATGGGTTGGCGACCCGCGCGCCGGAGACCAGGTGCTCGACCTCGAATTCCTCGAAGGTGAAATCGATCACCGCCCGCGCCGCCTCGGTGCCAAAACCCTGGCCCCAATGCTCGACGCCGAGCCAGTAGCCGAGTTCCGGCGTCTTCGGCTCACGCCAGTCGACGCCGACGATGCCGACCGGCACGAAATTGTTTTCGATCAGGAACACGGTCTCGCGAGGATCGTTCGCGGTCGCGCGCACGAACTCGATCGCATGATCCTGCAGGTAGGGATGCGGCAGGCGGCGGGTCATCTCCGCAATGCGGCGGTCATTGGCCAGACGCGCGATCGCTTTTACGTCCGCGAGCGTCGGCCTGCGCAGCATCAGCCGTTCGGTCTCGAGGACGCAACTACTCGCATCGCGCCATGTCGGAGTCGGGATATCCTGCAGCATGTCGGGCTCCTGGTTGCGAACGCAATACGCAATTCTTGAATTACGGCGCGTGTTCCGGTCGCAAAACCGGTGGCCGCTCTTGCGGAACACGCGCAATAAAAAAGGGAGGCCGGTTTCCCGCCTCCCCTTAGGAGCCTTTCAGGAACTCCACCGGTTCATCAGGACCCGGCGGACTCGATTTGCCCACCGTTTACTCGGCCGCGGCTTCCGTCATCGGAACA
Source organism: Bradyrhizobium sediminis (assembly GCF_018736105.1). Lineage (NCBI taxonomy): Bacteria > Pseudomonadati > Pseudomonadota > Alphaproteobacteria > Hyphomicrobiales > Nitrobacteraceae > Bradyrhizobium > Bradyrhizobium sediminis. Next base: position 407,423 of record NZ_CP076135.1, read on the forward strand.
ACCGATACGAAAGTGCGGCCGTTGGCTTTTGCGCGGAACTCGACATGGCCTTCGACCTTGGCGAACAGAGTATGATCGGTGCCCATGCCGACATTAAGGCCGGGATGCCAGGTGGTGCCGCGCTGACGCGCGATGATGTTGCCGGGGATCACGTGCTCGCCGCCATACGCCTTGATTCCGAGGCGCTTGCCTGCCGAATCACGTCCGTTCCGCGATGAACCGCCTGCTTTTTTGTGAGCCATGGCCCGTCTCCAACTTCGCTTTAATCTCTAGATCAATTCCTTGACGGAATCATTTCACTTTTTGTCACGCTTCAAAATTTATCACTTCTTCGCGGCGGGCTTCTTCGCCGGGGCCTTCTTGGCAGCGGGCTTGGCCGCGGCCTTTTTGGCGGGCGCCTTTTTCGTGGCGGCCTTCGGCGCCTCGTCGTCGCCATCGGCGGGGGCGGCCACAACCGGCTTCTCGCGCTTCGGACGCGGGCCGATGGTCGGCTTGTTGTCGTTGGTCAGGATCTCGGTGATGCGCAGCACCGTGATCTCGTCGCGATAGCCGCGCTTGCGGCGCGAATTCTTGCGGCGGCGCTTCTTGAACGCGATGACCTTGGGGCCGCGCTTGTGCTGCAGCACTTCGGCCGCAACGGAAGCACCGGCCACCGTCGGCGTGCCGAGCACCGGCGATTCACCGCCGACCAGCAGAACTTCACCAAGCTGCACGATCGTTCCGACATCGCCGGCGATCTTGCCAATCTCGAGCACATCATCCGGAACGACGCGGTATTGCCGGCCGCCGGTTTTGATGACTGCGAACATCGTTTTATTCCTTCGTGTTCGATCCCGGCCTCGGACGGATCCGGGCCGGCTTTTTCTTCAGTCGTTATGGGTTCAATTTTCGCGCGGGCCGGGGAGCGATCCCCTGAATTTCACGCAAAAACAAACAGCGCGAGAAGATCCCGCGCCGGATTGGGCGGACTTATAGCCCGTGGAGGCCCTGAGTCAAGGAAAAGAGGGGCAAAAATGGGTCAAATAGCGGGATTTGTGGCCGCAAACGGCGAGTAGGGAGCGACGAACAGCGAACGGAAGGGTCTATTCGCCACTCGCCACTCGCCATTCGCTACTGCCCCTCATGAGCCCATCGGGTTCCCGCACCGTTGTTTCCGGAACCTGCCCGGCAACTGGGAGAGCAGCAAATTCAACCTGCTGGCGAGCCTGGTCGAGGCGATCCCTGCGATCGGCGACCACGACACCGCGGTGCTGATGCACAATGACGGTGTGACCCACGGCCTCTCGGAAGTTCCGTTCATGCAGGGATGTCGGGCGCTGGAGTGCGCCCGCTATCGGCTCCGGATGGAACGATGCGTGCTTCGCCAACCGCCGCAAAGACAAGGACCGCAGGAAGGGAAGAGATTGAGCCGACATGATCGGAAGCCGCCCCGGTAACCTTGACCGGTTACGTTAAAACCGGGTTCGCATTGCGGTTCGCCGGCGGATCGCTACCGTCAAATCGTCGCTCAGGCTGGCCAGCGAAGCCGCACTTCCGGCCAGAATTTCAACGAGGCGACACGGGACCGCCGGGGTTTTGTCGCGTCTGGCGGTCCCACCCTTGCGGTCCGCAGCTTTGAACCCCCGGACCGGCAATTTCCCGCCTTCAGCGCCTTGTCTGCCCAGCCGTCCTCGCCTAGAACTCGCCCCGACCGCGGGTCCGATGAATCACCCGAAATGGCGCCTGGAGAGGTGGCAGAGTGGTCGAATGCACCGCACTCGAAATGCGGCATAGGTGCAAGCCTATCGGGGGTTCGAATCCCTCCCTCTCCGCCAGATGTCTGTGTAGGGCTGTTCACCGAAGTTCACGCTAGTTCAAGAAGTCATTGCAGCGCAGGCATTAACTGAATTTTTAGGTTCACGGGCGTTTCCCGGTGTTCACCCTTGTCAAGCCAATCCGGTAGGGCCAAGGGTAGGGCCAGAACACCGGAGTGCTTGTCATGGCCCGCCTGTACGACCGCCTTTCACCCACCACCGTCAAAGCGAAAGACCTTGCGCCCGGCCGATATCCGGATGGTGGGAACCTTTACCTCAATGTCGGCGGTGAGGGCCAACGGCGATGGACGTTCCTCTACAAGGAGCGAGCCACAGGGCGGCCCCGTGAGATGGGATTGGGCAGCGCTGGCAAGGCCGGTGTCACCCTAGCCGAAGCCCGCCGCAAGGCCGCTGCGGCCCGCTCGTTGTTGGCCGATGGAGTTGACCCGCTCACCGACAAGCGCAATCGGCGGGCGTCGGTGAGCGTCGCCTTTGGCGTCTATGCTGACCGCTATGTGAAGAGCGTGGTGGAGAAAGAGGCGAAGAACGCAAAGCACGTTGATCAATGGAAAATGACGCTGGAGATTTACGCCAAGACATTGCGACCGAAGCCGCTGGACCAAATCACGACCGAAGATGTCCTTTCAGTGCTGCGGCCGATTTGGGACTCAAAGCGCGAAACCGCCTCCCGCCTTCGCGGTCGCATCGCCCGCGTTCTTGACGCGGCGAAGGTTGACAAGCTCCGCAGCGGCGACAATCCCGCAGCGTGGACCGGACACCTTGACAAGCTCCTTTCGAAGAAGCGCGAGAAAACCGCCAACCACAAGGCGATTCCATACCCTGAGCTTCCGGCGTTCATGGCCGAACTACGCCAGCGCAACAGCATTTCGGCGCTCGCGCTTGAATTCACCGTTTTTACGGTGGCCCGGACTGGCGACACAATCGGCGCGCGGTGGTCGGAATTTGATATCGCCCGTAAGGTTTGGATCGTGTCCGGCGAGCGCATGAAGGCCGGTAAAGAGCATCGCGTTCCGCTAACGGATCGCGCAATCGAGATTCTGGAATCGCTCCGCACGTCGAACACGAAGCCAACCGACTATGTGTTCCCCGGTGCGCAGCGCGGCAAACCGCTCTCGAATATGTCGATGCTCGAATTACTGCGGGGCATGCGAAGCGGAGTCACGGTGCATGGATTCCGCAGCGCCTTCAGCGATTGGTGCGGCAACGAGACTGCACACGATGCCGAAACGCGCGAGTTCTCTTTGGCGCACGTTATCGGCAACAAGGCCGAAGCCGCGTACCGTCGCGGCGACTCGCTGGAAAAGCGCCGCGCGCTCTTGTCCGATTGGTCCACCTATCTGCGGTCCAAGGGCTAGAGCTTCGTTACTGGAATCTCAAACGCGCGGCGGCCTAGGGTGCACGGAAACGAACCCACGTTTCCCGGAGTCGCGCCGTGTCCGATGTTATTGCTTTTGAGGATCGTGCCTTCACGTTCGATGAAGCGTGCCGCGATCATCTGCGGATTTCGCGAGGCACCGGATACAAACTTGTAAAGGCCGGGCGGCTTGAAATTGTCAAGCTGGGAACGCGCACCATTGTCACCGGCCGCGCTATCCGGAAGTGCCGGGGTGAATGCGAAGCTAACGCATGACCCTGCCGAAACCTCGCCCATGCTTGCGCCGCGTGCAAGCCGCCGTAGATTCGCTGCTATCCGCTGAATTCTTTTCAGCAAGTGAACTGGACTCATTCGCGCGCCGCGATACCTATCCAGACGCCGCGTCATATCTGGCGAAACTCGCCGACGCGCGATTCGACCTAATTTCTCGACTCTACGAATCTCAGCCGGTATTAGCGCCCTACCGTTTCGCCGTCGTATTCGGCGTGATCCCTTTCGATAGAAATTTACCACGAACCTACACCGTCGCCGATCTTCGCGAGAAGGGCACGCAGGAAGCGAACCTTGCGCTGATCGCGCTGGGCGAACAATCCGATTGGGATTCCATGAATCGCAGGGAGCGAGCGGTGTTCGTGTTGCGGCGCTTGGTTCGCGCGATGCGTGATCGTTAGTCCTGCTTCGTACGATCATCGCTAGAGCTTCGTTACTGGAACCGCCGCGACGCCATGGGCCACAATTTCATCTCGTAAAATATTTTGAGATGAACCCACGTGACTCAAGAGACTGAAATCCAGCGCAGGGCAGTAAGCGGACATCGGGCATCGATCCTCGCAGCTCTGCGTGATCACGGCGTGGACCGCAGGATAATTGCACATCTCGAAATATGGGATGACGGCTTCGCTCGTAACGTGGCTGTCATTCTCCACTATAAGCGGCTGCGTGACATCGGCGTTCCATCAGAACAAGCCATAGATGAAACTGCGTCATGGCTCGGCTGTGCTCGCGACATGGTGGAAATCCTCGCCAAAGGAAAAGGCTACGGCAAAGCACACACAGAAGCAAAGCGACAACGCAGGCTGCAAGCCGAAGAGCAATCCCACAACGCCGTGGGAATTCCCACCACTCCGTAGGTCGAAGATCGCCGCCATAGCTTCTATCTTTGGATCAACAACGCACCGGAGTAGACGCAATGCTTTCGACCAAAAATATTTATCTGATAACTTTGGCGGACGACGACGAAATCGACTTCGAAGTTAAGGACGCGCTCAAAAAGCGTTTCGCGGGCACTTCCGCGCTTGCCAATCTTCTGCGTGTCAAGGCCGCAGCCGAAAAGCATAGCGCCGAGTACACGGCCAAGGGTCAGCGAATCCAGACGCTGCAAGCCAAGAAAGCAGACGCACAAGCCTTCGTGCGCGATATGGAACGCGAGATCGCGCGCGGCATGCAGTACCCTCCGAAAGAAATGGAGCGGAAAGCCGCAGCGGAGCAGAAGATTGCCGCGATCATGGCCGAAATTGCAGCGCTCCGGAATGCGCCCCAATCGACCAACCTTCCCGATGATACGATCATCGAATGGATTCGGGATTCGAAAGTTAACTTCGTTGATGCCGAAGTGAAGGTGACGACCTTGCCCAAAGGCAAGACGCAGGGCGAAGCCGTCGAAGAGTTGCGCAACCGCCAACGCGACTTGAACGGCGAGAAACAGGCCGTAGTGAAGCAGCCCGTGCCATTCGAAGACGCTCTGGCGCGGGTCATAGCCGACGTGGACGCCAAAGCCCGCGCTATGGATGTGCGCCCGGCCATGAGGCTCAAGACTTCGGTAAATGACTACGTTTCCCACCGCGTTGGACGCCACTCCGAAATGCAAGGGCACGTCGAATGGCCTTCGGCAGAGGAAATTGTCGAAAGCGGGCGGCGGGTGGAGATGGATCAAGGTAACGCGCTCGTTTCGTGGCTCTTCCGCGATGAAATCATTGCCCGTGGCACCGCCGAATTGAAGAAGCATTATGGCAACGCGAAGGGAATGTCCGCCGAAGAGCGGGCGCGGCGCATTGCGGAAATCGATGCCGAAATTCTCGAAGCCGAGCGTCAGGAAGAGGCGTTCATTCGCATGGCCGAAGACGCGGGCATGACCATTTGGCGGCGTCCGAACGCGCATCCGCTGGCCGTGCTCGGAATCGCACCTGCGTAAACAGCTCGGGGAGTCGCGGTGTTCATGACGCGATTGCCCAACGACGGCCGGGAGCGCCGTGCTTCTCCGCGTCGCTTCCGGCCTGATACCTCAGACATTTTTCACAGGTTCATTTTTCACGGAGTCTATTATGTCCAAGTCATGGTTCTCAATGCGCGCATCGGGCGGTCCGGTCGGTGAGCTTCAGATTTTCAGCGACATCGGCGGCGGTGGCGTTACCTCTGAAGCTTTCCACGCGGAACTTAGCCGAATGAGGGCACGGGGCGTGAAGACGCTGATTATCAGCATCAACAGTGACGGCGGAGATGTTCCAATCGGTTTTCATATTTTCAACATGTTAGAGCGCTTCCCCGCAAAGAAAATTGTGCGCATCGATGGTCTTGCGGCATCCATGGCTTCGGTGATCGCGATGGTTGGCGATGAAATCATCATGCCTTCCAACGCCATGATGATGATCCACAACCCATGGGGTGGTGTCGCTGGCAGTGTCGAACAGATTGAATCGTTCGGCACGGCACTGAAGACGATGAGGGAAAATATTGTAGGCGCATACGCCAAGCGCACACGTCTCGCGGTGGACCAAATCCGCGCCATGATGGACAAGGAAACGTGGCTATCCGCAGAAGAGGCGGTGCGGCTTGGCTTTGCGGATCGAATCGAAGCACCGTTGAAGATGGCAGCGATGGCCAGCCTACCGGACGTCTCCCGCTTCAAGAATGCACCGACGCGCGCGCGTGGAATCGCTGCCATCCGAGCGGACATCTTCGACAAGTTCAATCGCAAGTCAGAAACGAGCCCCGGCGGACAGCGGCGCTACCTCACGAAGGATGAGAGGTGGGAATATGGCGACTCCTAAACTGATCACGCTTGCGGAATACGCAAATGAGCGTCGAATTCGATTCGGCTACATCCTTCGCCTTCGCTCCGAACCGGGCTTCCCACGGCCGGTGCTGAAGCATGGTCGTGAAGCCTTTTATGATCGCGCAGATATCGCGCAGTTTTGGAGGGAAACGAGGCCTCACTATAGGATCGCCAAATGCTGACACTTGATGATCTAACGCGCGCTACCGGCATGCGTTATGCGGAGATCAATCGCGCGATTGCGCGTGAAGGGTTTCCGCGCCCTACCGTGGACTCGGGTCGCATCCTTTGGTGGGGCGAGGAAGTCCAGAAGTGGCTTTCGGGCCGATTTACATTGAAGGGCTGCTGACATGAGTTTTCAGATGCGATTCGTTCGCCCGCCGACCGCGCGTGAAAAGGAAGCGATGCGCTCCAAAGCTAAAGCCAAGGCCGCGAAGGAAGCGCAACGGCTAGCGGACGCTGCAAAGAAAGCGGTTGCCGATGCCGAAGCGGACGCCAAAGCGAAGGCAGAGGCGGAAGCCATGGCGCGTGATGTGCATTATCCGGCAAATCCATTTGGGCTTGGCCAGCGGTTCCGCGCGGTCAACCTTGTTTGGCGCGAATGGGCAAGCGGTGCAACCCACGTGGAGGCTATCGCCACCGGGTTTGAAGCGCCTGACCGCGAAGGACACGCGGAGGTCACGGAGCGCGTTGAAGCAACACTGGCGTTTCAAGCGGAGCATGGGCAGCGCTTTTCCAAGTTCTTTGTGAACAAGGATGGTGAGCGCATCGGTTCGGGCTTCTTCGACTCCAATGTCACCGCCGCAGACATCCCATACCTATTCGCCAAGTTGGCGGCGCGCGGCTTTGAAGGGCACGTGGCGTACAGCGATCCGGACACGGGCGCATTGTCGTTGGACGGATACCCGCCGGTTGGATTGCCGATGCCTGCCTTTGAAGGCGAGTCGTTTTCGCTTGAATTGGATCACGGGCACGACGCCGCGAGTCCGACGGAGTACTTGCGCTTTGAAGCCAACGAACAATTACCGGACGGGTTCGCAGTCATGTGGCACGCAGAACGCGATCGGTACGCGAAGATTTTGGCTTCGTGCAAGCCCCGCAATTTCCTGATCTATGATGTGCGCGCAAAAGCCGATTGCCCCATGGCGATTTACGAAATGCGGGGCGAGCATCTTCCCTTCAAGTTCGCCAAGGTTGGTGAAGCGGTCGCGTCCGATGGTGAGGGTGGCGGCTTCGTTGCCACTGCACATGGATCATTCTTTGATGACACGCCGTCCGCTGAAACGCTGGCGTTCATCTCTTGCCGTCTTGCGGCGTCCGGCCGGTGGTTGGTGCTTGTGCCACATCAATATGATTTCGTCACGCCGGAGGTTTACGCGCTCATGAGCGGTACGACGATTCACGCGGAGTAGCAGCGCTACTTTAAGGAGCATGATTATGATGTCAGGATTTGTGCGAATGGACGAACTCGCAAAGTTGGCGGGTGTGACCCTTGGAACGGCCTACCAATACCACGCTTACAAGATGTACGATTTTCCAAAGCACCACGGGAAGGTCGGGCAGATTCTCTTTTGGAAGCGATCCACGGCCGAAGCTTGGGCACGTAAGCACAAGAAGCGCTCCCGCTAGTTCGCGGGGCCAGACAGTTTTCCTCCGTACGAAACAAAAAACCCTCGAAGCACGGCAATGCAACGAGGGTGGGAAAGCTGTTAGACATGACCGACCGCGACAATACCGAAATCCAAATACGGCTCCAAGTAACAAAGGTCGAAGCGCCCGACTCCGAAATCGAGTTCTTTTCCGAACCTGAGCACGGCCCCGCGCCCAAGCACGGCTGGGATAACGCAATCGATGTAGCCGAGTTCAAGCGCCGCTGTCAGGACGCGGCGCACTTTCCGTTGGCAAACGCCAAGGGGCTGGCGTTCTTCTATCAGCTTTCTCATGACGCCCGCGATCTTGGTATTAGCGAGCGGACGGCCATTGATTTGATGGACCGCTACTGCACAAGTCAAATCTCCAAGGCGTCGATTTCTCTGGAATGCCATCGCGCGTACCTGGCCGCAATGAGCATCCCCGGTGTGTTGAGCCGTGCGGCCCGTGCGAATGCGAACGCTGTTGCCGCCTTGGTATCATCGGACGATGACAACCCATGGACCGCTGCCGTTGACGGCGACGAAGCGCCGCACGTATGGCCGAAGCCGTTGACGTATCAGGGCAAGGACAACGCCAGCAAATGCGCTGAAGGCTTTCTTGCCGAACGTCCGGACAAGCTGCTTTCGTCCGATGGCGTGCTTTACACATTGGAAGGCCACCGCATTTGGCGTCGGCTTGATGACAACGAACTGGCCGCAGAGATTCGGGCAACGGACCCGACGACGATTCTTGATGTCGGCAAAATCTATCAGATGGTCAACGCGATTCATCTTGTGCGCTTCACCAAGGCGCGGCCATTCGAATGGATCGATAGGCCGGAAGGCGCACCGGACGCGAACGATCTGATTCTAGCCTCCAATGGAATCTTGAACCTGAAAACGGGTGAGCTTATCCCACACTCCGGGCGTTACTTCGCGACGGGGCTTCCCGATTGGAAATATGATCTTGAAGCGACTTGTCCGCTTTGGCTAGAGAAGCTTGGGGAATGGCTGCACCCATCGTTCCATGCAACGCTACAGGAATTTTTCGGTTACATGCTCACCGCAGACACTTCAATCGAAGTGCTCTTGGCTATGATCGGCGCGAAGCGTGGCGGCAAGGGCACTATCACGCGCATCATGCAAGCGCTTGTTGGCAAGGAGCACCACGCTTCAGTGATGTTGAACGATTTGGCCGGTGACTTTGGACTCGCGGGCTTGATGGATAAGCGCGCGATCTTCATCCCCGACGCGCACGACGCGGACATGTCGCGCCGTTCGGCTGCAATAGAGCGTATCAAGAGCATCACCGGCAACGACGAAGTGAGCGTGAATCGCAAGAATCAATCCATGCTCTCTCTGAAGGTCCCGGCCAAAATCGTCTTGGTTGCAAACAAACATCCCAAATTCCTAGACGAGTCCGGCGCGTTGGCGGATCGTGAATTGGTGTTGGTGTTCGAATCGTCATTCGCCAAGACGAAGGACACGGAGCTAGGCGGCAAGCTGAAGGCCGAATTGAGCGGCATCGCGAATTGGACGATCCAAGGCTTGCGACGGCTGCGGGCGAGCGGCAACAAGTTCACCATTGGGGAGCGCGGGCGCAAGGCGCAACGCGAGCTTGCGGAGTCTCAGAGCCCGGCGCTGCGGTTCGCTAACGAATCCTTGATCGTGACGGGCGACAAAGCTGACTTCATCCCGGACGATGTGCTGTTCCCCGTCTATGAACATTGGGCGCGTTCTATTGAGGGCATGAGCGCACGGGAGACGCGAAACAAATCCGACTTCAAGAACGACCTGATGGCGGCGCTGACCGAACGCGGTGTGCGATACACTCAAAGGCGTCGGCGGCCGGATGGGGCGCTTGCGGAATGGAAGCATGGTGAGGGTGTGAAGATGCGCGGGTTTGCCGGTGTGAAGCTCAAGGCCGGATGGAGCGCGGCGGAAGACCAATAGCGTCACAAGGTGTCACACGGTGTCACAACAGCCCTTGTGCCAATTAGTGCGCTGATTTCATTGTGAAATAGGTCGATTCTGGCCACTGTCACAGCGTCACAGCGTTTCCACCTAGCTCCGGGAGAATCCTTGTAGCTACATCTGCGGCAGCGCATGTGATGATACGGACTATAGCGCGATGCTCTATCTAGTTTAGTGCTGTGACGTTGTGACAGTCTATAAAATAAGGAGAATATATACTGAAATCAAAAGCCTAAGCGTCCCTAGAGATGCTGTGACACTTCGGGGACACGTGTGACACTTGGTATCGCATCGTCGCCGAACCTCACTCACCCGTCGAAATATTTTCAATGGTGATAAGCAATAAGCGCGGCTGGAGTCCTGATCGTCGAAATATTTTGAAAGTTACGGGTCCCTCCGCGCCAAAAAAGCAATGCGGGCAGAACGGAGGCGCGATGCTTTCGCAGCTATGGAGAATTTTGAGTCGGGGTACCTGTTACCTAAGCGGGCGCGTGCAGCAGAGAGAAGTTTCTAAAACGCGTTACCTGATGCTTAGCAGGTTTCTGCCTCCTCCAAAGATCGCACTGCGGGGCAACAACCTGTAGTAGGAAAGTGGCGCGAACTGGGCTACGGCTACATTTCGGTTGCCGCGGTCCGTGATCGTTGCTTAGAAATCATGGGGCCCGGCGATTGATCGTCAGAGAGGTGTTGGACGCGATGGATTACGAGCATGTGTATGTAGCCCAACGAACGCACGGGGCTGATGTCGTCACTCGTGTGGGCGCTTTCGCGGAGGGTGCTCAGGGCGCGCCTATTCGTTGGCGCGGCTCTGATCACGCTGATTGACGGGAAAACTCTGTTAGACTTGTGCATCAAGCATGAAGTTGGCGTAAAACGGCGGCCGGTTGAAACTCTAAAATGGACAAAGCGCTTTTTGCTGAGCGTTTTAGTCGGGACGACGAAGTGGGACCTGAGATAAGCAATGAGCAAGCTTCCCAAGAAGAATAATTCCACATCAATCAAGTCATCGACGTCCGCGGCTGAGCAGCCGGTTGTCCTAAGGCAGGGTGGAAAGATCTGGAGTCATCTACGAAAGAAATGGCTCGACGAAACTCCAGAGGAAACGGTTAGGCAAGAGTATCTCGTATCAACCCTTCTGAAAGAGTATGGGTTTTCTCTGGGGCAAATAGGTGAGGAGCTTGAAGTCACGGGTAGGGGGTCAGGGCACGCTCGAGCAGACTTTGTCATTTGGCGTTCCGCGATCGACAAATCCGACCTAAACTCTCCGCTCATTGTTGTCGAGTGTAAGTCCGACAACGTTACGATTAGCGCCGATGACTATGGTCAAGGTGACAACTATGCGCGCCTAACCGGCGCAAGGTTTTTCGTGACGCACAATACCCAAGAAACAAAATTCTGGCGTGTCGTTCATGAGAAAATGCCTAAGAGTCTCGAAGAGATTGCCAACATTCCCCACGCGGAGGCGACCGACAAAGAAATAGAAGCTCTAATCTCAGAGCTTAAGACATTTAAGGAAGACGAGTTCGCCGACCTTCTGCACCAATGTCATAATGTCATCAGGAATCGCGAGAAACTTGATCCGGCCGCCGCGTTTGATGAAATTGCGAAAATCCTTTTCGTAAAGGTGTTCGTGGAGCGTGAACTTCGGGCTAAACGACAGCGTAAAAATATTTTTAGTGCGAAATTTCTCGATGAGCAGCTGGGCAAGAACCCACTTGCGACGCTCTTTGATCAAACAAAGGATGCTTATGCTGATGACAACATTTTTGAACAGGACGAAGAAATACGTTTAAGGCCAGCAACCGGCCGAGAGATAATCAAATTATTGGAAGTCTATAATCTCTCAGACACGAGCGAAGATATAAAGGGCATTGCGTTTGAGCGGTTCTTAGGTCGAACATTTCGAGGTGAGATAGGTCAGTTTTTTACGCCTCGTACAATCGTGGAATTTATGATCCGAATGATCGACCCCAAGGAGGGGGAGTTAATATGCGATCCCGCGAGCGGCTCCGGTGGATTTTTGATTCGATTCTTTGAGATAGTTCGGCAGAAAATATTGTTAGATGCTGATCGTGAGTATGGACGGTTCCGAAAGGAGGTTGAGCGCAAGAAGATTCCTTCCGCTAAGAGGGCCGAAGCGCTTCGAAAAAAATTCGCTGAAATTCAGTTGACGCTCGATCAGCAGAGACGTGATTCCCGTTTGTGGGAGCTTGCAAATCGTTGCATCTATGGAACGGACGCAAACGAACGCATGGCTCGGACGAGCAAAATGAATATGATCATGCATGGTGATGGCCATGGAGGAGTGCACCACCACGACGGATTTTTGAACGTCAATGGAATCTTCGAGGGGCGATTTGATATAATTCTGACCAATCCGCCATTTGGTGCGAGCGTTGAGCCGTCAGACGTAGTCCATGAAGCGGATATCAACGTAAGTCGGGCAGCGCATAAGCGTTATGTTGAAGCCTTTGGTGATACTTACATCGATGCAATTGAGCGGGTGCGTTCCGCTGTCGGGCAGCCGATAGCCAGCTTATTTGAGTTGCCCAAGAGCTCCAAGAGTCGCATTAAAACCGAAATATTATTTATCGAGCGGTGCATCTCTCTTCTCAAGCCGGGTGGCCGGTTGGGTATCGTTCTTCCAGAAGGGGTCTTTAACAACTCCTCGTTAGCTTATGTTCGAGAGTTCTGTGAGAATAGAGCCTACATTCGAGCAATAGTTAGCTTGCCCGCGGAGACGTTCAATTCATCAGGCGCAAGCGTCAAGGCATCTCTGCTATTTCTGCAGAAGTTTACAGAGGATCAAGCCGCCGATTTCAATGCAAAAAATAAAGAGGCTGTTGCTTTTGCTGAGGCAAAATACGCTGGACGTAGACGCAAGGAAGTCGCTCGGTTTAAGGCTGAAATTATACGTGCGAGGGATGCTGGCCAAGCCCAGCAGCGAAGGCTCCTTGAAAAGGAACTTTTCGATTTCGAGCGCAGTATTGAACAATTGATTGTTAAAGAGGCGCGCGATCGTCTGAAGAAGACGTTTGCGTATCCTGTCTTCGTCTATGAGGCGGATAAGGCTGGAATAACAGCCACGGGAGAGCAGGACCAAAATGAGCTCTATCCAAACGACAATCTCCCTGAAGGATTAGAACAGTCATGCTTGGAGCGTTACCAAGCATTCCTAACAAATCCCCAAGCCCTGATTGCGAGCTGACCGATGTCGCAGGCCAATGGCGTCGAAAGACGAGGCTTTGCTGTTTGGTGGGCCGATTTAGACCGCTGGAGCGTTAACTCGCTAAGAACCACCGTATGGCATTGGCCTCGCGAAGTAGTTAGGCCGTTGTCGGAGGCCATCGAGCGATCCGTGGAGCCGGTTGACAAGCGACAGTTCGAATTGCGGCCCGAGCATTTCATCTCGATTCGGTTTTCGGGAGAGATCGAGCCGCGCGATCTTCACGGAAAGTCTGAGTTCAAGGGCGCGTTGTTTTTTGCGTCTCCAGGCGACATAGTTTATTCGAAGATTGACGTAAGAAACGGAGCCATTGGAATCGTTCCGGAAACGGTAGTTCGCGCCGTAGTGACGAGCGAGTTTCCTGTATACCACATTAAGGAAAATGTGGCGCTTCGTGACTATGTGCAAATTGTTTTTCGGACGTCCACGTTCCGTTCGATAATAAACAGAATGGTCAGCGGGGCGAGCGGAAGAAAACGCGTTCAGCCAGAAGATTTGGAGAATGTACCGATTCCCTTGCCCAGCAAGTCTGAGCAAGAGAAGATTGTCGCGTTCTGGCGGGAAGCTCAGGGAGCTTTGATGGAGGCTCGTGGGCGATTGGATTCAATCGTAGCCAGCTTAAACCAACAGCTATGGTCGATTTATCAAACGGCGACGTCGGTCGATATGCTTGCCCAGCGTTCATTTTCTCTCGAATGGAAGGACATGGACCAATGGGATGGCAAGAGTGCTCGGGCAGTTGCCTATCGACTTGCCTGTCCTAATTTCACCCCGCTGTCGGAAATCGCCGAAGAGATAAGCGACCTCGTGCGGCCTTGGGAAGATCCGGATAAAGAATGGCCAGTATTTGGCGTGAATAACACGGAGGGAGTGTTCTTCAGTCACAACCAAAAGGGCTCAGATTTCAATGCGCCCTATAAAAGGATCAGAAAGAATTGGTTCTTTCATAATCCAACCCGAGCCAATGTGGGCTCCCTTGGAGTTGTTTCGGACGTGCCCGACGATGCGCTCACAAGCCCAGAATATCAAGTGTGGCGCTTAACTGACGAAACACCTGTTGGATACATCGCAACACTCATTAACACCCAATTCTTTTTGAAGCTCGTGGATGTGCATCGAGTTGGTGGTGTCAAGCAGCGGCTGTATGCGGAGAGCTTACTTCGGATAGTAGTTCCCCCCGTGAGCCGCTCGATTCAGGAGGAGATTGCGAAAGCGAGAAGCTCCGCGCTTGTATCGATTAAAGAGGCGAAGTTGCGACTTCTTGAAGCAGAAAGCGAGCTCGAGAAGATCGTGCTTGGTATCAAATCGATTTAACGGAGTGATTATGGCTGTTACCTCGCGCTATCTTACGTTTGATGGGCAATTCGAGAGCGGAGTGCTCGGCGCCTTTAGAATTATTCGAGGTTTTGCAAACCTCAAAGACTTGGCGGAGATATCAGTCCCGTACGAGATGGAAGACGCCACTGGCGGAACAGTGATTGGCCAGCAGAGAAAGCTCGACGTTCAACACGCTGAACTGATCAGAAAGTATCTTGAGGGCGGTGAACAGAGGTTTCTTCCTGAGGTGATTCTTTCGATTAGATGCAAGCTTGATGAAGAGACGGACAAGAATGGTAATCCAATAGGTGTGAGGTCAGCCGACGACGATAAGCTAAAGATCGGCCGTGTCTTGAAAAGTCCGAGTATTCGAGTTCACAGATTGAGAGTGGAACGGAAGCAAATCGAATCGATAAGAACTGATAAGTTGATCCGACGCGTTGATGGCAACCACCGCTTGGCGCTGGCGGCTGATTTAAAAGATGATCCCGCGGTACCGACAAAGTTTTTGGCGTCGTTTTGTTTTGTGCTTTTGGGGCCAGCCTCCGAAGAGGCCGATGATTATTCCGAATCGTTGATCTTTCATACGATTAACAGCACGGCTCTGGCCCTGGAGTCGGAGCACGCATTGAAACTAATTCTCGGACAGCCTTCTGACTACGATATGAGCGCTGAGAGCGAATTTGCGTTCAGCCCGGAATTGCATTTCACTCGACTACTTCGTGACGGTCTTTTAAACCTACCCGTTCCTACACAAGAACGGCTGGGAGCGAGACCGCTTACAAATCTTCGCGCTGCGGTGCATGGGTTGTTAGAATTAGATCCGGGCTTTGCAAAAGATCTGCCTACACTGCGCACCCATTCACAGACACTGCTTGCTTCATTGACTGACATAGTGACGAGATTGGAGCCGGATCAGCCGCAACTGTGCAAGAAGGAATTCTTTATCGAATTGGCTGCTCGCGTGTGGAAATCGACGGAGGGCCAATCGGAGCACAATCTCCGCGTGAACAATTCAGTCGCCATTCTTGCACAAATTGGAGAATGGCTAGGCAAAGATGGAATGATCGCCCTTAGAGACCATCAATCGCTTAGTGCGCAAATACTAGAAATATTCACCGTTGTGCGATCGCGATTACCCAAACGAGTATTTCTTGCACGTTGGTATCCGACCGAAAAGGATGGAGAAGAATACACCCGAGGCAAACTCCGGCTAAAAGGGGTGCAATCGGCCGTTGATCAATGTAGTGCGGAACTCGACGTTAGTTTATCGCTCGTAGATATGGGAACGGAAACGGGTGGAACGTTTCCGATTCACTCTGCGATGTACGATGCAATCGCGTCTGCCGATATTATCGTTATCGATCTAACCGGCGTTCGCCCCAACGTGTGCGTCGAAGCCGGGTACGCTTTGCGAAACCATGAGCAGAATCGATTAATCTTTATGTTTCAACCGACGGATACGCAAAAGGCCGTTCCATTCGATCTCAATACGTTTCGCTACGAGCCCTTTACCGATACCGGCGAAATTCCCGATAAGCTCAAACCTCATATCTCAGCAATCATCAGAGGTGCGTCTGCGGGGACAGTGTAGCGCCGCGCTTGGCTTGCGGCGGGACCTAAGCAGGGGGCAACAACCTTTCAAACGGGTGGGGCCAAGGGTAGGGCCATTTGTCGGCACGCCATCAGATAATGCAACGAAATCAATACCTTATATCAATATTGCGGCGGACTCCCTCTCCGCCATCGCTCAAGAGCGCTATTTCTCAGTGTTTTCTGACATCAGCTGTTCGGCAGTCCATATTCTCGCCCTTGGGGCGTCGCGCCAAGCCGCGTCATCGCGAGCTGACGGCGGCGTTTGAACGGGAGGTGGCCAAACACAGATAAGCGCGCCAATCAACGCCGACGCGCAGAGAGCTGAAAGAGAACAACGCCGAGTGCGATCATGATGGCCGCCGTCCCGAACCCGTCAGGCAATCGCTCGTCGAAGATAGCGACCGCAATGAATGTACCGGAAATGGCCGCCACCGACCCGATCTGGCTCAGATAGGTTGGCCCTGCTATCTGCTGAAGGCGCAGGACGGCCACATATTGGATCGTGAACGAGAGGGTCGCGAGCGCCGTGATCGCCGTGACCGCCGGCATGGTCCATAGGGAACGCACCGCGCCTCCCTCGATCCAGATCGCAAAGGGAAAGGTGGCGACAGCCCCACACAGCAGTATTGAACCGGCCAGCAGCAACGGCGTTGCGCCGTGCGGCCAATACCGCGAGCGGAAGATGTTTCCAATGGCCAGAACGACCGGCATCATGCAGGCGACAAGAACCGCCAGCCGATCGACGGGAACGATCTCCCCGCCCTTGGCCCGTGCCAGCAACAGGCCGCCAGCAAGGCTCAGCGCAACGCCGGACAACCGGAATCCGCTGTGGCGTTCCATCCGGAGAGCGAGTGACATCAGGTAGGTCAGGAGGGTCGGGAAGGCCATGGCCAACGCGATGAAGGCAGCCCCGACATGCCCCACGGCGAGATAGCCGAGTGCCATGCCCAAGGCCAGCAGGGCCCCGGCCGCGATGCTGTAGGGAAGGACGCCCACCAGTCTTCGCCGCAGATCGCCGCCGCGCGCCGCCAAGAGGATGAGGACCAGCCCTGAAGCGCTCAACGAGACCGTAAGATACCAAAGCATCGCCGCACCGCTTGCGGCAGCCTGTTTGGACAGGATGACGTTGAACGCAAGCAGTGTCCCGACGAAGACGAGAAGGGCGGGAGCCTGCCTGGATTTGCCAGACAACGATATGGCTGTTTGGTTCTGCGAAATGGTCATTGCGTCTCGCCTTCCTTCTGTGATGGCACCGGTGACGGCTCGTCTCTGCACGCGGGTCATTCGTGCCGTGATTGTTCTTGACGTACAATACGGACGTACGTATTGTAAAGACATGCCGAAACCATCCTTGAAAAACGAGATCATCGCCGCCGGATTGCGGGTCATGTTCCGCAAGGGCTACGAGGGCGCGAGCGTGCGCGACGTCGTGGCCGAGGCCGGGGCGCCGCAAGGCTCATTCACCAATCATTTCCGCTCGAAGGAGGCGTTCGCGGAGGCGGTTCTCAATCACTATTTCGACCGCACGCGCGGGCTTGTGGTGGCTGCCCTGGGCGATTCCTCGCTGACGCCGCGCGACCGGCTTCGCCGTTACCTCGATGTCATCACGGATCGTCTGGCCGCCGACAACTATATGCGCGGCTGTCTGATCGGCGATTTCAGTATCGAAGTCTCGCAGGCAAGCGATGCGCTTCGGCTGCGGCTCGCGGAAATCTATCGGGAATGGCTCGTCCCTTTCGCGGATTGTATTGCCGAAGGGCAGCGATCGGGGGAGATTGACGCCCGGTTTTCTCCGCAGGATTTGGCGGAATTTCTGCTCGCCTCCTGGGAAGGAGCGATCCTGCGAATGAAGGTCGAGCGCGATCCCGAGCCGCTAGAGCGCTTCAAGCGCATTGCATTCGCGACGGTGTTTTCAAGTACTGAAAGGACGGTCACGAAGTGATTAACCTGATCGGACGCTCGCGCGGGCAGGTCGCTCGCCTCGCCACGCCAATCCGCGGTGACGTCAAGTAGAGCTCGAACTGTTGACCAGGGTATGCTGCTTGGGACAGCGGCAATGCGTGCTGCCGTTTGAGCGCGAACGATACCAGTTTACGCGCTCGGCTCCACGAGACTGGTGCGGTTCGAGTTCGATGATGATGCGCCGATTTCAAGCAATGTGAAGAAGCGCGCGGCATCGTTGACTTATTGTGCGCTCCGGAATGGAAAGCGTCCATTGCAAGAATTGCGAACATTTCTTTCGCCTGAGCTCGAACCGACTGCAATCTCAACGCGACAGATTCGATCGGGCGTTCTTGCTACGTCGTAACGCTGATCTGTGGACCGGTCTACGAAGTTGTTGGGTCCGATGAGTCGGTTGTGATTCCGTGAATGTAGTTGGTTTTCATGGGAGTGCGCCGATGTGGCAGCCCAAGCGCCGTGTTGCCGTATCGCATGGCTGGGGCTTTTCGTCGAATATCATGAGAACTTTTTGAATGGTGAGAAGGGCCCGCTCGATGCAAAAAACTGTGTTTTCATCCAACGACCTGCCGGATCATCTTGGCGAGGCGGCCAGGTTTGACCTTTGGCAGGACATCCATGTCGCGGAGATATGGTCGGTCGAATATGCCGTATCTGAAAATCTGCCTTTCGAAGCTGTGATCGAAGCCACGACTCTCGGGCCCCTGGTTCTTGGCCAGATGGCCGGAACGATCAAGCGCGCGACGAGAAAGGCGAGCAATATCGCCGATGATGGCAATGATGGTTACCTGCTGCTGATCAACAAGGCCGACACTTTGCTGACCGGGGTGCAGGTTGGCCGCGAATACGCCGTCGGCCAGGGAGAAGCGGCCCTGGTCACTGCGTCGGAATCGCTAAAGATGCTCGGCGCCGACAAGAATGTCTGGATGAACGTGGTGATCCCGCGAGATGTCCTGACGCAGGCATTCCCGCAGATCGATGCCAGACTGGCGTTGAAGATCGGCGCCGAAAACGAAGCTCTCGATCTTCTCAAGCGCTATTGTCAACTTCTTGAAACCGGCCGTCCTCTCATGGGGGCCGATCTCGTAACACATGCAACAACAACGATCGTCGATCTAATCGGCCTCGCGACTGGCGCGAAAGGCGAGATGGCCGAGTTGGCGGGCTTGCGCGGCCTGAGAGCAGCCAGGTTGCAGGCGGTCCTGACCAAGATCGCAGACAATTTCACCAACCATGGCATCTCTGCGCAGGGCGTCGCGCGGGAGCTCAAGCTGTCGGTCCGTTATGTCCACGATCTCCTGCAGGAGACCGGTGTGAGCTTCTCCGAGCGCATTCTCGAATTGCGGCTGCAGAAAACTTACAAGATGCTGTCGGAGCGACATCGCGGCGCGATGCGGGTCAGCGAAATCGCCATGATCTGCGGCTTCAACGACGTGGCCTACTTCAATCGCTGTTTCCGCCGTCGCTTCGGCTGCACGCCGAGCAGTGCGCGATAGGCGTCATCGTTGCGTCCTGACGCAAGCGTTGCCCGGTGGGCACACCGCGCGGGAAAGCAAGACGTCGCTCTGCAGGACAATTCCGCTGCATTCCTGCCCAAGACACCGCAGGGCGGCAATGCGACACAAGGCGCAGCCTTACCAAATCGCAAGGATCGATGGATGCCGTCAAGTTCTCTACTCGACACCGACAGAAGACCGCGTCGATACCTCGCGAATTGCAGCCACCTGGCGCTTGCGATCGGTTGCGCGGCGCTCGTCGGCGTTGCCTTGTTGACTCCGGCGGCGGCGGCCGACTGGACGGGCACCACCTCGACGGACTGGTTTATGACCACGAACTGGAGCACCGGTGTCGTCCCGACAGCGGGCAGTGCAGTTGTTGTCAATACGACATTGCCCAATCCAGTGATCATCAACGGGGGCAATGCGGTCGCCGATGGCATGTCGGTTGGTCTCAACAGCACCGGCATGCTGACGATTTCGAACGGCGGCACCCTGATGAGCAATCTGGCCTCCGTGGGCAATCTGGTGGGCTCGACCGGCACGGCGACGATCACCGGCGCGGGCTCGCTCTGGAACGCCCAGGGCATGGCGGTCGGCTATCGTGGTGCGGGCACGCTGGCGATCCTGAATGGCGGCGCGGTTAACACCACCGACTGGGAGGTCTCCATGGGGGATCAGTCCGGCTCGTCGGGTTCGGTGACGGTCGATGGCGCAGGCTCGACTCTGACCGGCAGCGATATTGTTGTCGGTAATGGCGGCACGGGCACGCTGATGGTGTCGAACGGCGGTACGGTCTCTGCCACCAAATGGACCAGCATCATCGGCCATAGCGCCGGCTCCGTCGGCACGGCGACGATCACCGGCGCCGGTTCGCGCTGGAGCAACGCAAGCGATTTTTATGTCGGTCAGAATGGCATCGGTTCGCTGACGATTGCGAATGGCGGCGCGGTCTCTGTCGCGGGCAACGTCGTGCTTGGCTACCAGGCTGGATCCTCCGGTACGGCGACGGTCACCGGTGCCGGCTCGGTCTGGACCAACAGCGGCGACGTCGATGTCGGCCGATCCGGCAGCGGTGTACTGACGATTGCGAATGGAGGTGCGGTCTCCGCCGCGGGCTTCGTTACCCTCGCCACCATGGCGGGCTCCGTCGGCACGCTCAACATCGGCGGCGCAGCCGGCGCGGCGGCGGTGGCGGCCGGCACGCTCAACGCTGCGACCATCCAGTTCGGCGCCGGCGCCGGCGCGATCAATTTCAACCACACGAGCACCAGCTATGCATTCGCCTCGGCGATCAGCGGTCTCGGCACAATCAACCAGGTCGCCGGCACGACGATCCTGACCGCCGATTCGAGCGGCTTCACCGGCGCAACCAATGTGAGCGGCGGCCGGCTGGCCGTGAACGGCTCGCTGGCCAACTCGATTGTGACGGCGTCGGGCGGCGGCATGTTGGGCGGCAATGGCATCGTCGGGGGCATCGTTGCCAATGCCGGCGGCATCATCGGACCGGGCAATTCCATCGGTACGCTGAACGTCAACGGCAACGTCGCCTTCGCAGCCGGTTCGACCTATCAGGTCGAAGTGAACGCGGCGGGGCAGTCCGACAAGATTGCCGCATCGGGAACCGCGACGCTGAACGGCGGCACGGTGTCAGTGCTCATCGCACCCGGCGCCTTCACTCTCGGCGGCCAATACACCATCCTGACGGCAGCCGGCGGCATCAATGGCGCCTTTGCCGGCGCGAGCGCGACGACCGCGACGCCCTTCCTGGCCCTGGGCCTGACCTACGATCCCAATAACGTCTATCTCGGTATCAGCCGCAGCAATGTCACCTTCGCCTCGGCGGGATTGACCCCGAACCAGATCGCCACCGGCGGCGGCGCGGACAGCCTTGCGCTTGGCAGTTCGCTGGTCGGCGCCCTGGCGTATCTCGATCTGACACAGGCCAGCGGGGCCCTCGACCAGCTCTCCGGCGAGGTGCATGCCTCGGCCAAGGGAGTGATGGTCGAGGACAGCCGGTTCTTGCGCGAAGCCGCCATGGATCGCCTGCGCGCGGCCTTTGATGGCGTCGGCGCGGTCGCGATGCCGGTCATGGCCTATGCCGGTGGCGAGCCCATGCTTGCGCCCGCCACCACCGACCGCTTCGCGGCCTGGGGCCGCGGCTTCGGGTCCTGGGGTCAGTGGAACGGCGACGGCAACGCCGCCACCATCAAGCGCGATATCGGCGGCTTCTTCGTCGGCGCCGACGGTCTCGTCGCCGACACATGGCGGGTCGGTGCTGTCAGCGGCTACAGCCGATCTAACTTCCGCGTCGCCGATCGCAACTCCTCCGGCTCCAGCGACAACTACCATGCCGGCCTTTATGGCGGCACGCAGTGGGGCGATCTCGCCTTCCGCTCCGGCCTCGCCTACACGCGGCACGATATCTCGACCGGTCGCTCCGTTGCTTTCCCGGGCTTCGCCGACACGCTCAAGGGCGATTACAGCGCCGGCACCACCCAGACCTTCGGCGAACTCGGCTACCGCATCAAGGCGGGGCAGAATCCTCTCGGCAATCTCGCCTTCGAGCCCTTCGCCAATCTCGCCTATGTCAACCTTTCGACCAATGGGTTCACCGAGAAGGGCGGAGCCGCGGCGCTCACCAGCCAGGGCGGCAATACCGGCGTCACCTTCTCCACGCTCGGCCTTCGGACCTCGACGGGCTTTACCCTCGGCAATGGTGTGAACATGGCCGCGCGCGGCATGCTCGGCTGGCGCCACGCCTTCGGTGACACCACACCGGTCTCGACCGTGGCCTTCACGGGCGGATCGCCCTTCAGTATCGCTGGCGTGCCGGTCGCCAGGGACGGCGCCGTCGCCGACCTGGGTCTCGATCTCAACCTCACCCCGAACGCCGCGCTTGGCCTCACCTATGGCGGCCAGTTCGGCTCCGGTGTCACCGACCAGACCGTGCGCGGCAACTTCGCCGTGAGGTTCTGAGGTGATCATGAATCAAGATATCATCGCTCAAGTCTTATCAAACGGCTGATACCAAAACTGAACTGAAAACTTCAGACATCATGCGAAATGCACGAGCATTTACTCTCTTGATTTCCTGCATCGCGACAGATCAAGGCGCGAGCGCGAAGAAGCCGGGCGATTAGGCATATCCACTGTCGCGGTTTGGGTGATGCGCAGCCCCTCATGGAGTTGGACGTCAGTTCTCCGTTTCGTCCTCGTGGTCCTCAACCACACCAAACTCCACGACCGGGGTGATCCAATAGACGAGTCGCGTCCCCGCGAAGGCGGTCTTGAGCCGGGCGAGCAATCGCGCGGCGTCTTGCCGTTGCAGAATGGTCCGCACCTGCACCTCGTCGGCGTGACCTTTGACCTGCTCGGCCGTCGACTGCAGCTGTACCGTTGGGCCGTGGCCGGCGCCGTCGGTTGCCGTGAAGCCGGATACCAGGTCGCGCTGCTCGCTGAGATAATCGAACAGTTCCTCGCGAAGCGTGCGAGCGGCGATCAGCGTCAGGCATACCGGTTCGCTCATTGGGCCCCCTTCGCGACGCTGCCGAAGCGGCGATAGAGGATCGGCAGCAGGATCAGCGTCAACAGCGTCGACGACAGCAACCCGCCGATCACCACGATTGCCAGCGGCTTCTGGATTTCCGATCCGGGGCCGGAAGCGAACAGCAGCGGGATCAGTCCGAGCGCGGTGATGCTGGCGGTCATCAGCACCGGCCGAAGCCGGCGTTTGGCGCCCTCTACGACGATGCGATCCTCCGGGATGCCACGGGCGCGCAGCTGGTTGAAGTAGGAGACCAGCACGACGCCGTTCAACACGGCGATGCCGAGCAGCGCGATGAATCCGACCGAAGCCGGAACCGACAGGTACTCGCCGGTCACGACCAGCGCGAAGACGCCGCCGATCAGGGCGAAGGGGATGTTCACCAGCACCATCAGCGCCTGGCGGATCGAGCCGAACGTGGTGAAGAGCAGAACAAAGATGAGTCCGATGGCAACCGGCACGACGACCGACAAACGCGCGGCGGCGCGTTGCTGGTTCTCGAACTGGCCGCCCCAGGTCAGCCGATAGCCCTGCGGCAGCGCCAGCTCCGCCGCCACCTTCTGCTGCGCCGCCTCGACGAAGCCGACCATGTCGCGCCCCCGGACATTGGTCCGAACCACGCTCATCCGGGCGCCGTCCTCGCGGTCGATCTTGACGGGACCGTCGACCCGGTGAATGCGGGCAACCTGGGACAGCGCCACATGCTGCCCGGACGCCAGCGTCAGGGGCAGGTTGGCCAGCAAGGTCGGCGCCTCGCGGGTATTCTCGCCGCCGCGAACCAGGATCGGGGTGCGGCGTCCGTTTTCCAGCGCCGTGCCGATGGTGCGGCCCTCGATCTGGGTGCGCAGCGAGGCGGCAATCGCATCCACCGCCAGACCGAGACGGCCCGCCTCCAGCCGATTTACCGCGACCGTATAATACTGCGCGCCTTCGTTGAGCGTGGTGTATACGTCCTCGGCGCCATCGATGCCGGACAGGATCGCGGACAGTTTGCTGGCGATCTCGTTGAGCCTGGCGATGTCGGGACCGAAGATCTTGATGGCGACGTCGCCGCGCACGCCGCTGATCATCTCCTGGACCCGCATGTCGATCGGTTGCGTGAAGCCGAGTGACAGTCCCGGAAAGTCATTGAGCACCTCGCGAAGCTGCCGAATGAGAGCGGACTTGTCTGCGGTCTTTCTTTCCTCCTGCGGCTTCAGGACCAGGAACGTGTCGGTCTGATTGAGCCCCATCGGGTCGAGGCCGAGTTCGTCCGATCCGGTTCGGGCGATGATTCCCGCGACGTCGGGTACCCTTGCGAGAATCGCGGCCTGAAGCCGTGCATTGATCGCGTTGGCCTGATCGAGATTGACGGACGGAATGGCTTCGACGCTGACGATGATGTCGCCTTCGTCCATGGTCGGCATGAAGGTCTTGCCGAGCTGGGTATAGGCAAAGCCCGCCGCAACGAGGGCCGCCACGGCCGCGGCCATCACCTTGCGCTCATTGGCCAGTGCCCAGCCGAGCGCGGGCGCATAGCCGCGGGAGGCCAGGCGGATCAGCCAGGGTTCCCGGTGCGGGGCAGCCTTGAGAAGAAACGAGGTCGCCACCGGAATCACCGTGAGCGCCAGCAACAGCGAGCCGGCCAGCGCAAAAATGATGGCGAGCGCCACGGGGATAAACAGCTTTCCCTCGAGGCCCTGCAGCGCCAGCAGCGGCACGAACACGATGATGATGATGAGCACGCCGGTTGAAACCGGCTCCAGCACCTCGCAGACCGACCGGAACACGATATGGACGAGCGGCGTCGTCTTTCCTTCCTGATCCTTGCTGAGATTCCCAACGATGTTTTCGACCACCACCACCAGCGCGTCGATCAGCATGCCGATGGCGATCGCGAGCCCGCCCAGGCTCATCAGGTTGGCCGACATGCCGACCGCGCGCATGACGATCAGCGCGATCATGATCGCAAGCGGCAGGCTGAGCGCGATCACCAGCGAGGCCCGCCAGTTGCCGAGAAACAGCAGCAGCAGGACGATGACCAGAACCGTGGCTTCGCCCAGCGCCCGGACTACGGTTCCGACGGCGCGGCCGACCAGCCGGCTGCGGTCGTAAAACACGTTGATGGAAACGCTCTTCGGCAGCGAAGGCTGTAGTTCCTGCAGGCGCTGGCGGACGTCGCGCACGAGCTGGCCGGCATTGGCGCCGCGCAGGCCGAGCACGAGTCCCTCGACGGTTTCGCCGCGGCCGTCGGTCGTGACGGCGCCATAGCGCGTCAGCGAGCCGACCTGGACGCGGGCGATATCGTTGACCCGGATCGGAACGCCGTCCCGGGTGTCGACCACGATGGCCTTGATGTCATCGATCGAGCGGATGCTGCCCTCGATGCGGACCAGCGCGCTGTCTTCGCCCTGATTGACGCGGCCGGCGCCGTCGTTGCGGCTGTTGGTCTCAATCGCTCGCCGGAACAGGTCATACGAAATGCCGCGTGCGGCGAGGGCATCGCTGAGCGGGACGATCTCGAAGGCGCGGACATGACCGCCCAGCGAGTTGACGTCGGCGACCCCCGGAACGGTCCGCAGTGCCGGGCGGATCACCCAGTCGAGCAGGCTTCGCCGCTCCGCCAGCGAGAGATCGGGACTGTCGATCGTGAACATGAACATCTCGCCGAGCGGGCTCGTGATCGGAGCAAGCCCGCCGGTGACGCCGTCAGGAAGATCGCGCGCGATATTGGACAGCCGTTCCGAGACCTGGTTGCGCGCCCAGTAGATGTCGGTGCCGTCTTCGAAATCGACGGTGATGTCGGCGAGCGCGTACTTTGTCGTCGAGCGGAGGATCTTCTTGTTGGGCAATCCCAGCAATTCGAGTTCGATTGGAACCGTGATCCGCTGTTCGACCTCCTCCGGGGTGAGGCCCGGCGCCTTCATGATGATCTTCACCTGAACCGGCGAGACGTCGGGGAACGCGTCGATCGGCAGACCGGGCAGCACGACGGCGCCCGCGCCGATCAGCAATAGGACGCTCAAGCCGACGAACATGCGCTGCGAGAGCGCGAATGCGACCAGGCGCGCGAGCATCACTCGCCGGCCCCGAGCCGCAGCAGGATCCCCCGCAGGGCAGAGATGCCGCTGACGGCCACCTCGTCCTTGTCCGTGATCGCGCCTGCGACCACGACATGGTCCTGGTCCTCGGCCAGCAGCGTCACCGGCAGCAGACGAAATCCACCCTCGATCGCAGTGAAGACCGACGTCGATTCCCCGCGCCGGACCAGCGCGCTGTAGGGGATTTCCCACGCACTTTCGCCGGCGGAAAGAAAGCCGATCCGTGCCGCGGCCGTTTGCCCGGGGCGCAGCTCGCCATTATTCGGCATTTCCGCCCGCACCAGAATGGTTTGGGTCGCAGCGTCAGTCGTCTCCGAAACCAGTATGACCTGGCCCGGGGTGGCGTAGCCGTCGATTTCCACCCGCGCGCCCGGCCGGATGGCGCGGACGCTCGATGCCGGAATCGCAATCTCGGCCCACAAGACCGACAATCGTGCGAGCTTGACCAGCGGCGCCGACGGCTCCACCCGCTGGCCCGGGGAAACCACGATTTCAACCACCGTTGCCGGCTGCGGTGCCGCCACCGAAAGTGTCGCCGTAATCGCAGTCTCGCCGGTCAGGCGCGAAATCGCCGCATCTGAGAGGCCGCTGAGCCGAAGCATTTGCCGCCGTTCCGCCACCGCGATGCTTGCCTGCCGGGCTTCGGTTTGGCTGGTTTCCAGAACGCGCAGCGGTACCGCCTTCGCTTCAAACAGTTCGGCGTTGCGTTTGAGCTGCTGGGCGGCAAGAGCCTCCTGCGCGAAGGCATGCAGGTATTCCCGCTGCAGCGACACGAAGCTCGGACTCTCGAGCGTGACCAGCGGCTGGCCGGAGTTGACATGGTCGCCGCGCGCCACCGAAAGATTGGTGACCATGCCGGCCTGGGGAGCGCTCACGACCCACAATTGGGGGGTGGGGATGACGATCTGGGCGGGATAGGGCAGCGTCTGATCGGTTCGGCTCGAGACCGGATGGGTGACGCGAACGCCCAGGGTTTGTGCCTGCGCGGGACTGAGCTTCACCGCGTCCTCGGCCATCGAAACGGATGGAAGGCCCATGAACGCGAATGCGAGCATGGTTCGCGCCAAAATCTGCCAAGAGCGCAGACACAAGTTCGCCTGGCGGAGATGCATCATCAGTTCCATGTATTGGCGATCGAGCGAAATCGGGCTTTCGTCGGGAGGTGGCTTATTCCGGTCCGCCCCTGCAGCCGTTGATTTGTGTCAATCAAGTCGGCCAGTTGTGGCCCGTGCAGACCATTATGCTCCGTGCGGGCTGACAGGATGCTGTTGATCTATGTCAGCTGATTGTCAGCTATGTGCTTTTTCCGATTCGACCGAGCCGATCTTGGCTTCCCGGCCGCGGCGTTTACCGTGATCCGCCGCCGGCCCGCCTGCGCTTGGCGGGCGTTGCCGCCGCCCGTTTTCTCGCCGGTTTCGCGGCAAGCCCCTCGGTGAGCCGGAGCGCGAATTCGTTGCCAATCGCCTCCGCCGACAATTCGCCGCCGGGCTGGAACCAGTGGCCGATCCAGTTCAGGGATCCCGCGATCATGAAGGCGGTCATCTTGGGGTCGCACGGCTTGATCGAGCCGTCCGCCATTCCTTCCGCGATGTACTTGCGGAACGTCCGGTCGATGCCTCGCTTGGCGGCGCGGACGATCCTGCCGTTCTTCTCGGAGAGATCGCGCGGGTCGAACCGCACCAGGCTGGCGCCGTAGTCGGTCGCCATGTTCCCGGCATAGGCGCGCACCAGCCTGCGAAGCTTGACGAGGCCGCTGTCGCCGCTGGCATTGATCTCGGCGATGAAGTCGTCGACCCGCTCCTGCCCGATTGCCCAGCATTCGAACAGGATTTCTTCCTTGCTGCGAAAGTAGTTGTAGAGCGCGGGCTTGGTGATGTTCAGCCGCTCGGCCACCTCGTTCAGGGTCGCGCGATGATAGCCCTGCTCGAGAAACAGCTGCACCGCGGTCCGCAGCACGGCATCGCGCTTCTCGTCGCGGGCGCGGCGGCGGCTCTCGAACGGCATCCAGGGCGAAGAATCGGAAGGCAGGTCCCGCGCGTCCATATCGATTTCCGGCCGCCTCGCGTTGACTCGATCTTATCCGACGTATATTACCCATGGGTAATAAGAAGTCCAACGGGTAATTTACGGAGGGTCCGATGTCATCTCGCGCCTACGTTGCCGGTGTCGGCATGATCCCGTTCGTCAAGCCCGGCGCCAACGAGCCGTATCATGTGATGGGTGCCGAGGCGGCCAGGCTCGCGCTCGGCGATGCCGGCCTCGACTACGGCCAGATCCAGCAGGCCTATGTCGGCTACGTCTATGGCGACTCCACCTGCGGGCAGCGCGCGCTGTACCCGGTCGGGATGACCGGCATCCCGATCGTCAACGTCAACAACAATTGCTCGACCGGTTCGACCGCGCTGTTCCTCGCGCGCCAGGCCATCGAATCCGGTGCCGCCGATTGCGTGCTGGCGCTCGGGTTCGAGCAGATGAAGCCCGGTGCGCTGGGTGCGGTGTTCACCGACCGGCCGAGCGCGTTCGACGATTTCGACGCCGCGGCGGCCAAGCTGGTCGACGCCCCTGGCGTGCCGCTGGCGCTGCGCTATTTCGGCGGCGCCGGCCTCAGCCACATGAACAAGTACGGCACGCCGCTGGAGTCCTTCGCCAAGGTCCGCGCCAAGGCGAGCCGGCACGCCAAAAACAATCCGCTGGCGCTGTTCCGCAAGGAGGTCACCGCCGATGACGTGATGAAGGATCAGGTGATCTGGCCGGGCGTGATGACGCGGCTGATGGCCTGTCCGCCGACCTGCGGCGGCGCGGCCGCTATTCTGGTGTCGGAGAAATTCGCCAGCCAGCACGGCCTGCGCAAGGACGTCCGGATCGCCGCGCAGGCGATGACCACCGACACGCCGTCGACCTTCGGCGCAAGCGACATGATGCAGGTCGTCGGCTTCGACATGGCGCGCGACGCCGCCAGCAAGGTCTATGAAGCCGCGGGCATCGGCCCCGGGGATCTCGACGTGGTCGAGCTGCACGACTGCTTCGCTCAGAACGAGTTGATCACCTACGAAGCTCTTGGTCTCTGTCCGGAGGGCGGCGCGGCGCGATTCATCGACGACGGCGACAACACCTATGGCGGCAGGATCGTCACCAATCCTTCCGGCGGCCTGTTGTCGAAGGGCCATCCGCTCGGCGCGACCGGGCTGGCGCAGTGCTACGAGCTGACGCGTCAATTGCGCGGAACGGCCGCGGCCACCCAGGTCGACGGCGCGCGATTGGGCCTGCAGCACAATCTCGGTCTTGGCGGCGCCTGCGTGGTGACCTTGTACGAGCGCGCGTGAGGCAGCGGATATGGTCGATCAATCCGCCATCGGGCGCAGCTTCACGCCGGTCACCGCGCATGTCGAGCCCGGACGCCTGCGCTATTTCCTCAACACGCTCGGCGAGCGCAATCCGGTCTATCGCGACGAGGCGGCCGCGCACGTCGCGGGCTATTCCGCGATTCCGGTGCCGCCGACCTATCTGTTCTGCCTCGAACTGATGGATAACGAGCGCCCGTTCGAGTTTCTGACCGATCTCAACATCGATCTGGCCCGCGTGCTGCACGGTGAGCAGCGCTTCACCTACCACGCCCCCGTGGTGGTCGGCGACACCCTGACCTTCAAGTCGCGTGTCACCGACGTTGCCGACAAGAAGGGTGGCGCAATGACGATGGTGGTCGTCGAAACCGAGGTCACCAATCAGCACGGCGTTCGCGTCGCCGATACCGCGCGCACCATTGTGGTGCGGAACCGGGGGGCATCATGAGCGAAACGGCAACCAACGCTCCCGATGTCGGCGAGCGGATCGTGCACAAGACCTTCCCGCCGATCTCGCGTCACACGCTGGCGCTCTATTGTGGCGCCTCGGGCGACCACAATCCGATCCATGTCGACATCGATTTCGCCAAGGCCGCGGGTTTCCCGGACGTATTTTCGCACGGCATGCTGGTCATGGCCTATCTCGGCCAGGCGCTGACCGATGCGGTTGCCCCGGATCGCATTCGCTCGTTCTCGACGCGCTTTGCGGCGATCACGCAGCTCGGCGCGCGCCTGACCTGCGAGGGCCGCGTCACCGAATTGTTCGAGGACAAGGGCGAAAAGCGGGCCAGGCTCGCTTTGACCACCAAGGACGACAGCGGCGAGGTCAAGCTCGCCGGCGAAGCCATCATCGCGCTCTGATCGAGGAAACCAAATGCCGAAACTCAAGGGAAAAGTCGCGCTCGTCACCGGCTCGGGACGCGGCATCGGCCGCGCCATCGCCCTGAAGCTCGCGAGCGAGGGCGCCAAGGTCGTGGTCAACGATCTCGATGCGGCGCCCGGTGACGCCGTCGCCGCCGAAATCAAGGCGGCCGGCGGCGAGGCGATCGCGGTCAATGGCAGCGTGTCGGAGGCCGGCTTTGCCGATCGTTTCGTCAATGCGGCCATGGAGACCTTCGGCGGCCTCGACATCATCGTCAACAACGCCGGCTACACCTGGGATTCGACGATCCAGAAGATGACCGACGAGCAGTTCCAGGCCATGCTCGACGTGCATCTGGTCGCGCCCTTCCGCATTCTGCGTGCGGCGTCCGAACCGATCCGGATCATGGCCAAGAAGGAAGCCGAAGCCGGCCGCGAGGTATTCCGCAAGGTCGTCAACATCTCGTCGATCGCCGGGCTCTACGGCAATGCCGGGCAGGCGAGCTACTCCTCGGCCAAGGCGTCGCTGATCGGGCTGACGCGCACGATGTGCAAGGAGTGGGGACGTTACAAGGTCAACGTCAATTGCGTGGCCTTCGGCCTGATCAATACCCGTCTGACCCAGCCGATCGAGGCCCAGCAGAAGACCATCGATGTCGCCGGGCGCGACATCAAGGTCGGCGTCCAGCCGCAGATGCTCGACGCCATGTCGCGGATGATTCCGCTCGGCCGCGGCGGTACGCCGGAAGAAGCCGCCGATGCCGTCTACCTCTTTTGCAGTCCGGAATCGAACTACATCAGCGGCCAGGTGGTGGTCGCCGGCGGCGGCCTCCTGATTTGAGGCGCAGATATTTCGAAGCGGGACGCTCTGGTCCCGTCGCGGATATTGGCGTTACATGCGGCTGCCGTCGCGCAGCGCATCGTTGCAACCATTCTCTCGTGTGAGGCGATACCGAATGAGCTACCGTTCGTCCTGGATGACCGAGGAACTGGACGTCTTCCGCGACCAGTTCCGCAAATTCCTCGCCAAGGACCTGGCGCCGCACGCCGAGACCTGGCGTAGGCAGAAGATGGTCGACCGCTCGGCCTGGCGGGCGCTGGGCGAGATGGGCGCCTTGCTGCCCAGCGTGCCGGAAGCCTATGGCGGCCTCGGCGCCAGCTTCGCCTATGACGCCGCCGTGATCGAGGACATCGAAAGCGTGGTGCCGGAAGTCACCACGGGGGTTTCGGTGCATAGCGGCATCGTGGCGCATTACATCCTGAACTACGGCTCCGAGGAACAGAAGCGCCGCTGGTTGCCGAAGATGGCAAGCGGCGAGTTCGTCGGCGCCATCGCCATGACCGAGCCCGGAACCGGCTCCGATCTGCAGGGGGTGCGGACGACGGCGCGCAAGCAGGGCAATAACTACGTGATCAACGGCCAGAAGACCTTCATCACCAATGGCCAGGCCGCCGATCTCGTCATCGTGGTGGCGCGAACCGGCGGGCCGGGCGCCAAGGGCCTCTCTTTGATCGTCGTCGAGACCGCCGACAATGACGGCTTCCGGCGCGGGCGCAATCTCGACAAGATCGGTTTGAACGCTTCCGACACTTCCGAACTGTTTTTCGACAATGCGGTGGCGCCTCCGGAAAACCTGCTCGGCGGCGAGGAAGGCAGCGGCTTCGTTCAGTTGATGCAGCAATTGCCGCAGGAGCGGCTGTTGCTCGCGATCGGCGCCGTGGCTTCGATGGAGCGCGCGATCAAGCTGACGGCCGATTATACCAAGGAGCGCAAGGCGTTCGGTCAGCCGATCATCGAATTCCAGAACACCGCGTTCACGCTTGCCGAACGCAAGACCGAGGCCACGATCGCGCGGGTCTTCGTCGACTGGTGCATCGAGCGTCTGATCGCCGGCGAACTCGATACCGTCACCGCATCGATGGCGAAGTGGTGGTGCTCGCAAAAGCAGGTGGAGACCGCCGACGAATGCCTGCAGCTTCATGGCGGCTACGGCTACATGCAGGAATATCCGATATCTCGGATGTTCGTCGACGCCCGCATCCAGAAGATCTACGGCGGGACCAACGAGATCATGAAGCTCCTGATCGCGCGTTCCCTGTAACGGGCATCCGGTCCGGAAACGGACAACCAGACGGCGGCTGGCGGCGCCA
Source organism: Bradyrhizobium sediminis (assembly GCF_018736105.1). Classification (NCBI taxonomy): domain Bacteria; kingdom Pseudomonadati; phylum Pseudomonadota; class Alphaproteobacteria; order Hyphomicrobiales; family Nitrobacteraceae; genus Bradyrhizobium; species Bradyrhizobium sediminis. The sequence goes on from NZ_CP076135.1 coordinate 439,843, forward strand.
GCGATTGACCAGGGAACGAGATAGCATGTCGATGGTTCTCACCGAACGGCGCGGTTCCGTCACGATCCTGACGCTGAACAATCCCGCGCAGTACAACGCCCTCGCCGGCAGCCTGCTGAACGACCTGGGCCGGGCGCTCGATGCGGCAATTCAAGATTCCGGCGTGCGGGCGATCCTGCTGACCGGGACCGGCAAGGGCTTCTGCGCCGGGGCGCAATTGGGCGGGGGCGATACTTTCGCGGCGGGAGAGCAGATCGGCGCGAGCATGCGCGCGAGCATCAATCCCGTGATCGAGAAGATGCGCGCTTCATCCAAGCCGATCGTGGTTGCCGTCAATGGCGCTGCGGCGGGAGCGGGGGTCGGTATCGCGCTTGCGGGCGACATCGTGATCGCCGCGCGCTCGGCGCGCTTCATCCTGAGCTTCGTGCGGCTGGGCGCCGCGCTCGATGGCGGGACGTCCTTGTTCCTGCAAAGGTCGATCGGCGTCGCGCGCGCCCGCGCGCTGGCGCTGACGGGCCAGCCGCTCGCTGCCGAAAAGGCGGAGCAATGGGGCTTGATCTGGAAAATGGTGGAAGATGCCGACTTGCCGAGCGAGGCCCTGGCGGTCGCGCAGGGGCTTGCCGACGGCCCGCCCGTCAGCATCGGCCTGATCAAGACCCAGATCGACAGCGCCTGGAACGCGTCGCTGGCATCCACGCTCGATGACGAGGCCTCCTCGCAGAGCCGTGCCTTCGTCACCGAGGACCTGCGGGAGGGGGCGGCGGCCTTTGTCGAGAAACGTCCGGCGCGCTTTACCGGCCGATAACGGCGGCGGCTGCGCCGTCAGGCCCGGAAAATACCGCCGGAACCGCGCCCGAATAGCGTATCTGCATCCCTGTTAACCAGCGAATTTTGTTGCGTTTTCGGCCCATTGCGCCTAAAAGCCCGGTCTCACCCGGAAAAATCAGGCGATGGCCCATAATTACGCGATCAACGACGACGTCCTCCACCAGCTGCAGGGGCCGCAGGGCCGCGCCGGCGTCAAGCCGCGCAGCGTCTACACCATCGTCACCTGCCTGCCGATCGAGGCCGACGGCCGCCCGCGCTACCGCATCAAGAGCAAGACCGAGAACGTCGAGCGCGTGGTGACCGAGGAACAGATCAGCCGGCTCGGCTGATCTGCCGCCTCAGCTTCGGCGCCTGATGAGGATGGACTTCGACCGTAGCCCCCTGCTGCGCCAATCGGCTTCACTTCACTTCGCCACGAGCACCGGTTGGATCAGGGCGGAACGCGCGAATTTCTTGAGCCCCATGGGCTTGCCCAACAGATAGCCCTGGACCTGGTCGAAACCCATCTCGTTCGCCGCGACGAAATCGGCGCGGGTCTCGATTCCCTCGGCAACGACCCGGACGCCAAGACTCTTGGCGAGTTCGATGATGCTGCGGCATACCGTCTGCTTTAGCCGGTCGTTTGCGCAGCCCGTGACGAACTGCCGGTCGACCTTGAGTTCGGCGAAGGGGAAAGTTTCGATCCCCATCAGCGCCGGCCAGTCGGCTCCGACATCGTCGATCGAAATCGCAACGTTGTGAAGGCGCACTTCCCTCGCGACATCGATCAGCAGCTTCTGATTGAGGACGACCTCGGCGCTGTTGATCTCGATGAGCAGGCCGCCGAACGCCGGATGAGCCGGCATCCTTCGACAAAGATCGCGCACTGCCTGGCGATCCATGAGAAAGGAGGCCGGCAGATTGATCGAGATGTCGGTCGGATTTTGCCTTTCGAGCAGGTGTCGCCAATCCTCCATGGCGCGGTCGATCACGAACTCCGACAGGCGCAGCAGATGTGGATCGTCGTCTTCCGGGATGAAATAGGCCGGTGGCACTACGCCCCAGGTCGGATGCCGCATTCGTACCAGCGCTTCGGCGCCGCAGCGCACGAGGGTGCGGGCATCGATCTTCGGCTGGTACCACAATTCGAGCCAGCCGGCGTGCAATGCTTCCGCCACGTGAACTGCCGGGCTCGGTACTGGATCCTCCGGCAGGAGCATGGCAATGCGTTCACGCAACGTCTCGGCGGCGAACGGCGTGGTGATCGGCGGTAGCATCGCAAGGCCGTATTCCTCGCCGACCTGGCGTACCGCCTTGACGATGATCGACTCGCGGGCGCCGATGGCGAGAACCTTGCCGCTGAACTCTCGGCGGACAAGGATTTCGAGAAGTCTGCCGGCCTCGATTCCATCGACCGACACTCCGAGGATAATAATATCCGGAAGTTGGGTCGCGAGGATCTCTCCCAATTCGTCGGCCTTCGCGCATTCGCTGGTGACGAAGCCGAGATCTTCAAGGACGTCGGCAAGGAACGCGCGAAGGTGCTTTTTGCTGTCTGCAACACATGCACGAGGAGAGACTTTGCGGCGCCCAAAGGTTGTGTGAATTCCCTCCGGCTTGCCGCGGAACATCTGATCCGTCATCGCTAGTCTCCTCCTCCTGAAGCGAAAAGTTTCTTAGCGGCGTGCGTGGCTCCAAATATGGTGATCTTGCGCGCAGAATTGAATTATTCGAGTAACGTTAAACCGCGCAATGCGAATAAAATTTGCGGAGGTTGTTCACGATTGCAGCGTGCTCGGATCGAGCGAGACGGGAACATCGGGCGTGGCCGATGATCGAGACCTAGATCGGCGGCCCCGTTGAACGACGGCCATTGCTTTTATTAGCATTTTGTCATGTTGGCCGGTTTCGCTTGCTATTTCGGGTAGTGTGGCGTAAACGCATGCCATTCGAACAATCGATTTGCTTGTTGATCGCGCCGAACCGGCTCTACTCCCCAAGACATCGCTGAAATCGGATCTAAGCTCGCGCGAAGGTCGTGCGGGCAGTTCGCGCTTTTGCGCATCTTGGAGAAGTAAAAATGGCTACCGGAACAGTTAAGTGGTTCAACGCGACCAAGGGCTTCGGCTTCATTCAGCCCGACGATGGCGGCAACGACGTGTTCGTGCACATCAGCGCCGTCGAGCGTGCCGGCATGAGCTCGCTCAACGAAGGCCAGAAGCTTTCGTTCGAAGCGACGGTCGACAGCAAGCGCGGCAAGACCAGCGCGGAAAACCTCCGCGCGATGTGACGCAGGCCGATTCGGGATTACCGCGGACGTACCGGGATCCCAGATCGGTGGCGCTTGCAGCGAGATGAGATCAGAGCCCGCCGGCTGAAACCGGCGGGCTTTTTCGTGCGATATTGCTGGCGCCGCCGCGCGCGTTTGTCGGGCCAATTGTGAAGCATGTCACATGCGGCCGAGGGGTTCGGCGCTAAGCACGGGCCGGCCGGGGGACGCTCCAGCATTCGAGGACCGGGCAGATGAACACACGGCGGATGGCGTATTGGTGGCTAAGGTTCGTGGTCTCGGGACGCTTTCTCGAGAAGTTCCTGAACCTGCGCAGCGTCAAGAACCCGTAACGCGCCCTGTGGCCGGATCGCGCTGCAGGCGCGCTACGTGCGCCTTGCGGCAGCGGCGATCGCATACCGGCTTTGAGGCGTGCGGATTTTTCAGGCCGCGCGGACCAGCTTGCGGCAAAAGGCGGCTCCTTCGGCCAGCGCGTCGCGCCCCTTCCACGCCAGATAAGTCAGGCGTCCGGAAAGCGATTGGTGGCTGCGCAGGCTGCGCGATCCCAGCACGTGGCCGATCTTTTCGGGAAACCGGCTGATCTCCAGTGCAACGAGAGTGGCGATGGCGTCGATCAGCCTGTCGAGCCGTTGCCCCCATTCGGATTCGTCGAGCCGATCGATGCGGACCCGCAGGGCGTATTCGGTGTCGTAGATCTCGGTCAGGATTTCCTTGGCGACGAGCACGCGGTTGTTCTTCAGGGCGACGCGGAGCGTCGTCCGCCTGTTGTCGAGCCGGTCCAGCACCATCGTGACCGTGATTGCGTAGGGCGTGGCGGCGATGTCGGAAGCGTTCTTGCTCGGCGCCGCCTTGGTGGCGAGGCGGATCAACTCCCAGGGAGTCTTCAGTCGCCTGGCCACCAGCGTCAGAGCAAAGGGGAGAACCTCGGCGTTCTTCTTGGCGAACGCATCCAGCAGAGACGCAATCTTGGCGACCTGTGCGTCGTCGAATTTGGCGATCCTGTCCGGCAGCCCCTCGTTGAACTTGGCAAGAGCTTCCTGCGCGCGGATCACGGCAAGCATCTTGACCAGATCGTCATAGGCCGAACGCGCGGTGGTGTAGGCCGCGAGCTTGGCCCGGGTCTGGGTGGCGGCATCCGGCGAACCGATCGTGTTCTCGAGAGACTTGACGACCTTGACCTGGAACGTGGCGGCCGCCTTGCGGGCCCCGCGCTGATTGTCGCTGGCGATCAGATCGTTGATCTCCTTGATGTAGTCGCGCGCCATCGTCGGCAGCAAATCCCGGCTGATCCACTCCCATATCGGAGCCAGCGAACCACGCGATATCCGTCCCGAATTGGCGTGCTCCGGATCGGCGTCGATCAACAGCGGCTCCAGCGGCGCGAAGAAATATCGCGAGGGATTGCTGACGCGGATCTGGGTCGATCCGTCCTTGCGGAACTCCGCGCGCAATTTCTCCAGCACCGGAGCTGCGCCGGGAATTTCAGCGCCGCAGATTTCCAGCCGCTCGAGTTCGGTCAGCAGGGTGCCGCGCGTCACCGGCGACAGACGCTGCAGAAATTCCTGAATCCGGTCGGCTAGTGCCATTGCCACATGAGTTCGCGATTGGAGTCGACGTCAGCGATCGGCCCGCCGCCTGCGGGCGGGACCGTGCCCTGCATGGAAGCATGAAAACAGTTGGCGGCAGATTAAGACGTTAAAGGACGGTCCCGTGAAACTACGGGGAAATGCCCGGGGCTCAGAGGGACTTCTACGACCCGTAGGATTATGGCATTTCCGGCGGTAGTCGTATATTTCGGGCGCTGGACCAGCGGTTTGGCGGGAAATCGCGGCCGGCGGCGGCTGAACGGTTCGCTAAAATCCCAGTAGTCTTACTGACTACAAAATTAACCCTCATACAGGACCGGCTCGTTAAACAAATTGTATGTCGCAACAGGAAAACCGAATTGCTGATTCGCCCTTTTCGAAGTGGACGGAAGGCGGCACGCCGGTCGGCAGCGACGAACTCGAGATGATCCGGCTGTCGGCCGCGCGATCCAAGGCGATGGACGAAGCGGGGGCTGCAATCGCGCGCCAGCTCAACGGGCCGCTGACCGCGCTGCTGCTCTACATGGGCGAAATCAAGCAACACAGCCACCAGCTTTCGCAGACCGACGGCAATCGGGTTTACCTGCAGAAAGTGGTGGAGAATGCGCTTCAGCAAACCGAGCGCGTCTGCGCCATGATAAAGCAGATTGCCGGAACGACTGAGGAAACCGTCACCGTGCCGGGCCGCGCGGCCGGGTGGGAGACGCGAACCGGCCGCGCCAATGAGCGTGCACCGGGCGTCTTGTTCGCGTCGGAGCCGGGTCAGAAACCCCTGACCAGGCGGGAGCGCGAGGTTCTGAACCTCATCAGCGAGGGGTGCTCCAACAAGGAGGGGGCCCTGCGGATGCGCATCAGCCCGAGGACCTTCGAAAGCCATCGTGCCGAAGCCATGCGAAAGCTCGGCGCGCGCAACACGGCGGACCTCGTCCGCACCGCGCTGCTGCATCCGGGTGCCGTGTAGAGCCGCTCAGTCGAGGTCTTCCGCGAAGGCGCGCACGCGGGGCGAGGGCCGCAGGTTCCCGGTCCTGATCTTGGCCTCGGCCGGGATGATCGTGATGATCCACCGCGGCGGAACGCTCGACTTGCTTTCCAGCACCGATCGCACGTGGCCCGTGACCGCCGACCCGCCGGATCTGGCCGTTGCGGTGCGGCCGTTGAACTGCGCGATGCGAAAACGCCGGACCTCTTTCTGGTCGGTCGTTTCAAACGTAAACATCAGGTTCTCCTCTGTTTACGAAAATATCGTCGCTTATCGTTATCCGTGTGTGAAAATCATAAACCGTAGAAGTACTGCCGCGCCTGCGCTCGGCCGCGATGAGCGAGATCGGCCTCGGCGGCCTGCAGCGCAACAGACTGAGGAAGGTCAGGCGACGCCGTGGAGTGATGGAACCTGCTCAGCGACCGGAACGGGCAGCGGCGGACGGTTGCCGTCAAGTCGCCTGGTGCCTTGAACAGGTGCTCAGGATCGCGCGAGAGGATTATTCGGCCGATCCCGGAAACACCGCTTCCATCTTGGTCTTCAGCGTGGCGGCGTTGAACGGCTTGACGATATAGTTGCTTACGCCGGCCTTCTTCGCGGCAATGACGTTTTCGGTCTTCGATTCCGCGGTGATCATGATGAAGGGCGTTTGCGATAGTTCCGGGCTGGCGCGAACTTCCCTGAGCAGGTCGTAGCCGGTCATCGGCTCCATGTTCCAGTCGGAGATCACCAGGCCGTATTTCTTGCCCTGCATTTTGGCGAGCGCGGACGATCCATCGCTGGCGTCGTCGACATTCTCGAAGCCGAGCTGCTTGAGCAGGTTGCGGATGATCCGGATCATGGTGTTGTAGTCATCGACCACCAGGATCGGCATCGATAAATCAAAGGCCATGTCGTCTACTCCGCGCGGTTCGCAAATTGCCGGACACGGGTGAGACACTCGCGGCATGCGAAAGGAAACCTTCGATGCATTTGTTGCGAATTCGCATCCGTCAGCCTGCGACAACTATCAGCGGTCATTGAACAGCGCGTTAATTCAGGTTGAATAAATACCGCGCGCATTGCGGAATCCCCGTAATTTTACGGCTTCGATCGAGGCCGAGGTGGAAGGGATCATGCCGGCCGCAAGGGCGATCCAGTCGCTCATACTGGGGCTTGACCTCATCAATCCCGGTACTCGCACCCAATTCGTGAGATCGCCAACACGTCGGTCAAGCGGCTCAATTTTAGCGTTCGGACGATGTATCTGAAAAACGACGTTCCGCATTATCGGATTCAATATCTCGGCTTCATCAGGGATCTGCGGGGGCGGGCGAACAGGATGCCGTCGACACCCATGCCGCGAGCGGCGCGCTCTACAAGGCACCCAAGGAAATCGGGAAGATGATGAAGCGCGAGCAAGAGCTGCAGGCGGCCTGATCCGCCCGAGGCCCGCCCTGCGCGCGAGATCGTTGCCCGGATTGGATCTGCGCCGACGTCCGTCGGAACGCCGAAGCCGGCTGGCGGGCCCGTTTCCGGCTTCCCACGATCCCGTCGAGATCGCCGGCTCCTGCATTTGCTGCACCGCCCTCCAATATTCCCCGGGGGCGACCGGGGACAGCCGATCAAGCGCAAGGACGAGTTGGCTGCGACCGATGTCCGGGACAACCAATGTTCATCGCGTTTACCCGGTCTTCATCTCGCCCTGTAACCAATATGCCTGGTTCATCCGTATTCGCACGGAGACCAAAATTAACGTGGTTGTGAAACCAGCAAGGTTATCGGTTGCAAGGACGAAGATCCGTTGAACGCGCTCGAGCAACGCCACCGATCCGATCCGCGCCGCTCGATAATGAATACCGGTCGCTGGGGCCGTTGAATATCTGACGCGAAATACGGTTGACGGTCGCCCGCAACCACACTTGGAAGGCGTATTCCGATGGACGATCTGTTGCGGGAGTTCCTGACGGAGACCAGCGAGAGCCTGGATACGGTCGACAACCAGTTGGTGAAGTTCGAGCAGGATCCGAACAACGCCAAGATTCTGGATAATATCTTCCGGCTGGTCCACACTATCAAGGGTACCTGCGGCTTTCTCGGCCTGCCGCGCCTCGAAGCGCTCGCCCATGCCGGCGAGACGCTGATGGGCAAATTCCGCGACGGAATGCCGGTCACCTCCGAAGCCGTCTCGCTGATCCTCTCCAGCATCGATCGCATCAAGGAAATTCTCGCCGGGCTCGAGGCCACCGAGGCCGAGCCCGAGGGCACCGACCAGGATCTGATCGATCCCCTGGTCGAACTGAGCATGCGCGCCTTCGAGCCGGGATTGTCAGCGTCGGCTCCGCCGATCGCGCCAGCGTCGGCTCCGCCGATCGCGCCAGCGTCGGCTCCGCCGGCCGAGCCAGTGCCGGCAGCACCCGCGGTGGCGCAGGGCACGCTGGTGCCGCAGATCCTGGAACGTCCGCTGCGTCCCGGCGAAGTGTCGCTGGATGAACTGGAGCGCGCGTTCCGCGAGACCGCGATCGAGGCCGCGCCTCCCGTGGCGCCCGCGCCCAAGCCCGCGCTCGCGCAGTACGCCGCGCCAGTTCAAGAGAAGAAGCCGGCGGCGAAGAAAGCCATTGCCGAGAAAAGAACTGCTGCCGATCCCGAAGCAGCCGAGAATTCCGTCGCCAACCAGTCGATCCGCGTCAACGTCGACACGCTGGAACACCTGATGACGATGGTGTCGGAACTGGTGCTGACCCGCAATCAGCTCTTGGAGATCTCCAGGCGCAACGAGGACACCGAGTTCAAGGTGCCGCTGCAGCGGCTGTCCAACGTCACCGCCGAACTGCAGGAAGGCGTCATGAAGACGCGGATGCAGCCGATCGGCAACGCCTGGCAGAAGCTGCCGCGGATCGTGCGCGACCTTTCCGGCGAACTCAACAAGCAGATCGAACTGGAGATGCACGGCGCCGACACCGAGCTCGACCGCCAGGTGCTCGACCTGATCAAGGATCCCTTGACGCACATGGTGCGCAACTCCGCCGACCATGGCCTGGAGACCCCGGCCGAGCGCGCCGCGGCCGGCAAGCCCGAGCAGGGCACCATCCGGTTGTCCGCCTATCACGAGGGCGGCCACATCATCATCTGCATCGCCGACAACGGAAGAGGCCTCAACACCGAGCGGATCAAGGCCAAGGCGGTCGCCAACGGCCTCGTCAGCGAGGCCGAACTCGAGAAGATGACGGAAGCGCAGATCCACAAGTTCATCTTCGCGCCCGGCTTCTCGACCGCAGCCCAGGTCACCTCGGTATCCGGCCGCGGCGTCGGCATGGACGTGGTGCGCACCAATATCGACCAGATCGGCGGCACCATCGACGTCAAGTCGGTGGCCGGCGAGGGCTCAAGCGTCACCATCAAGATTCCCCTGACGCTCGCCATCGTCTCCGCGCTGATCGTGGAAGCCGCCGGCGACCGCTTTGCCATCCCGCAGCTGTCGGTGGTCGAACTGGTGCGGGCGCGGGCCAATTCCGAGCATCGCATCGAGCGCATCAAGGACACCGCGGTGTTGCGGCTGCGCAACAAGCTGTTGCCGCTGATGCACCTGAAGAAGCTCCTGAAGATCGACGACGGCTCCTCCTCCGATCCCGAGAACGGCTTCATCGTGGTGACGCAGGTCGGCAGCCAGACCTTCGGCATCGTGGTCGACGGCGTGTTCCACACCGAAGAAATCGTGGTCAAGCCGATGTCGACCAAGCTGCGCCACATCGACATGTTCTCCGGCAATACCATCCTGGGCGATGGCGCCGTGATCATGATCATCGATCCCAATGGCATCGCGAAAGCGCTCGGCGCCGCGGGTTCGGCCTCCCACGAAATCGCCGACGAGAACGCCGCGTCCCGCGCCAACGCCGCCGAGCAGCTGACCTCGCTGTTGGTGTTCCGCGCCGGCTCGACCCAGCCCAAGGCGGTGCCGCTCGGGCTCGTCACCCGGCTGGAGGAGCTCGCCACCGACAAGATCGAGCTCAGTAACGGCCGCTACATGGTGCAGTACCGCGACCAGCTGATGCCGCTGGTGCAGATGGAGGGCGTCAGCGTCCAGAGCTCCGGATCGCAGCCGATCCTGGTGTTCGCCGATGACGGCCGCTCGATGGGGCTGGTGGTCGACGAGATCATCGACATCGTCGAGGAACGGCTCAACATCGAGGTCGCCGGCTCCAGGGACGGCATTCTCGGCTCGGCCGTGATCAAGGGCCAGGCCACCGAAGTGATCGACGTCGGCCACTTCCTGCCGATGGCGTTCGCCGACTGGTTCTCCCGCAAGGAGATGCGCCCCTCGGCATCGGCGCAGTCGGTGCTCTTGGTCGACGATAGCGCGTTCTTCCGCAACATGCTGGCGCCGGTGCTGAAGGCCGCGGGCTACAAGGTGCGGGTGGCGCCCAGCGCCCAGGAGGGCCTCTCCGCGCTGCGTTCGGGCCAGGCCTTCGACGTGGTGCTGACCGACATCGAGATGCCCGACATGAACGGCTTCGAGTTCGCGGAAGTTATCCGGGCCGACCAGCACCTGAACGCGATGCCGATCATCGCGCTGTCCTCGATGGTGTCGCCGGCGGCGATCGAGCGCGGCCGGCTGGCCGGCTTCCATGATTACGTCGCCAAGTTCGACCGCCCCGGCCTGATCGCCGCGCTGAAGGAACAGACCGCCGAGATCTCCCGGGCCGCGGCCTAAAGGAAGAAGACCATGACCGACAAGATCCAGAGCACCGAAGGCGCCGTCTCCGAATACGTCACCGCGATGATCGGCGGCCAGCTGTTCGGCTTGCCGATCTCCCGGGTCCAGGACGTGTTCATGCCGGAACGGCTGACCCGGGTGCCGCTGTCGTCGAGCGAGATCGCCGGCGTGCTCAATCTGCGCGGCCGCATCGTCACCGTGGTGGACATGCGCGCCCGGCTCGGCCTGCCGAAGAACGACGACGGCAAGCCGCCGATGGCGGTCGGCGTCGACCTGCGCGGCGAATCCTACGGCCTCCTGATCGACCAGATCGGCGAGGTGCTCAAGCTCAACGACGACGGCCGCGAGGAAAACCCCGTCAACCTCGATCCCCGCATGGCCAAGCTCGCCGGCGGCGTGCATCGCCTCGACGGCCAGCTCATGGTCGTCCTCGACGTCGATCGCGTTCTCGAAATCGTGCCCAAGACCTCGCTTGCCGCATAGCTCGAGTTGCCGTTGCAACCGCCCAGCTGGGAGAAATGGCTAAAATGAAGACATGTCTTGTTGTCGATGATTCCAGCGTGATCCGCAAGGTCGCAAGGCGCATCCTGGGGGAGATGGATTTTCAGATCATCGAAGCCGAGGACGGCGAGAAGGCGCTCGAGGCCTGCAAGCGCGGCCTGCCCGATGCGATTTTGCTCGACTGGAACATGCCGATCATGGACGGCTACGAATTCCTCGGCAATCTGCGCCGCATGCCCGGCGGCGACGCACCCAAGGTGGTGTTCTGCACCACCGAAAACGGAATCGACCATATCGCGCGCGCCATCGATGCTGGCGCCAACGAATACATCATGAAGCCGTTCGACAAGGACATCGTTGCGGCCAAGTTCCAGGAAGTAGGCCTGCTCGCGCTGCCGGTGTAGCCGGCGCCGTCGTTTTCGTAAGTTTGTATTGGTTGCGTCGAGTAAAGACATGCGTGCTGCACCTGCTGCCGGGGGAAATCCCCGCCAAGACTGCATTCGGAAGAGGCGATTATCCGCATTCCCGGATCTCTCGCCTGCGATCGGCGCACCCAGCCTTGCTGACGGGCCCTCACGATACGGCGCTCTCGTCCGGCGATATCAATCCCCGATTTTCCCGATCCGCTTGAGAGGCCGCCAGTGACTCCGCCAGATTATGAATACCTGCGCAAGCTTCTCAAGGACAGTTCCGGTCTCGATCTGTCTGCCGACAAGCAATATCTGATTGAAAGCCGGTTGCTTCCGCTTTCGCGAAAGGCAGGACTGTCCGGCATCAGCGAACTCGTGCAGAAGATGAAGGGCGGATCCGCATCTCTCATCTCCCAGGTGGTCGAGGCCATGACCACCAACGAGACGTTCTTCTTTCGCGACAAGGTTCCGTTCGATCACTTCCGCGATTCGATCATGCCGGAGATCCTGAAGGCGCGTGCGGGCCGCAAGAGCATCCGGATCTGGTGCGCCGCCGGCTCGACCGGTCAGGAGCCGTATTCGCTGGCGATGTGCCTGAAGGAAATGAGCGCCGCACTCAGCGGCTGGCGCGTGGAAATCATCGCGACCGATCTGTCGCAGGAAGTGCTCGAGAAATCCAGGGCCGGAATCTACAGCCAGTTCGAGGTCCAGCGCGGCTTGCCGATCCAGATGCTGGTCAAATATTTCAAGCAGACGGGGGAATTCTGGCAGGTCAATCCCGACATTCGCGCGATGGTTCAGCACCGGCAGCACAATCTGCTGCACGATTTTTCCCAGCTCGGCGTCTTCGACGTGATCTTCTGTCGCAACGTCCTGATCTATTTCGATCAGGACACCAAGATCAACATCTTCAACCGGCTTGCCAAGGCGATCGAACCGGACGGCTTTCTGGCGCTGGGCGCAGCCGAAACCGTGGTCGGGCTGACCGATGTGTTCAAGCCCTTTCCGGACCGGCGTGGTCTGTACCGGCCCAACAGTGCGCGCGCGACGCCGGCAAGGCTGCCGGCCGCCGGCGCGGTCGCTCCGAAGGTCGCTGCGATGGCGGGGTTGTGACGAATGGCGGACGACGCCAAAGCACCTGAACGCGTGACTTTCAGCCGTGGCTATGGCGTCTGCATCATGGGCATCGACGGGACCTGGCGCCGCGACTGCCTGCTCAACGCCATTTCCGACAACGACGCCATCCTCACGGTCGAAGGCTCGATCCAGGGCCTCAATCTCAAGGAGTTCTTTCTGCTGTTGTCGTCGACCGGACTCGCCTATCGGCGATGTGAACTCGTTCGCGTCAACGGCGCCGAGATCGACGTCTCGTTCCTGAAGGGAAAGCACAAGAAGAGACGACCGGGCGCGTCATCGGCGCAGGATGCTCTCGCCGAATCCTGACGGCAGGGGCGGCATTGCCGGAAGGATCGCTATCCGGCGTCTTTCAGCTATGGCCGGTTCGCCCGGTTCGGAGGCGGTCGCTTTCCGCGAAGCCGCGCCGTGGTCTGACGGCCCGGCATCCAGCAAGAAACGCAGGGCGGCGCCAAGGCCCGCGTTACAGGTTGCAGGGCGTCGCTCGCTCTTACGTAGCGAGGCGTGACGTCGTCCAGGACGACAACGTTGGCGGGCAGCTTCCCGGTGGCCGAGCGCCGTTTCCCTTGCCCGCGCCGCTTCAAGCAAGGTCACGCTGGCCTGGACGTGCTCGATCAGCGACACCAGTTCCGAGACAATCGAATGATGGCCGCCATCTCGAACGTCGGACCGGATCGAAGTGCCGGCCCCCGCTGCCTTCTGCATGACTGCTCTCCTTCGCTCCGTTTTATGTCCGTCCCGCTACTTGTGCGTTAAGTCCTCGTCCCGTACAAATACGGGTGGGCTCGAATCTGTACTGCGTGCAGTCCGATGCAGTACCGTGCCGTAAGTGTGCGTCTTTTTTCACGATCGATGGGCATGGCACATGGCTGAGAATCCTGCTCCCCGAGGTGAGATTTTCGTGGTCGACGATGATCCCGCCGTTCGCGATACGCTGTCGATGGTGCTGTCGGCAGGGGGCTACCAGGTGATTTGCTTTGCAGACGGCGCCGCGCTGTTGGCGGTGGCCCGGACGCGAACGCCCGCCTGCATCCTGCTCGACGTGCACATTCCCGGCAAATCCGGCCTCGATATTCTGCGCGAACTTCACGGCGAGGACTATCCCGCGCCGATCTTCATGATCTCCGGCCAGGGCGACATCGCCATGGCGGTCAGCGCGATCAAGAATGGCGCGCTGGACTTCATCGAAAAGCCGTTCCGCGGCCGCGAAATCGTGGCCCGGCTGGACGAGGCGATTGGGGCATATGCTCGTCGCCAGGCGGAAAACTCCGCGTCAAAGTCCGCATCGCTGCATTTTCCGGGACGCGAACCGTTGACGCGGCGCGAACGCGAGGTGCTGGAGCAATTCACGTCGGGCGCTTCGAACAAGGAAGCCGGGCGTCATCTCGGCATCAGCCCGCGCACCATCGAGGATCATCGCGCCAACATCATGAAGAAGCTCGGCGCGAGGAATGCGGCCGATCTCATTCGTATCGTGATGACCGCATCGCGCAGTTCCTGACCGGCGGCCCGTCCGATCCAAGCCTGCGCCGGTGCGCGGCCCTCAACCGTCGAGGGCCTTCCGGATCATCGCGGCCATGTCCGACTTGCGATACGGCTTGGCCAGCAGCAGGACGCCGGAGTCGAGCCGGCCGTGATGGATGATCGCATTTTCGGTATAGCCGGAGGTGAACAGCACCTTCAGGTCGGGCTTGGTCTCTTGCAGTTCGTTGGCGAGCTGGCGGCCGTTCATGGCGCCGGGCATGATCACGTCGGTGAAGAGCAGGTCGAATTTTTTGCCGGCCTCGACGATCGCCAGCGCCTCGGCGGCATTGGCCGCATCCAGCGTGACGTAACCCAGGGAATGCAATTGCGTCAGCACATAGTCCCTGACCAGCTTGTCGTCCTCGACGACGAGGATGGTCTCGCGGCCGCCTTGCACGGCGGGTGCGAGGCCGGCATCGGAAGCGAGCAGGGCTCCGCTGGCCGGCGGCAGATACATCTTGATCGTGGTGCCGTGACCCTCCTCGCTGTAGATCATGATGTGTCCGGCGGACTGCTTCACGAAGCCATAGACCATGCTGAGGCCGAGGCCGGTGCCCTTGCCGGGCTCCTTTGAGGTGAAGAACGGGTTGAACACCTTGTCGAGCGTGGCGGCGGGGATGCCGGTTCCGGTGTCGCTCACGGCGATCAGCACGTAGCGTCCGGGCCGCACGTCGCTGTGCATGTTTGCGTAGCTTTCGTCGAGAACGGCCATGCTGGTTTCGAGGATGAGCTTGCCGCCGCCGGGCATCGCGTCGCGGGAGTTGAGCGCGAGATTGAGGATGGCGGTGGCAAGCTGATTGGGATCGACCGTCGCCATGCAGGTTTCGTCCTCGAATACCGATTTGATCTCGATCTGCTCACCCAGCGTCGGCCGCAGCAGTTTGGCGGTGTCGATGATCAGCGTATTGACATCCGTCTCCCGCGGCTGAAGCGGCTGCCTGCGGGCGAATGCAAGCAGATGCTGGGTGAGATCCGCGCCTCGCGACGCGGCTTCGTCGATCATCCTGGTGATGGCGGCGAGTTGCGGCTCCTTGGCGACCGCGTCGGCCAGAATTTCGATGGTGCCGGTAATGACCGTCAGGATATTGTTGAAGTCATGTGCAATTCCGCCGGTGAGCTGGCCGACCGCTTCCATTTTCTCGGCCTGGCGGATCCGGTCTTCCGCCGCGATCTTGTCGGTCAGGTCGCGGATGAATCCGTTGAACACGACCCCGTCGCGGCGCCGCAACGCGGTGATGCTCAGTTCGACCTTGACCTCTCTGCCGTCGCTTCGCAGCGCTTCGATCTCGATACGGCGTCCGAGGACCGGGCCTTCTCCGGTGCGCATGAAGCGTTCCATGCCCGCATTGTGATCGGCGCGGTGGCTCTCCGGAATGATCAGGTCACTGAGCTTTTGCCCGAGCGCTTCGCCGTGCGACCAACCGAAGATCTTTTCCGCCTGGGAATTCCAGTTTCGAACGCGGCCGCTCTCGTCGATCTGGACGAAGGCGTCGAGCGCGGTATCGATGATGCCGCGCGCCAGTTGTTCGCTTTCGCGCAGAGTTTCCTGGGCCCGGCGGCTTTCGGTCATGTCGCGGCCAACGAAGAAATACCGCCTCACCGGTTCCGACCATGTGCCCATCCAGGACAGCGTCACGATCCGCCCGTCCTTGTGGAGGTAGCGTGAATCGGTGTTCCGCGCGCGTTTTCCGCGACGCGCCAACCGCATCTCCTCGCGGCTGATCTCGAGGTCGTCAGGGTGGAGGAATTCGCTGGCGTTGCGGCCGATCATTTCTTTCGGCGTAAATCCCAGAATGGCCTCGGAGCTCGGGCTCACCTGAACCAGAACGCCCCTCGGATCGATCACCAGGATCAGGTCCTGGGAAGTCTCGAAGATGCGGCGGCGCTCTTCGATCTGCTGGCGGAGCGCGTGCTGGGTTCGTCTGTTTTCCGTGATGTCGCGGGCGGTCTTCGATGCGCCGATGATCTCCCCCGACGGCGACTTGATCGGCGATATGCTGAGCGAAACCTCGACAGTGCGGCCATCCTTGCGCAAGCGCTCGGTTTCGTAATGCTCGATCGTTTCGCCCCAGCCGATCCGGCGCAGGAGGTCATGTACCTCCGCGATGCGGGTGGGCGGCACGATCAGGTCGATGCTCTTGCCCACCGCTTCCGCCGCGGAATATCCGAACAGCCGTTCGGCGGCCGGGTTCCAGCCGGTAATCGTGCCATCGAGGGATTTCGTCACGATGGCGTCGTTGGAGGATTCGACGGCGGCGCTGAAAAGACGCTCGCGCGCGGCGTAGTGGTCGCGCGCGGCCTCGGTGCGGCGGTGGTCCTGAACCTCGCGCTCGAGTGCGGCGGTTTTTGCATTGGCTTCGTCGATCACCCGCGCAAACGCCCGTGCGAGCACCCCCGTCTCGCCGCCCGCGTCGACCGGAATGGCGGCTGGTCCCCTGCCGCCGGCCCCTTCGACGGCGGCCGTCAATCGAATGATCGGCCGGGTCAGCGACCTCGCGATCAATACGGCGAGCACGGCCGCGCACAGCACCGCGATCAGTCCGACCTGTATCGAGCTGTTCTGGATCGCCGCGGCCGGCGCCATGATGACGGCGTTGGGGACGCTCTCGATCACGCCGACCCATTCCCTGCCGGCCAGAACCGCGGGAGCCACTGCTACGCCGCCCGGCCGTCCGGCGCGATCCGCCACGGCCCGCGCCACCACCTGTGTCGTTCCGGGCAAATTCGCCAGGTCCGGCAGGTCGGTCTGCCAG
Source organism: Bradyrhizobium sediminis (assembly GCF_018736105.1). Taxonomy (NCBI): domain Bacteria; kingdom Pseudomonadati; phylum Pseudomonadota; class Alphaproteobacteria; order Hyphomicrobiales; family Nitrobacteraceae; genus Bradyrhizobium; species Bradyrhizobium sediminis. The sequence continues at coordinate 456,520 of NZ_CP076135.1, forward strand.
TTGGCCGCCGTGCCGGTCTGCGAGCCAAATTCCCGGGCCGGATCGGGGTGGACGAGATAGTCGCCGTGGCCATTGACGACGTATATCGCTCCACCCTGCTGCGCCGATGACCGGACGCGATCCAGCGCCGGCCGCATGTCGACGTCGACGATGACGATACCGAACGGTTTGCCGTCGGGCGCGAAAACCGGCGTCGCGACCCGCAGCGTCGGAACATGCGGTATCTCGACTGCGCCGTTCTCCTCGTTCAGATGGATCGACGAGACGTATGTCTCACCTGGTTGCAGCCCGATCGTGTTCTTGAAATAGGACCGGTTGCCGGCTCGCTGCAAGTCCGCGTCGGGTGCGATCCGAACCGCTCCGTTCGGGCCTGAGCGATCGACACGGACGACTTCACGCCCGTCGTTTTCGATTCCGATGATGCGGAATCTCGAATAAGCGGGTTTGGCTTCGAGTTCGGCCGCAAGGCGTTCTGCGATCCGCTTGAGCCAGGTCGCTTCGGAGGTGCCGCCGACGGGATCGATGCCGCCGGCCAGATGTCCGCGGATGTACGCATTCAAGCCGGGCGCAGACCGATAGCTGGCGACATCGCCGCGCGCCCCCGCCGTGTGGGATTCGAGATCGGCCGCAACCAGCCGCGAATGCGTTTCGATCCGATCGAGGGCGCGCGGCAGCAGCGCTTGCTCGAGATTGCGATAGCTCAGCCACCCGACCGCGGACACCGTGATCGTAACCAGCAAGATCATGGCGATGGATAGTCTGGTTGTCAGCGTCATCTCTGGTTTCGCACCATTACCATGCCGTCGGCGCGCACAGCTGAACGGAACGGGCAACGTCGTTTGGCATCACAGGCCGGAAGCGACGTCACCGGCTGCGATGGATGATGACGATGGACGTTTTGCTGCCTCGAGACAACCGGCAACGGCCGCCAGCAGGGCGGCCGGTTTGAAGGGTTTTTGCAGGCTCCTGACCGCGCCAAGCTTGGTCGCCATGGCCAGGAAATCCGGCCCCGAACCGGCATCCCAGCTGACCGGATTGCCGGAGATGACGACGATCGGGATCCGCGGCTGCTGTTGACGAACCCGCCGCATGGTTTCCAGACCGTCCATTCCCGGCATGAAGATATCGAGAAACAGCAGGTCGAAATTTCCGGTTTCGAAAATCGCCAATCCATTGCGGCCATCGCCGGCGACGATGACACTGTGGCCGGCCCGTTCCAGCAGAAGCCGGATCGTCGCTTGCACTGCACTATCATCGTCCACGACCAGGATTTTTGCCAAGGCCGGCTGCTCCGCTTCGAATCCAGAATCAAGTCCACGGCAAGTTGAAAAAGACTTGCCGAATTCGCGTTCCTGCGCAAGCACTTCCGGAGACGGGGGAAACGCGGCTGCGGTTGAAGACGATCGCCGGAATCGCCTGATCTGCCCGGTTCGGCGCAGGCGACGGAGAGGTTGCCGGGCCGGGGGGTGGTTCGCGCATCCGGAACGGGACTTGCTCCGCATGGACCGCCTGTGAGATGACCCGTGGGGTCTCGAACAGGTGTCATCATGGAAAAAGACAAAAGCCCGGAAACGCTCCGCAGCGCGCGCTGGTTCGCGCCCGACGATCTCAGAGCCTTCGGCCACCGCTCGCGCGCTATGCAGATGGGCTACGCGCCGGAGGAGTGGAAGGGCCGCCCGGTGATCGCGATCCTCAACACCTGGTCGGACGCGCAGCCCTGCCACATGCATTTCAAATCGCGCGTCGACGACGTCAAGCGCGGCGTGCTGATGGCGGGCGGCTTCCCGATGGAATTGCCGGCGCTGTCGCTGTCGGAGTCCTTCCTGAAGCCGACCACCATGCTCTACCGCAACATGCTGGCGATGGACGCCGAGGAACTGCTGCGCGGCCACCCGGTCGACGGCGTGGTGCTGATGGGCGGCTGCGACAAGACCACGCCGGGCCTGCTGCTCGGCGCCACCTCCATGGGCCTGCCGACGATCTATCTGCCGGCCGGGCCGATGCTGCGCGGCAACTGGAAGGGCAAGACGCTGGGCTCCGGGTCGGACGCCTGGAAATACTGGGACGAGCGCCGCGCCGGGAAGATCTCCGACAAGGACTGGGTCGATGTCGAGGCCGGCATCGCCCGCAGCTACGGCACCTGCATGACCATGGGCACTGCATCCACCATGACCGCGATCGCCGAATCGATCGGCATGACCCTGCCGGGCGCCTCGTCGATTCCGGCCGCCGACGCCGGGCATATCCGCATGGCTTCGGAATGCGGCCGCCGGATCGTCGACATGGTGTGGGAGGATCTGACGCCGCAGAAGATCCAGACCCGCAAGGCGTTCGAGAACGCCATCACTGTAGCGATGGCGATGGGCTGCTCGACCAATGCGATCATCCATCTGATAGCGCAGGCGCGCCGCGCCGGCCAGGACGTCGGGCTCGACGATTTCGAAATCGCCAGCCGCAAGGTGCCTGTGATCGCCAATGTGCGGCCCTCCGGCGACACCTATCTGATGGAGGATTTCTTCTATGCCGGCGGCTTGCCCGGGCTGATGAGCCGGATCAGGCCGCACCTGCATCTCGACGCCATGACCGTAACCGGCAAAACGCTCGGCGACAACATCGCGCGCGCCGAAGTCTACAACGATGACGTGATTCGAAACCTCGACAATCCGATCTATGCCGAGGGCGCGCTGGCCGTGCTCAAGGGCAACCTCGCGCCGGATGGCTGCGTGATCAAGCCCAGCGCCTGCGAGCCGCGCTTTCTCAAGCATACCGGCCCCGCGCTGGTGTTCGACGATTACCCCGCGATGAAGAAGGCGGTCGACGATCCGGATCTCGACGTGACCGCCGATCACGTCATGATCCTGCGCAATGCCGGGCCGCAGGGCGGGCCGGGCATGCCGGAATGGGGCATGCTGCCGATCCCCACAAAACTGGTAAAGCAGGGCGTGCGCGACATGGTGCGGCTGTCGGATGCGCGCATGAGCGGCACCAGCTACGGCGCCTGCATCCTGCATGTGGCGCCGGAATCCTATATCGGCGGACCCCTGGCGCTGGTGAAGAACGGCGACCGCATCACGCTCGATGTCGCTGCCCGTACCATCAATCTCGATGTGCCGGAAGCGGAATTGGCCAAACGCCGCGCCGAATGGAAGCCGCCGGAACCGCGCTACGAGCGCGGCTATGGCTGGATGTTCACCAGGCACATCAGGCAGGCCAACGAGGGCTGCGATTTCGATTTCCTCGAAACCGGATTTGGCGCGCCGGTCGATGAGCCGTCGATTTATTAACACCGTCATTCCGGGATGGTCCGAAGGACCAGATCCGGAATCTCGAGATTCCCCGATGCGCAATTGCGCATCTGAGGTTCGCGCTTCGCGCGCCCCCGGAATGACGGGGAAATCAGGAGCAAGCATCCATGACCATGCTCAGCGACGTCACCCGCGCAAAACTCAAAACCATCTCGACCGCCACGGTGGCGACCGCGCTGTTCAAGCGCGGCTTCCGCACCCAGTGCATTCAGGACGTGCATCCGCTTTCTCCCGATCAGCCGACGCTGGTCGGGGAGGCCTTCACCTTGCGCTACATGCCGGCGCGCGAGGATCTCAACAAGCTCGACGTGTTCCGCGACCGCTCCCATCCGCAGCGCAAGGCTATCGAGGACTGCCCGCCCGGCGCGGTGCTGGTGATGGACAGCCGCAAGGATGCTCGCGCGGCATCGGCCGGCGCCATCCTGGTGACCCGGCTGATGCAGCGCGGCGTCGCTGGCGTCGTCACCGACGGCGGCTTTCGCGACTCCGCCGAGATCGCAAGACTCGGCTTTCCCGCCTTTCACCACCGGCCGAGCGCGCCGACCAACCTGACGCTGCATCAGGCCATCGAGATCAATGGTCCGATCGGCTGCGGTGACGCGCCGGTGTTTCCCGGCGACGTCATCCTTGGCGACAACGACGGCGTGATCGTGATCCCGGCGCATCTCGCGGACGAGATCGCCAACGAAGCCTTCGAAATGACCGCGTTCGAGGATTTCGTCACCGAACAGGTGCGCCATGGCCGCGGCATCTTCGGGCTGTACCCGGCGACCGACGAGCAGACGCTGATCGATTTCGCGGCATGGCGAAAGCAGACCGGAAGATAGCCGCCGCTCACAGCATCTCCGGCCTGAACAGCTTGCGGTATTTGCGGGTATTGGCACCGGAGATCATGAACTCGCCGTCGCCGCGGTAGTGGATCGTCTTCGGATATTTGGGCGAGGCCGCGACATGCGCCTTGACCACCTCAAAGACGAACATGTTGTACTTCCTGACTTGGCTGGCATCGACCAGCCGGCATTCGAAGCTAGCGTAGCATTCGGCGATCAGCGGCGCACGGACGTGGGCACCGGGCTTCGGCGTGAGCCCGAAGGCGTCGAACTTGTCGATGTCGCGCCCCGACGAATTGCCGATTCGGACCACGGCGGCAGCTATTTCCTCGGTCGGAACGTTGATCGCGCATTGCCGGCTCCTGCGGATCATCTCGAAACTGTGGTTGGCGCTGGAGATGATGCAGCCGACCAGCGAAGGCTGAAACTCCATCGGCATGTGCCAGCCCATGGTCATGATGTTGGTCTCGTCCTTGTGCGCGGAACTGACCAGTACGACCGGCCCCGGTTCGAGCAGGCGGCGGACGTTTTCGACGGGGAAGTCGGTCTTGGTGTATTTCGGCATGGTCCCTCCATCCGGCTACGAAATCCCTTGCCTCGCCCCGCTTGCGGGGAGAGGTCGGCGCGTAGCGCCGGGTGAGGGGGACTATCCGCGAGTCCGAGTGCGCGGAGAGAGCCCCTCACCCCAACCTTCTCCCCGCGAAGAGCGGGGAGAGGGAGCCGCTCACGCCTCGCTTTTCTCCGCCATCCCGACCGCCCACAGCGCAAACGCGTAGGCGATCGCGACTTCGTCGAGCCGGTTGAAGCGGCCGGAGGCGCCGCCGTGGCCGGCGCCCATATTGGTGCGCAGCAGCACCGGGCCGCCGCCTCGCATGGTGGCGCGCAGCCGCGCGATCCATTTCGCCGGCTCCCAATAGGTGACGCGCGGATCGGTCAACCCGCCCATCGCGAGGATCGCCGGATAATCCTTCGCCGCGATGTTGTCATAGGGCGAATAGGACAGGATGGTGCGAAAATCCTTTTCGCTTTCGATCGGGTTGCCCCATTCCGGCCATTCCGGCGGCGTCAGCGGCAGGGTGTCGTCGAGCATGGTGTTGAGCACGTCGACGAACGGCACCTCGGCGACGATACCGGCGAACAATTCGCCGGCGCGGTTGGCGACCGCGCCCATCAGCATGCCGCCGGCGCTGCCGCCATGGCCGACGATGCGCTTGGCGCCGGTGTATTTTTCCGCGATCAGCGCCCGCGCCGAGGCCGCAAAGTCATCGAACGAGTTCGTCTTCTTCTCGCGCTTGCCGTCGAGATACCAGCCCCAGCCTTTGTCGGCGCCGCCGCGGATATGCGCGATCGCATAGACGAAACCGCGGTCGACCAGCGACAGCCGGTTGGCGGAGAACGAGGCCGGCATCGCCATGCCGTAGGAGCCGTAGCCGTAGAGCAATAGCGGCGCGGTGCCGTCGCGCTTGAGATCCCTGGCGTGCAGGATCGACACCGGCACCAGCGCGCCGTCATGCGAGGGCGCCATGATGCGGGTGGTGACATAGTCGGCGGGGTTGTGGCCGGACGGAATTTCCTGGCGCTTGCGAAAGGTTCGGGTGCGGGTCGCCATGTCGTAGTCGTAGACTTCCGACGGCGTCGTCATCGACGAATAGGCAAAGCGCAGATTGGTGGTGTCGAATTCGTAGCCGCCCATGGTGTCCAGCGAATACGCCGCCTCGTCGAAGGCGATAGCGTGCTCCTCCGAAGTCTTGAGATCGCGGATGACGATCGCAGGCAGCGCATTGGCGCGTTCCAGCCGCACCAGGTGGCCGCTGTAGAGCTCGATATCGAGGATATAGATGCCGGCGCGGTGCGGGATCAGGTCGCGCCAGTTGGCGCGCTCCGGCGAGGCCAGCGGCGCGGTGACGATCTTGAAGTCGATGGCGTCGTCGGTGTTGGTGAGAATGAACAGCTCGTCGCCGCGGTCGGTGACCGAATACTGCACGCCTTCCTCGCGCGCAGCGACCACGCGCGGCGGGGAAGCCGGATCGGCGAGATCGACCAGCCGCTGTTCGGAGGTTTCGTGGTCGCCGCCTGATATCACGCAGAAGCGGCCGCTGGTGCTCTCATGGATATGGGTGAACCAGCCGGCATCGTGCTCTTCATAGACCAGCACGTCGTCGGCCTGTTTTGTGCCGAGGCGATGCAGCCAGACCTGCATCGGCCGGTGGTTGTCGTCGAGCTTGACGTAGAGGAAGGCCTTGCTGTCCGCGCTCCACACCACACCGCCGTCGGTCTCCTCGACGATGTCGTCGAGGTCGCTGCGATCGGCCCAGTTGCGTACCCGGATCGTAAAATATTCCGATCCCTTGATGTCCGCGCTCCAGGCTTCAAGCTTGTGGTCCAGCGAATGCCGGCTGCCTCCGAACTTGAAATAGTCGTGGTCGGCGGCGAGCTTGTCGCCGTCGAGCACGATCTCGGTCTCGCCGCCGCCTCGCGGCATGCGGCCGAACATCTCGTGCTGCCCGCCCTCGCGGAATTTGCGCAAATAGGCGTAGGGACCATCCGGCGCCGGCACGCTGGAATCGTCCTCCTTGATGCGGCCGCGCATTTCCGCGACCAGCTTCTTCTGCAGGGCAGCGGTGTGGCCGAGCAGGCTTTCGGTGTAGTCGTTTTCCGCCTCGAGATATTTCCGGATGTCCGGGTCCAGCACCGAGGGGTCGCGCAGCACCTCCTGCCATTTGGCATCTTTCAGCCAGGCATAGTCGTCGGCAATGGTAATGCCATGGGCGGTGAAGGAATGCGGCCGGCGCGGCGCCACCGGCGCGGTCTGTGAGACGGTCTTCTTGATCGGTTGTGCCACTCAATCCTCATTTGGTCGGAGCCGCCCCATGTCCCTCCCGTCATGCGCGGGCGTGACCCGCGCATCCATCGGGAAAGAAAGCCCTTCTCAAATGGATGGGTTGCCGGGTCAAGCCCGGCAATGACGATAAGCGGCCGGGGCAAGTATCTTGTCGCAGGATATCGGGTCGAAACCGCGGAATGCCAGATGGGCAATGAGCGCCGGCGCGCGGCTTGTTGGCCGGCCGGTTGTATGGTTAGGCTTTTCGACGATCCCTCCCGAAGGGCCCCATGCTTTTCAACTCCTACCAGTTTATTTTCCTGTTTCTGCCGGTCGCGTTGGCCGGCTATTTCGCGTCCGACCGGCTCGGCAATGTGGCGCCGGTGCTATGGCTGGCGCTGGCGTCGCTGGGCTTCTATTCCGTCAGCGGCTGGCAGTTCGTGCCGCTGTTGCTGGGCTCGATCGCATTCAACTACGCCGTCGGCTGGCTGATGATCTCGAGCCGGCTGCACCCCGCGCCACGCTTTGCGATCCTGGCCTTCGGCGTCGCCGGCGATCTCGCGGTGCTCGGCTATTTCAAATATGCCGGCTTCCTTGCCGCCAATCTCAATGCAATCTTTTCGACCGGCTTCGCGGTCAATGTCCTGCTCCCGGTCGGCATCTCCTTCTACACCTTTACCCAGATCGCGTTCCTGGTCGACGCCTACCGGGGCAAGGTCGCGCGTTACGCGCTGCCGCATTACGCGTTGTTCGTCACTTACTTTCCGCATCTGATCGCGGGGCCGATCCTGCACCACCGGGACATGATCCCGCAATTCGAGCGCGCCGAGGCGAAGCGGCCGGATCCGCATCTGATCCTGTGCGGCCTGATCATCTTCGCGATAGGCCTGTTCAAGAAGACCTGTCTCGCCGACGGCATCCAGCCGCTGGTGTCGCTCGCCTTCGGCCCCAACGCCCCGACCTTCGATCAGGCATGGCTCGGCGCGCTGGCCTATACGTTCCAGCTCTATTTCGATTTTTCCGGCTATTCCGACATGGCGATCGGAATCTCGCTGATGTTCGGGATATTCCTGCCGCTCAATTTCAATTCGCCCTACAAGGCGACTTCGATCGTCGATTTCTGGCGGCGCTGGCACATGACATTGTCGCAGTTCCTGCGCGACTATCTCTACATCCCGCTCGGCGGCAACCGGCATGGCGCCGTGCTGCGTTACGTCAATCTGATGGTCACCATGGTGCTCGGCGGCCTCTGGCACGGCGCGGCCTGGACATTCGTCGTGTGGGGCGCGCTGCACGGCGGCTACCTCTGCGTCAATCACGCCTGGAACCGGTTTGGCCCAGCGGTGGCGCCGCGCTTCGAGCGGGCGGCCGATATCGCCGCGTTCGTCGTAACGTTTATCGCGGTCGTCATCGCCTGGGTGTTCTTCCGCGCCGACAGCATGACGACGGCGCTCTATGTGCTGTCGAAAATGGCCGATCCCGGCAACGTCGCCTTCGGCCGGCTGGAGATCGCCCAAGCCATCTTCATCCTGATCTATGCCGGGATCGCCTGGTTCGCCCCGAACACGCAAACCATCATGGGCTATGACCATGCCAACCGCACCGTCGGCCGTGGGCTGCGGGCGTGGCAGATGCGCCCGCTCTTCATCTACGCGACCGCGGCCGTGCTGGCGTTCGGGATTCTCGGAATCCAGCAGCACAGCGAATTCATCTATTTCAGGTTTTGATGAACAGCCCAGCCAAATACCTGCCCAGGTTCCTGTGCGCGGGCGCTCTCATCATTGCGCTTGCCGTCATGGTCAACTTCGTGGTCGATCCCCTGCAATTATTCCGTCCGGCCCGGCTCTTTGCCGCCATGTATTCGCAGGACAGCCGCATGCAGGACGCCGGGCTGATCCGCAGCCAGCAGTTCGACACCGTCTTCATGGGCACCTCGCTCGCTATTCATTACCGTCAGAGCGATATCGACCGGCATCTCGGCGTCCGCTCGCTGAAGCTGGCGCTGTCCGGTTCGAATTCGAAGGAGCAGAAATTCGTGCTGGAGGCCGCGCTCGAGCGGCATCCCAGGCGGATCCTCTGGCAGATGGACGACTGGATTTTCCGCGATGCGCCTGATGTCGATGCCGACATCTATGTTCCGGTCGATCTCTACCGGCGAAACGCCAGGGGTATCGCCGGTTACCTGTTCAGCGGCAGCATGGCCCGCGAGTCGCTATGGATTGCGTTGCGCTCGATTCCGCCGCTGCAGTCTCTGGTGGCGCGGTTGACCACGGGCGTCATTTTCAAGTTTCCGGTCGCCAACGTCGACGACATCAATGCGCTGCATCCCCGCTTCGACGTTGCCGGCTTCTACAATGCGAAAAGCACACTGGCCGCCTTCAGGCGCATCACCGATCCCGTGCGCAGCCGGTATCTGGCGCAGGGTTACGACTACGACGCCATGATCCGGCACTTCGAGCGCGATGCCGTCGGGTTGATCGAGAAGAATCCGGATGTGCAGTTCGACATCTATTTTCCACCCTATTCGATCCTGCAATTCGTCGCGATGCGGGACGCTTCGCCGCCGACCTTGAAGATCGCCTATGATTTTTCCGCCTATGCCGCGCCGCGTTTGCTGCATTTTCCGAATGTCAGGCTCTATGACTTTCGCGAGGCGAAGGAGATCACCCACGATCTCGGCAACTATGCCGACGTCATCCATCATTCGCCGGCGATCGATCTGAAAGTGCTGTCAATGCTGGCGGAGGGGAAATACCGGCTCGACCGCCCATCGCCGACCGCCTCGCTCGATCGGCTCAAGGCGCAGGTCGAGGCGTATCGGGTGGAGGAGCTTCGGTAGCAGTCGGCCTTTTCCTGAGGAGCGCGCTCTCTTGCGCGCGTCTCGAAGGATGAGAGGCGAGCGCTAACTATTCCGCAACCTTGCCCCGGCGCCGGCGCCGAATACCGGGATGCGGTTGACCGCCAGCACCACCGCGAAGGTGATGACCAGCATCGCGATGCCCAGCACCGAAATCGCGGCAAGGTCGCCGCTTTCGTTGAGGTCGTAGATCAGAACCGAGAGCACCTTGGTCTGCGACGTGAACAGGATGATCGCCGCCGACAGTTCGCGCATCACGCCGATGAAGATGAAACACCAGGTCGCGATCACGCCGGTGCGCAGCAGCGGGGCCGTGATCCGGCGCAGCGACTGCAGCCGGGTGGCGCCGAGGATGCGGCTGGCGTCCTCCAGTTCCGGGTGGATGGTGGCGAACGCCGCCTGCAATTGCTGATAGGCCGATGGCAGGTTGATGGTGAGAAACGCGATCAGCAGGATCCACAGCGTGCCGTACAGCACGAAGGGCGGCCGCGTGTAACTGAGGAACAGGCCGACGCCGAGCACGATGCCGGGCACGGCGACGGGGGCCGTGGCGAGAAAGCCGAGCAGCCGGTGCCCCGCGATGGCCCGGCGCGTGGTGACATAGGCGATCACCAGCGCCAGGATGGTGCCGACGCTGGCGGTCGCGGTGCCCAGGATCACGGTGTTCTTGAGCGCGAGCTGGGTCGACGACAGTTCGGTGAAGACGAAGACGACGTTGTGCAGCGTCGCCGTCGCTGGCGTCACCAGTGTCGTCGCATTCGGCGAGAACGCGGCGTTGAGCAGCGCGAAATAGGGCAGGAACACCGGATTGAGCAGCACCACCAGGCAGAACGCCAGCGCCGCCCAGCGCCACGCCTTCATCTCGACGCGGCGCGGCGCGCCATATTTGCCGCCGACCACCGAATAGCCGCGGCGCCCGAGGATGAATTTCTGCGCCTGCAGCAGCAGGATCGTCAGCAGCAGCAATGGCACCGCGGCGGCGGCCGCAAGTTCGAGCTTCGGTGGATACTGGAACAGGCTCCAGATTTTCGTGGTCATGGTGTGGAAGCCGGCCGGCAGCGCCAGGATCGCCGGTGAGCCGAACAGCGTCATCGCCTGCAGGAATGCAATCAGCGCGCCGGCCACCAGCGCCGGCAGCGCCAGCGGAATGGTGACGCGCCGCGCCGTGGTCCAGGCCCTGCCGCCGAGGATGGCGGAGGCGTCCTCGAGTTCGCCCGGCATGTTGTCGAGCGCATTCGCCACCAGCACGAACACGAAGGGGAAGGTGTAGCAGGAAATGACAAAGATGATTCCGGTCAGCGAATAGATATTGAACAGGTGCTCGCCGGCGTCCTGACCGGTCAGGAGGCGATAGAGCTGGTTGAGCAAGCCGCTGTTGGGCGCCGCCAGCAGCTCCCAGGCCACCGCGCCGAGAAACGGCGGCGTCACGAACGAAGCCGTGACCAGCGCGCGGATGAATTGCCGGCCGGGCATGTCGGTGCGCGACACCAGCCATCCCATCGGCGCGGCAACGGCGCAGCAGATCGCGGCGGAGGAGGTCGCGATGATGGCGGTGGTCAGCAGCGGATCGAGGAAGTCGCGATCCGAGAACAGTCTGACGAAATTCTGCAGGGTCGGATGACCGGCCTTGTCGGTGACGCTGAACAGCGCCAGCCACGACAGCGGCAGCACGATCAGCAGGACCAGCAAGGCGGCGAACAGCGCCAGCACCGGTTTGGTCCAGTCGAATTTGCCCTTGCTGCCGTCGATGGAGGTGATGGTCACTTGCTTGCCGATCCCATAGCCTGATGTTTTTTCGTCATTCCGGGGCGCACAAAGTGCGAACCCGGAATCTCGAGATTCCGGGTCTGGTCCTTCGGACCATCCCGGAATGACGGCAGTAAAACCATGCGAGACAAACCAATCAAACCCGAAACAACTTCGCATAGCGCGTCTTGATTTCTTCCGTCATCTTCTCGACGCCGACAGCATCTTCCTTCCATAGCTTGATGTCGGAGATCTTGCGGCGGCCCGGCTTCGACTGCACCTGCGCGTGAACCGAATATTGCGCGGTGAAGTCGATGAAGAATTGCTGGGTCTCCCGCGTGTGCAGCCAGGCCTGGAACAGTCTTGCGGCGCTGGGATGCGGCGCGGCCGCGAAGATGCCGGTCGGGCCCGAGATCGTCGGCGTGCCCTCGGTAGGATACACCGGCTCGACCGGCTGGCCCGCTTCCTTCAGCAGCACTACGCCATATTCGTTGCCGTCGGCCATCACGGCGCGCTCGCCGAGCGAAAGCTTCTTCGGCGGATCGGTCGAGGACTGCACCTGCATGACGCGCTGCTTCGACAGCTTTTCCAGATATTCCCACCCCAATTCGCGGACCAGCTGGAAGGTCGCGGTCATGATGGTGCCGCTATAGGCGGGATGGCCCTTGACCATCTTGCCGGCCCATTTGGGATCGAGCAGGTCGGCGAAGCTCCTGGGCGCGTCTTCCGGCTTCACCAGCCTGGTGTTGTAGGCGATCGACGACAGCCAGATTCGCGAGGTCGCGAACATTCCGTCGGGATCGCGATAGTCCGGCGGAAAGTGCCTGGCGATGTCTTCCGAGACGAACGGCGCCAGCCAGCCGTTCCTCTTCCAGCTGATGAAGTGCGAGGCGTCCGAGCTGTTGATCACGTCGACGGTGCGGATGCCCGAGGCGAATTCCTGATCGACCCGCTGAAACAGCCGCTCCGAGCCGGAGCGCTCGATCTGCACGGCAATCCCGGGATATTGCGCCTCGAAGGTCTTGCCGAGCTTTTCGCCGACCGGGAGATCCATCGACGAGTACAGGATCACCTTTGCCTCTTTGCGCGCGGCCTCGACCAGCGCGGGCGTGATCGCCACCGGCTCGGGTGCGGTCGCCCCGGCGGGCGTGGCGAACACCGTGACCCCGAGGGCGGCCGAACCCTTGATGAGGTCGCGTCGCGAAAGTCTCTTCTTCATCGCTCCGGCTTCCCTGCGTCAGACGCGAAAGATCTTCTGGTAGCGGGCCTTGATCTCTTCGCTCTGCTTTTCCGCGCCTTCGGCATCTTCCTTCATCAGCTTGATGTCGGCGAGCGGCTTGCGTCCGGGGTGCTCCTTGACCTGCGCGTGCAGCGAACGCAGGCCACCGGCGTCGATGATGATGCGCTGCGCTTCCGGCGTGAAGCAGTAGTTCTGGAACAGCTTGGCCGCGTTTGGATTCGGCGCCGCCTTGAAGATGCCGTTCGGCCCGATCACGAACGGCGTGCCCTCGGACGGATAGACCACCTCGACCGGCTGGCCGGTCTCCTTGAGCAGGAAGATATTGTATTCGGTGCCGTCGGCCATCACGCTGCGCTCGCCCAGCGAAAGCTTCTTCGGCGGATCGGTCGCCGACTGTACCTGCATGACGTTCTGCTTGGCGAGATTCTCATAATATTCCCAGCCGACGTCGCGGACCATTTCGAAGGTCGCGGTCAGGATGGTGCCGCTGTAGCCGGGATGGGCCTTGACGATCTTGCCCTTCCATTTCGGATCGAGCAGATCCCTGAAGCTCCTGGGCGCGTCTTCCGCCTTCACCAGTTTGGTGTTGTAAGCGATCGGGCTCAGCGTGGCGCGGAAGCCGGCATAGGTGCCGTCGGGATCGCGGTGCTCGGGCTTGTAGTGCTTGGCGACATCCTCGGGCACGTAGGGCAACAGGATGCCCTGCCGCTTCCACGCCAGCAGGTGCGCCGCATCGGACGAATTGGCGATATCGACGGCGTGGACGTTGCTGGCATATTCCTGGCCGATGCGCTGGAACACCCGCTCGGCGCCGGTGCGCTCGACCCGCACCTCGATGCCGCCGAATTTCTCCTTGAAGGAGGCCGCGATCTTTTCGGAAACCGAAAGGTCGATCGAGGTGTACCAGACCACCTTGCCTTCCTTCTTCGCCGCTTCGATCAACTGCGGCGTGATGGCTTCGGGCGGCGGCGCCGCGGCGCGGGCGGGGGAGGCGAACACGGCGCCCAGCGCCAGCGCGGTCGAACCCTTGAGAATGTCGCGTCTCGAGACTCGTTGCTTCTTCATCGCGTCCTCCCCTGTGCTTTTGTCATCGACTCAGCGCCCGGCAGCGTTCGGGCGGCAGCGTAAGCCAGACCTCGGCGCCCTTCGGAACCGCGGTGTCCGTCGCGGTGACGACGCGCAAGGTCGTGCCGTCGGATGTCTCGACCATGTAGTCGCGGCTGGCGCCGAGAAACACTTGGCGCGTCACGGTGGCCCTGACAGCGTTCTGCTGGTTCTGCGGCGCTTGCGCCGAAAGCCGGATGTCGTGCTGGCGGATCGCGACCGCGCCGCTCTGGCCGGGCGTCAATTTCGCGCCGGTCACCTGCAGGGTGACGCCGGCAAAGGCAATGTGGTTGCCGTCGCGGGCCTCGCCCTTGATCACATTGCTGGCGCCGATGAAGCGTGCGACGAATTCCGATTGCGGCCGGTCATAGATGTCCTCAGGCGTCCCGAGCTGGTCGATCCTGCCGGCATTCATCACCGCGATCAGGTCGGCGGTGGTCATCGCCTCGGACTGGTCGTGGGTGACGTAGACCGTGGTGTAGCGGTACTCGTCGTGCAGCCTGCGGATCTCGAAGCGCATTTCCTCGCGCAAGTTGGCGTCGAGATTGGACAAGGGCTCGTCGAGCAGCAGCGTCTCCGGCTCGACTATCAGCGCGCGCGCCAGCGCCACGCGCTGCTGCTGTCCGCCCGACAATTCCCCGGGATAGCGCTGCGCCAGTACTTCCAGCTTGGTGGTGTCGAGGATTGCCTCGAGCTTCTTCGCGATGGTGTCGCGATCCATCTTCCTCAAGCGCAGCCCGTAGACGATATTTTCGGCGACCGTCATATGCGGCCACAGCGCGTAGCTCTGGAAGATCATCGACATCTTGCGCTGCTCGGGCGGCAGCGTGCGCGCCTTCGAGGACACCAGCCGGTCGCCGACATGGATCTCGCCGTCCGACGGCTCGAGGAATCCGGCCAACAGCCGCAGCGTCGTGGTCTTGCCGCAGCCGGAAGGGCCGAGCAGGCAGACCAGCTGGCCGTGGTCGATCCGCAGCGAGACATCGTCGACGACCGCAAGCGATCCAAACCGCTTGGTCAGGCCGCGCAAATCCACGGACGCCAATCCCGTCCCTCCCTGTATCGCGCCGTCGTCGGCTGCTTATTTATCGTTAGATCATTATAAGCACGAATACAGGGATGGAGGAAAGGCTTCGCGCGGCTTTAGGGGCTCACACTTTCCCCGAGCCAGTCGATCGCGGCTTCGGTGCCGCCCTTGCCGTGCGGGATACCGAGCGCGTTGAGGCCGACCTCGATGACGCCGAGCGTGCCCAGGATCATCGGCGCATTGACGTGCCCCATATGGGCGATGCGGAACGCCTGGCCGGAGAGTTCGCCGATCCCGACGCCCAGCACCACGCCGCATTTCTCCTTGCAATAGCGCTGCAGCGCCACCGGATCGTGGCCGTTGGACATCACCACGGTGGTCACGGTGTTGGAGCGTTCGTTCGGCTCCGCGACGTTGAAACCGAGCACCTGGCCCTCGGCCCAGACCGCGACCGCGCGGCGCACCGCTTCGGCGAGCAGGCGATGACGCTGGAACACGTTCGGAAGCTGTTCCTCGAACAGCATGTCGATGGCCTGGCGCAGCGCGAACAACAGGTGCACCGGGGCCGTGC
Source organism: Bradyrhizobium sediminis (assembly GCF_018736105.1). Classification (NCBI taxonomy): domain Bacteria; kingdom Pseudomonadati; phylum Pseudomonadota; class Alphaproteobacteria; order Hyphomicrobiales; family Nitrobacteraceae; genus Bradyrhizobium; species Bradyrhizobium sediminis. Next base: position 472,021 of record NZ_CP076135.1, read on the forward strand.
CGGCGTATTTCTGGTAGTGCTCGCTGCCTTCGCGCTGGGTCCAGTCCCAGTAGGGCGTCCGCAAGCCGGCGGTCTTGTGCACCTCGCGGGCGCGGTCGTTGGCGGCGACGAAGCCGAGGCCGGGCGGCGCCATCAGGCCCTTCTGCGAGCCGGACATCGCGACGTCGATGCCCCAGGCATCCATCTCGAACGGCATGCAGCCGAGCGATGCCACCGCATCGACCATGAACAGCGCCGGATGACCGGCCGCCTTGATCGCCTTGCCGATCGCCTCGATGTCGTTATAGGCGCCGGAGGCGGTATCGACCTGCACCGCGAGGATCGCCTTGATGCTGTGGTCCTTGTCTTGACGCAGCCGCGCCTCGACCTCGGCCGGGCGGATGGCGCGGCGCCAGTCGCCCTTCAGCACCTCGACCTCGACGCCCATCTCGGCCGCGGCGTTGCCCCAGCCGATCGCGAACCGGCCGCTCTCCAGCACCAGGATCTTGTCGCCGCGCGACAGCACGTTGGTGAGCACCGCTTCCCAGGCGCCGTGGCCGTTGGCGATATAGATGTAGGAGCGGCCCTTGGTGGCGAACAGTTTCGACAGATCGCGCAGCAGGCTGTCGGTCATGCCGATCATCTGATCGGAATAGATGTCCAGCGCCGGACGATGCATCGCCCGCAGCACTTCGTCGGGCATGGTGGTAGGCCCGGGGATAGCCAGAAATTCCCGGCCCGCGCGAACGGTCATTTTTCTTGTTCCTTTTTGGGTCTGCTCTAGGAGGGGATGCAGGGGAATGATGGGAAACTCAAGTTGGCATGAAGATAATATATCAAGCCCGTCATTGCGACCCGTTGGCTCCTCGCAATGACGGAAATTCGCGGTCACTTCCGCAACGCCCCGGCCACCGCCTGCCAGACCTGATCCTTGATCTCGGTCGCGGCCGGGCTCGGAATTACGACGGCGGGGCCGGTGCGCTTGCGGCAGGCCTCGACCAGCCGCAGAATCCACACCTCGCCGTCCGTGTAGTAGGGATCGCCGCCGCCATTGCGCCCGGCCATGGTCGGCCCGACGCCGGAGACCTGGTATTTTGCCTGCACCATTCCGGCCGCCTCCAGATCGGTGGCGAGAAATTTCCGCTCGGCGTCGACATCGGCATCGATGTGGTGGGTGACGGCGCCGGTGTAATGGCTGACGCCGACGCCCTTGTCGAAGGCGGCGTCGCCGAGCCAGACCGGCCGCTTTTCCTCGCCCTGGTCCAGCACCTTCCAGAACCGCACATGATGGCGGTGATCGGCGCTGCGCCCGTCCGGCTTTTCGAAGGCGAGATCCTCGCGGCGGCCGAGGTAATAGAGATTACTGACCGGCGCGTCGTGATAGGGGCGGTCGAGCAGCACGCTGCCGGCGATTTCGACCGATGATTTCAGCGTGATCGGGTCGGCGGGATACCAGCCCGCAGCGTGCATGGCGCACAGCACGTCCTTGGTGTCGCCGACCAGCCCGACATTGATCGGATCGCCGGGAATGCCCTGTCCGGTCCTGGTCACCATCGGCAGATCGGCGAGGCCCTTCTGGTGCTCGTAATGGGTCCAGAGCGCCGGCAGCACCAGATAGGCGAGCACCGCGTAGGCGGCGACCGCCGCAAGCGCGATCAGCGCCGCGCGCTTCAGCCGACGGTGTTTCGGTAAGCCCTTGGGTTGCACGCTGTCGGTGTCGGTCACATCGAGCGCTCCGCGATCCCGGATTGCTCCGCAATCCCGGGTCGCGAAGCCTAGCACGATTGGGCAATCGCGCTATCGCCGCGTCTCGCGGCAGCCGGCGGCTTCGGCGTCCTCGACCGAGCAGAACCAGCGCGTGCCCTTGCTGACTTTCATCTGGATCTTGGCGTACCAGCGGCTGGCCGGCGTATGATAGATGCATTCGCCGGAGCGGTTGACGTTGCCCTTGATGGTGCAGTCCGGCGAGGGCGCCACCGACCCGGAGGCGGACGCCAGCAGGATGGCGCGCGCGTTTTCCGGCGGTTTGACGGCGCCGAGAATGGCGGTCTTCTTGTTGCGGACCCGCCAGTCCCACGGCGCGATGAACGCGCCCTGCCACATCCCGGCCTTGGCCTCGCGCGCCGCCTTCTCGTCCGCCTCGTAGTCTTTGGAGAAGCGCAGATAGGCCAGCGCCCAGCCATTCGCCACCATCCATTTCTGGATGTCCTCGCCGCCGACCTCGCAGCGCGCCACCTGGCGGCCACGACGGTCGGTCTGCCTGACATGGCAGGTCCAGCTCTTGCCGCCGGCATGCTTGATCAGTTCGTCGCGCGCCGCGACCCCGCAGGTCCAGCGCTCGCCCTTGGTGTTGAGGCAGAGCTGGTCGGCCGTCGGCGCGTCGATGCCGCCGAGCCGGATCCTGATATGGCCGATCTGGATGTGATCGCCCTCGCGGATTTTGGGAACCCCGGTGACGTCGGCGGCGTCGGCGATCGCGGGCAGCAGCAACAGAAGGAGCGCCAACAGGAATTTCATGAACATGCAATCAGGCCGCATCCGAAGGGGAATCGCTATCGCCGTAGTCGCGGATTGTGGTGCGGATTGGGCTCGCGTACCAGCGCCGAGGCTGCGGGCGCTTTCAACTTTACGCTACCGTCATCCTACGCTCTTGCCTCCATCATCGCCCGTCGCGCCAGCGAAAGCCCCATCAGCACGAAGGCCGAGGTGACCTCGGGGCCGCCGACCAGGATGCGGGTCGGGGTCTTCATCTTGTTCCACTCATAGGCCTTGAACGGCCCGTGCCGGCCGCCTTCGCCGAGACCGCCGACGATGCAATGCAGCGCCGCGGTGAAGGTCGCGGGGGCGGCGCCGAGATGGCCGAGCGCGATCAGCGCCAGTGCGGCGTCGAACGCGTTCATCTCGTGGGCGGTGAGCTCGGTCTGCACATAGGCCAGCACCCGGCCGCGGATGTAATCGAAGCTGTCATCGGGATCGATCGCGCGCTGCGCGGCCGGCGGCAATGCGATGAAGGCTGCGTAGCAGCGGCCGAAATAGGCGCAGTAGAGCTCCGGCAGGTAATAGATGTGCGAGCGCGGATCTGCGAAGGCGCCGCTTGCGGCCAGCCGCTTCTGGAAGCCGATGATGCGCTGAACGGTCTTCAGCCGCGCCGGGGTCTCCAGCACCTTCCACCGCGCCAGGTTGCGGAAGCTGACCTCGAGGATGTCGAGATTGAGCGTCGGATCGAGATCGTTGCCGAACGGCCGTTCGCCTTCGAGATTGTCGATCCAGGTGACGACGCCGCCCTCGTAATCGATGTTGTCGTTGAGCGGCACCGTCACCTTGGGCTCGTTGGCGCCTGCCGTCACCTGATAGCCGGCATAGAAATCGAGCAGCGGCTGGTCGAGGATCGGATCGGTGGAGCCCGCCTGCGTCGCCGCCGAGAACGAACAGGCGGTGGTGTCGCAATCCGGCACGTAGATGCCGAAGCCGAGATCCTGCTTGATCTGGGCGAAGAATTTCGAGAACCGCGGATGCGGCAGCGGCGCCAGCGCGGTGATCACGCTGAAGGCCGCGCCGTCATGGCCGCGCACTTCCTCGCGGCTGGTGGCAAGGCAGAACTCGACCATGTCGGCAATCGCGCGCCGCGACGCGCCGGCCTGATCCGCCGAGGCCAGCCCGGTCTCGACGAAGCTCAGCAAGGCCTCGGTAAAGAAGGCGTCGTAATAGGCCGAGCGGTGCCGGATCTGCATCGGCTCCCACATCGGCTCGGCGATGCCTTTCCACGGCGGGTTGATCAGCGCGCGCGCCGGCGAGCGGGCGATGAAGGCCCGCGCCAGGTTGAACAGCAGGGTCGAATTCTTGTAGCCGCGCGAATTCAGCCCGGTCAGCGCCATCGCCATCTCGCGGCCGCGCAGGTCGGGATCGCCGATCAGGTTGAAGGCGGCATAGGTCGGGATGAAGCCGTTGCGCTCGAACGATTTCAGCAGATGCTCGCCGCAGCTCCGGATCGCGCCGTCGATTCTGGCGAGATCCGGCGCGCGCGCCGGCGGCGGCGCCGCCCTCGGCCGGGGATGGGCGAGCTCGATGGTGTCCAGCAGTTCGGCGACCGGTACGCCGATCGCGGCCCAGTCCGGCGTCTCGTCGTCGCGCGCCTGCCGCAGGGCCGCGCGCAAGGCCCGCAGCTTCGGCTCGTCGCGCAATTCGGAAAGCCCGGTCCGGCGCAGCAGCGGCCGCAGCGCCGGATTGCCGAGCGCGGTGCGATAGAACTTGCCGAGATGCGGGTCGCCGCCGGTGTATTTCAGCAGCAGGGGATCGCACACATCGTAGAGGGACGGGCCGTCCTTCCGGGCCGTCAGCGCGCGGAAGGCGGCGCCGGCGATGCTGTGCAAGGTCATGAGGTTTCTCTCGGAGCTTCTTTGTCGCGGTCCGTTTGGCACGTCCCGCCAGGCTGCCTGGAACACCGCTGACCGCGCGGCTGCCGCCTTCGAAACCCTGCACGCCCTGAATCTTCAAGTCATTGGAAAAACTATACGAAGGCCCGCGAAATACAAATGTGACCGACATCACAGCGAAAAAGCGCGATTCGGCGGCAATCTCGGCCCAATAAAGCAGCACGACGGGAAACGTAACTCACTGTAGTATCGAAGGAATTTACATCAACCCCGCGGTCCGCAGGGGCCCATTCGCCAAACGAGGTTGCCGGCAATGCCCCTACAGGCTAAAGCCTTCCCTGTTGCAGCGCCGCAAATTGAGCGCAATTGGGCGGCAAACCCCCGGCAACCCCTCAAACCTAATTGGCGTTGACGCGACTAACGGATCGCGGCTGTGCCGATGAGCAGGAATGAACCGAGATGAAGTTCTGGCATATCAGCATCTCCCGCCGCTCGCTCACCATTGCCGCGGCCCTGGTCGGCGTGCTGTCGCTGGCGATCGGCGCCCATGCCGCGCTGAACAAGCGCGCGCTGGATGCGGCCAAGGCGATCGCCTCGGAGCAGGGCACTGATGCCGCCGGCAAGGCGTCCCGGATCGCGCTCGTCATCGGCAACGGCCATTATCCCGACGCCAATGCGCCGCTGGCCCAGCCGATCAATGACGCCCGCGCGCTGACCGCGAGCCTGCGCCAGTCCGGTTTCGACGTCGACGTCATCGAAGACGCCACCAAGGACGACATGCGCCGCGCCGTCGCCCGGATGAAATCCAAGATCAGGAAGGATTCCGTGGTGATGCTGTTCTTCGGCGGCTACGGCGTGCAGGCCGGCCGCGAGAGCTACATGATCCCGGTCGATGCCAAGATCTGGAAGGAATTCGATGTGCGCCGCGACGGCGTCAGCGTCGAATCCGTGCTGTCGGCGATGAAGGAGCAGGGCGCCCGCGCCAAGCTCGTCGTGGTCGACGCCTCCCGCCGCAACCCCTATGAGCGCCGCTTCCGCGCCTATTCGCACGGCCTCGCCCCGATCGTCGCTCCCGACAACGCGCTGATCCTGTCCTCGGCCACGCCGGGCAAGGTCGCCGACGATTCGAAAGCGCCCAACAGCGTGCTGATGACCGAGCTGCTCACGCATCTCAACCCGGAGCTGACCGGCGTCGAGGCCGCCTTCAACAAGACCCGCATCGCCATCTCCCGCGCATCCGAAGGCGAGCAGGTGCCCTCGGTGTCGTCATCCCTGCTCGAAGACGTCACCTTCGCCGCCATGGCGAACGCCGGCAGCTGAACCCTTTTTCTCGTCGTCCCTGCGAACGCAGGCACTGATGCATTTTCCGTCATGCCCGGCCTTGTGCCGGGCATCCACGTCTTGACAGTGCCGCCGCAAAAACGTGGATGGCCGGGACAAGCCCGGCCATGACGAAAGCGTTCATCTCGGAGAGCGACGGTTCCTGGCCTTCGTGGTTCGAGACGCGCAGCTTTGCTGCGCTCCTCACCATGAGGGTCTCCAGATCCTCACCCTTGAGGAGGCGCCAACGGGTCGCGCGAATGCGCGCCCCTACTTCTTCCCCTCCGCCGCCGACATCGCCACCGGCCGCACCGGATCGCCTTCGCGCAACAGCGCGCCGGCGCGGGCCACCACGGTGTCGCCTTCCTGCAGCCCCTCGCGGATTTCGACCTGGCCGGCCGACATCAGGCCGACTTCCACCCGCTTGGTCTCGACCCGCGACCGCCGCACCACCTGCACCACGGTGCCGGCCGAGCCGTAGAGGATCGCGGTCAGCGGCACCGAGATGCCGCAGCTCTGCCCGGTCTTGATCAGCGCGCGGCCGGATGAATTCACCAACAGCCGCCGCGGCAGCACCACCGACACGAACACCTGGCCGAGCTGGCTGTTGGGCTCGATGGTCGAGGCCACCCGCCGCACCTTGCCCTCGACCTCGCCGGCGCCGATGATCTTGATCCGCGCGGTCTGGTTGACCGCGAGCTTGGAAATATCCCGCACCGGCACCATGCCGACCAGGTCGAATTCGCTGCGCGCGATGATGGAAAACAATGCCTCGCCCTTGCCCCCTGCGATCGAGCCGATCACCGCCGAGGACGTCGAGATCAGCCCGGCCACCGGCGACTGCACCACCTGCATGCCGCCCTCGGGCAGCGCCAGCCGGGCCAGCGCCTGGCCGGCGGTGACGGTGTCGCCCGGCTCGGCCAGGATTTCGGAAACCTTCAGGCCCGGCCGCTCCGGCCGCACCGACGTCTCCTCCCGCGCGATCAGCACGCCGGAAACCTCGACAATATTGGCGAAACAGGCCTTGGCCGCCTTGAACACGGTGACCGCCGCGCCCTTCGGCGCCGCCTCGGGCTCCTCGGCGGCGAGCGCGGGGGAGGCGAGAAAGAGCAGGGCGGCGAGGGCCGGGGTGAGCAGCCTGCGTGAAAGGTAGGGCGCGGTGAGATGGTTCATCGGCGTTCCAGTCCCGGTTACTGGGGGACATCGATACCAGAAGGGCAGCTCGGACGCCAAGCGGTAGGTCCCCCTGCAGGTGAAGCGCCTACCCCTCGCCGTCATGGCCGGGCTTCATTCCTCCGGCGGAATTTCATCCGTCCGAGCCGACGCGCTAAGCTGCCCCCGGCGCATCCAAGCTGAACGTTGGGCAGGGATGCGGTGGACGCGGAAGCCATCGCTCAGGACTCGAATCCTCCGAGCCGGGCATTCTACTTTGCATGGGGTCGTTTTGCGATTTTTTGTTGCGGCCCTGCGGCAGGCGCTGCGTCCGGGGCGGGAGGCGGCGCGCTCAAGTCACGACGGCAGCTTCCGTCGCCGGTCCGCGACCGGCACCTCTGCCGTCGCCGCCCCCGCCACGCCTTCCTCTTTCCAGCGCAAAATCTCCACCGCCAGGATCGGATGGTTGAAGCCCTTCAGCGTCAGGTCTTCCAGCTGCCGGCCTTCGGCCCATGGCTCGACCATGCCGAACACGCGCTGGCTGACCACGATCTGGCCGGCCTTGGCTTCGTCGCACAGCCGCGAGGCGAGGTTGGTGACGCTGCCGATCGCGGCGTATTCGAGCCGCTGCTCGAAGCCGATCTGGCCGAGCGTCGCGTAGCCGAGCGCGATGCCGACGCCGAAACCGAGGCTATGCCCGCGGTTGCGCCATTTCTGCGTCAGCTGGCCGATGGTGTCGCGCATCTCGACCGCCATCTTCACCGCGCGCCTGACGTGATCGTCGAACTGGATCGGCGCGTTGAACAGGATCATCACGCCGTCGCCGGCATAGCGGTCGAGCGTGCCCTCGTAGCGGAAGATCAGCTCGCCGAGTGCTGCGTGATATTCGCGCAGCACGTTCATCGCCTCTTCCGGCTCGGTCGCCTCGGTGAAGGCGGTGAAGCCGCGCAGGTCGCAGAACACCACGGTGACTTCGCGGCGGTGGCTGTCGAGCAGCGAATCATGGCCGTCGGAGGAGGCGATCAGCTGCGCCACCTGCGGCGGCAGGAAGCGCTCCAGCCTCCGGATGCGCTCGATCTCGCCGAGCTGCTTCTCGACCCGCTCCTCCAGCGACTTGTTCCAGTTCTTGAGCTGCTCGGTTTGTTCCTGCAGTTTGGCCGCCTGTTGCTGCACGGTGGTGTGCGCCGTTTCCAGTTCACGGCCCTTCGCGTCGACTTCGGTGAACAGCCGCGCATTGCGCATCGCCAGCACCGACTGGTGCGCGAACGTCTTCATCAGCCCGATCAGGTTGGGCGAGAATTCGCCGGCCGCGCGGCGCAGCACCACCAGCGAGCCCAGGATGCCTTTCTGGTCGACCAGCGGCACCACCAGCATCGAATGAAAGCCGGCCTCGGCCGCGACGTCATGCAACAGATGCTCGGCCGCGTTGGTGAGATCGGGAACGGCGATCGGCTCGCCCTGGCTGGCGGCCTGGCCGAGCACGCTGTTCTCCTGGTCGATCTGCAGATGCCGGCCCTCGGCCGCCTTGTCGATGCCGATGGCTTCAGAGAGGTTGAACTGATGCCTGGTCGCGTCATAGCCGTAGATCAGCACCGCGTCGGCATGGGTGATTTCCAGCGCGCGGGCGGCGACCGTCGGCAGCACCGCGTTGAGATCGAGCGAGGACGACACCGCGCGGCCGACCTCCTCGAGCACCTTGAGCTCGTTGATCGAGCGCGCCAGGTCCCGCGTCCGCTCCTCAACCTTGGTCTCGAGGCCCTCATAGGTCTCCTGCAGCCGGCCGGCCATGCTGTTGAACTGGTCGGACAGTTCTTCCAGTTCGTCCTTGGTGTGCACCTCGATGCGGTGGCTGAAATCGCCGGCGCCGAGCCGCCGTGCGCCGGCGCGCAAGGCGGTGATCGGAATCAGCATCCGGCGCGCCAGCACTGTGCCGGCGAGGATCGCAACCAGCAGGCCGAGCGCGATCAACAGCGCGCTCCGCACCAGCTGGTCGCGGATCGGCGCCAGCGCCTGCGCGGTCGGCTGCTCGAACAGCACGTACCAGCCGAGTTTCGGCACCGCGTTCGACGCCGTCAGCACCGCCTGGCCGTCGATGCCGGTGCCCGAGGTGAGCGGCGCGCCGTCCGGCTTCAGCAGGGCGGCGACCTGCGGCAGTGCGGCGAGTTCCTTGCCGACCTCCGGGCCCTTCGAGCCCGCCAGCACCTGGCCGCGCGCGTCGACCACATAGGCGTAAGCGGCCTTGCCGACCTGGGCATCGCCGAGGAAATCGTTGAGGAAGCGCAGGTCGATCTCGGCCAGCGTCACCCCGGCGTTGAAGCCGGAATGCGACACCGCGATCGACATGAAGGGGCGCGAGCCGACGAAATAGGCCGGCGCGAAGATGACGCCCCTGGCAGCGGTTTCGGTAAAGCGGATGTCGCGGGAAAAATCGGCGCCGCCGGAGCTCACCGCGGTGCGGGTCAGCCGAAGCTGCTCGCGGCCGGCGCCGTTCAGGAACGAGAGCTGGCTGACGGCAGGCACCTGGTTTAACAGCTGGGCATAGTCGGCGCGGCGCTGCTCCAGCGTCCTGCTTTCGAGGCTCGAGGTCGCGCTGGCGCGGGTCACCCAGCTGATCTGCCGTTCCAGCTCCGAAATCGCCTGCTCGATCCGCAGCGCGGTGGCTTCCGCTTTCTCGCCCATCGCGTCGACCAGCGCGACCCGGGTGCCGCGGTAGCTGATCCAGGTCTCCATCGCGCCGTTGACGGCCAGCACGAACACCACGAGCCCGACCAGCGCGGCGACGTATTTGGCGAACAGGCCTTCGCGGAGAAACCAGACTTTGTCCCTGACGCCGTTCATCCAGATCCTCGTGCGCTCCCCATCAGAGGTTTGCGCTCAGCCGGGCTGTGTTTAGCACAATTCGAGGGGGTTGGCCGGGCTGTCGGCCAGCGTGGTTAGCCGCCATTTTGGGCAGTTTTCTTCTCCCTCCCCCGCTAGCGGGGGAGGGCCGGGGTGGGGATACCGCGGCGGCGGTGGGGAGGTGAGAATGTCAGCGGTTGAACAATTGCCGCAGCACCTCGTTCATCGCCGGGCTGTCCTGCGGGGCTTGCGGGATGGTCTCGTTCTGCGGCGCAGGTGCCGGCGGCGCGGCCGGAACGGGGGAGCCCGGCGCGGGAATGCTGCGGCCTTGGCTTGGGGCCTGGCTTGGGACCTGGCTTGGGACTTGGTTTGGACCTTGGCTTGAACCCTGGCCTGGCGGCGCTTGTCCGAGCCCCAGCCCGAGGCCCTGCTGGATCAGATTGCCGAGGGTTTCGCCGAGCTTGTCGGCCGACAAGCCGCCGCCGGCCGGTCCATCCGTGCCCAACCCACCGCCGGCGGTTCCGCCTCCGGTCAATCCGCCGAGCAGCCCGCCCAGGCCGCCGCCGTCCTTGCCGAACAGGCCCTTGCCCATCTCCTTGAGCTTGGCATAGGCGGCGTCCGGATTGTCGAGGATGCCGGCCATGTCGGGATAGATGCGCGGCTGCGCCCACGGCCCGTCGATCATCACGGGAATGCCGAGCCCGACCGGATCGGAGGCGCGGCCCTGGCCTTCGGTGGTCATCACCAGTTTCGGGTCGACCCGGAACGCGATCTGCTTGGTGCCGAGGTCGATGGTGCCGACGCCGGTCATCTTCACCAGCGGTCCCACCAAATTGAGATCGGTGGTGACGGCCTGGCCCTTGTCGATGCGGAACGAGGCGGACAATTGCGAGAGATCGGTGACCTGGTCCTGCTTCTCCTGCCAGCCCGACAGCGTGCCCGAGGTCAGCGAGCGGATCATCTTGGCGACGTTGAGCCCGATGATCGCGCCGTCCTGGAACACGACGAACGCCGTGCCATTGAGGTTCGCCATGACGGCGCGCTGGCTCGAGCCGGTGGAGCGCACCGAGATTTTCGCCTGCATCTTGCCGTCGAGCTTGTCGAAATCGGCGGTGCTGGTCAGCAGCGGCAAGGCGCGGACGCCGGCAAGGTCGCCGCGCAGCGCGAAGCTCGGCTCGGCCGCGGCGGCGTCCGCGGTGACCTCGCCGCTGGCCTGGCCGCCATAGGCGCCGAGATTGGAAAACCGCACCTTCAGCACGCCGCTGCCGAGCGTGGCGTCGATCGCGGCCGGCGCGAAATGCGCTCCCGCGATGCTGAATTCGGCGGCGGAAGCCCGCACCTGCGCGTCGACATAGTTCAGACCGCTGACGTCGAACGTCGTATTGCTCCAGGCCTGCGCGCCGGACGAGGGCGGCGCCTTGGCGCCTATGTCGAGCCGCTGGAAGTCGAGATCGAGCTTGACCAGCGGCTTGCTGGCGAGATCGACCGATGCCCAGCCGTTGAACGCGCCGTCGCCGAGCGTGCCGGACAGGCCGTTGATCATCACGGTCGAACCATTGAGCCGGACCTCGGCCTTGGCCGCCAGCGAGGCCTGCAACAGGCTGGGCGCCTCAAAGCCGATCTCGACCGGAATGTTCTGCCGTTCCAGCGGCGGTTGCGGCGCGGTGGCGCGGATGTCGAATTTGAGCGGATGGCCGCCGGTCTTCGCAGCGCCGGTGATCTTGATCTTGCGGTCGGCGCCCATCCTCATCTCGGCGTCGATGCCGTCGATGCGATTTTCGACGCGGTCGCGCAGGTTGGAGAACACCACCGCGCCGCCGGTCACGGTGACGCGATCGATCGCGGCCTTGCCGGCTTCGCCCGGTGCGGCTGCGGGTTTGGCGGATGAAATCAGCTGTCCCGAGCGTTCGCGCAGCAGCGGCAAATGCAGCACCGGCTTGTCGATGACGAGTTCGGTGACTTGCGGGCGGCCCGACCACAGGCTCGACAGCGTCACGTCGGCCTGGAGGCTGCCGACGGTCAGGCGGCTCGCGCCGTTGCGGTCCTTGGGGTCCTGCAGCGTGACGTCGTTCAGCTTGACGTTGAGGGATGGCCAGATCCCGATCCTGGTGGCGCCGGCGATGGTCAGTTTGTAGCCGGTCTCGCGCTCCACCCGGGTCTGGATCTCCGACGTCAGGAATCCCGAGGGGCCGCCGACGATCAGCAGCAATGCCGCCACCACGATCACGGCGGCGACGGCGGCTCCGGCGATTTTCAATGCTTTCATCTCGACATTCCAGACCGGGCCAGCTGCGCGCGAATTCGGCCCGGCCGTAGCGGCGGGCCTTGTGGTTGAGCTTATCCCGGAAGGGGAAACCGCTCAAAGCCAGTAAAAATAGTCCGGGGGTGCTGCAAAGTTATGTGACATATGACACACTTCACAGGCCACAAGCTTCGCTAACGGTTATTTTGTCGATCTCGAATCCCTCTGGAAGGCATTGCAATGAGCAAAGCGGCCGAATTTGCGGTCATTCTCAAGATGAATCCGATGTTCGCGGACTTGGGTTCCGACGAATTGCAGCGAATCTCAAGCCTCTGCCACACCCAGCACCTCGGGGTGGGCGAGATGCTGTTCCAGAAGGGTGACGCCGGCGACGCCCTGTTCGGGGTCCGGCGCGGGCAAATCCGCATCGAGACCGGAGCATCGGACGGCAGCCGCCTGACCCTGAACTTTCTCGGCCCCGGCGACCTGTTCGGCGAGGTCGCGGTGCTCGACGGCCAGAGCCGCACCGCGGACGCCACCGCCGGCGAGCCCACCGAACTGTTCGTGCTGCGGCGCGAGGATTTTCTCAGTTTTCTCGAACGCGAGCCCCGCGTCGCGGTCAAGATCATCGCGCTGTTGTGCCAGCGCATCCGCTGGATGAGCGAGCGGATGGAGGAATCGATGCTGCAGCCGCTGCCGGTGCGGCTGGCGCGCCGGCTCTGCGCGCTGTCGTCCGATTTCGGCTCCGAGGTGCACATCTCGCAGGAGCAGCTCGGCGTGTTCGTCGGCGCCGCGCGCGAGAGCGTCAACCGTCAACTGCAGCTGTGGCGCAAGGACGGCATCCTGGACCTGCAGCGCGGCCGCATCCTGCTGCAGAACATGACCAAGCTGACGGCGGTGGCAAGGAACGAGTAGGGCGATAACGGCGCCTACTCCGCCGCGGGTGAATGCACGATGGCCGGCGGCGGCTTGTGGTCGCCCGGCGGCTGCTCGTTCTCGCCGCTGGAGACCAAGAGTTTCCTGCCGAAGCGCCAGATCAGCGCGCCGAGATCGTCCATCATCATGAACATCGCCGGCACGAACACCAAGGACAGTACGGTGGAGAACACCAGTCCGCCGATCACGGCGAGCGCCATTGGCGAGCGGAATTCGCCGCCGGCGCCGAATGCCAGCGCGGACGGCATCATGCCGGCCGCCATCGCGATGGTGGTCATGACGATCGGGCGCGCGCGCTTGATGCCGGCGTCGATGATCGCAAATTCGCGCGGATTGCCCTCGCGGATCGATTCGACCGCGAATTCCACCAGCATGATGGCGTTCTTGGTGACGATGCCCATCAGCATCAGGATGCCGATCCACACCGGCGTCGTCAGCTGCTTGCCGGTCAGGAGCAGCGCCGCGATGGCGCCGCCGATCGAGAGCGGCAACGAGAACAGGATGGTGATCGGCTGCAGGAAGGTGCCGAACAGCAGCACCAGCACCGCATAGACCATCATCAACCCGGTGGTGATCGCGGTGGCAAAGCCTTCCGACAGTTCGTTCAGGCTTTCGGCGTCGCCCGACGGGCTGACCTTCACGCCCTTGGGCAGGCTCTTCATCACCGGCAGGTCGTAGATCAGCTTGGTGGCGTCGCCGAGCGCGGCGGAGCCGACGAGGTCGGCCGCCACCGTGGCCTGGCGTTCCCGGTCGTAGCGGTTGATGCTGGTCGGGCCCTGATCGAGCTTGATGTCGGCGACGACGGAGAGCGGCACGCCGCCCTTCTCGCCGCGCTGGCCGAGCGGCACCCGCAACTGTTCGAGGATTTGCAGGTCGCCGCGCGCGGCGTCCTCGAGCTGCACGCGGACCGGCACCAGCCGGCCGCCGGCGTCGAATTTCGCCAGCGCCGGGCCGACGTCGCCGATGGTGGCGACCCGGATGGTCTGCGACAGGCTCTCGGTGGAGACGCCGAGTCTTGCTGCGAGCTCGGCCCGCGGCTGGATGCGAAGCTCGGGCCGGTCGAGCGAGGTTTCGGAGATCACGTTGGCGACGATCGGAATCCGTTTCATCTGCGTCGCCAGCTCGCTGGCGACGTTGCCGACGATGTTGCTGTCGACGCCGGTGACCACCAGCGAGATCGCGCGCAAGCCGTTTTCGTCGAGGAACCAGAATCGGATGTCGGGAACGCTTTCGAGGTCGCCCGAGATCGCCAGCTCGAGTTCGCGCTGGGTGATCTTGCGGTCGGCCTTCGGCGTGTAGTTGATGATCAGGGCGGCGCGGCGCACCTCGAAGGTGCCGGGCGGCACGCGGCCGCCGTCGACGAATATGCTCTTGATCTCGGGCCGCTTGCGCAGGCGCGTGACGATCTCCTCGGTGACCTTCTCGGTGTAGGCGAGCTGCGAGCCCGGCGGCAGCTCCATCGCCAGCAGCGAGCGCGCGGTGTCCTGTGCCGGCAGGAAGCCCTGCGGCAACAGCGTGATGCTCCAGATCGAGGCGGCGAAGATGCCGAAACCGGCCAGCACGGTGATGAAGTAATGCTTCACCGACCAGGTGACGAGCCGCGTATAGGTTTGCAGGATGCGCCCCGGCGGCGGGTCTTCGTGCGGATGATCCTTCAGGAAATAGGCCGCCAGCACCGGCGTGACGAAGCGCGCGGCGAGCAGCGAGAAGAACACCTGCACCGACACCGTGATGCCGAATTGCTTGAAGAATTGCCCGGCGATCCCCGACATGAAGCTTGCGGGCGCGAAGATCGCGATGATGGTGAGCGAGATCGCGATGACGGCGAGGCCGATCTCGTCGGCGGCCTCCAGCGCGGCGCGATACGGCGACTTGCCCATCCGCATGTGGCGCACGATGTTCTCGATTTCGACGATGGCGTCGTCGACCAGAATGCCCGTCGACAGCGTGATGGCGAGGAAGCTGACGAGGTTCAGCGAGAATCCGAGGAGGTCCATCGCCCAGAACGCCGGGAAGATCGACAGCGGCAGCGAGATCGCGGCGATGATGGTGGCGCGGATGTCGCGCAGGAACAGCAGCACGACGATGACGGCGAGGATGGCGCCTTCGAACAAGGTCGAAATCGCGGCTTCATAATTGCCCTTGGTGAATTCCACCGAGGTGTCGATCAGCTTGAGGTCGACGTCGGGATAGGCAACCTTGAGCGCATCGATGCGCTTCTGCACGGCCGCGGCGACCACCACGTCGCTGGCGCCCTTGGAGCGCTTGATGCCGAGCGCCACCACGGGCTCGCCGTTCAGGCGCGCGAAGGTCCGGCGATCGGCGATGGTGTCGGTGACGGTGCCGAGATCGTCAAGACGAACCTCGCCGCCGCCGAACAGCGGGATCATGGTGCCGGCGAGATCGTTGAGGGTCTTGGCGCCGGCGAGCGTGCGGATCGCCTGGTCGTTCTTGCCGATCTCGGCGCGGCCGCCGGCGAGGTCGACATTGGTGCCGCGCAGGATCTGGCTGACATTGACGGCGGTCAGCCCGGCGGCCTGCAGCCGGTCGGGATCGAGCGACACCAGGATCTCGCGCTCGACACCGCCGATGCGCTCGACCTGGGCGACGCCGCGCACGCCCTGCAGCGCGCGTTTGACGACGTCGTCGACGAAATAGGACAATTGCTCGGGCGTCTTGCCGGGCGAGATCGCGGCATAGGTGACGATCGGCAGGCCGATCACGTCGACGCGCTGGATCAGCGGCTCGTTGACGTTCTGCGGCAGGTTGGCGCGCACGCGGGTGACGGCGTCCTTGACGTCGTTCAGCGCGCGGTCGGTGTTGGTTTCGAGCGCGAACTGGATCGTGGTCAGCGACAGCCCGTCCGTGATCGAGGATGAGATATGCCGCACGCCCTCGACGCCGGAGACGCCGTCTTCGATGGTCTTGGTGACCTGCGACTCCAGCTCGGCCGGCGCCGCGCCGAATTGCGAGACCGCAACCGAGATCACGGGGATGTCGGCGCTCGGCAGCCGCGTCACCGCGAGCTTGGTGAAGCTGACCCAGCCCAGCACCAGCAGGATGATCGAGAAGACGATCGAGGGGAGCGGGTTCCGGATCGACCAGGCCGAGATATTCAGAGCCATCAGCGCACCCGTACCCGATCGAGTTCCTCGGCGAACATGGTCTTGATCTGGTCGCCGTCATGCAGCGAGGTGCCGGCGTCGGCCACGACGATTTCGCCGACGTCGAGGCCCTCGAGGATTTCCGTCGAAGTATCGGACACCAGTCCGACCTTCACTTTGCGTGTCTCGATGGTGTTTCCCTTCACCACCTGCACGGTCAGATGGTCGATGGCGGTGCGCGGAATGGCGACGCCGCAGCTGCGCTTGGCGTCGATGTTGGCGCGGGCAAACATGCCGATCTTGAGCGACGGGTTATTGGTCAGCGAGATCCGGATGTGGCCGAGCTGGGTGCTGCGGTCGATCTGCGGCGAGACCAGCCGCACGCGCCCGATCAGGTCGGGCACGTTGTCCCGGCTGACGCGCGCCGACGCGCCGGGATTGAGTTTCAGCATGTGGATCGCCGGTACTTCGGCATCCAGTTCGATTTCGTTGTTGACGGAGATCCGGAACATCGGCCCGGCTTGCGGCGAAGCGGGCGCGCCGGCGATGGTCCTGACTTCGGTGACGAGGCCGGCCGCCGGGGCGCGCAGCACCGTCGGCCCGGGTCGTCCGCCGGCCTGCTGAGGCGGCGGTGTCAGCCGCGCCAGTTCCTGATTCTCGGTGACCATGTCGCCTTCGCGGACCAGCACCTCGGAAACCCTGGAGCCTTCCTGTTCGACGCCGACCACCGCTTCCCGGCGCGGCACGATGAAGCCGGTGACCCGCACCATGTCGGAGAAACAGGCGTTGGTGGTTTTGGTGACGATGACGAGGGCGTTGGACGGGGTGTCTTTTTCCTCAGGCCGCGGACGGTGCTCGAACCAGTAGTATCCGGCCCCCAGCACGACAACGACGACCACGCCGATCGCAGGTTTGAGATATTCGGAGAGCTTCATCGCCGGATCAATCCAGACCTATCGGGTGGGACGGGTGGAGACGCTTTTATAGCGTTTTCCAGCGAAGTGGATACCGGCTCGCGCCAGGAAAATGCGTCAAATAAACACGGAGCCTCCGATCCGATCTGGTCGGAACGGAGGCTGCAGCCGCAAAACTCTACCCGGCACCACAATTCACTTACTTGGATGCGGTGGTCGTGCTCGCCATGTTGACGACCTGTACGCGGCGGTTCACTTCCGCGAGCGGGTGGCCGGGATCCTTGAGCTTGCTCTTGCCGTATCCGACGGTCACGAGGTCAGCGCCGGCAATGCCGAACTTGTCGGTCAGGTAGCGCTTGATCGAGTCGGCGCGGCGTTCGGAGAGGTCTTGATTGTACGCCTCGCCGCCGGCGGCGTCGGTATGGCCTGCCACCACGAAGGTCGAGCCCTTCAGATCGGGATTGGAAAGGGCCTTTCCGAGGGCCTGAACCGAGGGCAGCGACTTGGCGCTGATGTCGGCCGAGTTGTAATCGAAGGTGATTTCCAGATCGATATTCGGCTTGTCCTTGGCGAGGGTGGCGATTTCCTCGCGCTCGTTGACCGACAGCGAACGCGAGGGCCGGCCACGGATCTTCTGGACAAAGCGTCCTTCCTCGGCGCTGACCGCCGGGTCGACCTTCGGACCCACCGAGAGGCCGCGGGTCAGCGGCTTCTTGGCCGGCGCAAGCGCGCGGACGATCTGATCCTCGGTGACATCCTCGGCGGCGACGGCCTTCGCCATTCCGAAAGAAAGCGCGGCGCCGATCGTCACGATCGAAAGGATTGCGGTGAGATTTTTCCTTCCAGACATCTTGGTCATTGCCAGTCCCTCCTGCGCTGTCGGCGCGGTTCCAATCGATGCTCGATGAGCCGCCGGACAGATCGGGCGGAGCCCGGCCACCTCCCGGCGTGGCTACTTCCTTGGGTTTGTCTCTGGCGCCTGCCTGGGGGTTCGAGGCCGCGCCGGCCCCTTACTCAAATAATCGTTAACGTACCCCGTAACTCGCGAATTCCTTGACAATATTCGGATCCATGGCCTTGGCATTGGATATATCCAATTCGCCCTCGGAAATCGAGCCGTTTCGCTGCTTGGCGAGGCCGCGCCCGTACAGCGACGAGGTCAATCGCGGGTTGATCTTGAGGGCGGCGTCGAAATCAGCAATTGCATTCTTGGTCTGCCCGCTCTTCAGGTTGACGAGACCGCGGCTGTCGAGGGCATCGACAAAGTTCGGGCGCAGCCGCAGCGCTTCGTTGCAATCCTTCAGGGCGGCCTGCAGGTCGCCGATCACGGTGCGGGCCCAGCAGCGGTTGTTATAGGCTTCCACGTCCTTGGGGTTGAGCCGCAGCGAGTTGTCGAAGTCCTTGATGGCAAGGCTGTAGGCGCCCTTGCTGGCATAGACCTGCCCGCGCCGGTACAGCGCGCCGGCGTCGTCGGGATTGGCGGCGAGCTTCTGGGTCAGGCTCTTGATGGTCGGGTCATCGGCCAGCGCGACGGCGGTCGGCCCTTCGGCCGGCTTTTCAGGCGGAGCGAGGGTGACTTCGGCCGGCTTGGGCGGCTGCGGCAGCGCCGGCGTCTCGACCCGCGGCGGCGGTGGCGGTTCGACGCGCGGCAGCGGCGGGGGAGCGACCTGGGGAGCGGCTTGAGGCGGTGCCGGAGGAGTTGCCGGGGGTAACGCCGCCACCGGACCCGGGGCGGCCGGCTTGGCGCCGGTGCCCGGGATGAAGGAAAAATCCTCGGCCAAAGAGGAGGAGATCCACGGCACCTGTTCGCTGCGGGAGGCGCGGGTGACGCCGACGCGGGTGCGATTGAGGGTTTCCTCGGCCATCAGGTCGGGAACGCGAATTTCCTTGAGCAATTCCCGCACGAACAGGCTGCGGTCGCTGCCATTGTCGCTGACCACCGAAGAGAGCGCGGCCGAATACATCACCAGCGTTCCGTTCGGCGCAATCACAGGCGCCAGCCCCGCGGAAAAGCTGCGGAACCGGCGCTCGAACGGGTTGCGTCTGGAGGCGTCGATCAAGGCGATCTTGACCCCGGCGCCGCGGCTGTTGATTTCGCCCAGCACCGTCTCCAGGCTGAAGCCGTCGCGGCGAACGTCCGGCTCGGTCCAGATCTGGGCATCGACCGGAATCATGTAGCTCTGGCGGCCGGACTGCACGCCGAATCCGCTGAAGAACAGCAACACCACCGAGCCGGGCTTGATCCGTCCGTAAAGCTTGTCGAAGGCGCGCCGCATCGCGTCGCCGGTCAGATTTTCCCCGACCTCGACGCTGAAGCCGTCGCGCTTGAGTTCGTCGGCGATGGCGCGGGCGTCGTTGATCGGTTCCTTGAGCGGCGCCTCGGCGTCGGGATATTTCGCGTTGCCGATGACAAGTGCAAAGCGCTCCGCGCCCGCAGCGACCGACGGGACAATCGGGATAACCGACAAAACCGAAATCAGAAATAATGCGATGCGGATTTTCATAAAACGGCAGTCCAGCCAACAAAGCGCCGACACCAGCTTGCGCCTCGGCGACCTTACTCTACGCAAACCGCATTATCAAACCGGGGTCGCCGAGCCTGTCAACTGGTTGTGAAGCCGATCGCAATTGCGACAATTAACCGCGACAAGGCGGGGGAATAAACCGTGACACGGATTGGCGGTCCCGTGATCGCGGGTTGCGGGTGCGTTGCAGCGGGCAGGGCTGGGGGATCAGGCGCATGGCGGGTCCTCCTGCGGCGCGACCGTGGAGCCGCCGCGAACCATCCGGTTTGACCTTTCGGATCGGCGGTGGCTTGGTGCCGCGATCGGAAAATCAGGAAGAAAAGTACAGCCGATGGGAAACGCCTACGAGATCTACGCCCTGCGCTATGCGACGATGTCGCCGCGCACCCCCCACATGAACTACCTGCTGCCGGATCCCCACGAAACCACGGCGCAAGACCTCGATTATTTCGTCTGGCTGATCCGCGGAAACGGTCGCGATATTCTGGTCGACACCGGTTTCAATGCGGAAGAGGCGCAGGCGCGCGGCCGCAGGCTCACGCTCAATCCGGTCGATGCGCTGGCGCGCTTCGGCGTTGACGCCGGCGCCATCAGGGATGTCGTCGTCACGCATCTGCATTACGATCACGCCGGCAATCTCGATCGCTTCCCCAATGCGCGGTTTCATCTGCAGGACCGCGAGATGAGCTATGCGACCGGGCGCTGCATGTGCCAGGGCCTGCTGCGGCATCCGTTTTCGGTGGAGCACGTCACGCTGATGGTGCGGCATGTCTTCAGCGAGCGCGTCACCTTCCACAACGGCGATGGCGAGGTCGCGCCCGGTGTGACGCTGCATCGGGTCGGCGGCCACTCCGACGGCCTGCAGGTGGTGCGGGTCGAGACCGCGCGCGGCCCGGTGGTGCTGGCGTCGGACGCCTCGCATTACTACGGCAACATGCATCGCCGCAGCCCGTTCCCGATCATCTATAATCTCGGCGACATGTTCGAGGGCTGGGATATCGCGCAGCGCCTTGCCGGTCATCCCGATCGCGTCATTCCCGGCCATGATCCCCTGGTCTGCGACATCTATCCGCGCGCCGGCGACAACGCCGACGCATTTGCCCTGCATCTGCCGCCGTCACGTTCCTTCGTCAAATAACAAGGCGTTTTCGAGCGACGCGGGTACCGGTCCGCAATCGGGAAAACGCGCCAAACAAAAAAGAGCAAACTCATGCCAGACTACAAGACCATCGGTTTCATCGGCCTCGGCGTGATGGGCGAGCCGATCTGCCGCAACCTCGTCAGGAAAAGCGGCGCGCCCGTGCTTGCCTTCGATCTTTCGCCGGAGCCGCTGGCGCGGCTGGCTGCGGACGGCGCCGGCATCGCCGCGTCTGTCGCCGACGTCGTCAACAACAGCGACATCGTGTTCCTGTGCCTGCCCAGCGCCAAGCACGTGCACGCGGTGTTTGGCGGCGATGGCATCCTGAAGCACATCCGCAAGGGCCAGGTCGTGGTCGATCTCGGCACTTCTTCGGTCAACCAGACCCGCGATTTCGCAGGCCAGTTGCAGGCCAGGGGCGCGACCTGGGCCGACGCGCCGATCGCGCGCACGCGCCAGGCGGCGCAGGACGGCACGCTCAGCGTCATGGTCGGCGCGACGGATGAAATCTTCGCCGCGATCGAGCCCCTGATCCGCTGCTTTGCCACCGATGTCACCCATTGCGGCGGCGTCGGCGCCGGGCAGGTTACAAAAATCCTCAACAACATGGTGCTGTTCGAAACCGTCAACGCGCTGTCCGAAGCGGTGGCGCTGGCCAAACACAACGGCGTCGATCCGGCGCTGCTGCTCGACACCCTCTCGAAGGGATCGGCCGACAGCTTCGCGCTGCGCAATCACGGCATGAAGGCGATCGTGCCGGGCAATTTTCCCGAACGCGCCTTCTCGACCGAATATGCCTTGAAGGATCTGTCTTATGCGCTGGAACTGGCCGGCGACGCCGGCATCAAGATCCGCGGCGCCGAGCTGACCGGCAGGATTCTGCAGGAAGCGATCGATGCCGGCTCGGGCGGGGCGTATTTTCCCATCATCGCGAAGTATGTAGGCGGACGCTAACCGGAGTTGGCCATGATCAATCGCTTTCCCGGCCTTACGCCGACACGCAGCCGCGCCGTCGTTCATGGCGACCTCGTGCTCACGGTGGCGGTCGCGCCCGATCCGGTGACGTCCTCGATGTATGAGCAGAGCGCAAAGGCGCTGGCCCGCATCGACGAGAGCCTCGCACTGTGCGGCTCGGACAAGAGCAAGATCCTTTCGGCGATCGTCTACATCACCGACATGAAGCGCAAGAGCGAGATGAACCGCGCCTGGGACGAATGGGTCGACGCCAGGAATCCTCCGATGCGGGCCTGCATCGGCGTCGATCTCGAACCGCCGCATATCGTGGAGATCGTGGTGACGGCAGTGAAGTGAGACCGGCCTCTATGGCGCCCGGCCGTGACGCATACTGTCAATACGCGTCCTTGACGCCCGCTTCCTTCGCCGTCTGCACCAGGTCGAGGCTTTTCTCGATCTTGCCGAGCATGGCGGCGAAAGTTTTCCGCTCCTGAGCCGAGAGGCAGGACAGGATTTCCTGCTCCCGGCGCAACAAGCGCGGGATCAGTTCCCGGTACAGCGCCTTGCCCTTTTGCGTCATGCGCAGCGCAAACTCGCGACGGTCGTCCGCATTCGCGACCCGTTCCACGAGCTGCCGCTGCATCAGCGTGGTGACGGCGCGGCTGATGGTGGATTTGTGGGTTCGGGTGCAGTGCGAAATGTATTGCGCGCTGCAGGCCTCGTTGCGGAAGCCGAGCGTCGCCAGCACGCGCCATTCCGGAATGTCGAGCCCGTAGCGCTCCTGATATTCGCTGGAGAGCGCGGAGGAGACCTCGGCCGCCAGCCGGTTCAGGCGGAACGGCACAAAGCTGAAGAGGTCGAGTTTGGAGCTTTCTCCGGGCGCGTCTTCGGCGCGTGAACCGGAGCCCACTTGGTTCGAAGACGCTTTTGGCAAAAATCGCTCCAATTTGAGTTGACGGCCGAACACCCAAAGGGTTTAAGATAGTTGCAGATGCGACTAATTAGCAGAGTCGCAGGCCCTTGGCTAGTCGCAAGGTTTGTAGCCGCATGGCGCAGCAGTCCCACATCCAGTTCGGTTACCGGCGTCATCCCGATCAGGATCGCGCTGACGGCGACGCGGCGCGTCATCAGGTGGTCGTGGTCGGCGCCGGACCGGTCGGGCTGTCGTTCGCGATCGATCTGGCGCAGCGTGGCCATCGCGTCGTGCTGCTCGACGATGCCGACCGGATCGGCGAGGGCTCGCGCGCGATCTGCTTCTCCAAGCGCTCGCTGGAATATTGGGACCGGCTCGGCATCGGCCAGCGCATGGTCGACAAGGGCGTGGTCTGGAGCGTCGGCAAGATCTTTCACGGCGCCTCGCAGCTCTACCAGTTCAACCTGCTGCCGGAGGAAGGGCACAAGCGGCCCGCCTTCATCAACCTCCAGCAATTCTATGCCGAGGCCTATCTGGTGGACCGGGTGCGGGAACTTGCCGCGATCGACCTGCGCTGGCGCAACAAGGTGACCGGGCTGGAGCAGCGCAACGATCATTCGGTGCTGACGGTCGACACCCCTGAGGGATCCTACCGGCTGCGCGCCGACTACCTCGTCGCCTGCGACGGCGCCCGGTCGTCGCTGCGGCAGATGGTGGGCGCGGAATTCGCCGGCAAAGTCTTCGAGGATCAGTTTCTGATCGCCGACGTCAAGATGAGCGCGGCATTTCCGACCGAACGCTGGTTCTGGTTCGACCCGCCGTTCCATGCCGGCCGGTCGGCGCTGCTGCACCGGCAACCGGACGACATCTGGCGGATCGATCTGCAGCTCAGTCCGGATGCGGATCCCGCGGTCGAGAAACGGCCGGAGAATGTGCGGCCGCGGATCGCGCGCATGCTGGGGCATGACAAGTTCGAATTCGAATGGATCTCGCTCTACAAGTTCCAGTGCCGGCGGATGGACAAGTTCATCCACGGCCGCGTGATCTTTGCCGGCGATGCCGCGCACCAGGTCTCGCCGTTCGGCGCGAGGGGCGCCAATTCGGGCCTCGAAGACGCCGAGAACCTCGCCTGGAAACTCGACCGCGTGCTGCGCAAGCTGTCGCCGGAGGCCCTGCTGGAGAGCTATCATCTCGAACGCAGCGCTGCGGCCGACGAGAACATTCGCGAATCGACCCGCTCGACCGACTTCATGGCGCCGGTTTCGCGCCAGGAGGCGCGGCTGCGCAAGGCGGTGCTGTCGCTCGCCAAGGAAACCGAATTCGGCAAGCGCATGATCAACGGCGGCCGGCTTTCGGTTCCCTCGATCTACGATTCGCCGTTGTCGACCGCCGACTCAGAGACGTGGCGCGGCGGTCCGCGGCCTGGCGCTTCGATGCCGGACGCGCCGGTTGCCGCACGATCCGGCGATCCCACATATTTGACTGACGCCTTCATCGAAGCGGGAAAGCGGTTCACGCTGCTGGAATTCGCCAATGGCGCGGCGCCCGAGGTGCCTGATGGCGTCGGCGTGATCCGGATCGGCGGCAAGGATGGCCTTGCCGATCCCGCCGGCCTGGTTGGCGCGCGCTACGATGCCGAGCCCGGTACCGCCTATTTGCTGCGGCCGGACGGCTATGTCGCCGCGCGCTTCCGGCAGCCGACCCGCTCAGCGCTCGACGCCGCGCTGGCGCGCGCAACCGGCACAAATTGAGGTTCCGGCCATGGCATTATCTACCTCTTCGAATTTCGCCAAGCCCGACGATGCGTTTCGCGCCGTGGTCGAAGCACATCGCGGGCTGACCGACGATCAGAGCGCCGATCTCGACGCGGCGCTGGTCCTCATTCTGGCCAATCACATCGGCGATCTCGCCGTGCTGCGCGAAGCGATTTCGCTGGCGCAGCGGCGGATGGCGGATGCGAGCCAGCAACAACAGCAACAACAGCAGTAACGCAAAGGGAATGGAATTGATGGCCAAGGGTTTCGCATCGACGACCGACATGGCGGAGAAGAAAATCACCTTCTCCGAGATCGGCACCGACCTCTATGCCTTCACCGCCGAGGGCGATCCCAATTCGGCCGTGATCGTCGGCGACGACGGCTGCCTCGTGTTCGACGCGCAGGCAACCCCGGCGATGGCCAACAAGGTGATCGAGCGGGTGCGCAAGGTCACCGACAAGCCGATCAAATATGTGGTGCTGTCGCATTATCACGCGGTGCGGGTGCTCGGCGCCTCCGCCTACAAGGCGCAAGGCATCGTCGCCTCGCAGGAAACCTACCGGCTGATCGAAGAGCGCGGCCAGCAGGACTGGGATTCCGAATACGGCCGCTTTCCGCGGCTGTTCCAGGATGCCGAGAGTATCCCCGGCCTGACCTGGCCGACACTGACTTTCGAAGGCGAGATGTCGATCTATCTCGGCAAACGCGAGGTGCGGCTGATGCAGCTCGGCGCCGGCCACACCTCCGGCGATATCGTGGCGTGGGTGCCGGACGCCGAAGTGATGTTTTCCGGCGACCTGATCGAATACCATTCCGCCTGCTACTGCGGCGACGCACATCTGCGCGAATGGCCGATGACGCTCAACGAAATTCGCGCCTTCAATCCCAAGGCGATCGCGCCGGGACGCGGCGACGCGCTAAAGGGCATTGCCACGGGGCGCGAGGCGATCGCGATGACGCGCGATTTCGTCACTACGCTCTATGGCGCGGCCGAATCGGCGGTCGCCAGGGGCCGCAGCCTCAAGGAAACCATGGCGGCGGCCCGCGAGGTGATGGATCCGAAGTTTTCCAGCTTTGCGATCTACGAGCACTGCCTGCCGTTCAACGTCTCGCGCGCGTTCGATGAAGCGTCGGGGATCGACGATCCCGTGATCTGGACCGACAAACGCGACCAGGAAATGTGGGCCGCCTTGCAAGGAGGATGACCATGAATATCAACACCTCTCCCGACGTGATCGGCCGAAGCTCCGTCAATATCACGCCGGGCTACATGTCCGGCTTCGGCAACAGCTTCGAGACCGAGGCGCTGCCCGGCGCGCTGCCGATCGGGCGCAACTCGCCGCAGCGCTGTGCCTATGGGCTCTATGCCGAGCAACTCTCGGGCTCGCCGTTCACCGCGCCGCGCGGCAGCAATGAGCGCTCCTGGCTCTATCGCATCAGGCCGTCGGTGAAACATTCCGGCCGCTTCGCCAGGGTCGATGCCGGGCTGTGGCGCACCGCGCCGTGCTTCGAGCAGGAAATATCGGTCGAGCAGTTGCGCTGGGACCCGGCGCCGATTCCGAAGGAAGACCAGACCTTCCTGCAGGGCGTGCAGACCATGACGACGGCGGGCGACGCCAACACGCAAGCAGGCATGGCGGCGCATGTCTACCTCATCACCAAATCGATGGTCGATCAGCATTTCTACAATGCCGACGGCGAGATGATGTTCGTGCCGCAGCAGGGAAGCTTGCGCTTCGTCACCGAGTTCGGCCGGATCGATGCCGGGCCTGCCGAGATCGTGATAATCCCGCGCGGCGTCAAGTTCCGCGTCGAACTGTCAGGCGGTCCGGCGCGCGGCTATCTCTGCGAGAATTACGGCGGCGCCTTCACGCTGCCGGAGCGCGGCCCGATCGGCGCCAATTGCCTCGCCAATCCGCGCGACTTCCTGACGCCGGTCGCAGCTTACGAGGACAAGGACACGCCGACCGAACTGTTCGTGAAATGGGGCGGTTCGCTGTTCAGGACCACGCTGCCGCATTCGCCGATCGACGTCGTCGCCTGGCACGGTAATTACGCGCCGTACAAATACGATTTGCGCACCTTCTCGCCGGTCGGCGCGGTCGGTTTCGACCATCCCGATCCGTCGATCTTCACGGTGCTGACGGCGCCTTCGGAAACCCCGGGCACCGCCAACATCGACTTCGTCATCTTCCCGGAACGCTGGATGGTGGCGGAAAACACCTTCCGTCCGCCGTGGTATCACATGAACATCATGTCGGAATTCATGGGGCTGATCTACGGCGTCTACGATGCCAAGCCGCAAGGCTTCACGCCCGGCGGCATCAGCCTGCACAACATGATGCTGCCGCACGGCCCGGACCGCGAGGCCTTCGACCATGCCAGCAACGGCGAATTGAAGCCGGTCAAGCTGACCGGCACCATGGCCTTCATGTTCGAAACCCGTTTTCCCCAGCGCATCACCGCGCACGCGGCGAAGTCGTCGACATTGCAGCACGATTACGCGGATTGCTGGAAGGGACTGGAAAAGCGGTTCGACCCGAACAGGCCTTGACGATCTTACCCTCTCCCCTTGTGGGAGAGGGTGCCCAAGCGAAGCGCGGGCGGGTGAGGGGTCTCTCTCCGCGGAGGCAAACCCCTCATCCGGCGCAATCTCCCTCCGGTCGATTTCGCCACCTTCTCCCACAAGGGGAGAGGGCAAGAAAGGACGAAGCCGCAAGTGACCACCCACCCCAACGATCCCTCGCTCCGCTCCTTCATTGCGGTCGATCCCGCCTCCGACTTCCCGATCCAGAACCTGCCTTACGGCGTGTTCTCGACCGCCGCCGCGCCCGCGCCGCGCGTCGGGGTTGCGATCGGCGATCATGTTCTCGATCTCGCGGTGCTGGAGAGCGAGGGGCTGGTCGATCTCGCGCCGGCCTTCGACGTGTTCGCGCAAGGCTCGCTCAACGCTTTCATGGCGCTGGGGCCGAAGGTATGGTCGCGCACCCGGGCGCGGATCAGCGAGCTGTTGCGTCACGACAATCCGCAGCTGCGCGACAACAAGATCCTGCGCGCCCGCGCGCTGGTGCCGATTGCGGACGTCCGGCTGCATCTGCCGATCGCGGTTGCCGGCTACACCGATTTCTATTCGTCGAAGGAACACGCCACCAATGTTGGCGTCATGTTCCGCGGCAAGGACAATGCGCTGCAGCCGAACTGGCTGCACATGCCGATCGCCTATAACGGCCGCGCCTCCACCGTCGTGGTCTCCGGCACCAAGGTACGCCGGCCGCGCGGCCAATTGAAACCGCCGAGCGCCGAGGTGCCCTCATTCGGTCCCTGCAAGCGGCTCGACTTCGAACTCGAGATGGGGGCTGTGATCGGCCAATCCTCTGTCATGGGCGAGATGCTCACCGAGAAGCAGGCGGAGGCGATGATCTTCGGCTTCGTGATGCTGAACGACTGGAGCGCGCGCGATATCCAGCAGTGGGAGTACGTGCCGCTCGGGCCGTTCCAGGCCAAGGCCTTTGCGACCTCGATCAGCCCGTGGATCGTCACCCGCGAAGCGCTGGAGCCGTTCCTCGTTCAAGGCCCGGTGCAGGATCCGGCGCCGCTGCCGTATCTGCGGCAGACCGAGCCCAACAACTACGACCTGCAACTCGACGTCGCCCTGCGCGCGGCGCAGATGAACGAGGCCGCCAATATCTGCCGCACCAACTTCAAATACATGTACTGGTCCTCGGTGCAGCAACTGGTGCACCACGCCTCATCCGGCTGCGCCATGAACGTCGGCGATCTCTTGGGCTCCGGCACCATCTCTGGCCCGGACAAGCACCAGCGCGGCAGCCTGTTGGAAATCAGCTGGAACGGCACCGAGCCGGTCGAGCTGGCTGGCGGCGTCAAGCGGACGTTTCTCGAAGACGGCGATTCGCTCAGCTTCCACGGCTGGTGCCAGGGCGACGGCTACCGCGTCGGCTTTGGCGAGGTCGAGGGGACGATTACGCCAGCCGTGTGATAGCAATGGACACACATATTCCGCGTCGTCCCGGCGTTCGCCGGGACGACGAGGGTTGGGAGTTCAGCGCATCTCCGGCGCAATATTCCGCAGCTTCGTCGAATGCGCGGCGACCTCGTCGGGGCTGTATTTGAGATGCACGCGCTTGTCCGACGGCGGATGCTTCTGCACGGATACGCCGGGCCGCCATTCCCTCGCGGGACGGATCGGCCGCGGCACGAAACCGCCGCCGCAGTTCGGGCAAACATTGTGGAGCCTGGTCTCCACGCAGTCCGCGCAGAACGTGCATTCGTAAGAGCAGATCCGTGCTTCCGTGGAATTGGGCGGCAGGTCCTTGTCGCAATATTCGCAGTTCGGCCGGAGTTGCAGCGCCATGGCGGTCTCGTCAGCTTGAGGCGAGGCGGAGCATCGCAAATCGGAGATTTGATTCGAATGCCGAATCTCCCTCGATTTCGGCCATCTCCCGCGAAATTACCGCGCCAACTCCTTGAGCGGCAGCCTTGCGCTCTCCTTCAACCGGTCCAGCACGATCGAGGAGCGCACATGCGCCACGCTCTGGTGCGGCATCAGCACGTTGTTGACGATGTCCGACAGGCTCTTGAGGTCGCGCAGCACCGCCTTCAGCAGATAGTCGGCGTCGCCGGTCAGTGAATAGGCCTCCTGGATATCGTCGACGCGGTTGACCAGCGCGCGAAACTTCTTCGCGTTGTCGGGCGAATGGGTCGCGAGCGTAATCTGGATGAAGGCAATGACGTTGAAGCCGAGCGCCTCGGCGGCAAGGTCGGCGTGATAGCCCGCGATCACCTTCTCCTGCTCCAGCCGCATGCGCCGCCGCGAGCATTGCGAGGCCGACAGGCCGGCCAGATCGGCGAGCTGCTGGTTGGTCAGGCGGCCGTCATCCTGCAGCGCGCCCAATATCTTGAGGTCAAAGCCGTCAACCTGAATCATGCGCAAAAGTCCTCAATTGTGCACGAACCGTGCGTGGCGAGGCGACATTGCCAATCATTTGCACGCACCTT
The DNA here is from genome assembly GCF_018736105.1 of Bradyrhizobium sediminis. NCBI lineage: Bacteria > Pseudomonadati > Pseudomonadota > Alphaproteobacteria > Hyphomicrobiales > Nitrobacteraceae > Bradyrhizobium > Bradyrhizobium sediminis. Next base: position 501,182 of record NZ_CP076135.1, read on the forward strand.
GCGCCTCCGGCGACCGATTATTCAAGCCTCAAATCAGGGGAGATTCGCAAGCCATGGGTCCATTTCCGCACGACGCGCCAACCGCCGTGATATCGGCCGACAATCCCATGGGCACCGACGGCTTCGAATTCGTCGAATATGCCCACCCCCGGCCCGAAGAACTGCACGCGCTGTTCCGGCTGATGGGCTATGCGCCGGTCGCCCGCCACAAGACCAGGCAGATCACGGTCTATCGCCAGGGCGACATCAACTATCTGGTCAACGAGCAGCCGGGCACCCACGGCGCCAACTTCGTTGCCGCGCACGGACCCTGCGCGCCGTCGATGGCGTTTCGCGTCGTCGACGCGAAACGGGCCTACGAGCGTGCGCTGTCGCTCGGCGCGGCGCCTGCGGACATTCCCGCCGCGCAGAAGGCGCTCGATGTTCCCGCCATCAAGGGTATCGGCGGCAGCCTGCTGTATTTCGTCGACCGCTACGGCGCCAGGGGCTCGGCCTATGACGCCGAGTTCGAATGGACGGGCGCCAAGGATCCGCGGCCGGAGGGGGCGGGGCTGTATTACATCGATCACCTCACCCACAACGTCCATCGCGGCCGGATGGATGTCTGGACCGGCTTCTACGAAAAACTGTTCAACTTCCGGCAGATCCGCTTCTTCGACATCGAGGGCCGCGCCTCCGGCCTGTTCTCGCGGGCGCTGACCAGCCCCGACGGCAAGATCCGGATTCCGATCAACGAGGACGCCGGCGACTCCGGACAGATCGAGGAATATCTCAGCGTCTATCGCGGCGAGGGCATCCAGCACGTCGCCTGCGGTTCGAGGGATATCTACCGGACCGTCGAGAGGCTGCGGGCCGACGGCCTGCCGTTCATGCCGTCGCCGCCCGACACCTATTTCGAGAAGGTCGATGCGCGGCTGCCCGAGCATGGCGAGGACGTCGCCCGGCTGAAGCGCGACGGCATCCTGATCGACGGCGAAGGCGTAATGGAGGGCGGCCACACCAAGGTGCTGCTGCAGATCTTTTCCGCCAACGCGATCGGGCCGATCTTCTTCGAGTTCATCCAGCGCAAAGGCGACGACGGTTTCGGCGAAGGCAATTTCAAGGCGCTGTTCGAATCGATCGAGGAAGACCAGATCCGCCGCGGCGTTCTGAAGGTGGACGACGCGGCGTAGCTACGGCGCTGAATGACTGCTGGGAGGTCGCCACAATAAAAACTCATCGCCCGGTCGAGCCGGGCGATGACAGCGGTGGTTGCGCAATGGCGCCGGAGACACCTATCTCGCCGCCTTCCACTCGCTCGCGAGGCTGGCGATGTCAGCCGTTTCCGGCTCGCGGATCGCCGATGGCGTGCGCGAAAAGCGCGGCGCGGGCGCGGGCTGGGTGACGCCGTGGCGCTCGACGAAGATCTTGCGCGCGGCCATGTGCGGATGTTTCGGGGCTTCCGCCATGGTCAGGATCGGCGCGAAGCAGATGTCGGTGCCTTCCATGATTCTGCACCACTCCTCGCGCGTCTTGCTCTTGAACACTCTTGTGAGCTTTTGCTTCAGCGCGGGCCAGGCCTTGCGGTCCATCTGGGCGTCGAAGTCGGCGTCGGCGAGGCCGGCATGCTGGCGCAGCAGCGCGTAGAATTGCGGCTCGATCGAGCCGATCGAGATGAAATTGCCGCAGGCGCATTCGTAGACGCCGTAGAAATGCGCGCCGCCGTCGAGGAAATTGCTTTCGCGGCCCTCGCTCCAGCGGCCGATCGCGGTCATGTCGAAGAACATCGACATCAGCGACGCGGCGCCGTCGCACATCGCGGCGTCCACCACCTGGCCCTTGCCGGACTTCGAGGCTTCCAGCAGCGCGGCGAGCACGCCGACCACAAGGTACAGCGCACCGCCGCCGAAGTCGCCGACCAGATTGAGCGGCGGCACCGGCTTTTCCTTCGGGCCGATCGCTGCCAGCGCGCCGGTGACCGAGATGTAGTTGATGTCATGGCCGGCGGCCTGCGCCAGCGGGCCTTCCTGGCCCCAGCCGGTCATGCGGCCATAGACCAGGCGCGGATTGCGCGGCTGCACCACGTCGGGCCCCAGTCCCAGCCGCTCCATCACGCCGGGACGAAAGCCTTCGATCAGCGCATCGGCATTGGCCAGGAGGTCGAGCACCTGCGCCACCGCGGCCTTGTCCTTGAGGTCGAGTTCGACCACCTTTCGTCCGCGGCCCGCGACCGACTTCATGTTCTTCTTGGCGCCGACGCGATCGAGCGTGACCACCTCCGCGCCCATGTCCGCCAGCATCATGCAGGCAAAGGGCCCGGGGCCGATGCCGGCGAATTCGACGATGCGGAATCCCGCCAGCGGGCCGGAGGTGCGGGTGGAGGATTTGGGGGCTGATTGATCGAGCACGTTGTTTTTTCCGTTGATGAAGTAAGAGGACTATGACGTTGCGGAGGTCTTGCCGCCGTGGCGGGCAGGATCGCTGAGGGTCACCTTGGCGGCATCGGCCCACAGCTTGGCGTTCTGCTTCTGGCGTTCGGTGGCGACGCCTTCTTCGGCGATCTTGCGGCCGAGCGCGACATAGACCGGAATCTCCTCGTCGCGCATCGGCTGCATCGCCTGTTTGCGCGCCATCGCCTTCTCGATATAGGGCGCGAGCTCTTCCTGCTTCTGCTTCTCGCGTTCGATTTCGCGTTGCCGGAATTCCGGCATCACGTCCTTTGCGAACAGCTCGAGCGCCTCGCAGATATGCTTGTGCTGGTTGCGGCCGCCCTGCTGGATGAACACGGTCTGGTCGACGCCTGATTCCTCGAAGTGCCGCAGATGGGTCCGCAACTGGTCCGGCGTGCCGATGCCGTGATCGGCGCCGGCCGGCGGCAGCGCATGCCGCGCCTTTTCGAAATTGGCCCAGATGTCGGTGCGGCCCGGCTTGTGTTCGCCGAAGATATAATGATGCGCAAGGCCGTAGCGGAAGAACCGCAAGCCGTCCTCGCCGCGGCGGCGCGATTCCATCTCGTCCGGATGCACCGAGAAGCCGGTCACCATCGCGACATTGGGATTGACGGCGTGACCGATCGGCACGCATTCCTCCTTGAAGATGCGGTAATAGTCATCGACCCATTGCCGTGCCTCGCGCGGATCGACGAAGGCAAAGGTCAGCGCGCCGATGCCGCAGCGCGCCGCCATCTTGATGGTCTCGCGGTTGGAGCAGGCGACCCACAGCGGCGGATGCGGCTTCTGCAGCGGTTTCGGGACCACGTTGCGGCAGGGCATCTCGAAGAACTCGCCCTTGAAGCCGGGATAGGGGTCCATCGCCATCATGTTGGTGCACTGCTCGACGCCCTCCTTCCACATCCGGCGCTTCTCGACCGGATCGAAGCCGACATTGAAGCCGCCGAGCTCCATCAGGGAGGCGCTCTCGCCGGTGCCGAATTCGACCCGGCCGTTGGAGACGAGGTCCAGCGTCGCGATGCGCTCGGCGACCCGCGCCGGGTGGTTGTATTTCGGCGGCATCAGGCAGATGCCGTGGCCGAGGCGAATCTTCTTGGTGCGCTGCGAGCACGCCGCGAGGAAGATTTCCGGCGCGGAAGAGTGCGAATATTCCTCGAGGAAGTGGTGCTCGACTTCCCAGGCGTAGTCGATGCCGAGCCTGTCGGCGAGTTCGACCTGGTCGAGCGCCTCCTGAAACAGCCTGACCTCGTCGCCCTCGTTCCACGGCCGCGGCAATTGGTGCTCGTAGAAAATGCCGAACTTCATGGTTCCTCCCGGGAGCCGTGCATTCCGCAAAAGTGGGTACCGGTTTTGCGATCAGAATATGCGCAAGATTATTTCGTTTAATTAGTTGATTAGCTAAATTGTCTCGCCTTGTGGGCAGCGTGGCAAGTGTCATTTGAGTGGAATATGACCAAATGCAGAGCGGCGCGCATTGCTGCGCGCCGCTTGCATGAGCCTTGTGTTTAGACGCTATCAGCCGGCGGCAGTCACTGCGCGTTGCGCCATCACCTTGATCAGATTGGCGCGATAGTCCGATGAGCCATGGATATCGCTCATCAGACCATCCGCGGAAATCTTGACGCCGTCGAGCGCGCCCGCCGACCAGTTGGCCTTCAGCGCCGCCTCGATCGCAGGCACCCGCATCACGCCGCTCTGCGAGGCGCCGGTGGCGGCGACGCGGACGTCGCCGGCCTTGGTCTTGACCACGAACACGCCGGTCAGCGCGAAGCGCGATGCCGGATGCGGGAACTTGGAATACCCCGCCTTGGCTGGCACCGGGAACGACACCTGGGTGATGATCTCGCCGTCCGCCAGCGCGGTCGAGAACAGGCCCTTGAAGAACTCGTCCGCCGGGATCGAGCGCTTGTTGGTCTTCACGGTGGCGCCGAGGGCGAGCACCGCCGCCGGGTAATCCGCTGCCGGGTCGTTGTTGGCGATCGAGCCGCCGATGGTGCCGCGATGGCGCACCGCCGGATCGCCGATCTGCGAGGCCAGATGGGCGAGCGCGGCAATGGCCTTCTGCACAGGGCCGCTGGTGGCGACGTCGTAATGCGTCGTCGCCGCCTTGATGGTCAGCGTGTCCCCGGCAACCTCAATACCGATCAGGTCCTTGAGCTTGCCGAGATCGATCACGTCGGATGGCGAGGCCAGCCGCTGCTTCATGACCGGGACCAGGGTGTGGCCGCCGGCGAGATATTTCGACTCCTTGCCCTTCGAAAACAGTGCTGCCGCTTCGTCGACAGAAGAGGGGCGATGATAGGTGGTCTCGTACATGATGATGCTCCCTCTCAACCGTGAATGGCGTGCCACACCCGATCGGGTGTCGCCGGCATCTCGAGCTTGTTGTTGCCTATGGCGTCGGTGATGGCGTTGATGACGGCTGCGGATGCGCCGATCGCGCCGGCCTCGCCGCAACCCTTGACCCCGAGCGGATTGCCCGGACACAGCGTCGTGGTGTGGTTCAGCTTGAACGACGGCAGGTCGTCGGCGCGCGGCATGGTGTAGTCCATGAACGACGCGGTCACGAGCTGGCCGGAGCTGTCATAGACGGCGCCTTCGAGCAACGCCTGACCGATGCCTTGCGCAAGGCCGCCATGGACCTGGCCTTCGACGATCATCGGATTGATCAGCCGTCCGAAATCGTCGGCCGCGACGAAGTTGACGAAGGAGGTCTTGCCGGTGGCCGAATCGACCTCGAGTTCGCAGATATAGGCGCCGGCCGGGAAGGTGAAGTTGGTCGGGTCGTAGAACGCGCCCTCCTTCAGGCCGGGCTCCATGCCGTCGGGCAGGTTGTGCGCGGTGTAGGCGGCGAGCGCGACCATCGGCAGCGCGATCGACTTGTCGGTGCCGGTGACCTTGAACTCGCCGTTCTCGATCACGATGTCGTTCTCCGACGCCTCGAGCTGATGCGCGGCGATCTTCTTGGCCTTGGCCTCGACCTTCTCCATCGCTTTCAGGATCGCGGTCAGGCCGACCGCGGCCGAGCGCGAGCCGTAGGTGCCCATGCCGAACTGTACCTTGTCGGTGTCGCCGTGGACGATCTGCACCTGGCTGATCGGGACGCCCAAGCGTTCGGCGACCAGCTGGCAGAAGGTGGTTTCGTGGCCCTGGCCGTGGCTGTGCGATCCCGTCAGGATTTCGATGGTGCCGACCGGGTTGACGCGGACCTCGGCGGATTCCCACAGGCCGACGCCGGCGCCGAGGCTGCCGACCGCCTTCGAGGGCGCGATGCCACAGGCCTCGATGTAGCAGGAGACGCCGAGGCCGCGCAGCTTGCCCTCGGACTTGGCTTTCGCCTTGCGCGCGGGGAAGCCGGCGTAGTCGATCGCCTTCATCGCGGAATCGAGCGAAGCGCCGAAATCGCCGATGTCATAGGCCATGATGACCGGGGTCTGATGCGGGAATTGGGTGATGAAGTTCTTGCGGCGCAATTCCGCCGGATCGACCTTCAACTGCCGCGCCGCCGTCTCCATCAGCCGCTCCACCACGAAACTGGCCTCGGGCCGGCCGGCGCCGCGATAGGCGTCGACCGGGGTGGTGTTGGTGTAGACGCTGATCACCTCGGCGAAGATGTTGGGGATGTTGTACTGGCCCGACAGCAGCGTCGCATAGAGATAGGTCGGCACCGAGGAGGAGAACAGCGACATGTAGGCGCCGAGATTGGCGTAGGTCTTGACGCGCAGGCCGGTGATCTTGTTGTCCTTGTCGAACGCCAGTTCGGCCTTGGTCAGATGATCGCGGCCGTGGGCGTCGGTCAGGAAGGCCTCGGAACGGTCGCCGGTCCACTTCACCGGGCGCCGCACCTTCTTGGAGGCCCACAGCGCCACCATTTCCTCGGGATAGATGAAGATCTTCGAGCCGAAACCGCCGCCGACATCGGGCGCCACCACCCGCAGCTTGTGCTCCTGCGCGATGTTGTAGAACGCCGACAGCACGAGGCGCGCGACATGCGGGTTTTGCGAGGTCGTGTACAGCGTGAAATGCTCTTCGGCCTCGTTGTATTCCCCGATCGCCGCGCGCGGCTCCATCGCGTTCGGCACCAGCCGGTTGTTGGTGATGTCGAGCGAGACCACGTTGGCCGCGGCCTTGAACGCCGCGTCCGTCGCCGCTTCCTCGCCGATGGTCCAGTCGTAGATCACATTGCCCGGCGCTTCCGGATGCAGCTGCGGCGCGCCCGGCTTGATCGCGGCGCGAATATCGGCGGCGGCCGGGAGTTCTTCGTAATTGACCACGACGGCTTCCGCGGCGTCGCGGGCCTGGTTCTTGGTCTCGGCGATCACGACCGCGACCGCCTGTCCGACGAAGCGCACGGTCTCCGGCGCCATCGCCGGCCATGCGCCCATCTTCATCGGCGAGCCGTCCTTGGAGGTGATGGCCCAGCCGCAGATCAAATTGCCGACCTTGTCATCGACGATCTGCTTGCCCGTGAGCACGTCGACCACACCGGGCATCTTCTTCGCCGCCGAGGCGTCGATGCTCTTCACCTTGGCATGCGCGTGCGGGCTGCGGATGAAATGCGCGTAGGTCATGCCGACAATCTTGATGTCGTCGACGTAGCGGCCCTTGCCTGTGATGAAACGCCGGTCTTCCTTGCGCACTACGCTGGCGCCAATGCCCTCAACACCCATCGCATCTCTCCCTGTCGGACCGCATCGCCGGCGCCAAAATGCTGAGGGCGCAGACCGCAGTCGGTTTTTCCGAATTTCGAAGCTCTCGCCGTGCAGGACGCGGGACTATTCCGCCGCCTGCGCGACCTTCATGCGGCCGGCGGCGTCGAGCACCGATTTGACGATATTGTGGTAGCCGGTGCAGCGGCAGATGTTGCCTTCCAGCTCGTGCCGGACGGTGGCCTCGTCGAGCTTGCCGCCATAGCGGTTCACGATATCGATCGCCGACATGATCATGCCCGGCGTGCAGTAGCCGCACTGCAGTCCGTGATTGTCGCGGAAAGCGGCCTGCATCGGATGCAATTCGTCGCCCTTCGCGATGCCCTCGATGGTGGTGACGTTGCTCCCTGCGGCTTGTCCTGCCAGCACGGTGCATGACTTGACCGCCTTGCCGTCGATGTGGACGACGCAGGAGCCGCACTGGCTGGTGTCACAGCCGACGTGGGTACCGGTCAGGTTCAGTTGCTCGCGCAGGAGATGGACAAGAAGAGTCCGGTCCTCGACCTCGGCCGACACGGCCTTGCCGTTCACCGTCAATTTGACTGTAGACACGCGTAATCCCTCCCGATGATTTTTAGTTGTTCCAATTAGAAGCACGGGGACGGAACTTTGCAACTAGGATTTTCGTCGCGGAGGTCATTGTGATGTCGTCTTTCAGCCATCGTCCGGGCGAAGGCCGGGATCGATACGCCGCACCTTCGCCGTGCCGACGTGACGCGGCGAGGTCTCGCGTGGCGCAGGAAATGACTCCGGGGATAACGCTCAATGAGCTTCAGGCCCTGACCGGGCCCAGGCTGCAACAGGCCCCCGATTGGCAGGGCTGGCGCCGCCGGCCCCCCCGAGGCCCGTGCCGCAAGCGCATGCCGGGCTACGAAGTCGCGCCTTGATGAGGAATTCGGTCCAAATTTACGCCCCTTTATTGATTCTGCCCTAGTTTCCGGCACCGGATCGGGGGCCGCGCTCCCGATTCCGCTGGTTTTTCGGAACGAAGACGGGGGCTTGGGGTGGGATTGTCTGAACATACCGCATCGACATCGATATCGTCGAAACTCCCGACTTTGCGATTCCGCGCCAAGATCATGCTCGGCTTCGCCGTCGTGCTCGCCATCTCGGCCGCCAGCATGGGCATCGCCTATCTCGGCTTCGAGCGCGTCGCCGCCGGCGTGGCGTCCTACCGCAACAGCGTTTCAGAAGCCGATCTGGCGCGCAATATCGACCGCGAGCTGACCTCGTATCGCGCGCTGGCGCGATACTTCATGGTGACCGGCAAGGAAGAAGACGGCAAGGCGGCGCTGGCCGCCGAGGCCAGCCTGAAGGATGCCATCGACCGATCGATGACGGGCACCGCCGATCCGGCGCGGCGCAATCAGATCGCAGAGCTTGCCAAGGAATTCGGCACCTTCTCCGGGATTTTCGCGGGCATTCTCAAGGCCAAGCAGGAAAGTGCGCTCATTGCGCAAAACCAGCTTATGCGCAGCCAGATGTCCCTGCACTACAAGCTCGACGATCTCGCCAGTGCGGCGGCGGAAGCCGAATTGCCGGCGGTCGAATTCGGGGCAAAGCAGGTGCTCGGCCAGTTTCAGGCCATAAAGGAGCTGGCCAACACCTTCGTCATCAATGGCGACTATGCGACTGCGACCAGCGCATTGGCCCGTCTGAATTTCATCCTGAACGCGCTGCACGCGATACCGACGAGCGATGAAAAGATAAAGTCCACCATCAAGGAGGTCGATTCGCTATTCGCCGACTTCCGCAACGCCCTCGGCAAGCTCGTTGAAAACACCAAATTGGTCGAGAAGCTCAGCGGCGAAATGTCCAAATCCGCCGATGCCATCATGCAAGGCGCGAGCGCCTTGAAGGCGGGCCTGGTCTCCGACCAGCAACGGCTGGAGACCGAAGCCAACGCGAGCATCGGCGAGACCGAACGCCTGATCCTGATGCTGGCGGCCGGCGGCTTCCTGCTCGGCGGAGTGTGGGCGCTGTTGCTGGGGAGAGGAATTTCCAGGCCGATGATCGCGATGTGCAAGGCGATGCGGGAGCTCGCCGGCGGCAATTTCGACGTCGTGCTGCCCGGCCTCGGGCGCAAGGACGAGCTTGGCGAGATGGCGGGCGCGGTGGAAGAATTCAAGATGCAGGCCATCGCCAAGGCCGAGCGCGATGCCGCAACCCAGGAGGCGCAGAACAAGGCGAGCAGCGCGGCACGCCGCGCCGAACTCATTCGCTTCGCCGACGATTTCGAATCGGCGGTGGGCGCCATCGTCTCCAACGTTTCAGCGTCGGCGGTCCAGCTCGAGTCCGCGGCCGGCACGCTGACGCGTACCGCGGAAACCACCCAAAGCCTGTCCAGCCAGGCCGCCGGCGCGTCGGAAGAAGCCTCCAGCAACATGCAATCCGTCGCCGCCGCGACGGAAGAGCTTTCGACCTCCGTCGACGAGATCGGCAGGCGGGTGCGTGAATCCAACCAGATCGCGGAAGCGGCGGTGCTGCAAGCCCAGCAGACCGACGGGCGGATCGGCAAACTGTCGCGCGCCGCCCAGGAGATCGGCGACGTGGTCAAGCTGATCACGGCGATCGCCGAGCAGACCAATCTGCTGGCGCTGAACGCCACCATCGAAGCCGCCCGCGCCGGCGAGGCCGGCCGCGGTTTCGCGGTCGTCGCTTCCGAGGTCAAGTCGCTGGCCAGCCAGACCGCAAAAGCGACCGATGAGATCTCGTCGCACATTTCCGGCATGCAGGGCGCGACGCAGGAATCGGTAGCCGCGATCAAGGAAATCGGCGGCACCATCGAGCAGATCTCGAACATCTCCTCGTCGATCGCAGGTGCGGTGCAGCAGCAGAGCACGGCGACCCAGGAGATTGCGCGCAGCGTTCAGAACGTCGCGCAAGGCACCCACGAAGCGGCTGCGAATATCATGCAGGTCAATCGCGGCGCCACCGAAACCGGGTCCGCCTCAGAGGAGGTGTTGAACTCGGCCAGGACGCTTTCCAGCGAAAGCGCGCGGTTGCGCGAGGAGCTCGACCGCTTCATGGCGAATATCCGTGCGGCTTGAGACAGATTCTCTCCGACGTCGTCCCGGACTTGCGCCGGGACGACGATGAGATGTTCGCGGCGCCGAAAATCATTCTCTCCCAAACTGCCGCTTCAACTCCGACTTGGCCCGCTCCAGCCGCCCGCGCTGGAATTTCGACAAGGTTTTGCCGGCGCGGTTGATGTAGAAGGTCAGCATCGAGAGCGCCGATCGGTAGGCGCCAGCCTTGCGGCGCGAACTGCGTTCCGCCGATTGCTTCAACGAAGCCGCAATCTTCTTCGGATCGGTCAGTTTGAAGACGCCTTGCTCCAGATCGAGAGCGTTGCTTTCGCGGGTCACCCGCTGCGACCAGCGTTTCTTCGACGCTTTTCCGACAGTCGTTTTTTGTCGCGCAGGGCTTGCCTTTCGTGGGGTGGTCTTCTTCCGCACTGGGCCTGTGCGCGAATGCGTTGGTTTCCGTGACGCAGCCATGATTCAGCTCCATGTTATTGCAGCGAAAAACATGAGCGCTGACGATCGGTTCCCTTGCCGCAATGCGGGAACCCCCGACCGGTCCAAACGTTGTCGAACGTGGCAGGATGACGGTAGCCGCAATTCGAGCCGGGAGGCCCTGGAACCCAGCGTTCCCGGGTGGTTTCGCATTGGTCCGATTCAATGGATTTGCAACTGACACATCGCAACTCGGTCCTGAATCACAGCGGGTCCGCTTCCGCGCCGGTGCCAGCAGGCGATGACGGCATCATCGAAACCGACATTCCCTCGCGGCTCGACAGCCTGCGCTGGAGCGGCTTCCACACCCGCGTGGTGCTGGCGCTCGGTATCACCTGGATTCTGGATGGGCTCGAGGTCACGCTGGCGGGCGCGCTCTCCGGCGCGCTGAAGGAAAGCCCGGCGCTCCGCTTCAGCAATCTCGACGTCGGCTTTGCCAACAGCGCCTATCTCGCCGGCGCCGTCATTGGCGCGCTCGGGTTCGGCTGGCTGACGGACCGGATCGGGCGCAAGAAGCTGTTCTTCATCACGCTGGCGCTCTATCTGACGGCGACCGCGGCCACCGCGCTGTCCTGGAATGTCGGAAGCTACGCGCTGTTCCGCTTTCTCACCGGCGCCGGCATCGGCGGCGAATATACCGCGATCAATTCGACGATCCAGGAACTGGTGCCGGCGCGCTATCGCGGCTGGACCGACCTTGCGATCAACGGCAGCTTCTGGATTGGTGCTGCGATGGGCGCAGTCAGCGCCATTGTTCTGCTCGATCCCGCGGTGATCGATCCCGATCTCGGCTGGCGGCTGGCGTATCTCGGCGGCGCCGGTCTCGGCCTCGTGGTGTTCGTGATGCGGATGTGGATTCCGGAAAGCCCGCGCTGGCTGATGATTCACGGCCGCCCCGATCAGGCGCATGCTGTTGTCGCCGATATCGAGCGGTCGGCGACCAGCAACGCGCAAGGTCGGCCGCAGCAAGCCTGGCCAAAGATCAGGTTGAAGATGCGCGATCATACCCCGCTGCGCGAAGTGGCGCACACGCTGTTCTCGCTTTATCGCGCGCGTTCGCTGGTCGGACTTGCGCTGATGACGGCGCAGGCATTTTTCTACAATGCGATCTTCTTCACCTTCGCGCTGGTGCTGACCGATTTCTTCGGCATCGCGTCGAACCAGGTCGGTTGGTACATCCTGCCGTTTGCCGCCGGTAATTTTCTCGGGCCGCTGTTGCTGGGGCGGCTGTTCGACACGCTGGGACGCCGCGCGATGATCGCGTTCACCTATGGCGTCTCGGGTATTCTGCTGGCGCTGTCGGGCTATCTGTTCTCGATCGGCATGCTGAGCGCCGAGAGCCAGACCATCGCCTGGATGGTGATCTTCTTTTTTGCGTCCCCTGCCGCCAGCGCGGCCTACCTAACCGTCAGCGAAACCTTTCCGCTGGAGGTCCGGGCGCTGGCGATCGCGCTGTTCTATGCGATCGGAACCGGAATCGGCGGCGTCGCCGGCCCCGCCTTGTTCGGGGCGCTGATCGATACCGGATCCCGCGACAGCGTGTTCGCCGGCTACCTGTTGGGATCCGGATTGATGATTGCGGCCGCCGCGATCGGGTGGCGTTACGGCATCGCTGCCGAGCGCCGGGCGCTGGAATCGGTTGCGCGGCCGCTGGCTTTCGTGGAGTAGGATGCAATGGATCAGGACTTGGTCGATCAGGATTTGGCCGACTTGCCGATGCAGGAAGATATCTCCCCGGATGACGAGGGCTCGCCGGAAGCCGTTCCGGTGCCGCGCTCGCTGCTGCCGCATCTCGAGCAATCCGCGATCCTGCTCGACATCGACGGCACGCTGCTCGATCTGGCGCCGACGCCGCGCGAAGTCTGGGTGCCGCCGGGTCTCGCTGAAACCCTGAACCGGTTGCTGGAGCGCACCTCGGGCGCGCTGGCCTTGGTCAGCGGGCGTTCATTGAACGATATCGATCTGATCTTTGCGCCCGAGCAATTCCCGGCGGTCGGCGGCCACGGCGCGGAAATGAGGGTTACGGCCGACAGCGAAGCGGTCGCCACCCATGCGCCGCCGATGGACAAGGAATTGAAGCGGCGGCTTGCGGCGATCGCCAGGCTCAGCCCGGGAATCCTGCTCGAAGACAAGGGCTATTCGCTGGCACTGCACTACCGTCTCGCGCCGCAGGCGGAGCAGGCGATCTATGAAGCGGTGTCGCTGATCCGCGCCGATCTTCCCAACGCGCCGATCGAAGTGCTGCCCGGAAAATGCGTCTGCGAGATCAAGCATTCCGGCTTCACCAAGGCGTCGGGCGTGCGGGAACTGATGACGCATGGCCCGTTCAAGGGGCGCCGCCCGCTGTTCATCGGCGACGACGTCACCGACGAATCGGTGTTCGCCATCATGCCCGATCTCGATGGCCTCGCATTTTCGGTTGGCAGGCGGGCCAAGGGTGTGGCCGGTCATTTCGACGAGCCTGGCGATGTCCGGCAATGGCTTGCACGTCTGCTCGACGACGAAAAAGCCGCTTCGCGGCCATGATTTGAAAGTCCGGAGTTTCTTGCTGCTCGATGCCGCGGCAGTTTGCCGACATCGCGCTGTTCCGTGCGGAATCTTTCTGCAGCAGGTTGGTCGGTTCCATCGCGGCAGCGCCTGAATTTGGTTTCATTTCGTTGAAAGGGTGACCAGGAACCATATTGATGAATGACCGTTAACTCGCGAGTGACCAACAGGAGGGGACCCTGTGAACCTCGTCGTCGTTTCAAATCGCGTCGCGCGCGGCATGGCCAACGAACCCATGACCGGGGGCCTCGCGGCTGCCTTGCTGCCGGTGGTGGAGAAATCCGGCGCGATCTGGGTCGGTTCCAGCGGTCGCGTCCGCGATGGCGCGCAGAGGGAACCGTTTGCCGAGATCGAAGCGCTGGGCGCAGGCGCGGTGGCGCTGCTGGATCTGCCGGCCGCGCATTACGGCGGCTACTACGAAGGCTTCGCCAATTCGGCATTGTGGCCGGCGCTGCATTCGCGCACCGACCTGATCCGCGCTTGCAGGGAAGATTACCTGTCCTATCGCGAAGTGAACGCCTTCATGGCGCGCGCGCTGCTGCGGTTCCGCAAGACGGACACGGCGTTCTGGATCCAGGATTATCATTTCCTGGCGCTGGGCGCGGAACTGCGCGATCTCGGCGTCAGCCAGCCGATCGGGTTTTTCCTGCACACTCCCTGGCCCGACCGCGCCACCATCGGCGCCGTGCCGCAGCATCGCGACCTGGTTGCTGCGATGCTGGCCTACGACCTGATCGGCTTCCAGACCGAACACGATTGCGAGAATTTCCTGTCCTATGTCCAGTCGGACCTCGGTCTGACCGTGGCGGATGGCGTCGTCGCCTCGCGCCACGGCATTTCGCGCATTGCGGTATTTCCGATCGGCATCGATCCGGAAAAATTCGCCCAGCAGGCCGCCAAGGCCGCGTCGCATCCCGACGTGTCGCGGCTGCGGCGAAGCCTGAACGGTGAGAAGCTGGCGATCGGCGTCGACCGGCTGGACTATTCCAAGGGGCTGGTGAACCGCATCAACGCGTTCGACCGGATGTGGACCTTGCAGCCGTCGCTGGCGCGCACGGCTTCGCTGCTGCAGATCGCAACGCCGTCGCGCGGCGCCATCGAAGCCTATGGCGATCTGCAGAGCGAACTTGCGAGATTGGTCAGCGACGTCAACGGCCGCCACGGCGAGGTGGACTGGACGCCGATCCGTTATCTCAACAAGGGTTTTGGCCAGACCGTGCTGGCTGGTCTTTATCGTACTGCCCAGGTCGGCGTCGTGACCCCGCTGCATGACGGGATGAATCTCGTCGCCAAGGAATATGTCGCGGCACAGAACCCGGCCGATCCCGGCGTGCTGGTGTTGTCGAAATTCGCCGGCGCGGCCAACGAACTCGATGCGGCGTTATTGGTCAATCCGCACGATATCGAGGGCATGGCGCGAACCATCGCGACCGCGCTGTCGATGCCGCTGACCGAGCGGCGCATGCGCTGGGAAGACATGATGGCGAAGCTGCGCGCGAGCACGATCCAGAGCTGGTTCGCCGATTTCGTCGATGCGCTGCAGGAAAGCCATGCCGACAAGGAGGCGAGCGCGCCGCTGATGGCGGAGCCGCCGACCCTGTGGCCGCTCCACTCGGCCAATCTCGGCGCGCGGTATCATTAGAGCGTTTTCAAGCGAAAGCCTGCCCCGGACTTGATCCGGGGTGGATACCGGTTCGCGTGAAGAAAACGCGTCAAGACAAAAAGACAGAGCCCCGTTCCGATTCAATCGGAACGGAAGGCTCTAGCGGGTGAGTGCAGGTCAGTAGCAGTACGATACGCCATCGAGGACGGCGCAGCGCGCCTTGTTCGGCGCGCTCGGATTATCCATCGGCACCACGCCGTTGCCCTTGCCGACGAACACGCCCGGCCCGACGATGACCGATGACTTGTTGCCGATGATGACGCCCGGATTCGGCGAGGTCAGGCTCGAGCGCGAGCCGTCGGTCCAGATGATGGCGTCGCCGGACAGGATGCCGCGGCGGCCGTCATCGCAGGCGACATCGACGCCCCGGCGGGTGCAGGCCTGTGCCAGCGCCGGCCCGGCGCAAACGGCCGGTATCGCGGACATCAGAACCGAGAACACCAGCGCCCGATGGATGGTCATGCCGCGCCCCGCTTGTTGAATCGCCACGATCATTCATCGTCGCCGCTAACCGGTTTTCGGTTCAAGGGTCTTTGAGATGCACCGCCCCGGCGTTAGCCCTCATAAATTATCAAGATTATTCAATATGTTGCGGAAATGTCGCCGGCCGCGCCCACAGTCCCTTGCAAAAGTCGCCGGGCCCCTTCAAGAGAAGCCATCCGGAGAGATGGCCGAGTGGCTTAAGGCGCACGCTTGGAAAGCGTGTGTGCGGGAAACCGTACCGTGGGTTCGAATCCCACTCTCTCCGCCAAATTGTCCCAGCCGCGCATTCTCCCGGTGAATTAGCGGCCGATTAGGCCCAGTAACAGCAGCGATTTCTCATCTGAGCTCCGGACTCCGGATAGGGAGAGCCGGCTTATTCTTCTCCGAAGGGCCCGTTTCTCTCCAAAGCTCTGGACTCCATCAATTCGGTACGGTTCTCGAAATTTGAACGTTTGGAGTTACCTATGAACCTGGCCGGAAAAGGGTTTTGCTGCTTCTCTCGAACAGGCAAGAGCGCTGATTTCTGACCCGCCATATCGCGGTTCGAATCCTCCCGCATCAGCCAGCCATTTCTGTGTTCGGCCAGGCTTCTCAAGAGACGCGAGAATGGGCCGGAAATCCCGGCTTTTCGCGTATTCGTTTTCGTCTCTGGATTCCCGGTTTGCCGAGTTGGAGGTGGAAATCGGCGATAGTCTCCGGCCGCGTCCAGGAATATTCCCGTTTTTGGGAGACTTTGAGCGGAGACGGGTTCGATCACGACTGCTGGCCGAGCCGGGCAGTCCTTCTCGAACTGATAAGGCTTCTAACAAAAGCTTACGAGTAAATGTAACGGGGTTCGTTTCTCTAAAATGGCTCATCGAAGTGATGGAGACAGCTATTATTGTCGCGTTGAAAGGGCCGGCCTGCCGCCGAGACTGCCATAGATAACCGGCTTGCCCCGGTCGAACACAAGTCCCTGGGCAAAGGCACTCAGACCGAAGGCGGAATTGTAGGAAGGTACGGCCCCACCGTTCAGTTCGATCTTGAAGATTGAAAACTCGAGAAGCTCGTCGCCGCTATCGCCCCATCGCTTCGAGCCCGTCTCTGCTGTTGTGGCGCCGAGGCGCCGCACGCCAATCGGACGCTGCCGCTTCACGGCGAAATATGTCTCGCCCTGCTCACTCGCTACAGACTGGACGTTAGACGGAAACGGATCATCATCCTTCCACAGCGCCGATGATGTAAATTGCCGGCCCACCTGGAGGAGAAGTCCCTTGCCGCCAGCCTCGCAGGCTCCGCGCGTCTGGCCGCCGATCTTGAGCTGACTGTCGCCGCCATCGACACCAAAAGCCTGAAAGTCGGGGATTGTAAGGGTCTTCTTGATTTCGAAAGTTGAGCTGTCCAACAGATAGAGTACCGTTTGGCGCGGCCCGTCGCAGAGGGTCGGCAGACCGAAGAGAGCTTCGTTTGCACCAAAATTGCCAAATTGCCGCAAGTTGACGACGAGCACGGGATCGGGACCGAGCTTTGAGAGCAACGTCGATCGGCCCACGATAAACGCGGACTTTCCGACCTTGATCTCTTTGCGCGCGATCTCATGACCATCCACGTCGAACCGGGTCAGATATGCCACGCGTTCGTCGGTTTGCTGCGAATAAATCGAGCCTGACAACATGACGATGTCATTGCCAATCTTTACCGCACCCGCTGGCGAGTTGTCCTCGAGATCCGGCCAAGCCCTTTCCCAGACCTTGGAGCCATCCGGCGCGAGCCGCCGGACAACCGGGTAGGGGTGGGGTGACGTCTTGTAACCAAGCGCATATATCTGCGATTGATCGATGAAGAGAGGGCCGGCGGCAATGTCGTGAGACGCGGCCGGAAAGCCGGCGCCATCGTGCCCCGCATCCCTGATGATGCTGGCCATCGAGCTTCCGTCCCAACCGCCCATCGCCGATAGTATCAGGCGGCCCGCGAGAGGTTTGGCATCGAAGAGTTCTCCGACCTCGTCGTTGCCAAAGGGTGCATAATCAAACGTAGCGTTCGTTGAATTCACGCCATCGTCGGGCAAGCTAGCTCCATAGCCAAAGACAATGAAAGGCGCCCAGAAGCGCGGATGGTGATGAGCCCTGTCGGCTCGGGCGAGATAGCGTTCAACACCTCCCGCCAGAGCCGCCGAGGCGCTCTTGTGGTGCTGTTCGTTCCAGGTTGTGAAAAATGCCAGCATCAGATCATGTGCGGCGTTGGTTTCCACGGTCCAAAGCGATGCTAGCAAGGTCGGCGATCCGGAAACCGAGAAGGCGGCCGCAAGATCGGTGATGCCGATATTTGCGGCCGATGTATCCATCCGCGCCGTATTGCAGGCCGAAAGAACGACAAGGCGCGCATCAAGCGGAAGCCGGGTGATCTCCGGCGCCGTCAGCAATCCATCGTCGAAACTGTCGGACAAGTCCTTGGGCGTGAGAACCAGCGACGCCTCGTTCAAGCCGGGTATGTCGTTGCGCAGCAGCCCGTGGGTTGCGAAATGGATGATGTCGTACTTGCCGAGATCCTTGGTGCGGAAGTTCTCCTCAGACGCATCTGTACCCAGCAGTACATCGCCTTTTGCGGCATGCATAAGTTGCCCGACGTTGGTGATTTCGTCCGCCGTCTCCGGCAGCGATCCCAGTTCGCTCAAGGCGCCGCGCAGGGAGGCGTCGGTATTGCCACTGCGCGTCAGACTGGCCTGTTGAGTGACCATGGAAAGGGAGGGATTGCCGATGCCGAGATAAGGCAGCGGCGCGTGCTGGTGCGAGATCGACGTGCGCGTGCCAAGAAAATGACGTGCCGAGATCGAACTCGCGAGCCTGTATGTCTTGCCAAGCCAGCGGGCCGCGAGCAGATCGTATCCGTCGCCCCGCCGGGGCGGCGCTTCTTCGAGCAGGGCCGAGAGCGGAATGCCCGACAGTTCCTCAGGTGGCGCTGCATTGACCAGCGAGCCAGGCTGCGCGCAGGATTCGAGACCTTTGAAGAGAAGATCCCTGAGGCGAACAGCCGATTGGACCGGATACTGGCTATCAAGCGTCTCATCAGCCGCACGCTCCTGCGTCAGCGCCAATCGCACCAGCTTGGCGTCAAGGATCGCCACTTGCGGTTCGACATCGGACACTGAAAACAGCGTTGTCGTCCTCGAGATGCAAAGACGACCCATACCCTTGAGCGTGGGAAAGAAAGTGAGAAAGACCTCGTTGGGTTCGAGCACCGTTTGAATTTGTGCAGCCATCGGATACCCGATCGCCTTGGCGTAATCCGCATCTTTCGTGAGTGCGTCTTCCAGCCGAACAATGGTCTCGGTAAGGCCTGCGTAAGTCGTAATGAGATATCCAGCTTCCTTCTTGCTGCCAGCCATGAGGTTCTTGATCTGATCAAGCTCCCACTGCCGCTTTTGTTGCTGCAAGATATAATAGGAGCGTACGGTGTCGCGCGCGCGTTCGGTCTTTTGGGCGCCGATCAGGACCGCAAAATCGCTGGTCTGATGCCGAAGCGTACGGGAAAGCATTTCGCTGCCCCTAAGCGCCAGGTCGGCGGCATCAGGCGGCGGGAAGTCCACAAGGGACGTCAGAGCCGTCTGAATAACAAGGGCGTCGATCAAGGTCGGCAGCTGAAACCCTTCAAAGCGGCGCGTCAGAAATCCTTCAAAGACCTCAATCCGCTCCCGCGCCGCCGTTTGAATCAATGCAGCGGCTTCCGCTCGTGAAGTTGGAAGAGCTATCAATCCGAGTGCGAAATGACGGTAAGATTCAATATTCTCGGCGACGTATCCCGATAGCTGCCAGGCGGCAGGGATCGCCGCGAAGTGCAACTTCCAGGGCGCCATGCGCGATGGATCTTTGGAACTCGAAATGAGTAACTCAGAGAGTCCAAAGTAAAACTCTTGCAGCGTCTCGAAATGATCACGTGCGATAATTGCGTCGCGCTGCGCTTGCAAGGGATGACGCGCATGGAGGGCAGCAGCTTCATCAGTGGCACCTTCGAAGAGAAGCGAGAGCGATGCAAGGCTATTGCTTGTCGAGGTCCGGTAGAGCTTTATGCCTTCATTTATGTCCAGACGATCGTTGAGCCGGATCGCCTCCTCGAGAAATCCGGCGACCTGCCTGGACCGGGTTGTCATCGCGACCAGCTGAGTCATGATGTGTACGTAACCCGCAAACACCGGACCTTCGTGATTGAGATTGGCTGACATGTAGGGATCGATCAGGCGTGCGAGCGCTTGGGCGCTAACAATGTCCTGTTGTGAAATCAGCGACTCCAGAAATTCGGCTAGCGCCTTGCAGATGCTGTATTTGTCCTTGGGGTCGATGAGTAAGAGACCCATGATCGCAGTGGAGTAGGCTTTCTCAGCCAACTGATGTTCGTTCAAGAGCAGGAAGTGGTTCACGGCCGTAAGATTGGCCATCACCGCCGGATACGGAGACGCCGCGGGATTGAATGGTACTTTGTTGTTCGGAAAGAGGCTCTTGCGAGATTGCGGATCGTTGTTTCCGAAGAACTGCGCGCGAAGCAGGTAGGCATAGAGTTCCGGGAAGAGCGGTTTGAGCTTCTCGTCCGTTTTGACGATCTCATAGGCCGCAACCTCGGATTCGATCGCGCACTCGACTTCGAAGGCCGTCGAACATATCTCGGTCAGGTCGCGCAGCAGAAGCGCTTTGGCATTCTGATCGGCCGTCTCCTTGACAAGCCCGGCGATCTCGCGCCCGGCTTCGCGGACCTGGCCGCGATGAAATTTCTGGTACGCAGCCTGTTTTCGGCTTTCCAAATCCGGCGCGGGCTGTGAAAATGCACGTGAAACGAGAATGAGCTGCAGGGTTGAGCAAAGCAGCATCGCTGTCAGCACAGACAAGAGGGACGGGGGGCCCGATCGTATGAAACGCGCCGTCTTGTCTGCCTTCATTGCCGTCGCCCTCATGGATACAGCCTTGGCCCAGGCAGACCTGGTCGGCAAGGCCCTCCCGGCCTCGCCTGAGAACGCTAACATACTCTCCCTCGAGAGCACCCCCGAACTTTATGACATGGGCGGCCTCGGCAACGCGCTCGTCACTAAATACGCGGGCGTCAAGCTCGCCGATGCGCCTTACGTCAGCCGCGGCCGGCACGATTCCGAGATCTACCGGCTGCTTTCGCCCTCGGTCGTCATCGTGGTTACCGACACCAGCATCGGTTCAGGCTCCTATATCGGGCTCGGCGACGCGGTCCTGACCAACTGGCACGTCGTGAAGGGCTTTCAGAAGGTCGGCCTCCTGTTCAAGCCGCCAACCGAGGGAAGTAAACCGTCCGAAGCTGACTTTGAGATCGCGCAAGTCGTGAAAATCGATCCGGGCCACGACCTGGCCCTCCTTCGCGTTGCTTCCGCGCCGCGCGATACAAAGCCCATCGTCCTTGGCTCCGAAGCCGACATTCAGGTCGGTGCCGACGTGCACGCTATCGGGCATCCGACCGGGGAGGCCTGGACCTACACCAAGGGGTTCATCAGCCAATACCGTAAAGATTACGAATGGCGCGACGAAGAAGGCTCGCACAAAGCAAGCGTCATCCAGACCCAGACACCCATCAATCCCGGCAATTCCGGCGGTCCGCTGCTCTCGGATGATGGCAAGCTCATCGGCGTGAACGCCTTCAAGGCCAAAGGCGAGGCGCTCAACTTCGCGATCTCCATCGCCGATGTCCAGGCCTTCCTTGCCAAGGCCGGCCAGCCAATCCCCGCGAAGGCACCGGCGACCTGCAAGTCGGTAAAACTGTATGAGGGAAGGGACCGGCAGAATACAGCTGTACTCGTGCAGTTCGATACGAACTGCGATGGCAAAGCAGACTATTCCTTTGTCACGCCGGACGACCTCACCAAGCCTATTTCTACGCATCTCGACATCAATTTCGACGGTAAAACGGATATCTCTGTCGAGGATCGCAATCGCGACCAGAAGTGGGACATCTCCTTTCACGACGTTGATTTTGACCGAAAGATTGATCTCGTTGGCTATCATCCTGATGGCAAGCTGACGCCTTCGCGCCTGGATAAGTATATCCCCGGTACCCGTTACTGACGGCTTCTATCTATGGATGCGATAGATGGACCGTTGCGCCTATTCCCACAACGACCTAATGCATGACAAGCTCGTCGTCACTGCTTCGCCGCACTGTGCATAAACGTCTGTGCCACAACTAAAGAGAGTTCGGCGCCCGCGCTCACGGGTAAAGTCTCCAACAAGAGCTACGAGTGGATAATCGTATAGCCTCTATACAGCTTCAGTTTTTGCGTTGGTCTGTTCGAATTAGCTTTCGCCGGGAAGGACCACCATTGTTGTCTTCGGACGCTCGTCTAGGATGAGAACAAGAATTTGGTGGCGGGTCTTAAATGCTTCGCCGGTGCAGATCCGGGTGTCGCCGTTGCGATCGACCAGACTGAAGTCGCGCTTTGCCACCATCCGCTGTTTCGCGCCGCGCGGTACCAGCGATGCCAGCGCATGGCCCGATATGATGGCGGTGCCAAAACCGGCAGCGTCGTACATGCGGTGAAAGGTTCTTGAGACGATGACCCGCCGGATATAGGCCCGAAAGCCGGCATGATCGTAGGTGAGCTCCGGTTCGAGCACCACGAGGCAGCAGGCGCTTGGGTTACTGGTGACGTAGCGGCGGAACGTTGCGTAGTTAGAGCCGCCGAACTGCTTGGCAAGGGCCATGCCGGCCTTGATGCCAAACGCGTGGTCATTCGCGTGTTGTGCGAACAACTCGCCCTGAAACAGGGCTTCCGACGCAAACACGTTGGCCTCGCGCTCGAAGAGATCGGTGATCTCGGGATCGAGCGTTTTCTCACAATCGTGGATGAGGGAATACACTTTGCTTTGATGGGGCATCGTTCCATGCCCAGCCTCGTGCAGCTTAACGAACGGGATACGCGGGGTAGGGGTGTCCTTGTCGATGATCACCAGCCGATCGTTGGCTTCGAACAAGCCGAGCACCTTACTCAACGCCGATTTGATCGTGGCGACGCTCGCCTTGGCTGATTTTATGAAGCGCTCGAGAAAAGTAGCATTCAGGATTTCATCATCGACGACCGTAAGCTTGGCCGCTTCCATGATGGTCTTAACCGGCGTCGGAAATACGCCATGAGCTGCAGCGTCGCGCAGCAGGCGGTCGGCATGACGCTGCACATTGAGCAGCTGTTCCGGCGTTAAGAATGCATCATCAGGTCGGGTCACGTGCGGTGTTGTTTCCTTATGAACGCCAGGTATTCGATCAATGCTTTTTCTTCGTCCGGCGTCAGATTCTCCACCGCGAAGGTCGCAACGCGTGCTTGCCGCGATCCGGTTGATGCCGCGGGAAAGTAACCGGCTCGCTCCATGAGGTCTTCGTAAGACGTACTGTAAATGCGCGCCAAAACGTGAAGCACGTTCGGCGAGGGTTTGGTGATCTTATCATTCTCAAGTTGACTTAAATAGGCATTTGAAACCTCCTTGCCAGACGCTTCCTCGACTTGACGCAGGGTGAGGTGCGCGGCATCCCGCAGGCGAGCGAGATGTTTGCCAAAGGTCAGTTTCGCCGCGGGCGGCTCTTTGGCTTCCGGCATGGCTTTCCTCCTATGTGATTGATTCTGAATGAGAATATACCCGATTAGCTTGATACGTCAAGCGCCGCGTGGCAGGTGCTTGACGAATTTAGCAAAGCCGCATATATAAAGCGGATCGGCTCGCGGGCCCTTAATCTCTTCGAATAGAAGGCTAAACCGAATGTCTGAAGACCACCACGACCACGAAGTTCGCATCCACATCGATCGCGAGCCCTACAAATCGCCCAATCCCACCACCGGCGAGGCGCTCTATAAGCTGGCCGAGATGGGTCCGCATAAGGAGCTGTTCCGCGAAGCCGAAGGCGACCACGAAGACCAGTTGATTCCCCGCGATGGCACCGAGGTGCACCTTCACAAGGACGAGCACTTCTACTCCCAGAAAACGGTGACGATCTTCGTCAACGGCACGCAGGATGCATGGCCGCATCGCAAGATTTCTTACGATCAGGTGGTGAAGCTGGCGTTCCCGCATGGACCGTTCGGCGGCGACATCCGCTACAGCGTGTCGTGGACCAAGCCCGACGGGCAAGAGGGGTCGCTGCGGCCCGGCCACAAGGTGGTTGTTGTTGAGGAGATGATCTTCGATGTCCGTAACACCGATAAATCTTAATCAGAGCCCGGACTTGGCGAAACTTGAGGCGGAAGGGTTCCGCCTCAAGCTCGTGCAGGGCACGGCCTACCATCTGCTGATCCAAGGCGTTCCGGCCGTTACGTCCAAGCGGGAGGTGGTGCTCGGCACGCTCTATTGCCCGCTTGAGATCGACCCCCGCGGCAAGGCCGTCAATCCTGTCGCAAACCATCAGTGCTGGTGGATTGGGGAGCCGCCGTGCGATCCGACCGGCCGCGTCATGGCCGAGATGATCTCGAATCCGTCGCCGGAAGATAAGGGCGACGGCATCAAAACGACCGTCGGCTTTTCGAGGAAGCGCGCCGACAAGACCAACTATGCCGACTATCACGAGAAGATCTGGGCTTATATCAGGTTGATTTGGCACGAAGCCCAAGTTCTCGAAAAAAGCTGCGATCCGCGTAGCGACAAGCCGGTACCGGCCGTTGTCGAAGCGCAGCAACGCGTCTTCCGTTACCCTGATATGGCAACCACGCGCGCTGGTATCGGTGCGGCGACGGCGAAGCTGTTGGCAAATCGCGTCGCGATCATCGGGCTCGGCGGCTCCGGCTCCTACATCCTCGATTTGCTGGCGAAAACGCCGATCGATGAGCTACACCTGTTCGATGGAGACGATTTCCAGCTTCATAACGCGTTCCGGGCGCCGGGCGCCCCGCGGGCCGACGAGATCGAAAATCCCCCCAAGAAGGTTGATTGGTTCTTCGGCATCTATGACCGCATGCGGACCGGGATTTTCCGTCACCCTTACCACGTACGGGCCGAGCAGTTGCCGGAGCTCGCCGGCTTCGACTTCGTCTTCGTCGCCATTGACGATGCCGAGGCGCGCAAGGTCATTTTGCAGGGCCTCGTGGCGATGAAGGTGCCGTTCATCGATGTCGGCATCGACGTGGCGGTCGACGAGAAAGGCTTCCTACGCGGCATTTGCCGTTTCACCGTTGCAGCGCCCGAGCAACATCAGCATCTTGAGGAGGTGGTATCTTTCGGGGCGGCGCAGGAAAATGACATCTACCGGAACATCCAGGTTGCCGACTTAAACATGGCGAACGCGGCCTTGGCGGTGACGAAGTGGAAGAAGCTGAGGGGCTTCTATGCGGACGATTGTCGCGAACACCATTCGCTATACACCATCAGCACCCACGGACTAACCAAAGAGGATCGGACGTGACGTTCAACGTGCTGCAGCCCCGTTACGTCGACTTCATTCCCAAGGAACTTGAAGACGGCGTCCTGTACATCTCCCAGCGATTCCTAACCGCAAGTCATCGCTGCGCGTGTGGTTGCGGCACCAAAATTGTCACGCCGTTCCGCAACGCCGAATACAGCCTGGTGGTGAACGGCGATCGGGTGTCTCTCTCGCCGTCCATCGGCAACTGGAATCATCCCTGTCAGTCGCACTACTGGGTTAAAGACAACGCGGTGATGTGGGCAGGCGCCATGAGCAAGGAGCAAATCCTTGCCGGCCGCGCGCAAGATAACGCATTCCGCGAAGCGTATTTCGACGCGGTTGCGTGGCCGTGGTATCGCCGATTTGGCAGCATGATAAGAGCCTGGCTTAACGCGATCTTAAAATCGCTTGGCCTTCGGTGAAAAACTTGCTCGACGGGGTTGGTTCGCTAATTGATAAAGTTTGGTCACAAATGGAGTCAGTCGACCGACTGATAAGGTTTCGAGCAAAAGCCGATCAGTTTGGGCCGAGGACCAACCCATCCCACGCTGCCGCATTTCGTGCACTTGAAATGCGCGCAGATATCGTACCAGTCCCAATCTGGCAGCCGGTCCAACGGCACCGCTGACGAATGCCAGCAGCGTGGTCGCGGGTCGCGGTCGGGTGGACCAACGCAATAAACCAGGATGGTCTTAAAGCCGCGCGCCTTGGCCTCGGCCGGTCGTCCGTTCGACCAGTGGCGCAAGCGGGAATTGGGTTTGCGGCGCCCAGGGCATGCCGTATGAAGGGTCCGGAAAATCCGCATGGCAAATGGCGCCATGGATTGGGATTGGAATAGGACCACGCTAATGTCTCTCTCGGGGTTGATAACCTGGTGGGCGAATCGGGGCGGGGCATGAAGTGTTTCACGCTGATCTTTGCAGCTATTTTCTTCTCGACGCTGCGCGTCCAGGCGGAGCTCATCAGCGTCGATGCCATCACCGTTGTGGATGGCGACACCATCGAGGTCGGGGGACATCGCTATCGGTTGGTTGGGTATGACACCCCGGAAATAAAGACGCGCCGCCGTAAGGTGACCCCAGACGAGAGGGCACTGGCCATCGTCGCAAAGAAGCGCTTCACCGAACTGCTGCACAACGGTCCGCTCGATTTGGCGGAGGTGGTTTGCTCGTGCCCGACAAAGACCATCGGGACCAAGAAGTGCAACTATGGCAGGAAGTGTGGCCGGCTGACGCTCAACGGCAAGAACATAGGTGAGATGCTAATCGCCGAAGAACTCGCCGAGCCGTTTGTCTGCGGAGAAACGAGTTGTCCCGAAATGCCTGATTGGCCAAAGATCATCGAAAGGCAATTTTCCGCGCAGAGGCCACAATGACCGCGCGCCGAAACGTGTCAGCCGGACGGTTGCTCATACCGTTTGACCCACGCTTGGTGATTTTGTTCAGCGAGGGCTTTGACCGAGTCAGCTTCTTCTTGCGACTTAAAACACCGCTGGTCGTTGATCTGAACGCTTTCGATGTTCAGGGCTTTGGCGGCCTCCGCGACGATTGACGGCCACGCGCCGTCCCAATACTGTCCGATCTTGAGCCGGTTTTTCCGGCGTGTCGGAATCTTGAACGTGAACGGCGCGAGGTAGTTTGCGGTCGATTGAGCTATGCGCTGCCGCGCTTCGTCATCGGCGGGATCGTCACCAAATAAGACACGCTTGGAATAGCCCATAGTGCTGTCGCCTGTTTGATGATTCCGGCAGCAGCCGGCCAAACGCTTCAACCGCGCATAACCTTGTTCCAGTCAATCTCGTAGCCGGCTGCCTCCAGCTCCCTCGACAACGTCTGCCGCCAGCCACCGCCCCTGTCGAAAGACTCGTCGATGACGCCACGCCAGTCAGAAGGAATTTCGGGGTCGCCGACCTTCAACGTGCAAACGCGCGGGCGTCCCAGCTTGCCTATGAAGTAACCCAGCTCCAGGAGCACGTTTTGCCTCACGCGCGGTGCCGGCGTTCCGCCCTTCACGCAGCCTTCGTCATCGGGGGTCAGCAGGATGACCGCGAAGCCTACATCACTGTGGGCTTCCACCTTCTCGATGACGGTTCGGCCCTGGTTGGCCTTTTCATGCAGGATGACGGCCTCAAATCCGATCTTCTCCAAGAACCTCGCAACAGCTTCGCGCACGCCTTCGTCATGGCCATGGACAATGAACACCTTGCGCGCAGCAGTCACCATGGATGGAGACGGTGCGCCCAGCCCTGAACCCTGGCTGTCATCGTCAAGGTCCCCCAGGTCGGTCTCCAGCGCCCTAATGGCTCCCTGCAATATCTTGATCGAACGCTGCTTGCCTTCGGCAAGGTACTGGCGGGCTTCGTGCGCGTCTCTCGCGTCATAATCGATCGGCCCACCACGGCCAAAAGCCGGCTCCATGCGCATCGTGACCGGACCATTGTCCAGGCTGGCCGCATCTTCAAAGTTCTTGTACCGCGGCGTGTTGTGGCCAAAGGCGACTGCCAGCGCGTCCCGTATGCCCGCTTCGATGGTCATCACCTCAGGGATGTTGAAGCGCTTCTGCACTTGCTCCGGCTTGAACGCTTCCACATCAGCGAGGCATTGCTTCAGTCGCTCGATGCGGCGGCGGACCTGCGCCGCGTTCAGAACGGGAGCCTGGGGCGGCGGGGTGGTCGGCCGGCGAGGGGGCAAAGATGTGCTCCGCTTTGGTTGCAATTGCCTAGCGGCCTGCCCGCAACGCCGCGGTGTCAATCCACGCGCCGATGTTCTTGTGGCCTTCCTCGGCAACGTAGTCGTAAATGGCCGTGACGTCGGAAAGTGGCACGACGAAGCCCACCTTCGGCGGGTTCGCCTGCATGTGTTTCGGCAGTGGCACGGCGAAGGTGTACTTGCTGTACTTCTCCCAGCGCCATTGCCATGTCAGCTGGCCAGCCTCCACCACCTGTTGCAACACGCGCTCATAGAGGAAGTACACACCCGCCTGTTTCGGGCACCCCACAGCCATGTAGTCGAGCGGATTATCTCCATGTTCATCCGGGGCTTGGCGCTGATGGTGCCGAAGGCTGTTGAGGTGGACCGCCAGCAGGCCCTTCTTGTCGATGACGGAGCGGGCGATTTCGTACCTGACCCACGGCCGAGCCCAAGTCTCGGTGCCTACCAGCACGCAGACCACGGAGGCGTGGGCCATGCCGCCGCGAATCAGGTTCTTGAGGCCTTCCGGGTTCTTGCGCTGGACGGACTCCCACAGGCTGCGGTCGAAGAACTGGCGCTTGTCCTCGCGGCCGGGGCAATCGATCTTCCAAGATTGGCGCACGTTGTTGACGCGCATGATGTCGGCATAGTGGAAGGAGAAAAAGCCCTTCCGCTTGATGGTGGCCGGCGCGTACGTCGGCGCTGGCCTTGCAGGCGCCACAGGCGGCGCAACAAGGTCGGCGAGCCGAGGCAGGGGCCGACGAGGCGCTACTGGCGGGGCGACTAGGTCAGGGTTGAGAAAGGGCGCGAACGGGTTCTGCGCGGTCGAAGGCGTCGGCAGCCCAAAGGCGCCGAGCAGACTTGATCCCGCGTCGATGGAAGGCGCCGAGGGCGCGAGGGCGCTTAGCAGGCCAGCCACGCCATTGGACGGTGGCGGCGTTGGCGCAAAGAACGGGGAGGAGAGGCCAGAACCGAATGGTGAGGCGAGACCAGAACCGAACGTCGGGCTTGTTGGCTGGGCGACGCGCTGCAGCAGCCTGATCAGCGCATCCTTGTCATATGAGCTTGTCATAGACCTGCCTTGCAATGGCTACCGCCAAGACCGTCACAACGGCCAGCGGCAGATAGAATCCCGCCACCGACCAGCTGAAGAAGGCAGGCCAATATGGCGAAACCGGGTTGTCCTTGTTGCCCATGTTGAAGGTGGGCGACGTGTCCCAGCCTTCTGCGGCGACCGCGTCGAATCGCTTCCGGAATCGGCGCTCGACTTGAAGATAGCGCGCATCCAAGAAGGCAAAGGACAGGATCGGCACCAGCGTCAGCAAGGCGACGATGGGGCGCTGCAAGGTGATGGCGAAGCCGGCGATCGCGACCGAAATGGTAACGCAGTAGTTCTTCAAGGTCGCGCACTGCGCCGCCATGCGCGTCACCACCCCCTGAAGCATCTCCAGCTGCTTCAACCTCAGATCAGCGATTTTTTCCGGCGACAACGGCATAGGGGCAGGTTAGAACGGATAAGGAACATCGACAAGGCGATTCCCCGAGCTATCCATCGGATTCTCAATGGGCCGGGAGCTATTGCTCGACCGGGCCCTTAAAAAGCTTGCCCGGAAGGTATGCAAGCGCAGGGACCAAACGGGGCGTACCTGTATATCAGCGATTCCCGGGGCGGAGAGGTGCCAATGATTAGATTTTCAATGGGTGGCAAGAACCTTGATCCCCGCAATCTCAAGGATGCTGTCATGGCGTCAGTGCTGGAGGGCGTTCGCAATCAAATCCGCGAAAAGGTCGGCAACATTCGCGATCCAGACACGGGCGAATTCCCAACCATCGTCATTCGCGGCAACAGCCTCGACGATCTAAAGATTCAGGTCGAGGGCTCGCCAGCCCTTGTTGCTTTGGTCAACGAACGGCTGGGCCTCGAGGCAGCGGGTGAACCCAGCGCAGCGCCAGAAAGCCAGCCGCACGTCTTTATCAGTTATACATCCGAAGACATCGACATCGCGCGGCGGGTCGCCGAGGCGCTTCGGGGCGCCGGCATCGAGGTGTGGTGGGACAAGTGGTGCATCTCGTCCGGCGATAGCCTACGGCAAAAGATCGACGAGGGAATTGGCGGCTGCACGCACTTTCTTGTCTTGCTCACGCCGCGCTCTATCAACAAGCCTTGGGTCAACCAGGAAATGGACGCGGGTCTCATCCGCAAACTGAACGACCAGTGCCGCTTTCTTCCGGTTCGTCACGAACTGCCGGCGTCCGAATTGCCGCCGTTGCTTTCGGGCATTGCGTCAGCGTCGATTGTGACCGATGCCGATGTTGCTCAGTTGATCCATGATATCTACGCGCTGACGCGCAAACCGCCGCGAGGGCCTGCACCCGCGGCCGTGCAAAACAGCCGGGCATCGCAGACCGGTTATTCCGCCGCGGCCAACGCCATCGCGCGCTACTTCGTGGAAAAATCGGAGGACGGCTTATTCGGCGACCCGATTTGCGAGGTCGATGAGCTGGCCAAGGAAGTCGGCCTCAGCGTCGAAGACACCGAAGATGCCATCCAGGAGCTTTCTGGTTTTCTCCGGCTGTCGACCGGCCACGTTTTGGTGGAAGGGACGCTGTTTGCCGAGTTCGATCGCTACTGGAAACCGTGGAGTACGGCCGATGATGCACTTCGGTTGGCGGCCGACATCATGAGCGACCCTAAGTTTCCCGATCCCTGCGAAGAAATCGCAAAGCTGTATCAATGGGAGCCTCGACGTCTGAACTCGACCGCTTATTATTTGCTGGAGAGGTCTCTCATCGTGGACTATCAGGGCATCGGTACCGCGCCGTGGGCCGTTTTTAGAATTGTCGGCAACCAGAATATGCGTCGATTTGTGAAGAGCCGCTCGTAGCTTGCTCACTTAAACTCTGCGTCGCGGTACCGGCGTCACAGGATCCCATCCTCACACGAGCGGAGGCGCGGTTAGTGATCGGACTCCAAATGACTGATGACGGCACGCCTCAACGTCCTCCGTTCCGATCTCCGCTGGATTCAGGTTACAAAATTGATGCCGCAGCGGATAGCGTAGAGTTTGTGAAGCGGACCTTCAGCTATTGACCGACCCTGAAACGATCCAAGGCCGTGGCCGAGCCGTCCTACAGCTTCGACCCAAGCTCACCCTTTTAGTTCGCGCCGAGTTTCTGCAACCAGCGACTTCGGCCTATGTTGCATTCGACGGGGCGAACCATACTGAGTTCCAATTTGGTGATGGCTTTCAAAGCACCGAGGCAATTGCCGCTTCTCTACACAAACTGCGCAGCTAATACGTTGGTTTAGTTCTGGCAGGCGCGACGAATCTCGCTTCCTACACGCTGCTGCAAATCATCGGGATATTGGCCCGCTTTCTCAAAGGCGATCATGTCGGCGCGGGTGAGCTTGGCCGCAAAATTCGTCGCAAGGCACTCGCATTGACTTGCCGCGCGCGCGGGCAATTTTCCGTCGAAGCCGGCGGTCTTGAGGGCCTCCGCTTTGCAGGCCTTTTCGAAGCCGGGGCGGACCACTTCGGTTTTGAAACGCTCCAGTTCGGCCTCTGAAAGCGTCGAGATGTCAAACGTCTTCGTCAGGGAATACGCCGCTTTCTGCCAGTCAAAATTGGCGTCCCACACATAATATGCCCCCATCACCGCGAGGATGAGAAAGCCAAGCTGGCCAACGAAGGGGACGCAGGAAAACAAGATCACGCCGACGAGAGCCCCAAACCAGGACCATCCGAAAATATGCATCACCGCGATGACGTTTAGCGGCAGCGACAAGAGCGCGAAGGCGCTGATCGTTAGGCCGAATGTTGAGCTGAGCAGGCCGGTGATCACACCGAGAAACGTCTCGACAATACCTCGCCTTTTCCTCGGCGCAGGCTGCGGCGCCATTGGCCGTGAGCCAGTTTGCGCCGGCGAGCCTGCGTTGCGCGGCGGCGCGGGCTCGGGTGATGGCGTGGGTTGCGGCGTGACACGGATCGGCGTCGGCGTGCCAGCGCGGGGCGGCTGCGGTGCCGGCGCAGGACGCGGAGCTGGCGCAGGCGCGTCCGGTGAAACAGTGCGCGGTGGTGCTGGCTTTGGGCTGGGGGGCGGGCCCTCCGGGACCTCAGGATAGAGAGGCTTGAAAGGGGCCGCGGGAGGTTCTGCGGGCGTCGGCGTGCGGGGCTTTACAGCAGGCGCAGCCTTTTTCGGGGGCGGCTCGTCGCAAACATGCTGTTGGTCCCCTTCGAAAGGTACCCATTGGCCGTGCGGCATCTGCCGCAGGTTAATCCTGCGCCCGCAATACTTGCATGCTTTGTTGTAGCTGGACATCGCCCCCCTGCTCAGTCGGGAGTACCACCGATGGTAGCGACGCTTCAAGCAGTTGTGATAGTATGTGGGACCGGCCTGCAGGGGGAGTTTTTCGGTGTCGCGCCAATATTTGAGTTGGTCGATTGCGCAACTTGAAGAGGAGTTTGAACGCGCCCAGGACAGCGGCGACAGAGCAGCAGTTGAAAAAGTCGTCAGCGAACTCGGCTTCCGCACCACTCCGAAGGCCCGATCGCTTCTTCAGGCAGCAGAGAGATTTCTAGGCACTGCGGAGCGGCCGCGCAGTGAGCAACGGGGCGCGGCAAAACCGCCGCCTACCGCAAAGACGGGGCCGACGCAAAAGCCGCCACCCAACGCGAAGGGTAAGCCGTCGCGAAAGCCGACAGCAGAGCAGCAGCAAGCCATCGATCAGTTTCAGCGCGGCGGCTCCGTGAAGATCAACGCCTATGCCGGCACCGGCAAGACCTCAACGCTCGAATTCCTGGCGCAGAGCACATCCAGGCGCGGTCAATACATCGCGTTTAACCGCGACATTGTCCGCGATGCCAAAGAGAAATTTCCCAATACGGTGAACTGTTCGACCAGCCACGGACTCGCTTTCAAGGCGACGCCGTGGGCCTATCGAAACAACTCCGATAAGATGACCAAGAGGATAAACGCAAATCAGCTTGCCGAGATGCTGAACTTGAGGCGGTGGGACATCGATAGGCGGCACGTACTGCAACCACGGTCGCAGGGATATCTTATCCTCGATACCCTGCGCCGCTATATGCAGAGCGCCGACGCCGAACTGGCGGCGCATCACGTTCCCCGTCATGGATCGCTGCTTGCCGCTCCCGACGCCACTATGCGGGCTGTGACAGAGTTCGCCCTGCACGGTGCTAAGCACGTCTGGGGTCGTATGAGGAGCGAGGCCGACACCATGCCGCTCGGTCACGATGGCTACCTGAAACTATGGGCTCTCACCAATCCCGCGATTGCCGCCGACTTCATTCTCCTTGACGAGGCGCAGGATACAAATCCGGTTGTGCTCGATGTTCTGCGGAAGCAGCCAGCCCAAATGATCTATGTGGGGGACAAGTACCAGCAAATCTATGAGTGGCGCGGCGCGGTAAATGCGATGGAAAAAATCGAGACCCAGGGCGAGACCTACCTCACCACCTCGTTTCGCTTTGGTCCTGCCATAGCGGAATGGGCCTCGAAGCTCTTGGTCTTTCTCGGCGAAAAGCGTCCGCTCAGGGGAAATGTAGCGGTCAAGAGCCGGGTTGGAAGCGTTGAGCCGCGAACCATACTGGCGCGCACCAACGCCTCCACCATTGCCGCAATCATCGAATGCCTGGATGAAGGCAAGAAGCCTCATCTTGTCGGCGGTACCGATGAGTTGATGGAAATGCTGCGCGGCGTGCAGGACCTGAAGGAGGGCAAACAGAGCACGGTCCCGGACTTCTTCGGCTTCGACAAGTGGGAGCAAGTCGTCGAATTTGCCAAAAGCGGTGAGGGGGATCACCTGCTGTCATTTGTGAACCTGGTCGAGGGTCGTGGAGAGCGTCAATTGATATGGGCTCTCAATCGCACCGTCGACGAAGAGCGAAGTGACCTGACTATTTCGACCGCTCACAAAGCAAAGGGTCGCGAATGGAGCACGGTCCGGCTTACGGATGATTTTCTGCGCAGCCAACCGGGAAAGCCAACCAGTGGCCCCGATCCGGCCGAGGTGCGACTTTTCTACGTCGCCCTGACTCGCGCAAAGGAAGCCGTCGAGGTTCCGCAGAACGTTCTGTCGCTGATCCGATGATTGCGCCCTCGCTTCAGCCGCGCATTGGCCCCAAAGAAGATGAAGAATTACAAAGGCAGATTGTCGATAACAAGGGAATTTTTGAACCGCTGCTTGTTGAGCCTCTTTCCGATCAAGATGGATGCTTTCGCATTATCGACGGTGAGCACCGATGGGCCAATTACAAGGTACTTGTAGAAGGCAAAAGTGAATTCCGTCAAATACCCATCGAAGTAACGGATCGATTGCTTGGCGACGAAGATCGTTTGCGTGTCTGGATTTATATTCGCCGTCAGCGCAAGGAATGGGATGCGCAAGAAAAGGAAATGGTTGCATATCGACTGATAGAGCTTGTCGGCCGAGCGAGCGCTGCAAACATGCTTGGCATTTCATTTCGTAAGTTAGATATCCGCCTTGATTGCAGACGAAGTCAGTCAAGCCTTGAAAAGCTTTGGCCGCAAATGGATTAAGTTGTTCAACTGATAAGGAAATTACACGAAGCTTATCAGTCAGCCGCTATGTTCCATAACGTTCGATTGGCGAATGTCGGCCGTCGATGGAGCGAACGACGATGCGAGCCGCGCTTGCAAGGTTAGGGCTGTGTAGAGAGCAATGCCACGAGGTCTTTGCGCTTGCTAGCGAACTTGGCGAGAGGTTCGCCTTGTTCGGATTGGGGCAACCAGTCCATGAAGCGTTGCACGTTGTGCCGTGTGGCGCCTTCGTCCTTGCAATTAGCAAGTAGCACGATCTGGATGGCCTGCACCGGATCCAGCACGTAGACCCCGAAGGGCGCCGCGACGACGGTCGCGTCGGGAAATCCCAGCATGCGCTGTGCTTGCGTTCCAGTCACCCCCTTGTGGCACGCGATTAGATGAACTGGACCACCGTCCAACCGCGCGACCCTGGCGGCGGCGGTGTCGTCTCGCAGGTGGGGTTGGCCAACCATTTCGCGTGCGGTCGCAACAGACATAGAATCCGGCACCGCGCCGACCCTGAAGAGGATCCTCTTCTTCTCGATCGTGACGATGCAGAAGTTACCGTCCTTGATGGGGTTCGTTGAACCCAACGCAGCGCCCGCAGCGGCCACCATCGCGGCGCTTCGCTGAGGGTAAGGCATCCTATTCCAGTCAAGCGCTGGTCCCAGATATCCCTTGCCGCGGTTGGCGTCGGCCACGCCCTGCTGTACGAGTTTTACCGTTGCGCTCACGATCCGCGAGCGAATGGCCTCCTCCAGCGAAGGCACGTCCGTAGCCGACGAGCCGAACCTATTCTCCCGTTCGAGGCGTTTTTGGAAATTGACGTCGGCGGGCTTTTTCGGGGCGCTGGGGGCTCGCCGTTCAAAGATGTCGATGAGAAAGACCTTGGCCGGAGCGCGCGCGTAGGCCGTCAAGAACTCGGCGTGACAGATTCCGATCGAGGCGTTCTCGCCGGTTCCCGTCCAACCCGCGTTTCCGTTGAAGAGAACGACGAAAATGTCGCATTCGCGGGCTTGTCGCATGCACTCGTCCCAAGCATCGAGCTCTGCGCTTTCGGCGGCATCTTCGTTAATCCACACCTCAAACGGCCGGCTGCCCAGCACGGTGGTGCCTTCAATCTCCTTCTTTATCTTGGTACGTAGATCGCTCAGCCTTACTTGCGACTTGGAGGAGAGCGGGAACATGTCGTTGCACCGGCTCGATATCATTATCTTGATCTTGGAGGATTTACCCATTTATCGCGGTTTCCGTGTTCCTTTCACAAGGTCGCGATCGTGCTCGGGGTGGTTGTGGTTGTCAATGCGTTCGCGAAGCCGGATCTTGAAGCCAGATCGTGTTGCCATGTTGGCAGGCGGCCACAATCTGCCGGAAGCGGCAATGGGCACGCTT
Source organism: Bradyrhizobium sediminis (assembly GCF_018736105.1). Taxonomy (NCBI): domain Bacteria; kingdom Pseudomonadati; phylum Pseudomonadota; class Alphaproteobacteria; order Hyphomicrobiales; family Nitrobacteraceae; genus Bradyrhizobium; species Bradyrhizobium sediminis. The sequence goes on from NZ_CP076135.1 coordinate 536,546, forward strand.
GCGCGAGGTATGTGTGCTCTATTCTAACTGCGATCCAATACCTTCGGGCCCTGGTATCAAATCCATGCGCAGATATTCGATACAACGTACTTTATAAGCTTCCACGTCCTCTTGCATCATAGACAAGCCTTGATCTTGCAATTCTCTAATGACTCTCCAAAATAAGATCGGTTCTGGCGGGTCGGATTTTTCGAACGCGGCCTTTTCGCCACGGACCATTGCTTCAAGAATGTTCCGTGCACCGATGTTTTCTTCCCTGGATGGAAAAATTCCTAACCGGAACCTTCTCGGCTCTATTGGGCGAAGACCAATGTTTGAATTTCTGTTGTCAAGAGTGACGCCGTTCTTATGAAACACCTCAAAGCCGACAGGTATAGGCCCATTATGGAGCACCCAAATTTCGTGCTCCATTCTTATTTGATTGCCAAATTCGTCCACTCTGTAGGCATGCACCCCGCTAATTTTGGAGGAGTCTGACCGATCTTCGTATTGACCAATTATCACCTCACCGAACTCTTTGCTGGCGAAGAGCCGCTCGGCCTCCTTTACACTTTTGGCAAACGCAATCATCTGAGTGTGAATCTGTGCAACGCGTTCCTTGGTTAGTTCTTCGACGAACGAGAGGGACAGATATTTCTTGTACGATGGCATCGCCCCGTAATCTTGGAGGGCCTCAAAGACATCCAGCGCCGAGCGGTAATAAAATCGACCAGCGGACGCCGCGTATAAAGCAAAAAACGAAGAGTGCGAATTTGTCAGATAGCGTATATTGCTTGCTTTTACATTGATCCGGTACCCTCCACTGGGTGCTGGGCGTTGGTCGGTCGCCTTGAGTTGCACAAAGCAGCGGATGTTTGTTGGACTTTTGCCGTTGTCAATCAGTGCCTCAATAGAAAGGTCGACTCCATAGTCGGGAGCAGGCTCATCTCGAACGAGAAACAGCGGCTCCCGAAAAAGAGATCGAAATCTCTCTCTCGACAGCGATTCAAGCTTATGTGCCGAGTGTCTTTGTGGGAGCTGGGGTTGAGCTCGCATTGCGACCACAAAATCTTTACTCGAAAGGCGGCCTTCGAGTATGGGGTGGGTGCCAGCCAAGGCCATTACTGACTAGATACGAACAAATTACACGAATCGATTCCACGCAACAGAAATCAGGGCTTAATTAGGACTCGCCTCGGATTAAATGCCGAGTTCGGAGCCGTTCGCTTTTGGTGATAACCCGACGCCGAAATTCCATAACAATGGATCGGCGAATCCGGCCCTGATATTCGGCTACTGCCGAACCCGCAGCTTGGAGCGCTGTCTTTCCCACTCCGCCGGCAGAGGCTTGAGCAGATCATCGAGCTGAAGCGTGCTGGGTTGGCGTCCGCTCAGGATCGCCTCGGTGATATCGGGCGCGATCAAGGTCAGCCGCAGGATCCGGCTCAGATAGGAATCGTTGACCTTTTCCGCCTTGGCCAGTTCTGCGGAGGATGCGTACTCGCCGCTTTCGAGCATTTGCCGCCAGCGATGCGCGCGAACGACGGCCTTAACCAGGGCGCTGTCGAGGCGCGGCGCGGGGGACCACGGCGCCGTTCCCGCAGGTGACAGGATCTGCTTGCGGCCACCGCGCTGGATAAAGTTTACGGCGATGCTCACCGTCGCCGTGAGACCGTCCTTGCTGATTTTGGCCTTACTTGCCTGGGCGTGGGTTGTCATGCGGCATCCTGCCGGTTGATGGAATTGCCAGTCAACTCGCCAAGTAGCGAAGTCACTCCAGCGATCCGGAGATTGAGATCAACGCGATCAGCGCGGACATCAACTCGCTCGACGAGCAGTTCGATGATGCGGGATTGCTCGGTTGGGAAGAGTTCGTTCCAAAGCGGATCGAATTCCAGCAACGAACTGCGGACGTCAGACTCGGTCAAGCCCTTGATGGATTTGCGGGCAATGCGCCAAGTTTGGACGATGACCTCGGGGGAGAGAAGCAGACCACGGACCTGGTCGATCACGATCCTCTCGATCTCGGCAGCTGGAACACGGGCAACGGGACAGCCGTCTGACCCCTGCTTCAGGACCGTCTGGCTGAGATAGTAGCGATACAGCCTGCCGTTCTTCCGTGTGTGTGTCGGCGACATGACGATCCCGGTCGGGCCAAAGATGAGTCCCTTCAACAAGGAAGGTGTTTGTGCCCGCGTGGCAGCCGCCCGTTTGCGGGGGCTTTCCTGGAGCCGGGCCTGGATTTTGTCCCAGAGCTTCCGATCGATGATGCCGACGTGCTCGCCTGGGTAAGAGACGCCCTTGTGCACGGCCACGCCGATATAAACGGGATTGTTGAGCATCTTGTAGAGTATGCCCTTGTCGATCGGCTTGCCGTATTTGTTGCGGATGTCTTCCGCGATCAACTGCCGCGCCAGCGTGGTGGCGGAACCGATCTTGAGGAAGCGCTGAAAGATCGAGCGGACGAGCCTGGCATCAGCCTCATTGACAACCAGCTTGCGATCCCTGACCTCGTAGCCGAGCGGTGCCCAGCCGCCCATCCACATACCCCGCTTGCGTGACGCCGCGAACTTATCGCGGATGCGCTCGCCAATCACCTCACGTTCGAACTGGGCAAAGGACAGCAGGATGTTCAGCGTCAATCGGCCCATGGACGTCGTGGTGTTGAAGGACTGTGTTACCGAAACAAACGTGACTTTGTGTTGATCGAAAAGTTCGACCAACCGGGAAAAGTCCATCAGCGACCGGGACAGACGGTCGATCTTGTAGACCACGACGACGTCCACCTTGCCGACCTCTATATCGGCGCGCAGCCGCTTCAGTGCGGGACGCTCCAGGGTGCCACCCGAGAAGCCACCATCGTCGTATCGATCGGGTGCAAGAAGCCAACCTTCGGCGCGCTGGCTGGTGACGTAGGCCTCGCAGGCTTCCCGCTGGGCGTCGAGGGAGTTGAACTCCATCTCAAGCCCTTCCTCGGTCGACTTGCGGGTATAGACGGCGCAGCGAAGTTTTCGCACTGACGGCTGGTGCGACGGAGAGTGAGCACCGGCACCCTTTGCTCGCTGCGTGTGCATCATGGCGCACCCCGCGAGTTCTTCAGTCCGAAGAATACCCAGCCGTTCCAACGTACACCCGTGATCTCACGGGCGATGGCGGAGAGCGATTTGTATGGCCGCCCCTGATATTCAAAATCGTCGCTGCGCACGGTGACGCGGTGCTCGACCCCCTGCCATTCCCGAATCAACCGGGTTCCAGCTATCGGCAGGCGCGGACCGTGGGGCTTGGGCTTGGCGCCTGGCTTGCCGTCATACTGCTTGCCCAGAACCCGCAGCCGTTCGACGGTCTCCTTTTTTAAGCCACCGTGGGCCAATTCCTGAATACGGTAAGCCAGCCGGCTCTCCAGGAAGCGCCTATTGTAGGGCGGCGGCTCCGTGTCGAACAATGCGCGCCATTTGGCCTTCAGGGCGGGTGCCGGCGCGCCCTTTAGGGCGGCCAATTGGGCCAAAACACTATCCGTCATGGAGAATTCTCCGCAGAGCAGGGTGGCCCATCACCGCTCTGGTCGACCGTGAAGTGAAGCGAACTTTCTCCGAATTCGGCCGGTTTTCGACTGGACTTACAGGCTTCCAGACGCATAAAGCCGGCGGCCAGAATCTCGGCGATTTCGCTCAGCCGATCAGCGGCTTCCTCCTGATAACTTGGCTCTGTGCCCGGGTGCTCGCTCATATTGAGCCTGAGTGACCGTCACATGCGGCAAGCCAAGCGTCGATTTCATGCTGGAAGTAATAGATCAATCGTGGCCCGCACCGATGAAAGGGTGGGCCGATGCCGGACATGCGCCACTTGGCCAATGTCGAGCGGCTGACGCGGAGGTATTTGGCGGCTTCGAGTGCCCGCAGCCGGGGACGTTGCTCGGAAGACATACTTGTTCTCCTTGGCAATCAAGATTCGCCGGTGCCAAGGAGAATGACTGGGGCCAACTAGAGCGTCAGGTTATACAACGGCGTGCATTTTGTAGACCAGCCCCAACGGCTGGGATGCTCAAGCCCAACGCTTTCGAGAAATTCGGGCTGGAACAAGAAGTATCGCAACGGGTTGCTCGCGTGCTCAACGCGACAATAGCTCGCCTTCATCGCATCCGGCCCTCCAAAGGCGGGAGTGCCTCTCAGGAACATGGAAGCGCATTCGTACGCCCGAAGCCAATCGTGCCCGTACCACCTGAGCAGCTTGTTATAGTCTTTTATGTAAGGGCAACGGTTCGAATTTGTCTCAAGAATCGCAAGGCTTTCGGGGCAATCTTTCTGCTTATCACGTGTGGATCTGACCGTATCCCAGCGCATGTAATCAATCATATCCTGGCGATAGCGCTCTATTGGTCCAGACGAACGACCACGCTTCTTGGGGCGGTTTGAATTGAGGTGTTCGCAATAGCCACGAGCAGCCAAACCGGTTAGCCATTCTGGAACGTCAGCCTTGTACGTAGCGCAAAAATGCAGTGCGGCCGCCGGCGCCAACTCACTCCCGGATGCGGCGACCCTCCGCAATACCTTGAGCTCGCGTTGATTGAGATAATCGATTGGTCGGAATGGCCGAAGTCTGTCCATGGCACGCAGCTCGTAGCTCTGATTCGTTCATCCAAGGTAATCGTGTCAGACTCAGCATAAAATAGCGCTATTCAACCAAAAGGAACGATCTTCACAATTTCGGATTGCCGTCCTTTGTCGTTTGATCTTGCCAACGACGAATCGGATCGAAGCAATGCTGACCGGTCCCTCAGATACACTTGCTACTCACAAGTCGACCAGTCCGTGCGAAGGCTTGTTCGGTGCGGAAGAGTTCGTCATCAACCGCTTCAGTCGCAACACAGATCGATGCGATTTCGGCATGGTTTTTGAAGTCAGTGAGAAAGCAGTCAGCCTAGGACAAGTCGATTGATGGCGGAGCAATACATCATCCGCGAGCGGCACAAGTCAGGCTTTTCGGTCCTGTCCAACAAGATTTGGGACGACAACAATCTGAGCGTCGAGGCCAAAGGCACGCTTGGCTACTTGCTGTCGCGCCCCCCCAATTGGCGCGTTCACCTGACGCAGGTAGCACGAAAACTAAGGGTTGGGAGGGACCGGCTATACCGCATCATCAACGAATGCATCAAGGCTGGCTACATTGTGCGTCGGCAGGTACGCGAGCACGGCGCATTTAAACCCGTAACCTACTACGTTCGGGATGTTGCATCTTCACCGAGCGCTGGTTTGCCGGACGCGGCCCGTCCGGACGCGGCTCACCCGGATACGGCAAATCAGGGAGCACTAGTAAGGAATGAGAATTCAACAAAGACTGATTCAAAACAAGTAACAGCATCAAACAAAGGGGCGGCGGAAGATCACAAGCCCTCGCCGCGTGCCGTGAGAACGGCAGGGCTCGGCAAGGAAGAGATCCCTCGTACCGAGCGGCCAGAGGTAACCCAAACGAGACTGGCGCATCGACTAGGACGTGGTGACGTGGCCTTCGGTTGGACCATGTTGGGCATGATTGGCGAGGCGCAGTTGAACTATTGGACCGGGCGAGAACGCAACGGGGACCTTAGTGACAGCGAAATAGCTCGTATGCGTAGGTCGCTTACAGATGCGATGCAGGCGGTAGAGCTCTCGCGCGCGGCGGGTACGAGGACTTCGGCATGACAGGCGTTGTGTACTGCCGGACGTCATCACCGTCGCCCCAAGGGGGGTGGTCAAATCTTGACCACTCTGCCCTGGCGGACCGGTGGCCCCGCAACGCGCATCTTTTCGGGAGTTTCCGAATTATTTTTTTTCTCAGTGGGCTGGTGAAAGTATCGTGAAATTACGGAGAGAGGGGGTGGGCATGGCTGTTGATGGAAACGATAGTCACTTGACCGGGACAGTGGAATGCAAAGCGACAGACGACGATTTGCAACGGCTGCAAATCGAATACTGGCCCATCGATAGGCTGATCCCCTACGCGCGGAATGCTCGAACGCACAGCGAGACTCAGGTTGCGGAAATCGCCGGCAGCATCAGATCGTTCGGATTCTCAAATCCAATCCAAGTCAGTTCAGCGGGAGACATAGTTGCCGGGCACGGTCGGCTTGCTGCCGCACGAAAGCTGGGGCTCTCAGAGGTGCCGGTGGTCGTATTGCCGCTGTCGGATTTGAACCGCCGGCAATTGGTTCTCGCCGACAACAGGATCGCCATGAACGCCGGCTGGGATAATCAAATGCTCAGCCTTGAGCTTGCTGATCTGTCGGCCATGGGAGCCAATCTTTCGGCGCTCGGCTTTACTACAAAAGAATTGGCGTTTGCCTTCTCATCGGTGCAAGGCGGTCTTACCGACGAGGACCAGATACCTGAAGTCGCCGAGGTCGCGATTTCGCGGCCGGGCGACATTTGGCAACTCGGGCCACATCGGATTGCATGCGGTGACAGCAGGGATGAAAAGCTGGTGGAGGCGCTCTTTGCTGGCACTGTTCCGCAGCTCATGGTTACGGACCCTCCTTACGGCGTGCAATACGATCCAGAATGGCGTCACCGTCGTGGCGTCAGCAATTCGGCCCGAAAGAACAAAATCAAAAACGACGAGATCGCTGACTGGACGCCGACCTGGGATATCTTCCAAGGCGAGATCGCTTATGTCTGGCATGGAGCGCTTCGGTCGACCATTGTTGCCGAGAGCCTCGCCAAGAGCGGGTTTACTATTCGGGCCCAGATCATTTGGGCCAAGGAGAGGCTGGTGATGAGTCAGGGCGACTATCACTGGCAACACGAGCCCTGCTGGTACGCAGTACGAAAGAAGGGCAACTGGACAGGAGACCGAAAGCAAACCACGCTCTGGACAATCGGCAGCGGCGGACAGGACGCCAAAACCGAGCACGCGACCCAGAAGCCCGTGGAGTGCATGCGCAGGCCCATGCTGAACAATTCCATTCCCGGGCAGGCGATCTACGAACCCTTCCTTGGTAGCGGTACCACCCTAATTGCTGCGCAGTCCTGCGGGCGCGCCTGCCTTGGCATCGAGATTGATCCTCTCTTCGTTGACCTCGCCATTCGGCGTTGGCAAGCCTTCACCGGTGAGGAAGCAGTCCGCGCAAGCGATGGCCTGAGCTTCGATGCCCTTTGCCCAGAAGCCCAATCGAGCGAGGAAGCGTCGTGATGCGCGGCCGTCGCCCCACACCAACAAGGATCAAGGTATTGACTGGCAATCCCGGCAAGCGCCCGCTGAATCCGCACGAGCCGCGGCCTGAGCCCGCGCTTCCTGAATGTCCGGCTGAGCTGAGTCCGCTCGCAAGGCGGGAATGGGAACGTCTCAGCGCCGAACTCGTAAAGCTCGACCTGGTAACGCATCTCGATCGCGGCGCCTTGGCTGCCTATTGCGGAGCGTACGCGCTTTGGGCGGAAGCGATGGAACAGGTTCAGAAATTCGGGACCATGGTGAAATCGCCGACAGGCTATCCGATTCAGTCCCCATACCTGGCGATTGCGAATAGGCAGGCTGAGATCATGCTGCGCGTAGCAACCGAGTTTGGCTTCACCCCAGCCAGCCGTAGCCGCATATCAGCTCCACCGGTCAACGAGCTTCCACTCCTTCAATTGAGAATGGATGAATACGAAGAGGAGCCAGGGGGCGGGGGGTAGGTCAAATCTCTACCAAGCAGAGCAGCGCGGACCGGTGGCTCCCTCATTCAGGGATTTTTTTCTGCTGCACGCACTTTTTCATCTGGTTAGTTGACAGCTGTTCGACGTCGCTCAACTGCTTGAAAGCAAAAACAATAGGAGTTTCAGTATCTTGAAATGAGAGGGTGTTGCTTTGCTCGGGTTTGAAAGGGTCGTTGCTGGCATTTTTCACCTATTATTTTTCCGAGCGGTGATTGCCGAGTCGTAGCTTGGAAAAATTGTCGCGAAATTAGGTAGGGGGAGGGTCGGGCGACCGCACGAGCACAGAGATCACAATCTGCACGAAAACCTATTCATCGCGCTCATGAACTGGATGCGCGGATCAATCTCCCGCAGATAAACCTCCGTTCGCAAGAACTCGATCTCTGCTGTCTGATTGGCCTCATCCACATCAACGTACCAGGAGCGCGGCCTTCCGTCGGAGCCATCGCTCCATCGATAGCCGCGCTTCTTCAGCGTGTCCTTCAGTTCGAATGGAGCCTGTTCGGCCCAAATACGAACGGTCTTGCGGCGGGCCCGTTCAAGCAGGATTGCAAAGGCGGATCGGTTCAGCTTGGGAACATCGGATGCCAGGATTTCCATCAAAGCCCTGCAATCGTCGACGGCGCGATGCGCTTGGTGGAACAAGCCTACGCCTGCTAACAGATATCCAAGCCGCGATCCGTCAAAGCCGTGTTTGCGCCATTCCACCTCGGTCGCCGAGCATGCCCAAGGTTTGCGTTCGAACACTGGCCAGTAGCGCTCCGCAAACTTTCGGTCGAAGTTGGCATTGTGGGCGATGGTTAGAGCCGCATTCGAGACAAAGGAAGCGACGGCATCCGGGTCAATGCGATGTCCCGCCACCATTTCGTCGGTGATGTGCGTGAGCTCGACCACTTCTTCCGGTATCGGGATCGATGGCTCGTTGAATGACGAAAACACGCCCGTGACAGCTGCCATTCTATCGTCCGGCAGATAGGTGAATTTGACCATCGCAAGCTCTATAACTTCGTCTTGCGAGGTATTCAGGCCGGTGGTTTCGACATCGAGCAAAATGCCCGTCCTAGTCTCCTGTCCTTCGCGGGGTGCAAACTCGTCTCTCGGGACCAGCTTGCGGAGAACGCGATAGTCGGGCGACCGAGCTAGCGTCTCAGCCATTTCTGCCAGATTGATGTTTTCCAACGACATGGTATCGACCGTTGATTGCGGGGTGCGGCGCCGAGGGTCTTGGCGCAGGCGTCAATGTCGCCTTTAAAGTAGCCCGCGTGCTAGCGCCAGGTGGAAGCAATGCGCATTATTCCCAGCGAGCTGTTGTCTTCATCAGACCTCATCATCGACGCCGTATATGAGGGCGGTAGGAGCGGGAACGCCGCCGACGATCCTATTTCAAAGGTTTTGCAAGGGGTTGGGAACCAGGGCGGCTTTCGAGCCGCCGGCCGCGGTGAGGATAGAACGCTCGTCGTTCTGTATACCAGCGGTGAAGATCAGGATTGGCCTGATACGCTGGACTTGAATACGGGTCAGTTCGTTTACTTCGGCGACAACAAGAAGCCAGGACATGAACTCCATGATACCCAGCGTGGCGGCAACAGGATCCTGAGGCGGACTTTTGAGCTCCTGCACACATCGCCCCCGATGCGCGAGAAAATCCCACCTTTCCTTATCTTCAAGAAGTATCCGACGCCTCGCAGCAGCCGATCGGTGCAATTCAAAGGGCTGGCGGTGCCTGGGTTTACAGGTCTCCCATCGACGGCTGATCTCGTTGCCGTCTGGAGAACCGCGGAAGGGCAGCGCTTTCAGAATTACCGCGCCGTCTTCACTGTATTGAACGCGTCAGTCGTCGCGCGTTCGTGGCTGCAGGAGCTGAGCAACGGGAATAATGCCAGCTTGGCCTCGGCGCCGCCCGCTTGGCAGAGTTGGGTGAAAACAGGACGCGCGCAAGCCCTGGCGTCAGAGAGTACGACATCGATCAGGAGTGTCGATCAGCAGCGGCCCGATAGCGCCACGAAGGCAGATATATTGCGAGTCGTATTCGAATATTTCGAGCAGGCGCCAATTGCATTCGAGGCGTTCGCTGCTCGCATCTTTCAAATGCACGATCCGCGTGTAATCGTCGACACCATCACGCGGGGCAGCGTTGACGGCGGCCGTGACGCGGTCGGGCGATACTTGCTCGGCCTGGCAGACGATCCGGTCTATGCCGAATTTTCGCTAGAAGCCAAGTGTTACCAACCTGGGTTAGATGAAGCGACTATCAATACCGTGGGTGTTCGGGAAGTTTCACGCTTGATCTCTCGCATACGCCACCGGCAGTTCGGGGTGCTCGTAACCACATCGGTAATTGCGCGCCAAGCCTATGAAGAGGTGCGCGAGGATCGCCATCCGATCGTATTTCTCAGCGGCAAAGATATCGCCGATATTTTGGTTGCGAATGGATTCAGCACGGCGGCCGCAGTTCGCACACTACTAGAGACAGAGTTTTCACTGGCGCCTTCGTCATAGGTCGGGGTGCTCAGGCGCCGGGGTTCATGCAGTTGGCCCGTCTCAGTGTCGGCCAATGGCCGACCCATTCCATAACACCAATTTGCCGAATCTTGCTGCCATGGTCGCTGCCTGCGACGTGAGTTCATCAGGAGGAACGCTCCCCCAAGCCCGTTACGCCCGCCGGACAGACCGCATCGCTAGGACGCGATCGCTTTCACAAATCCGGGGAGCGCATACTTCAATGCGATGCCGGCATTGTGGGAGGAAGGAAACTCCTGCCTATAGATGGATGATGCTTCGTCGGGAAAGTGGCAAACGCGATTTGGTATCGCCGTAACGTAGATGAAGGCTGGATCATCTTTCTCCCACATTGAACGAATGACCCCGTGGGTCGTTTCAACGGAGCTTATGTTGGTGGCGCCTGCCGCCTTTGCGAGCCCGATTGCCTTCGTGTCGATGCCGCAATACGCAGCTCCGGCGCCTCCGCCCGAAAGAGAGGGGATATTTACCGAACTGATACCGACACCATCGGGTGCTATGAGCAATTGAAGGAAGCCGGCGGGACGGTTCGGTGGAGGAATCATCTCGCCCGTAATGGCGTCCAGCATCTTTTGGTCGGACGCCACGTTTGTGAAAAACGATACGGGCGTCTTGCTTGGAATGAGCTTCTCCATCTTGTTCGGCCATCCCCAATTGCCGCCTTGAGCTCCGTCCACATCTTTTGCAGCGTCATGAATGAAAATCGTTCCACCGATTGTTGCGCATCCATTGTTTGAGGCAGCTCCCGGATAGCCAGCCGTACCAAACGCAATCACCCCATCCGGCACCTGACCATACTTCGTTATTGCCGCCATAGCGGCTACCTTGGCCGCACTCTCCCCTTTGACACTGGCGAGATCGTCGATACACCAAATCTCCACCGTTGCCACGGCGGCGTTCCCGGACGTGGCATTGCGTACGTCGATTAGGCAGCGCGGCTCTGTGCTATTCTGCGGAGGTGGCGGGTAAGCCGGATCCTTGGAGGCGGCGACCTTGTAGGGATAACTCAGGTACGGATTTTGTTTCATTTGATTTGTCATTGCGGCCATGAGGCCATCCGCCTCGTGGTAACGATTGGCGACCACGACAATACGCAGCTTCTTGCTTGTTTGGGCACGCAAAAGGCTGGGGGCGCTGATCAGTGCTGCGCCGGCGTTCGCCAGAAAGACTCTTCGGTTGTACATGACTTTGGTTCCGAGAATTGACGGCGCGACACATAAATTCAGCGAATGATCCCGTCGCACGACTTGTACGCGGCAGTATTATTTTTTTGTGCGGACGGCGGCCTATGAACTGGTTTTGGCGCGATCTAATGCATGCATTTGTCGCCTCCGAAAAAATTCGCAAGATATTACCAGAAGTAGTATTCTGACAGCCGAATAACCTGGACGCAAGCGCGATGAGGCGCAACCAGCTGAAATTGGTGATAGCCCTAGGACCGCAACCTTCTCGCGTCCCCTGGCCGACGAAAGGTACGAACAGACGCTAGCCGCAGATTTAGGCTCCCGCCAGGTTTTGTTGATGTCACATCCGTGTCGGCCACTGACCGACTTCTTCCATAACATCTGATCCGCGAATGACTGGTCTTGGCGCAAAGCGGACGTTCGGATCCGTGCACTGCGCTCGAAGAAGGAGCGTGGATGAGAAGATCAAATCTACCGTATTCACGGTTTTCCTAGCAGCCGTGCCGAAAGCCGCGGCGACGGGCGGAACGTGAGTGTGCCTGTTATCATTTCACGAGACTGCATTTGCTGCGGTCGAGCGGGCGGAACGCTTGGTCGGGCGGAATCGTCGCGACGAGTTTCACGAAATCCCACGGTCCCTTGGATTCATCCGGCGTCTTGACCTGAACCAGATAGAGATCGTGCACCATGCGCTGATCCTCGCGGATCCGGCCATTTTGGGTGTAAGCGTCCGAGACCGGCGTGGCCTTCATCTTCGCCATGACAGTCGCGCCGTCGTCCGACCCGGTGTCCTTCACCGCCTGCAAATAGTGACGCACGGCTGAATAGACGCCGGCTTGGATTTGCGAGGGCATCGCGTTGCGGCGCGCATAGAAGGCATCGGAGAAGCGGCGCGCAGCGGGGGAGACGTCCTCGAAGAAGCTGGTGAGAATCAGATCGCCGCGCGTCGCCTTCAGCCCAACAGCATGGATGTCGACATTCTGGAAGGACATCGGCACGATCTTCATGCCTTGGGCAACAAGCCCGAATTCCTCCGCCTGCTTGATGGCGGTGGCGTTGTCGCCGGCGACATTGATCGCCAAAATCTTTGCGCCTGACGACTGCGCCTGCAGCAGGAAAGAACTGTAGTCCGGCGTCCCCAACTGTGCCTTGACGCTGCCGGCGACGGTGCCGCCCAGCTCCACGATCCGCGCCCGCGCGGTCGCCTCGATCGAATGTCCGAAGGCGTAGTCGCCGGTGATGAAGAACCAGGGCTCCTTGCCGGACTGCATGATGCCCGACACCACGGCGGTCGCGGTGGAGTAGGCGTCGTGCGTCCATTGTACGCTGGTCGGCGCGCAGGCCTCGTCGGTGAGCTGGTTGGCGCCGGCGCCGGAGATCAGAAAGATCCTGCCATTGGCGCGTACGAGCTCTTGCACCGCGAGTGATGCGCCCGAGCTGCCGCCATCCGCTATCGCCTGGACGCCGTCATTGAACCATTTGCGGGCGAGCGATGCTGCAATGTCCGGCTTGTTCTGATGGTCGGCCTGCAAAATCTCGATCGGCTTGCCGCCGATCTTGCCGCCGAACTCTTCGGTCGCCATTCGCGCCGCTTCGGCCGAGCCCGCTCCCATGGCGGTTGCGAAGATGCCGTTCATGTCGGTGAGCACGCCGATACGGATGGCGTCACCCTTGATCTCGGCGTGCGCGGCCGGAGCCGTGAGAATGAGAGTGATTAGCAATGTGGCGCCGAATTTGGTGCGGTAGCTGGCCATGTCGTTTCCTCGGAGCGTTATGTTGTTTCTGTGCTGTTTTGGAGTGGGGCCCGCGCCCTACGCGGGTTCCGCGATCACCGTGTTGCGGAGCGTGCCGATGCCGGAAATTTCCACTTCAACCGTGTCGCCGGGACGCATCCACAGCGGCGGCGTGCGCTTCAGGCCGACGCCTCCCGGCGTGCCAGTGACGATGACGTCGCCGGGCGCGAGCGGGCAGATGGTCGAGATGTAGGCGATCAGCTCGGGCACCGGCGTGATCATGAGATCAGTGGTCGTGTTCTGTACGATCGCGCCGTTGAGCCGCGTCTGTAGCGTGAGCTCTGAAGGATCGGGGATTTCGTCCGTCGTCACCAGCCAGGGACCAAAACTGCCGCTTTCGGCAAACGTCTTGCCCGCAAGGAACTGGCTGGTGTGGCGCTGCCAGTCCCGGACGCTGCCCTCGTTGTAGCAGGCGTAACCTGCGACATGCTCGAGCGCGCGGCTTGCTGGAATGTGGCGGCCAGTCTTGCCGATGACGGCGGCGAGTTCGCCCTCATAGTCGAAATCGTCGCTGACTCTCGGTTTTAGTAGCGGCCGCAGATGTCCGACCTGGCTGCATGCAAAGCGCGCGAACAGTGCCGGCTTTTCGGTGACGGTGCGGCCGGTCTCTGCGACATGATCACGATAGTTGAGGCCGACACAGATGATCTTGCCGGGATCGGGAATAACGGGCGCGAAGATGATCTCGTCCAGGGCGTGATCGGGACGCGCCGACGCCACCAGTCTGGCCGCGTCAGCCAGCCGATTTGCTTCGAGCAGCTGGCGCAGCGTCGTGCAGCCTTCGGCAGCGAGCCGCGCACCGAGGTCGACGACGCCGTTGTCCTTCACGGCTCCGTAGCCAGGCCGGCCTTGTACGACGAATGAGAGCAGTTTCATCAAAGGTCCTTGGGTGTTGGAGTTGATCAGGCAGCGGTCGGCACATGAGCAAGAGGGCAGATAGCTGCGATCAACAGGTCGAACTCCTCTTCGCTTCTGGCCGCGCCGCGCACGTAGCGGTCGGGGCGGATCAGCGCGGCTTTGATGTCGTGCTCGCGAAGCCAGCGCCCGAGATCGGCGGCCTCGTTGCCGGTCAGCACTTCTATTCCTGCTTGGGCGAGCGCCGTGCGGGCGGGTTGCGAAAGTGTCGCGGCCTTATCGACGAGCAGGACATTGGCATAACCGGTTCGATCGTCGCTTCGGCGGCCATCGGCGAGCGTAAATTGCGGCGCGAGATGGCCAGCCAATGGGAGGTCGTCGATCGCAAGCCCGGGGCCGAGCAGGGGCTTGCGAACGTCCAGCTTGACCGGTGCGTCCTTGCGCGCCTCACCGGCGGCGAGGCCCGCTTCGATCGCCTTGGTGTTGATCACGCCGCCCAAGCGGATCGCAAGCTCGATGAATTCGCGAACATGGGGCGAGCGCTCGCTTTGATAAGTGTCGAGCAGGTTCGCATCTGCGCGCCCGGCAATGATGTCGCCGAGCTTCCAGGCGAGATTGGCAACGTCGCGAATACCCGCGCACATGCCCTGTCCCAGGAACGGCGGGGTCTGATGCGCGGAGTCTCCGGCAAGCAGCAGCCGCCCATTTCGCCATTGTTTCGCGATGGCCGAATGAAAGGTGTAGACGGCTGCGCGCTCGATCTCGGCCTCGTCGGGCCTAATCCACTGCGACAGCAGCTCCCAGATCTTCGCCGGCTGCGTGACAGCTTGGGTGTCCTCGTCCGGATGCACGGTGATCTCCCAGCGCCTGCGATTGCCCGTGCCGCGGATATAGGTCGCCGGCCGGCGCGGGTCGCAATACTGAATGCTGTAGTCGCCGAGATCGGGACGCTCGTGCATGAGCAGAGCGTCGATCACGAGCCAGCGCTCGTGAAAGCCAAGATCGTTCATGCCGGAGCCGATGAAGCGGCGCACCAGCGAGCGGGCGCCGTCGCAACCGACGACGTAGCCGGCGCGGACTTCTGCGAGCTGCCCGTTTGACAAGTCCTCGTAGCGTATGCGAACGCCGTGCTCGTCCTCCTCCAGCGCGAACACCTCGCACCGGTTGCGCAGCTCGACCTGCGGCCAGCGCTGCAAGCCGTTGATGAGAATGTCTTCGAGGTCGGGCTGGTGGAATCGGTAGCTGAGATGCCAGCCCATGGAGGTAAGATTTTGCGACCGCGGCCAGTCCAGAATCAGGCGGCCGTTGGCATCGAGGAACCGCATCCCCGGGCTCAGGATGACAAGCGGCAGGATTTCTTCGGCCAGTCCGATCGTCTGGAAAACGCGCATGCATTCATCGTCGAAATGCACTGCGCGCGGCAAGTGATAGGCCCGCGCCTCGCGCTCCAAGACCAGGGTCCGCACGCCGCACAGGCCGAGCAGGTTGGCAAGCGTCGCCCCGACGGGACCGCGCCCGACGATCACCACGTCGAATTCCGAAGAAGCGCATTTATGTTGCATGGGGTATCTCTTCCCCAGGCATGCCCCGCCTTCAACGGCGCCGCGCCAAGTGTCCGCCAAGCGGACGGACAGGCAAAGGCCCTTGGTGCGACTAGGTTTCGACCGGGATGGCGGCCGCGGCTTCGCGCAACGGCGCGACGAATTCGGCGATCGCTTCATCAAGCGAGAGCGCCGAACGGATCCAGATGATCGAAATGCAGCCGAACACCACGTCATCGCGGACGATCGGGACCGCGATCGAGGCCGTCTTGGGATTGTATTCGCCTTCGTTCCGGATCGCGTAGCCCCGTTGCGCGGTCTCCGCGATCATGCGCGACAGGCGGTCGGCTTCGAGAAAGGGGCGGTCATCGGCCTCATCGATGCGGCGCAGATGGTTGACGATCACGTCGCGCTCGCGCGTCGCGCAGGCCGTGAGATAGGCGCGTCCGGCAGAGGTCCTGAGCACGGGTAACCGCCTGCCGATCATGCCGCGGTCGATCGAGAGTGGACTTCGCGAATGAGTCGTCTCCTGGATCACCATCGCAGCGTTCTCGTAAGTGGAGAGATCGACCGGCCAGACCAGGATCTTGCTCAGCTCGGCCAAATAGGGCGCCGCCGCCTGGCAGATCACCACGCCGGGATCGTAGCCGTCCCCCAGGCTGGAGGCCCGTCGTGTCACCCGGAAGCGATCATCGCTTGCGCTGCGCGCGACATAGCCGAGTTCCTCCAGCGTCTCGAGCAGGCGATAGACGGTGGGACGGGGGAGATCGAGCTGCCGGGCGACGTCACCGGCGCGGATGCCGCCGGAGCGATTGATCTCATGCAGAACATCGAGGCCGCGCTTGAAGGCGCGGACGCCCTCTGGCTGCCGTGGTCGTCCGGACCGCGTCCGCTCCTTGGACACTTTAAGATTCCTCCCTTGTCCGGCGTCAAGGCGCCGGTATCGTCGTTGAAAACGCGAAGCAACTGCAGAAGTTTAGCGTAGGTCCGCGCGGCGTTGATACCAAATTCGAACCGCCTGACGGCGCAACGCAGCCGGAGCGGTTCCCTGGAGGAAGTGGCATGGAAATCACCGCGCTGGGCTATATCGGGATCAAGTCCTCGCAACTGGACCAATGGAGCCAGATGGCGACGAGCCTGCTGGGGATGCAGCAGGTCGATCGCGGCGGCAGCATGCGCGCCTTTCGCATGGACGACCGCAAGCAGCGGCTGATCGTCGACGGCAGCAGCGACGCGGGCCTGAGCGTGATGGGCTGGGAGGTTCCAACCCGCGCCGAGCTCGATCGTCTAGCCGGCCGGATCGACAGTGCCGGCGTCAAGGTCACGCGCGGATCGCGTGCGCTGGCCGACGAGCGCCATGTGGCCGAGCTGATCTCGTTCAGCGATCCCGCGGGCAATCCACTCGAAGCGTTCTGCAAGCCAGAGCTTTCGCCAGATCCCTTCAAGCCCGGGCGTCCGATCTCCGGCTTCCGCACCGGCGCACTCGGCATGGGCCATGCCGTCCTCAACGTGGAGGACGTCGAGCCGCTGCTGCCTTTCTATCGCGATCTCCTCGGCTTCCACGTGTCGGACTTCGGGCTGAAGCCATACGGGCTATATTTCTTTCACGTCAACGGCCGCCACCACAGCTTTGCCATGGTTGGCTCAGGTCGGCGCGCGCTGCATCATTTCATGGTCGAGGTCGGCAGTCTCGACGATGTCGGCCAGGGCTATGACGTCGCCCAGCTGGACGAGGGC
Organism: Bradyrhizobium sediminis; assembly: GCF_018736105.1. Taxonomy (NCBI): domain Bacteria; kingdom Pseudomonadati; phylum Pseudomonadota; class Alphaproteobacteria; order Hyphomicrobiales; family Nitrobacteraceae; genus Bradyrhizobium; species Bradyrhizobium sediminis. The sequence goes on from NZ_CP076135.1 coordinate 553,822, forward strand.
AGGATCGCCTATTCCCTTGGGCGCCATACCAACGATCACATGACCTCGTTCTACGTCAACACACCCTCAGGCTTTTTCATCGAATATGGCTGGGGCGGACGCGTCATCGATCCCGCGACCTGGCAGCCGCATGAGACCTTTGACGGACCTTCATTGTGGGGGCACGAGCGCCTGCACATGCCCGAGGAGCAGCGCAAACGCATGCGCGATATGCGGCTATCCGCGGCGGCACGCGGCGTTCGCGTGCCCGATCCGAGCGTGCCGCCTTTGAACTGCCCATGGCTCGAGGGGGTGATTGCGCGGGAATGAGCGGACTACCTGACAGCCCGACGCACAGCGCTGGCGACAACGATGGTCGCCAAGCCGGTTACGCCCACGATCACGCCCAACGCCCAGTTTGCCGAGCCCGGCCATCCCGAAATCAGGAGCAGCGCCAAAAGCGGAATTCGACGGAAGGACCGCTGTTGGCGCAAAGCGGACGTTCAATTCCATAACGCCTAATTTGCGAATCCTGGAACCTCAGCCGAAGAGGTCGACAACGGTCCTGCCGACAGCGATGGCCGTCACCAGGCTCACGGCGAAAAGCGTCAGAATCGTCAGCAGCATCAGCACGAATCCGGGCCATTTGCCGAAAGCCGCCGCGACCTGCGGCGCCTGCGCCAGGATCTCGGCGAGGCCGTGCAGCGTACCTCTGTTACCCGATAGTGCTTTCTTCATGCCGGACCTCTCTTCCCAGGAGGTCATGATCAAGAGCACTGATTTGCCCGACGTGTCGAGTCAAAATTTCGGAATTTCAGAAGTTTATATGAGGCGCAACCCGCAACGCACTCGCCTTGACTCTAATCGACCTTTAGTTGAATTTTTCCCGATGGGGCCGATCAGTAGATTTGCGGATGAGTTTCGCCGAACCGAGTTTTTTACGGCTTGCATCGACGTTGCTCGCCGAGCTCTTCCTGCACCTTTATTGGTATGGCTGCGCTCGCAGATGGTTCGCAATCTCTCTGGCGGGCCACGCGAAGTGTTCACCGAGATCTATCGGCGCAACATCTGGGGTTATCAAGAGACGGCCTCTGGTGGCGGGTCCACTCTCCACTACACGGAAAAATTGCGGGAAGCCCTTCCTAGACTTGTCGCAGATCTCAACATCCGCACGCTCCTTGATTTGCCGTGCGGTGACTTTCATTGGATGTCCGAGGTGAAGCTTCCAGTCACTCATTACATCGGAAGCGACATCGTGACGCGATTGGTCGAAAACGCGCGAATCCGCTACGGCCGTCCGGAACGCGAGTTCCGCACCCTTGATCTCTGCAAAGACGTGCTCCCACAAGCCGACCTGCTGCTTTGCCGCGACTGCCTTATGCATCTTTCCGAAGAGATGATTTTCCTGGCTCTCGCCAACATTATCCGCTCGGACATCAAGTATCTCCTGATCACCACCTACCCCGACGGAAAGAATCGCTCCATTCGCATCGGGGACTGGTTTCCCATCAATCTTTGTGCCGCGCCCTACAACTTCCCGGCGCCTCTACGAACGATCGACGACTGGGTGCCGCCGTTCGACCAGCGTCAACTGGGGCTTTGGGAAATCGAAAGCTTGCGCCGCATCTGTCCCGTTTCAGGCTGAAGAGTGACCCAGGGTAGGGGCTATTGCCAACCGTAATCCGGAGCTTCAGCTATACTGTCGGAGTTCTTTCCTTCGGCGCTCTGTAGGCGGTCGGTTCCCTAACTTCGACTAGGTCTCATTTTGACTGCACCCGTGCGAAGGCCGATTGGCCCGGCAAAGGCGCGGCCTCGCTGGAATCGTTCAATAAAGAAAATAACAGTGTCCAGATGGACAGCATTGCCAGCGGCATCAGATAGTACGGTGTGAAAATCGGATGAGTCAGAAAGAACGCCAGATTTATTGCGATATTCGCGACAACGATGAATGCGGCAGTCTTCCGCGCAGCAGAACTGAAGGCCCAGATCGACCATGCTGCGGTTAGTATGATCAGGGGGCCTTGCATATCGACCAAGTACTCGCGTGCGACGCTAAGGCTAAAGTCGGGCGGCCGGGCGTCGAACGAACTGTAGGTAGTCGCCAGGACGCTGCCAGCATTGATCGCATTCGCGACCAGCGTAGGCACCAGTCCTAATAGGTAGGCCGTACCGAACGAAAAGAGCTGCAGGATATCGCTCTGCTTCCTCGACCGCACAGCCATCGCCAACAAAACAAGGAAGTAACCGGCGGATAGAAAAAGATTTGCCAGCCTGAATGAAACCGCTAGCCCCAATATTAATCCGATTAAGACAGTCACTGTGATCTGGCGCGACGGCCTGGGGACGTTCGCCAAGATGCTCGTCAGATATCCGACCATCACGCAAACAATCATCGTTGGAGCAATGGACGAGCTGGCTTTGGACGGGTTGACCATGAAGTAGAGCGCGGCCACGCCGACAATACCGGAAATTGCTGTCCAGCGACGTGAGGGCGCCGACCAGATCGCGAAAAGCGCACCGATGAAAATGATGAAATTTGCGACCCCGTACAGTGGCACCCTTTGGAAGCCAGCCGGGAAAATCGAAAGAGCCAGACCGGTGCCGGGTGGGTACTGGAGAACCTGTTTTTCGCCTATCTGAGTGTGGCAGGGCATGTGGGCCGGATCGTTCCAGGCTTGATAGCCAATCTCCCGCGCCAAGGTCGCAAAGTATTGGTCGTCATCACGGGTTATATTGGTGTCGAAGCCGCCCAACCCGAAGCGTTGGAATAGATGCGCCTGCCGCAGGTAACAGATATCATCATACACGCCAGTTCGCTCGGTCCAGTTGCGCATGGTCCAGAAATTGGACGCTAGGACGCCTAGACAGAGAAAACTGAAAAACACCTTTAGAAATAAAGGTTTGAACATTGTGCGATAGTAGGCTCCAGCTTCCAAGCCAGCAGGTATTATCTAATGTCCGCCCTGAGTCAAAAGAGGTGAACAGGGAGTACCACTGAGACGGGCAAGCCTGTAGCCGCGCTCCCACGGATAACCGGCCTGATCGCCACCCCTCAAAGATCGCTGGCGCCTACCTTGGATTGAGCGCAAAATTCCAATGTTGAAGAATCGCTGGGTGTCGACCGATGGCAAAGTCCCTGGTCGTGCGTCGCGCAGATCTGTCGAAATTCGCAGGCGAGCTCGCCCAGCGAGCCGCCCAATACGTGCGGATGTCGACCATTCACCAGCGGTACTCGATTGAAAACCAGGCGGCCGCGATTGCGGCTTATGCCGCACGCTACAACCTCAACATCGTGCGGACCTACAGAGATGAAGGGCTCAGCGGTTTGAAGATCGACAAGCGCGAAGGCCTCAAGCAACTGATCACGGATGTATGCTCGGGCCGTGCCGACTTCGGCCGGGTGTTGGTATACGATGTCAGCCGGTGGGGCCGCTTCCAGGACGTCGACGAGAGTGCTCATTACGAATTTTTATGTCGGAAGGCCGGAATTAGGATCGATTATTGCGCGGAGCAATTCGACAACGATGGAAGCTTGCTGTCGAGCATCGTCAAAAACCTTAAACGCGTGATGGCTGCGGAATTCAGCCGCGAGCTTTCCGCCAAGGTTCATGCCGGACAACTGCGTCTCGCTGCTTTGGGTTTCCGACAGGGCGGGCCCTTGGGATTTGGCCTCCGCCGAGAATTGATCGACGAAAATCGACTTTCAAAAGGGTTTCTCAAGCGCGGCCAACAGAAGAACCTGAAGACCGATCACGTCGTCTTGCGTCTCGGCCAGCTAAGCGAGATCGAAGTGATCCAACGAATATTCGAGGAGTACGTCGAGGAGCGAAAGTCCGAAGAGGAGATCGTGCGGCGGCTCAATCGTGAGGGTGTTCCCAATCATCGTGGTCGACCTTGGACGAGGGCAATGGTGGACTACATTCTTCGCAATGAGAATTACATCGGCAACACAGTGTACAATCGCGAGTCAAATCCGCTGCGCGGAGGAAAAATAAAAAATCCCCCTAGCCTGTGGGTCAGAACCAGAGGTTCGATCGCGCCAGCGGTAGACCGCAATGTTTTCCTCGACGCTCAAAGACGCTTGACGCTTCGATGGCTACACCTCACGGACGATGAATTACTGTTACGATTGAAGTCGCTGCTCGAAAAAGAGGGGCGGCTCAGCGAAACGATAATCAACAGCACATTGGGTGTTCCCGCTATCAACGTTTATAATGAACGGTTCGGCAGTCTCCGAAACGCTTACCGACGCATAGGCTATGAACTTAAATGGGATTTCGACTGGATTGACCGGAGAACCGAATTCAACGCGCTTCTCAGGGATACTGCCGCCGATCTCGCCGCCCGGCTTAAGAAGGCCGGCTCGGTTGCCTGTTTCGAGCAAGGGATAGACGTACTAACCGTCAACAATCGGTTTGCGATATCACTTCGTCTCGCGCGCTCTTGGCGGGGTTCGGATAGAAAGCCAATCTGGACGATCAATCGTCGCACCGTATTGCCTGAGGGCCATATCGTCGCGATCAGGCTTGGCGAGGGAAACGATAGCTTACTTGACTACTTCCTGTTGCCGACCAGGGCCATGACTGGGTCGAAAATTCGCTTCATGGAAGCGGGGCTATACCGATTCGACGGCTGTCGCTTCCGAACTTCCGCTCAACTCACAAAGGCAATCATCCATCAAATTGCTGGTGGTGCGCGGACAGGCGCGCTGCGGCCGGCCGCAAAAGGCTCTTGCCAGCATTATAAACGGCGTGCCTAAATACCTGCCTACAAGCGCTGGATTAGCGGCAACCGGCCTTGTCACGCGCGAAGGGCATGAAGGGTAGAAGCCGTTTATTGGGGGACGAAGTAGTGGTCGATCTAAGGCTGCCTGCACTTGCGCTGATTTTCATTTCAGTTGCCCTCATGGCCGGATGCGTGAGCAAGCAAGACCTTGACTCTTGGCAAGGCATCCCGGTCGCGGAATTGGACAAACATCCATTCTTTCTGACGGTCCCGGTTGTGCGAACAATTGCCAGCGACGGAACCGAAATACGAAATTACGTCAACGGCCAGAACGTCGCGTCGTGTTCAGGCGGGGGCCAGATTTTCAAATCCACCGTCGATATGGCAAGCTACAGCGGCTTCTCAAGCTGCATGCAGAAATTTCAAGCCTGCAACAATATTTTCTATATCAAGGACGGCCGCGTTCAACAGTACATCACCAGCGGGACCGGCGGCTCCATCTGCATGACCGATGAAAGCATGAGACCGGGATTCAGAGGGTCGAAGAACTTTTGACCTCGCAACCGCTTGCGAGCCGGTTTCCTCACGCCGCGACCTTGTCTTCCTTGTCCACGCCGCGGGCGACGATCTTCAGCGCGTCATGTGGCAACGGCCGCTGCAGCGCCTTGGCTTCGTCCCAGGGTGCGCGCATCCAAACGTCGCGCTCTTCGTCGGTTGTCAGGATCACCGGCATGGCCTTCGGGTGAATCGGCTCGACGATCGCGTTCGGCGCCGTCGTCAGGAAGCCATAGACGTCGTGAGGGCCGGGGACCGGTTTGGACTTGGTGCCGCGGTCGCCGCGGAACAGGGTCCAGATCCCTGCAAAGGCGAACAGGGGGCGATCGCCGTTCAGCGCGAACCAGACCACATCCTTCTTACCGGTCCCTGGGTTGGGCTCAGGTGCGTATTCCGAAAAGCTATTGGCCGGCACCAGGCAGCGGTTCTCCGGCTTCAACCAGCCCCGCCAGTGGGGAGAGGAGGTGTTGCGAATATTGGTGACCGGCGGGCCGCCGAACTTCGGGGGCGCCGGCATCCCCCAGCGCATCATGGTCAGTTCGTGTTCAGAGCCAGCGTTCCGCACCACGGGCGCCGGATAGTCGGGAAATACGCCAGTCATTGGCGGCAGGTTGCCCACGTATTGGTTGACCACGCGGAAAAGCCGACGGATCGCCTCCTGGTTCGTAGTGATCGAATACAGATTGCACATTGACCGACCTGTAGGGCTTTCCGGATGCTCCGGGCGTCTAATCCTAGGGGCATTGCCGGGGCTCGCAAGGGCCGCTGTAATGCTTCGCCATGGGCACCAAGTCGCGAGAGGGGCAGCCAAATCTGCGGCGCGAAAACGACTGCCAAACATGCCCGCCAGCGCGCCACGGAGGCCGTCCGTGAGGCAGACCGCGCAGAGGCTTACCGCGCATGGTCGGTGCGGATTTGACGCCAAGACTGTCGTGCTGGCCCAGTTGGACCAATTGGCCGCCGGCAGAGCACTGGAGCTGTTTCGCCCAGTTTTCCGGCCTCTGACACCCGACTGGACCGCCTGGACCCCATACAATACTCTGAGCTACGCGGAGAAGGTTCGATCCCAGTTCCTCTCCCTCCGCCAGCATTCTGCCTGTCCGGCCCGGACACATAGGTAACAGAACGTACCTAAGACATGGGTGACAACCTCGTGCCGAACGGGTTGTCGAGGGGTTGCAGGGTTTTCTGCTCCAGGTCGAAGTATCCCAGATCATAGTGCATGAAGCTGACGAGCCAAATGCCGTCGGCGACCACGGGCGGTCCGCCGAGCGGGAGACGTGTGCAGCTTGTCGCAGCTTCTGCTAGGGCGCGGAATCAGCCCGAACGAGTGAGGCGAAATGCGAGCCGAAGAGACGATAACACCAAAAAGGCTCTTCCTCTAAACGTCCAAAGAGAGATTTGGGACTGAAGCCGGTCAAGCGTCTCATGTCTCTGATCATATGCGATTGGTCCGAAAAACCTGCGTCGTAGGTAATCGCGGACCATTGCGGTTCGGCACGCCCCATAGCCAGCGTCTGTTCGAGAAGGCGTTCCGCGCGCTGGTAGAATTGAAGTTTTCTGCGCGAATGCCCTGTCCACTTCTTGATCCGACGTTCAGCTTGGCGTGCGCTGAGCGATGTAACGAGGCCGGAAGCCTTGCGCCCAATGCCGTGCACCCAATCCTGCACGCTGCGACCCAGGTCATCATGTGGTAATCGCCCTGTTTGCTGGCACCGCTCGATGTAGTCCTGCAAGAGGTCGAAAGCAGCCTGCGGCTTTCCAGTACTCAGCGCCTTTGCGAATGTGTCGACGATCTCATCGTTGGGTATCCGGCTCAAGGGCACTGTTTGATCGACGAGGCTCGAGATGTCACAGCGCGACAGGGCGGCGAACGTCGCCGGATAAAGGCCGACCGACAGAGAGACCACGCCCGAGGGGTTCCAAATGACCGAGGAGTTTGTCTGCGGACCGCTGAGGTAAATCCGTGGCAAAGGCTTCTGAACCTGGAGGCTCGTCTGTGCGGTTGAGCCTTTGAGCTTGAAGCCTGCCCCCTCGAAAAACAGCGTCAGCACACAGAACGGGAAAGCCGGATAAAAGTTGAATCTCTCGTTCGGCGCTAGCTCCCGACCGCGAGTATCACGAACAAACCCAGCAAAAATGTTGTGCGCGACCGACGGGCGCGGTGAGAATATGGCGCAAGGCTCAGAGTGTTCCGGAAACTGTGGCCTTCCCATGCGTTCCCCACCGGCAGTGTCGTTTCCATTCTATCTCGTCGGGGAAGGGAATATCAGACTCCTGGCGAACACCGCAACGCCACCTAAGCCAACACGCGCGAGGCATTGAGCCAGAGGCGGTTTTCCTCCGAGGACTTCTCCACAATGACAACCGACGTTATTTCGCTCGTAGCAACAGCGCTGCTCTGCCTTGGAATACCGTTGATCTATGGGGCAGGACGATTTCTTCAACCCGGTGGTTTCGCTTGGGCGGCGGGCAATCGTGAGTCGAAGCTGGACATCCCAGCCTGGACCCAACGCGCCGTCCAAGCTCACGCTAACTTGGTTGAGAACCTGGCTCCCTTTGCCATCCTGGTGTTGGCGGCCCAGGTATCCGGCAAGGCCAACGCTGCGACCGCGCTCGGAGCGACAATCTTCTTTTGGGGGCGCGTGGCGCACCTCTTCGTGTACATCGCAGGCATCAAGTACCTGCGATCGCTCATCTGGTTCGGCGCGTGGGGTGGTGGCGCCTTGATAGTTACGCAGCTTTTCAGATGATGGCGCTAGGAAGATCGCCCCCGAAACAGGCTCGGTCGGGCCATCTTCGGCAGACGAAACTCCATTTTCCGGCCGTTGCTCAAATAGTGGGTTTTGCTCCAGAAAGGTCGAAAATGCTTTGCCTTTCAATGGGAGCTGACTGACACTCTCTCCGCCAGCATTCTGCCGCTTGGTCGTGGACGTTTTTTGCTGCCCATAATCCGCTGCTGGGTCTTATCAATATCGTTCCGCAAGTTCTGGTGAACATTGCAACCATCGTGGCCTTCTCTCGGATTGACCGGATGGCGGGCTGGTGCCTCATGCCTCTGGCGGCATGGGTTTGCTTTGCGACCGCTCGTAACTTTGCGAGCTGGAAGCTGAACCCGTGAAGCGAAGCGTCAAACGGTCGCGCCTGAGCAGAAAGAAATGGGTGACCGTGAATGACCGTATGCAGACGGGATATCGCTACGAGCTGACCGATCCCGTCGGTCGCAACTTCGATCCGGAATTCAAGCCTGAACTGACGCCCGCAGAAATGCTCGCGCTTGGTGTGTTCTGCGGCAAGTACATGACCGACTGCCGCAAGGAGTTCCCCGCGAGCTGGTTCAAGAAAGCAAAACTGTCGCCGAAAGGCCGCGACTGCTCGCTCAACTATTTTGGCGTCGACGCCAGCCGGCCGCTATCGGAATGGCGCTCCAAAGGCTGGCTTCATGACGATGATCCGCGCGGCTGGTTTCAATGGTACTGCCGCTACTACATGGGTAGGAGGATGCCTGATGAGGACAGACGGCAGATCAAGCGCTGGAAGGCATTTCGCCGCCACGTCAGTCAAATCAAAATGAACTGCGAGCCTGGCGATCCGTTTTGCCGCCCGCGGCAACGGCAAGCTCTGTTGCACTGGGCGTACGATAGTCGGAAGATTTGAAACTCAACATTTTTCGCACCCGGAATGTTGAGCCACATTACGACATGGGTTTTCGACCGGGAAACGCCTGCGCGCGCCTACTTATCAAACCCGACGAACACCGTAGCTTCCTCGACGGACTTTCGCTCCGACACGACCGCATTTGCCGGAAACGTTTCATCCGGCCAGCCCAGCGCGATGCTTTTCATGATGATCTGATCGTCGGCTATTCCCGCGTGCTCGCGCACCACGGGTGATTGCATGATGCCCTGGCTGTTGATTACGGCGCCCAGCCCGCGAGACCAGGCGGCATTGACCAGGGCGGTCGCCACGGCGCCGCAATCGAAGGGCGTGTCGTCGCTGCCATCCAGCACCCTGTCATAGGTAATGATCACGCATACCGGCGCGTCGAATTGGCGGAAGCCGCGCAGCACCCAGTCCTGGCGCTTGTCCTTGTTGTCGCGCTCGATCCCCATCGCGGCGAATAATTGCTTGGCGACGCCGACCTGCCGGTCGCGGTGCTTGCCTGCAAAGGCCTGGCCCGTGCGGAACTCGCGCGACTGCGGTATGCCTGCCACCATCCGCTCGGTGTTGCCGGCGCGGATTCGATCCAGCGGTTCGCCGGAAATGACGTAGAAATTCCAGGGCTGGGTGTTCATCGACGACGGGGCGCGCATCGCCAAACCAATGATTTCCGCAATCAGCGCCTTGGGTACGGGATCAGGTTTGTAACCGCGGATACTCCGGCGACCGAGAATAACGTCATCAAACTGCATCTGTGTGCGATTCCCCGGATAAGTCGTGAACCAGCTTTCGCCTGACGTCACAGCGGACAACATCCATTGCGCGCCCGTAGTCGTTTAGCGGATTTTGGGATGATGAAATTGTGCTGCCGATTTGCCCGACGTGTCAAGTATTCGGTCCAAACCGTCGATTGCGGCGGCCGCCGGCTACTTTGCATGGGGTTGTTTTCGATATTTTTGATAGGGAGCCGCGGCGACCCGGCGCGACGGCGCCCTCCTGAAGCCGCACAGGCCTCTTCAGGCTGTTGCTCAAATAGTGGGTTTTGGTCTGGGAAGGCCGAAAATTCATGATCTTTCAATGGGAGTTGACTGACACTCTCTCCGCCATGCCTTCGCCGTGAGGCGTGGATGGCAGGCCGCCCTCGTCAGCAAGGGCGCGGTCGCCAGAATTGCCCGCCGTTGTTGCAATACAGGCTCGGCATCCGCTGTGCCGGCGTGAACAGGGCGGCGGTCAAGGGCCTGCCGAAACAGGCCCCGGTGTCGATGTTGAGCCGGTTCGACCGCAGGTCGGGCAGGCCCGATCTGGTCGGGGTATGTCCGTGAACAACCAACGCACCGTAGTCATCGTCGCACGATAGAAACGGCTCGCGTATCCAGAGCAGGTCCTTCTCGGACTGGTCTGCGACGGAAACGCCGGGCCGAACGCCGGCGTGCACGTAGAGCCGCTTCCGATCGGAAAACGTCAGCGGAAGCGCTTTCATCCAGGCCAGGTGATCGGCGGGGATCTCGCCGGGATCGCTGGCGCCGTAGCTGTCGAGTGTCTGTTCGCCGCCATTGGCCCACCAGTTCATGAGATCACGGTCCGAACGGTCCTTGTTTGCGGCGTCGATCAGCATGGCCTAGTGATTGCCGCGCAGACAGATGAAGCGATCCGGCTCGCGATGCTGGCTCTCCATCAGGAAGTCGATCACCTTCCTTGTGTCCGGTCCTCGATCGACGTAATCGCCGACAAAGACAAAGCGAGCATTCTTTCCCTCGCTCAACAGATCGCAGGCCGCAACGAGGGATTCCAGCTCGTCAAAGCAACCGTGGATGTCGCCGATAGCGAATGTGATCGAATAGACCATTGAGCGAACCCGTAGCGCGTTCCGGGCAAGTGACACGGCCGGTCGGCCGAATGCGAGATAAATATTTTTCCAGAATATTCCATAACGTGTAAATTTCCGAGGCCGTCATTTGAATCTATCAAATGACCCTGCACTCCCGATATCAGCCGACCCGGCGCGTCGGCATTTTCTGGTTCTGTGGCGAAGGCCGGAAACGCTCGACCTTCGTCGGGGTTTCCCGTGCCTGGGCCGGCACGGCCGTGATCGCAGGCGCCAGAAGGCTGGCTATCGACCACGAAGACGGCTGGACTCACGCCCGGAGGCTGAGTCCGGCGCTGGCGTCGTTCGAGTTCGATCATTTTCCGCGCGGACGGCTCGAGTGGCAGGAGCACACGGATCAATGGCGGCTTTACATCGATCAGAAGCTGTCGCGTGGGTTATTCGTCACAACGGTGTTGATGAATTGGCGCCCGCCGAGAGCTCAACTTGTGGTGTCGATCGACAGGCAATACCGTAGCCGCGCCAACATAGGGCTTCCGGCGTTACCTTAGGGATTTTGAGTGCGGATAAGAATTCATCGCGGGACGCGGGAAATCGGCGGCACATGCATCGAGTTGGAAAGCGCGGGCGCCCGAGTTCTGCTCGATCTCGGGCTGCCCCTGAATGCGTCGGATCTGGCCTCTACGCCGCTTCCGGAGGTCGACGGCTTGGGCAGGGAGGATGCGAGCCTTCTTGCAATCGTGCTGTCCCACGGTCACCGCGACCATTGGGGACTGGTGCCCAAAGTTGGCGACCGGATTCCCCTGGTCATGGGAAAGGTGACCGAGAGCATTATCAGGGCGGCGGCCGACTTTGTCCCGGACGCAATCGCGCTGCACGCCGCGCACTATCTCGAGCATGGCAAACGGCTCGATATCGGTCCTTTCGCCATCACCCCGCGCCTGGTCGACCACTCGGGCTTCGACGCCTACGCCATGGAAGTCGAGGCGGGCGGCAAGCGGATCTTCTATTCCGGGGACCTGAGGGCGCATGGCCGCAAGGGGGGCCTGTTCGAGGCGCTCATCAATCATCCGCCGCGCAACATCGACACCATGCTGATGGAAGGCTCCAGCCTGGGACGTCTGGCCGAGGACCAGTCGTTTCCCTCGGAAGCCGACCTGGAAGAGATCTTCGTTGATCGCTTCAAGGATACCGCCGGCATGGCCCTGGTGGCATGCTCTGCGCAGAACATCGACAGGGTGGTCACGATCTATCGTGCCGCCAAGCGGACCGGGCGTACGCTGATCGTCGATGCCTACGCCGCCGAAATCCTGAAGGCGACCGACCAGGACAGCATCCCCAAACCCGTCGTGGGGTGGTCAAATCTGGCGGTTTTCATTCCCCAGGGTCAGCGGGTCCAGCTGGTGAAGAAGAACATCGCGTCGATCGTGGATAGCTATCGGGGATTCCGCCTGTGGCCCGAGCAGCTGGCAGAATATGCGCCGGGCTCGGTCATGCTGTTTCGCGGCTGGATGATGCGCGACCTCGATCGCGCCGAGGCTCTCGCCGGCGCCAGCGTGTTCTGGTCGCAATGGGACGGCTACCTCGGCGCGGGCACCCCGGGGGCGGCGCTCCAGGCCGATTGCGAGAGCCGCGGGATTCCGTTCGAGGTCATTCATACTTCGGGGCATGCCAGTCCGGGGGACCTGAAGCGCCTCGCCGCGGCCGTCGCGCCGAAGCGGCTGATCCCGATCCACACGTTTGAGCGGGAGAAATTTCCATCGCTCTTCGAGAATGTGACCTTGATTGACGACAAGCAATGGACGGAAGCCTAGGTAATCAACTCAATTCCTTATCGGAAAGTATCACAATCTAGCGGCTCAAGGGAAAGCGGTTTCGATGCTTGATAACAGCGGATGGCAGGCAAGACTTCAGGACGTCAACCATAAGAAGTTCAAGAACTGTAGGTTCCCGAAATTTGGTGACATAGGCATCGAAGGAAGTCAGGATCAGGTCACGATTACGATCAGGACGAAGGGCCTTTACGGGAATATGCAAAGCGACGCCGCAGCCTTCGAGGCTTGGTCGCTCGCCCTGATTTATCATTGCGGCGTAAGATTCGTCGCTATCCGTCTTGAAGGAGAAGTCGATAAGCCTGAAGGGGATCCGCACTTCGAGCGGTTGCTGTATCGGCTCGTGCGATTCGCCGAATTATTCCAACCAAGAATTCTCATAGACGATTCTGTCGCAAGGCGTGCTCGTGCTCTGGGTAGTAAGGGCCTCTTCCTGAATGAACCGGGCAACAAACGTAGTTCCGTCGAAAATCAGTTAGAGGAGCGTTTCGAGGCCATAGTCTCGAAGCCGGAAACCCATTCAGAGCGGGACCTCGAAATGGCGCTTGAGGTTTCTAGTGCCTTTCGCAAGGAACTCGGCTTGGACAAGCTAATGCGCCAATGGCCGGTTGGCCTTTTTGACGGGAGGGTTGCCGACGCGCAACGAATTTTCTCCGGCGTCAAGAGTGCGATTGATTTGATCGGAATCAGGAAGGAAACGCTCGTCCTTATTGAGCTGAAGAAAGACGGAAATAGCAAGGTTGGTGCCCTGTCTGAGCTCCTGTTCTATTCCAGCGTGATGCGTGATGCCCTTAGGGGCATTTTCAAATTTGGCAATCAGACTCCAGCGCAGAATTGCGCGATCACCAGAAGTGACATCATGAATTGTTCAAGCATTCGCGCAGTGCTATTGGCGCCGTCAATTCATCCTTTGATTGTAGATTCCAATATCATGACTGAACTGAATCGATCTGCGCAGAGTCATTGGTCAGATATACCGGTTCAGTTCGAGGCACTTCGAATTGCAGCGATGCCGAGGGGGCCGGGGGATGATTTCGCATTTGGCCGAGTAAGCTGAGTGGCAGCCAGATGCTATCATACCCTCACACCACCGGCACCGCCTCGCCGCGACCGCCGCCGGTGAAATGACGTCGATATCGATAGGCACCCGCCAGCGTGCGTGTAAGGCACTGGCGGCGCGGCGCTGCTGGCTGGCGCGCCTTCCCGCACGAAGCCGTCGAAGCCGCATCGTTGCCGCCGCGGCGAACCGAAACTATGCTGCGGCAAAATTCCAGCGCGCCCCGGGGGAACACCATGATTACACCGCTCGATCCCGTCATCGCCGAGATCATTCCGAAGCTGCCGCTGCGCGATCCCGATGCGATGACGCCGCAAAGTGCGCGCGATGCGCTCCGCGCACTGGCCGCCGCGCGCGCCGCCGTTCCGCCGCCGCCGGTCGCGAGCGCGATCGATACGGAAGTGCAGGGCGCGGCCGGGCCGCTCGCCGCCCGCGTCTATCGTGTATCGGACGAGAAATCGCCGACCGTGGTGTTCTTCCACGGCGGCGGCTGGGTCGCCGGCGATCTCGAAACGCATGACCGGCAGGCCCGGCTGCTCGCGATCGAGACCGGCGCCGTGGTCGTCTCCGTCGATTATCGGCGCCCGCCGGAAACGCGCTTTCCCGGCGCGTTCGAGGACGCCTTCGCCGCCGTGCGCGACGTTGTCGCGCGCATCGCCGAATTCGGCGGAGACCCTGCGCGCGTCGGCGTGGCCGGTGACAGCGCCGGCGGCAATCTGGCGGCGACGGTTGCGATCGCCTGCCGCGACGCCGGCCTCGATCTTGCCGCGCAATTGCTGGTCTATCCCGTCACCGACGTCGCCGGCAATTTCGCGGACGCGGAAGAAAACGCACGCTTTCCCTCGCGCGCGGAAAACGCCGAAGGCTATTTCCTGTCGCGCGCGGTGATGGAGTGGTTCTCCGGTCACTATCTCGAAGATTTGGGGCAAGGCGCGGATTGGCGGGTTTCGCCGTTGCGCGCGACGAGCCATGCCGGGCTGGCGCCGGCGGTGGTGTGCACGGCATGGTTCGATCCCCTGCGCGACGAGGGCAAGGCCTATGCCGATGCGCTGGCCGCCGCCGATGTTCCGACCAGGTACCACCATGGCGCCGGCCTGATCCACGGCTATTTCGGCCTCGGCGACGCGTCGGAAATCGCGCGTCGCGAGGCGCAACGCGCCCGTGCCGATTTCAGGGCGATGCTGGAACGGGGTGCGTAAAAGGAGAAGCGTGGCGCAGGATCAGCGCCACATGCCGCGCATGCGCGCGCCGACGTCGATGCGCGGGCCGCTGCTGGCGGTGCGGGCCGCAGTCCCGGCCGCCGCCTGCGGCCAGGTCGCCTTTTCGAACAGATGGAGCAGCCGGTCCGGGATGAATCGGGTCCGCGAAGCATAGACATGGCGGTCGCCCTGCGCGCTCTGGCCGTGGGTGAAGAAGCGCTGCGGCACCATCAGATGCAGGTCGTCCTTGGCCCGGGTCATCGCGACATAGAGCAAGCGGCGCTCCTCTTCGAGTTCGGCGGAGGTTCCGGCGCCGAGATCGGACGGCATGCAGCCGTCGACCACGTTGAGCACGAATACCGATTTCCATTCCTGTCCCTTGGCGGAATGGATGGTCGAGAGGATCAGGTAGTCCTCGTCCAGCAGCGGCACGCCGGCCTGGTCGCTGGTCGCATCGGGAGGATCGAGCGTCAGCTCGGTCAGGAAGCGCTCGCGTGACGGATAGCCGCCGGCGATCTGTTCGAGCTGGATCAGATCGGCCCGCCGGGTCTCGGCATCCTCGTGGATGCGGTCGAGATGCGGCTCGTACCACAGGCGGGCCCGCCCGATATCGGCCGGCCAGCCGCAACGGCCGATATCCGCGATGGCGGCGATGAAATCGGTCCAGTCGTCGCCGGCGCGGCGCGGGGCGGGTGACGACGCCAGCGCGGCCAGCGGATCGGCGCTGCCGGCCATGTCGTCGAGAACCTTCTGCGCCGAGGCGGGGCCGACCCCCGGGATCAGGTGCATCAAGCGGAAACCGGCGACGCGGTCGCGCGGATTCTCGACGAAGCGCAGCAATGCCAGCATGTCCTTGATGTGAGCGGCGTCGAGGAATTTCAGTCCGCCGAACTTGACGAAGGGTATGTTGCGCCTGACCAGTTCGAGTTCCAGCGGCGCGCTGTGGCTGGAGGTTCGAAACAGCACCGCCTGCTGCTTCAGCAGCGTGCCGGATTCGCGGTTTTCCAGCACGCGTTCGACGATGCAGCGGGCCTGGTCGGCTTCGTCCCTGATAGTGACGAGCTGAGGCTTGAAGCCGGATGTCCGGTCGGTCCACAGGTTCTTGGTGAAGCGCTCGCGGGCGAGATCGATGACGCCATTGGCGGCGGCGAGAATGGTCTGCGTCGAGCGGTAGTTGCGGTCCAGCGTGATGATGCCGGCCGGAGGACTGAACTGGCCGGGGAAGTCGAGAATATTGCGCACGGTCGCGGCGCGAAACGAATAGATCGACTGGGCATCGTCGCCGACCACCGTCAGCCCGCGGCCATCGGGCTTCAGCCCCAGCAGGATCGAGGATTGCAGCCGGTTGGTGTCCTGGTACTCGTCGACCAGAACATGGTCGAACCGGCCGCCGATCTCGCGGGCCAGGCCGGGGTCGCTCATCGTCTGTGCCCAGTACAGCAGCAGGTCATCGTAATCGAGCACGTTCTGCTTCTGCTTGGCCTCGACATAGGCCGCGAACAATTGCTTCAGTTCGTCCGCCCAGCCGGCGCACCAGGGAAACGATGCACCCAACACCTGCTCGATCGGCGTTTCGGCATTGACGCATCGCGAGTAGATCGCAAGGCACGTCCCCTTGGTCGGGAACCGGCTCGCGGTTTTGGAGAAGCCGAGTTCGTGCCGGATCAGGTTGATCAGATCGGCGGAGTCATCGCGATCGTGGATCGTGAAGGCGGGATCGATGCCGATCTGGTCCGAATAGTCGCGAAGCAGACGCGCGCCGATGCCGTGGAAGGTACCGGCCCAGTGCAGGGCGTCGGTCATGACGCCGGCATTGTCGCCGAGCACCTTGCGGGCGATCCGTTCGACGCGCCTGGTCATTTCGGCGGCGGCCCGTCGCGAAAACGTCATCAAGAGAATGCGCCGCGGATCGGCGCCGCTGACGATCAGATGGGCGACCCGATGCGCCAAAGTGTTGGTCTTGCCCGATCCGGCGCCGGCAATCACCAGTAGCGGCATACCGGGACGGCCGCCATCCTTCGCCACGACGCCGTGCTCGACGGCGCGCCGCTGCTCGGAATTGAGGCTTTCGAGATAGCTTGCCGCCGCTGGCACGTCCGAATCGTCCTCCGAGGTTGGCTCGACCGTCACTGATTCCCGCTTTGTTCGCAATGGCGTAGCAAAGCTTCCTGCGCAAGCGCGTTCCCCTCGCGCGGGAATTCACGGCGCCATCGGCCTCGCCAAACGACGTCTCCGCGTCTAGAGATTCCGGATCTGATACGGACGCCCTATTTTTGCCGCCGCCGATCTAGAGAACCATCGGCACGTCCGGCCTACCGATCGAGCTCTCGGGAGTATATTCCCGTCCGCATTGCAGAGAGCCAGACGGATGGGTGACGCGTTCTGTCTCCACGCACGGCGTATCAGTTCGTGCGCCCCAGGAAAGCAAGCTTCATGACGGATCCCTCCATGACGCCTGAGACACCCGGTATTGCCGAAACCGCACATTTCCTCCGGCGTTTTGCCGACATGATGTCCGTCGGGCAAAACGCGACCTATCTGCACCACGCCGCGGTTCTGCTCGAAGACCTGACGGCCCGCCTGACCGCGGCATTGGATGAAGAACAGCTCTGGCGCTACAAGTATGAGACCATCGCCCAACACGCCGACGAGCTGGAAACCGAGTGCGGGGCGCTCAAGAACGACATCGACGGGCACCTGGAGATCCTTTCGTCGACCGTATCCGAGCGCGATACGCTGAAGGCAACGCTGCAGGGGCGAGAGACGGAGCTCTCCGGGCTCCGCGCCGAGATCGCGGCGAAATCGCAAGCGCATCAGGATGCGCTGGCCGAGATCCGTGGTGCTTTCGACAGGGAGCGCCAGGCGCTGAACGCCGCGGCAGAGACGCGCGGCAAGGAACTCGACCAGCTTCGCCAGCAACTCGCCGAACAGGCGAGGGCGCGTGAGACGGAACTCGCGGAGCTTCGTCGCGACTTTGCCGGCGAACGCGACGATCTCGCGGCGCGGCTGAAGGTGAGCGGCGATGAACTCGCGGCGCTTCGCATCGTCTCCGAGCGGGAACACGAAGCGCTCAGGGCCAAGCTCGCATCGCTCGAAGCCAAGCGCGCCGAACTTCGCTCGGCATTCGATCGGATCAGCCAGATCAAGAACCAGGCCGTCGAACCCCAGGACGGCGCCGGCCGGGCCGTTTCCGCAGCGCCGGGGCCGGAAGCGCCGCCGCGACCGGCGCTCGTCGTCGGCGAATCCGACGTGGTGGTGCCGCGCGCCACGCTGCGCCAGGTGCGTTCCCAGTTCGAATATCTCGCCAACGAATTCACCTTCGCCGGCGATGTCGCCTCGCAGGTGATGTGCGAACTCGGCGCCTTCACCATGGAGCTCGCCCTCGGCGCCGGCCGCAAGGCCGATCCGCATCCGGTAGGCGATGTCGCGCTGAGTATCCTGGCGTCCCCCGGCTCGGCCGCTCCGGTTGGCGCCGGGACGAACTAGGCTTGGTACTAGTTTACGCCTCGGCGCTACCAGCCTTCACCAGCGCGATCAGTTCATCGCCGTAATGTTCGAGCTTCTTGTCGCCGATGCCGGGGATGTCGCGCAGTTGCGTCAGCGTTGCGGGCCGCGAGGCGGCGATGCCGTCGATGGTGGCGTCGTGCAGCACCACATAGGCCGGCACGCCGCGCTTGCGCGCCACTTCGGAACGCCACGCCCGCAGCGCGCCAACCAAAGTCGGGTTGGCGGCGGCGCCCCGGCCGGCGATATCGGGTGCAATATCGCCGCGCCTCGATTTGGTTCGCGTCGCGCGGACGCGGGTACCGGCGGCCTGCTCGCGCAGCATCACCGCGGTCTCGCCTTTCAAGACGCTGCGCGCGCTCTCCGTCAGTTTCAGCGCGCCGAAGGCCTCCGAGTTGGCTGCCAGGTGGCCCATCGCCACCACCTGGCGGATCACGCCGCGCCACTGCTTTTCATTGAGTTCGGCGCCGATCCCGAACACCGACAGCCTGTCATGACCGAACTGCGTGACCCGTTCGGTCATGCGGCCGACCAGCACGTCGATCAGGTGCATGGCGCCGAAACGCTGCCCGGTGCGGTAGGCGCAGGACAGCAGCTTTTGCGCGACGACCTTGCCGTCGCGCACCACCGGCGGCGACAGGCAGTTGTCGCAATTGCCGCATTTGGCGGCCGCAGGCGTCTCGCCGAAATAGCCGAGCAGGCGGGTGCGCCGGCAGTCCGCGGTTTCGGCGAGGCCGACCAGCGCCTCCAGCTTGCCGATCGACACCCGCTTGAACGCTTCGGCGCCGCTGGACTCCTCGATCATGCGGCGCTGCTGCACGATGTCCGAGAGGCCATAGGCCATCCAGGCGCTGGACGGCTTGCCGTCGCGGCCGGCGCGCC
The DNA here is from genome assembly GCF_018736105.1 of Bradyrhizobium sediminis. Classification (NCBI taxonomy): domain Bacteria; kingdom Pseudomonadati; phylum Pseudomonadota; class Alphaproteobacteria; order Hyphomicrobiales; family Nitrobacteraceae; genus Bradyrhizobium; species Bradyrhizobium sediminis. The sequence continues at coordinate 573,040 of NZ_CP076135.1, forward strand.
CGGTCTCCTGGTAATAGGCCTCGATGCTTTTCGGCAGATCGAGATGCGCCACGAAGCGCACGTCGGGCTTGTCGATGCCCATGCCGAACGCGATGGTGGCGACGATCACCACGCCGTCCTCGTTGATGAAGCGGTCCTGGTTGCGGGTGCGAGTGCTGGCGTCGAGCCCGGCGTGATAGGGCAGCGCTGGGATGCCGGCCTTGTTCAGCGCGGCCGCGGTGTCCTCCACCTTGGCGCGCGACAGGCAATAGACGATGCCGGCATCGCCCGGGTGACGCTCGGCGATGAAGGCTTTCAGTTGCGCCGGTGCGTTCTGTTTCTCGACGATTTCATAGCGGATATTCGGGCGGTCGAAGCTGGCAACGAAACTCGGCGCGCCGCCAAGCCCGAGCCGGTCGACGATCTCCTTGCGGGTGAGTTCATCGGCGGTCGCGGTCAGCGCAATCCGCGGTACGCCGGGAAAACGCTCCGGAATCACCGTGAGCCCGATATATTCGGGGCGAAAATCATGCCCCCATTGCGACACGCAATGCGCCTCGTCGATCGCGAACAGCGCGATGTCGGCGCGGCCGAGCAAGGCGAGGCAGCGCGGCGTCAACAACCGCTCCGGCGCGACGTAGAGCAGGTCAAGCTCGCCGGCCACGAGTTGCGCCTCGACTGCCGAGGCTTCCTCATAGGACAGCGTGGAATTCAGCACCGCCGCCTTGACGCCGGCCTCGAGCAGGCCGGCGACCTGGTCGCGCATCAGCGCGATCAGCGGCGAAACCACGATGCCGCAGCCCTTTCGCAGCAGTGACGGCAATTGATAGCACAGCGACTTGCCGCCGCCGGTCGGCATCAGCACCAGGCAATTGCCGCCACCGGTGACGTGCCGCACGATCTCTTCCTGCGCGCCGCGAAAACCCGGCAGGCCGAACACGTGATTGAGCACCGAGAGCGCGTCGGGGACCGCGTCGGACTTGGCGTTACGGGCTGCGGCCTTGGCGGGAACGGGCATGCGGGACAGGTGGTTCGATTGCTTGCGAAGGCCGGGTTTCGGGGCCGGTGTGCCGAAATGACGGAGCTCAATAGAGGCGATCAAGGTCTATTTGATTCGGACGGCGGCCCCTATTCACTTCCAGGCCGGCGGCGAGGAAATTCTGGCCAAAGGCGGCCAAGAAGCCCGATTTTGCGGCACTATTTCGGCTCGACCATCGAACGAGTGTAGGTTGCCAGATCGAAGTAGTCGCGCCAGATCCTGATTTTGCCGTCTGCCAATTCGAACACGCCGCAGCAAGGCAGATCGACACTCCTGGTCCCGAGGCGGGTTCTGTCGAGACGCTCGGCCATGACGATGTCGCCCTGGGAGACGATGTTCAGGACGTCCCAATTCGTCTGTGTCCAATCCTTGATGAACCCGCCGATGAACCTGCGCAGGTTGTCGTGACCGCTGACCGGCTTGTTCATCATGTTGTGATAGGTGCCGTCGGGAGTGAAGAATGCGACGATCTCGTCGACATCCAGCCGCGACCACGCGGCGATGAAATCCCGTACGATCTGCTCGTTGGTGCTCATGGCTGTTTCCCTTGAAATGTCGCGAATGGAACGGTCGCGGGCAAGCCGCAGCAATCGAGCTATTTAGGCTTTTTGCGCTGCTGGATGGCCTTGAGGTAGTTGACCGCCGCCTCGGCGTCAGGCCGGTCGAACCGGAACGTCGGCATGCCCGGGTGAATGGTGGTCAGGCCGTCCTGCAGTCGTTGCACGAAGTCGGTGTCGTACAGCTTATCCCCGAACGTGCGGAACGGCGGCGCCTCGGCAAGAGGGCTTCGGCCGGTTGCACCGACCGCGTGACAGCGGGCGCACATGGATTCGAGCAGGGCCTTGCCATGTCGCTGCTCGCGGTCGAGGGCATGGGCGGCCTGGCTCCAGACCACCGTCAGCAACAGCGCGAGACAAATTTTGTTCATGGCCGGTCCTTATGTTGGCGGCAATCTAGCACCGGGATTCGTCATCGGGGCGACTGATTTGCCGTTGTCGACAAGCCCGCGAAAATGCCCGATATTGCAGAGACATGGATACATTGTGAGCGCTTCGCCGGCATGCTGAATCGCCACCAAAGAGGCGGAAGAGAATCATGACCAAGGCGGTGCTCGGCATCATCGGCGGCTCCGGCATTTATGACCTGCCGGGGCTGGAGAATGCGCACGAGGAGGCGATTTCGAGTCCCTGGGGCGTGCCGTCGGCGCCGGTGCGCCGCGGCTCCATCGCCGGCCTTCCGGTCGTGTTTCTGCCGCGCCACGACAAGGGCCATCGGCTGTCGCCCTCCGACATCAACTACCGCGCCAATATCGACGTGCTGAAGCGCGCCGGGGTCACCGACCTGGTCTCGTTGTCGGCGTGCGGTTCGTTCAGGGAGGACTTGCCGCCGGGCACCTTCGTGCTGGTCGATCAGTTCGTCGACCGCACCCACAAGCGCGAGAGTTCGTTCTTCGGCAAGGGCTGCGTCGCGCATGTCTCGATGGCGCACCCGGTGTCGCCGCGGCTGCGCATCCATCTGGCCGCCGCCGCCGAGGCCGAGGGCATCGCGATCGCGCGCGGCGGCACCTATGTCTGCATGGAGGGTCCGCAATTCTCCAGCTATGCCGAGAGCATGACCTACAAGAACCTGGGCTATTCCGTAATCGGCATGACCAACATGCCGGAGGCCAAGCTCGCCCGCGAGGCGGAGATCTGTTACGCCACCGTCGCCATGGTGACCGATTTCGATTGCTGGCATCCCGACCATGATGCGGTGTCGGTGCAGGACATCATCCGCGTGCTGTCCACCAACGCCGAGAAGGCGAAGAGCCTGGTGGCGCGGCTTGCCCGCGAATTCCCCCGGGAGCACGAGCCGTGCCCGATCGGTTCAGACCGCGCGCTCGATACCGCCTTGATCACCGCCCCGGAAGCGCGCGATCCGGAGCTTCTGAGCAAGCTCGATGCGGTGGCGGGAAGGATCTTGCGCGCGTGAGAATTGAACCGTCGATGAGTGTGTCATGAGGGTCGGAGACAGGCACTTCCGCAGCATCTGGCTCGAGCAGGACGGCTGGTCGGTCGGCGCGATCGACCAGCGCCGGCTGCCGCACGATTTTGTCACGGTCCGGCTCGCGACCTCCGGTGCCGCGGCGGATGCGATCCGGTCGATGCTGGTGCGCGGTGCGCCATTGATCGGCGCGACCGCGGCCTACGGGGTCGCGCTGGCGATGCGGGCCGACCCGTCGGATATAGCACTCGATCAGGCCTGCAAGACGCTGATGGCGACCCGGCCGACGGCGATCAACCTGCGGTGGGCGCTCGACGAGATGCGGACCCTGTTGCGGCCGTTGCCGCCGCAGCAGCGGACCGCAGCCGCCTACGCGCGCGCGACCGCTATTGCCGAAGAAGACATCGCCATCAACCAGGGCATCGGCCGGAACGGCCTCGAGCTGATCGAAAAGATCGCCGCCACCAAGCAACAGGGCGAGCGCATCAACGTGCTGACCCATTGCAACGCCGGCTGGCTGGCGACGGTCGACTGGGGCACCGCGACCGCGCCGGTCTATCTGGCGCACGACCGCGGCCACTCCATCCACGTCTGGGTCGACGAGACCCGCCCGCGCAATCAGGGCGCCTCGCTGACCGCCTGGGAGCTCGGCCATCACGGCGTGCCGCATACCGTCATCCCCGACAACACCGGCGGGCATCTGATGCAGCATGGCATGGTCGATCTCGTGATCGTCGGCACCGACCGCGTCACCGCCGACGGCGACGTCTGCAACAAGATCGGCACCTACCTGAAGGCACTCGCCGCGCATGACAATGGCGTGCCGTTCTATGTGGCGCTGCCGTCGCCGACCATCGATTTCAGCGTCGCCGACGGGGTCAGGGAGATTCCGATCGAGCAGCGCGGCGCCGAGGAAGTCACGCACATGACGGGGCAGACCGCCGATGGCAGGATCGAGACGGTGCGGATCGTGCCTGACGGTTCGCCGGTTGCGAATTATGGTTTTGATGTCACGCCGGCGCGGCTGGTGACGGGGCTGATCACCGAGCGCGGGGTGCTGAAGCCCGATCGCGCCGCGCTGGCTGCCGCGTTCCCCGAGCGGACAGCGGCAGCGGCCGAATAGCGAGAGGGAAGAAAACCCATGCAGAGCGCCTGGAACGATCGCGACGCCGAAGCGGCGGTGGCCCGCTACGAAAACCTCGGCCGCGACGTGGCGCTGCGGGTCTATACCACCCGGCTGTTGGGCCAGGATCCGCGGCTGGTGCTGCATGGCGGCGGCAATACCTCGGTGAAGACGGAAGTCGCCGATCTCAACGGCGATATGGTGGACGTGCTCTGCGTCAAGGGCTCCGGCTGGGACATGGGCTCGATCGAGCCGGCCGGCCTGCCGGCGGTGCGGCTGGCGCCGCTTGTAAAACTTCGTGCCCGCGAAAAACTTTCCGACGAGGAAATGGTGCGGCTGCAGCGCGCCAATCTGATCGACCCGATGGCGCCGAACCCTTCCGTCGAGGCGCTGCTGCACGCCTTCATCCCGTACAAATTCGTCGATCACACCCATTCGACCGCGGTGCTGGCGCTGACCGACCAGCCGGACGGCGAGGCGCTATGCCGTGAAGTCTATGGCAAGCGTGTCGGCTATGTGCCCTACATCATGCCGGGCTTCGGTCTGGCAAAGGCCGCGGCTGACGTGTTCGCCGCGGACCCTTCGGTCGAGGGCCTGGTCCTGGTCAAGCACGGCATCTTCAGCTTCGGCGCCGATGCGCGGGAAGCCTATGAGCGCATGATCGCGCTGGTGGGCCTGGCCGAAGCGCGGCTGGCGAAGAATCGCAAGCCTGCTTTCGTCAGCGCCAGGCTGCCGGCCCGTCCGGCGCCGGTCGCGGCGGTCGCGCCGATCATCCGCGGCGCCTGCAGTCTGCCGGATGGCAAGTCGGATGGCGCCTGGAAACGCTTCGTGCTCGATTTCCGCGGCGATGCTGCGGTGATGAATTTCGTCAACGGCGCCGACGTGGCGCGCTACGGCCAGGCCGGCGTGGTGACGCCGGACCACAATATCCGCATCAAGAACAAGCCGCTGGTGGTTGCGGCGCCCGGGGAGGGCGATCTCACCGGTTTCAGGACCGCGGTCCGCGATGCGGTCGCAGCCTATGGCTTAACCTACAAGGATTATTTTGCCCGTAACAACGCCCGCGTCGGCGGCATCAAGACCATGCTCGATCCCTCGCCGCGCGTGGTGCTGGTGCCCGGCGTCGGCCTGTTCGGGCTCGGCCGCAGCAAGAAGGATGCGAGGGTTGCCGCCGACCTCGCCGAGGCGGCGATTGCCACCATCACGGATGCGGAAGCGGTCGGCCGTTTCGAGCCGCTGCCGGAATCCGATCTGTTCGACGTCGAATACTGGTCGCTGGAGCAGGCCAAACTCGGCAGCGCCAAGGAGCCGCCGCTCGCCGGGCAGGTCGCCGTCATCACCGGCGCGGCCGGCGCGATCGGATTCGCAACCGCCAGGGCGTTCGCGGCAGCCGGCGCCGAAGTGGCGTTGCTCGATGTCGACGAGGCCGCAGCAAAGGCCAAAGCCAAGGCGATCGGCGGCGCGGCGCTTGGGCTGAAATGCGACGTCACCGATGCCGCATCGGTGCGTGACGCGTTCGCGCAGGTCGCATCCATCTTCGGCGGCGTCGACATCGCCATATCGAATGCCGGCGCCGCCTGGCAGGGCCGGATCGGCGAGGTCGACGAGACGGTGCTGCGAAAAAGTTTCGAGCTGAATTTCTACGGCCACCAGCGCGTGGCGCAGGCCGCGGTCAAGATCATGCGGGCGCAGGGCACCGGCGGCTGCCTGCTGTTCAATGTCTCCAAACAGGCGGTCAATCCCGGCCCGGACTTCGGTCCCTACGGCCTGCCCAAGGCGGCGACGCTGTTCCTGGTGCGGCAATACGCGGTCGATTACGGCAACGAAGGTATCCGCGCCAACGCCGTCAATGCCGACCGGATCCGCTCCGGTCTTCTGACCGAAGAGATGATCACGTCGCGCTCGAAGGTTCGCGGGCTGAGCGAGCAGGCCTATATGCGCGGCAACCTGCTCGGCCGCGAAGTGGCGGCCGAGGATGTCGCGCAGGCGTTCCTGGCCCAGGCGCTGGCGCTCAAGACCACCGCCGACGTCACCACCGTCGACGGCGGCAACATCGCCGCCGCGCTGCGGTGAATAGCGCCGACGCCTCTATCGCCGGGAAGAGGTGCATCAGCGCTAGCGCAACACCAGTCCCGTCGCCGCCTCGAGTTCGGCGATGGCTTGCGGCGCGTTGGCGACCTTGATCGTGGTCATGCCCATGTCGCGCGCCGGCTTCAGGTTGACGCCGAGATCGTCGAGATAGACGCAACGCCTGGGATCGACGCCGAGCGTTGCCACCATCATCTGATAGATGCGCGGATCGGGCTTGCGCAGGCCGATCTTGGCGGACTCGATGATGTGATCGAACAGCGCCATCACCTCCGCGACGTAAAGCGAGCGGCCGCTGTGGCTGCCGATCGCGTTGGCGGGAAGGTTGTTGGTGATGCAGCCGGTCTTGAACCGGGCTTTCACCCGCGTCAGCGCCTCGACCATTTCGGGCCGCAGATCGCCCGACAGCAGCGGCAACACCTCCTTGCCGCGCACCTCCGCGCCGAGCGCCAACGATTCCGCGGCGAACAGCCGGTCGAAGGTTTCGAGGTCCACCTCGGCGCGCTCGAACTTCGCCCAGGCGTTCTCCCAGTGATTATGGGCGTTGGTGCGCCGGATGATGTCGGCGGGCAGCCCGCGTTCGGTCTCGAACCGCGCGAAGGCCTCGAACGGCGAAGTGGTGAGCACCCCGCCAAAATCCCAGATTACTGCCTCGATCATCTTTTTCCCGCCAATGCGAACGCCGATTTTGCATGACGGCTAACACGGCCCCCGGGGCAGGGCCAGCCCGCCGGTGGTTTTGCCGCCCCGCAGAATTTGGAGTGGCTGGCGCCTTCCTGTAAGTTGCCGCCGCCGTCCTGCCGCGAGGGAACGCCATGAAAGCCTTTGACACCATCATTACCGAATCTGCGGGTTCCATTGCCGGGCCGTGGCGGCGGCCGCGCCAGATGCTGCATGCGCAGGTCTACGATTCCCATGCCTCGATTCACGATGATGCGACGGCGCAGAAACTGGGATTCCAAGGCGGCACCATCGAGGGGCCGACGCATTTCAGCCAGTTCGCGCCGCTGTGCGTGAGCGTGTGGGGCAATGCCTGGTTCGAGACCGGATGCATCTCCGCGCATTATCGCAATCCCTCCTTCGAGGGCGAGGAGGTGCAGGCGCGACCACGGTGTTTGCGTCCGGCGATTTGCCGGTCGCCATCATGCTGCTGAACATGGCCAGCATCAAGGATTCCTATTCGCCGTATCGGAAGGAACATAGCGAGCTCTACGCGTGACGCCTGCTGCGATGAAAATCCCGGCCGCGATGATCGCGGGCCTGGCGCTGCTGCTGGCCTCGCCGGCCCACGCCATCGTCGGCGGCGGCGTGCCGTCGGCCGAGGGCGTCGGCCGCGCCGTCGTCACCATTGTCGGCTCGCGCGGCAATTTTTGTACGGGCGCGTTGATTGCACCGAAACTGGTGTTGACCGCGGCGCATTGCGTGCAGCCGGGCGCGACCTACAAGATCGTCGACTATGGTGCGGACCGGCAGCCGCAACTGCAGGACGTGAAGAGTGTAGCCATCCATCCCGCCTTCAGTATGAAGGCCATGACTTCGCATCGCGCCACTGCCGACGTGGCGTTGCTGCAGCTCGATGCGGCTGCGAAGGGAAAGAGCCCGGCGCTGCTTGGCATACCCGCGATTCCCATTGTCGTCGGCAGCCGCTTCACCATCGCCGGCATCGGCGTCGCCGTTCGCGGCGACGGCAAGAGCGGCGGGACCATTCGTGCCGCCGGTCTGGTCGCGACCGGCAAGCCGGGGACGCTGCAAATTCGTTTGGTCGATCCGGCCGGGCAGGGCACGCGCGACGGACTTGGCGCCTGCACCGGAGATTCCGGCGGACCGGTGTTCGAGGACAAGCAGAGCGGCCCGGCCATCGTCGGCATCGTCAGCTGGTCGACCGGGGCGAACGGCGCCGCGGGCTGCGGCGGACTCACCGGCGTCACGCCGCTGACGCTCTACCGGGACTGGATTTTGCAGACCGCGCGCCAATGGGGCTCTGTGCTGTGAATTCGCGGATTGATCTGGCGCATTGCGCGGCCGATCATTGGTCACTAGAGCGTTTTCAAGCGAAGTGGATACCGGTTCGCGTGAAGAAAACGCGTCAAAACAAAAGATGGAGCCCCGTTCCGCTTCAATCGGAACGGAAAAGGGTCACCAAAGCGTTTTCAAGCGAAGTGGATACCGGTTCGCGTGAAGAAAACGCGTCAAAACAAAAAGATGGAGCCCCGTTCCGCTTCAATCGGAACGGAAAAGGCTCCAGAGGCAAGCTGCTAACGAGTTGCAAATCGGGAGAGAAACAAAAACCATGAATGTAACCGCACCCCTCCGCACCATGTCCGCCGCGCAGGCGGTCGAGCATTTCGATGTCCTGATCGTCGGCGCCGGCATTTCCGGCGTCGGCAGCGCCTATCACCTTACCAAGCAGCTCCCGGGCACCACCTTTGTCGTTCTGGAAGAGCAGGAGAGTTTTGGCGGCACCTGGCTGACCCACAAATATCCGGGCATCCGCTCCGACAGCGACCTGCACACCTTCGGCTATCGCTTCAAGCCCTGGGTCGGCCCGCCGATCGCGACCGCCGACGAAATCCGCGCCTATATGGGCGAGGTGATCGACGAGAACGATCTCGCGAGGCACATCCGCTACCGCCATCGCATCAATTCGGCGAAGTGGTCGAGCGAAACCAATCGATGGACCGTCGAAGCGGTCGACCAGGCCAGCGGCGAGGCCCGAACCTTCACCGCGAACTTTCTCTGGATGTGCCAGGGCTATTACCGTCATTCGGAAGGCTACACCCCTGAATGGCAGGGGATGGCGGACTACAAGGGCCGCATCATCCATCCGCAGCGCTGGCCCGGGGATCTGGACCTGTCGGGCAAGAAGGTCGTGGTGATCGGCTCCGGCGCGACCGCGGCGACGTTGATCCCGGCAATTGCGGACAAGTGCGAACATGTCACCATGCTGCAGCGTTCGCCGACCTATTTCAGAACCGGCCGCAACGCCATCGAACTGGCCGAGCAGCTCCGGCAGTTGCAGGTCAAGGAGGAATGGATCCACGAGATCGTGCGCCGCAAGATCCTGTTCGATCAGGACCTGTTCACCCGCCTCTCCTTTACCGAGCCGGAGAAGATCAAGCAGGAACTGCTCAACGGCATTCGCGCCGCGCTCGGGCCCGGTTCGGACGACATCGTCGAGAAGCATTTCACCCCGAAATACCGGCCGTGGCGGCAGCGCATCGCCTTCGTGCCCGACGCCGACCTGTTCGAGGCGGTCAAGAGCGGCAAGGCTTCGGTGGTGACCGACGAGATCGACCGCTTCACCAAGGACGGCATCCTGCTGAAATCCGGCGAGACGCTCATAGCCGACATCATCGTCACCGCGACCGGGTTCAACCTCAATGTGCTCGGCGACATCGCCTTCGAGATCGACGGCAAGCCGCTCGATTTCTCCGATACCGTGACCTATCGCGGCATGATGTTCACCGGCATCCCGAACATGGCCTGGGTGTTCGGCTATTTCCGCGCCAGCTGGACGCTGCGCACCGATCTGGTGGCGGACTTCGTCTGCCGGCTGCTGGCGCACATGAAGGAGAAGGGCGCGAAGAAGGTGGTGCCGGCGCTACGGCCGCAGGAAGGCAATATGCCGTTGCATTCCTGGATCGATCCGGAGAATTTCAATCCCGGCTATATGATGCGCAATATGCATCTGTTGCCCAAGCGCGGCGACAAGCCGGAATGGCAGCACAGCCAGGATTACTGGGCCGAGAAGGATGAAATCCCGGCGATCGACCTCGACGATGCGGCGTTCGTATACGATTAGGAACAGCATCAACAATCGTCGTCCCGGCCTTGAGCCGGGACCCGTAACCCCGGTCGTCTGTTGTGGGATGAAGGTCTCTAGTCCGGAGCTCAAACGATAAGCCGCGGCGCCGCGATGAGCGCTTGCGCTCACGCTGGGGTCCCGGCTCGAGGCCGGGACGACGGAGAGAGTATCGTGAGTTCCTACGACGCGACGGCCTGATCCGTAACCTTCGCCGCGCCGAAATTCGCGCGCAAGGTCGGCTTGTGGATCTTGCCGGTGGCGTTGCGCGGCAGCGCGTCGATGAATTTTATCAGGCGCGGGCGCTTGAAGCGCGCGAGGTTCTTCTCGCAATGCGCGTGAATCTCCGCTTCGGTGATGCTGTGGCCGGGCTTCACCGCGATGATCGCCATGCCGGTTTCGCCCCACTGCTCGCTTGGGATGCCGATCACGGCGGCTTCGGCAATCGCGGTGAGCTGGTGCAGCACGTTCTCGACCTCGGCCGGATAGACGTTCTCGCCGCCGGAGATGTACATGTCCTTCCAGCGGTCGACGATGTAGTAGAACCCTTCTTCGTCGATCCGCGCGGCGTCGCCGGTATGCAGCCAGCCATCGGTGAACGACGAGGCATTGGCGTCCGGCCGGTTCCAGTAGCCGGGCGTGATGTTCGGTCCCTTCACCCATAATTCGCCGAGTTCGCCGACGCCGGCATCCGACCCGTCGGGCCGGACGATCCGCACTTCGGTATGCAGCACCGGCTTGCCGGAGGAGCCGGCCTTGCGCGCGGCGTCCTCCTTGTCGAGCGTCAATACCGCCGGCGACGTCTCGGTCATGCCGTAGCCCTGCTGCAGCGCGACGCCGCGCTCTTCCCACACTTTCAACAGCGGCACCGGCATCGGCGCGCCGCCGACGCCGCCGATGATGAGGCGGCTGAAGTCGGACGTCGCGAACGAAGGATGCTGCGCCATGAACTGGTAGATCGAGGGCACGCCGAAGAACTGGTTGATGCCGCGCGCGGGATCGCTGATCAGCTGCAGCGCTGCGCCGGGATCGAAGGCGCGCATGATCAGCACGGTGCCGCCGGCATGCAGCACCGGGTTGGTGTAGCAATTGAGCCCGCCGGTATGGAACAGCGGCAGTACCGTGAGCAGCACCGTCGACGGCGAGACATAGGCCGGGCCGCCGAGATTGACGCAGTTCCAGAACGTCATGCCGTGGGTGATGATGGCGCCCTTGGGCTGGCCCGTGGTGCCCGAGGTGTACATGATGGTCGAGATGTCATCGAGCGTGACGAGTTCGGCATTGTCGAGCGGCATGGCGGCGGTGATCGCCGCCTCATAGGACCCGCCGGGTCCGAGCAGCAGCGCGGAGGCCACGTTGCACTTTTTCGCCACCGCAAGCGCGACCTCGGCCAGCTCTGTGTCGTGGATCATCAGCACAGGCGCGGCGTCGCCGACGATGTATTGCAGCTCGGGGACGGTGAGGCGGGTGTTCAGCGGCAGGAACACCGCGCCGATCCGCCCACAGGCGAACTGCACTTCCAGCGTATCGGTCGTGTTCAGCGCCAGCACGGCGACGCGGTCGCCGCGCTTGACCTTCAACCGGTCGCGCAGATACGCGGCGAGGCGCGAAATCCGGGAATCGAACTGCGCGTAGGTGTAACTGCGTCCGCTGCCGAGATCGACCACCGCCGGCTTGTCCGGCGTGCGGCGGCCGAAATGCGCGATCCAGTCGTAATGGCGAACCGGCAAAGTCTCCTCCTGGGATGTGGCGGTCTTGCGCCGCGCATTGCTTGATTTTACGCCCTATCTTTCAGTTGGCGGCCGTATCGGGATACAGTCTTGCGTCGAGGCGCTGGGCTGTGGCGCGACCAGCCCGCTTTCGCGGGCGACGACGGTTGAGGGTGTAGACACAGCTTCGCGATCTCGCGGTTCTTGTCGCCCGAGCTTTGCGGACTCCGCGGCCCCAGCCACTCGACGCAAGTTAGATCGCCGGTTTCCGGACATCGTGCGCCGCACAAGAATCAACGGAGCGAAGCGGATGGCCAGCCCGTTCTACACCGCCGAACACGAAGCCTATCGCGACGTGATGCGCCGCTTTGTCGACAAGGAAATCGAGCCCTACGCCCATGAATGGGATGAGGCGGGCGAGTTTCCCCGCGAGCTCTATGCGAAGGCCTCGGCCATCGGCCTCTTGGGCCTTGGATTCCCGGAAGAATATGGCGGCGTCGACGCCGACCAGTTCATGAAAATCGTGGCCTCGCAGGAGCTGGCCCGGGCCGGCGCCGGCGGGGTCAGTGCAAGCCTGATGAGCCACACCATCGGCTCGCCGCCGATCGCGCGCGCCGCCCGTCCCGAAATCAAGGCGCGCGTGCTGCCGCAGGTGCTGTCGGGCCAGAAAATCTCCGCGCTCGCGATCACCGAACCGAGCGGCGGATCCGACGTCGCCAATCTCAGGACCAAGGCGCGCCGCGACGGCGACCATTACGTCGTCAGCGGCGAAAAGACCTTCATTACCTCGGGCATGCGCGCCGACTATCTGACGGTGGCGGTGCGCACCGGCGGCGAGGGCCCGGGCGGCGTCAGCCTGCTCTTGATCGAAGGCGATACGCCGGGCCTGTCGCGCACCAAGCTGAAGAAGATGGGCTGGTGGGCGTCGGATACCGCGACCTTGCATTTCGACGGTTGCCGCGTGCCGGCCGAGAACCTGATCGGCGAGGAAGGCCAGGCCTTCAAGCTCATCATGCAGAATTTCAACAGCGAGCGCATGGGCATGGCGGCGAGCTGCACGGCCTATGCCCGGGTCTGCGTCGAGGAGGCGATCGAATATGCCAAGCAGCGCCAGACCTTCGGCAAGCCGATCGCCCAGCACCAGGTGATCCGCCACAAGCTGGTGGACATGGCGCAGAAGGTCGCGGCCTCGCAAGCGATGCTGGAAATGCTGGCGTGGCGGCTCGGGCAGGGCGAAAGCCCGGTTGCCGAGATCTGCATGATGAAGAACCAGGCGACGCAGACCATGGCGTTCTGCGCCTCCGAAGCGGTGCAGATCTTCGGCGGCGCCGGCTTCATGCGCGGCGTCAAGGTCGAGCGCATCTACCGCGAGGTCAAGGTCAACGCCATCGGCGGCGGCACCGAGGAGATCATGAAGGATCTGGCCTCAAGGCAGATGGGATTGTGAACGATTAGCTCCCCTCCCCGCCGCTGCGCGGGGGGGGGGAGGGGAGCAGATCTCGCGCGAAACGAAGCGGGCGAGCCCGGAATGACAGGAGAAAGAATGCTCTTCACCGCAGACCACGAAGAACCCCGCCGCATCCTGCAGAAATTCATTGCGGCCGAGATCAATCCATTCGTCGACGAATGGGAGAAGGCGGAACAGTTCCCCTCGCATGAGCTGTTCAAGAAGCTCGGCAATCTCGGCTTTCTCGGCCTCAACAAGCCCGTCGAGTTCGGCGGCCAGGGGCTCGATTACAGCTATGCGCTGATGATGGCGGAAGAGCTCGGCGCGATCCGTTGCGGCGGCGTGCCGATGGCGATCGGGGTGCAGACCGACATGGCCACCCCGGCGCTGGCGCGGTTCGGCTCCGACGAGGTGCGGCGTGAATTCCTGGCGCCGGCGATATCAGGCGATGCGGTGGCCTGCATCGGCGTGTCGGAGCCGGGCGCCGGCTCGGACGTGGCGTCGATCAAGACCAGTGCGCGTTCCGACGGCGACGATTACGTCATCAACGGCGGCAAGATGTGGATCACCAACGGCGTCAAGGCCGACTGGATCTGCCTGCTCGCCAATACCGGCGACGGGCCGGTCCATCGCAACAAGTCGCTGATCTGCGTGCCGATGAAAAGCAAGGGCGTCGAGGTCGCGCGCAAGCTCGACAAGATGGGCATGCGCTCCTCCGACACCGCGCAGATCTTCTTCGACAATGTGCGGGTGCCGAAGCGCAACCGCATCGGCGAGGAAGGCAAGGGCTTCACCTACCAGATGATCCAGTTCCAGGAGGAGCGGCTGTGGGGCGCCGCGGCCTGCCTCAAGGCGCATGAATTCATCATCAACGAGACCATCGAATACACCCGCAACCGCAGGGCGTTCGGCCAGAGCATCCTCGACAACCAGACCGTCCACTTCAAGCTGGCGGAAATGCAGACCGAGGTCGAACTGCTGCGCGCGCTGATCTATCGCGCCGCCGAAGCGCTGGTCGCCGGCGAGGACGTAACGCGGCTGGCGACCATGGCAAAACTGAAAGCCGGCCGGCTCGGGCGCGAACTCACCGACGCCTGCCTGCAGTTCTGGGGCGGCATGGGCTTCATGAACGAAACGCCGGTCAGCCGCGCCTATCGCGACAGCCGCCTGACCTCGATCGGCGGCGGCGCCGACGAGGTGATGCTGTCGGTGCTGTGCAAGATGATGGGCACGCTGCCGGGAGTGAAGCCGTAGGATGTCCTCATCCTGAGGAGCGGCCTTTTGGCCGCGTCTCGAAGGATGAGAGGAGAGAGCGAGCCTGCCGCCATCCTTCGAGACGCGCGCAAGGGCGCGCTCCTCAGGATGAGGTCGGAGGTCGCGCTCCTCACCATGAGGACAACAGAAGGGGAGCCCCGCCAGCGGCGAGGTGTTCTCACGCTGGCGTGCCATAGCGTTTCAGCAATCCTCGCCCGAGTTGCGCGAGGTGGACCTGATCCGGCCCGTCGCCGAGCCGCATGAAGCGCGCATAGGTATAGGCTTCGGCCAGGAAGGTGTCCTGTGAAACGCCGGCGCCGCCATGGATCTGGATGGCGCGGTCGATGACGCGGGCGGCCATGCTCGGCACCACGACTTTCGCCGCCGCGATCATGTCGCGCGCCGCCTTGTTGCCTTCGCGATCCATCTTCTCGGCGGCCCGCAGCGTCAATAGGCGGGCCTGTTCGATCTCGCACCAGGAATGGGCGATGTCCTCGCGCACCGATCCCTGTTCGCCAAGGGCTTTTCCGAAGGCGATGCGCGATTGCGCGCGGGCGCACATCAGTTCCAGCGCGCGCTGCGCGCAGCCGATCAGCCGCATGCAATGATGGATGCGACCGGGACCCAAACGGCCCTGCGCAATTTCAAAGCCGCGGCCTTCGCCGAGCAGCATGTTGCTGACGGGAACCCGGACATTGTCGTAGACGATCTCGGGATGGCCGACCGGCGCGTCGTCATAGCCGAACACGCGCATGTCGCGCACGATGCGGATCCCCGGCGTCTCCCGCGGCACCAGCACCATCGACTGCTGCAAATGCTTGTTGGGATTGTCGGGATCGGTCTTGCCCATCACGATCAGGATCTTGCAATCCTCGCTCATCGCGCCCGAGGTGAACCACTTGCGGCCGTTGATGACGTAGTCGTTGCCGTCGCGGCGGATGCTGCACTGGATGTTGGTGGCGTCGCTGGATGCGACCTCGGGCTCGGTCATCGAGAAGCCCGAGCGGATGTCGCCTGACAGCAGCGGCTCGAGCCAGCGCTTCTTCTGCTCCGGGGTGCCGTAGAGCGAAAGCACTTCCATGTTGCCGGTATCGGGCGCCGAACAATTGAAGATTTCGGAGGCCCAGGAAATCCGCCCCATGATCTCGGCCAGCGGCGCGTATTCGAGATTGCCGATGCCGGCGCCATGATCGCCGGGCAGGAACAGGTTCCACAGCCCTTCGGCGCGGGCAAGGCGCTTCAGGTCTTCCAGGATCGGCGGGCGGTGATGGCGATGCCCGTTCTCGACCTGCTCCTGATAGAGGTTTTCCACGGGATAGACGTGCCGGGCCATGAAGGCCGACAGCTTCGCCTGCAGCTCGATCGCCCTGGGGCTGTGCTCGAAATCCATTTTCGCGGTCCTTCTTCTTCCCTTCTCCCCTTGCGGGAGAGGGTGGCGCCTCACGAAGTGAGGCGACGGGTGAGGGGTCTGTCTCCGCGGATGGAGACCCCTCATCCGGCGCGGACTTTGTCCGCGCCACCTCCTCCCACAAGGGGAGAAGGAAGAAGGATGTCCAGAGACAGCCTCCTTATTGTGCGCGTGAATCGGTGTACGCGCCAGTCCGTCGCGGCGATCAGCGTGTTAACGCAAGATGCAAGCGCAGCTTTCTCCGACGCTGAATCCGACGACTGCGCAGAGTTCGCGAGCTGAAGGTTCGACGTAACCCGGGAGGAATGCATGACTTCGCTCAACCGTCGTTCGCTGTTGGCCGGCTCGGCCGCTGCCGGTGTTGTCGCTGTTGCCGGACCTTCCCGCGCCGCAGACGCCCCCGGCGTTACCGCCACCGAGATCAAGATCGGCTGCACCACGTCGCTGAGCGGCCCGGTCTCGGCGTTGGGCACCATCGCCAGATGCTCGGATGCCTATTTCCGGATGATCAACGAGCAGGGCGGCATCGCCGGCCGCAAGATCAATTTCATCTTCTATGACGACGCCTTCAATCCGGCGAAGACTGTCGAGCAGACCAGGAAGCTGATCGAGAGCGACAATGTCGCCTTCCTGTTTTCGATGCTCGGCACCGCGCCGAATTCGGCCGTGGTGAAGTACATCAACGCCAACAGGGTGCCGCATCTGTTCCTGTCGGTGAACGGCGACAAGTGGGGCGATTACCAGACCTATCCCTGGACCATGGGCTTCGCGCCGAGTTCGAGGACCGAGGCGCAGATCTTCGCCAAGTATGCCCTCAGCCAGAAGCCGGACGCGAAATTCGCGCTGCTCTACCAGAACGACGATCTCGGCAAGGATTTCGTCAACGGCCTGCGCGACGTATTGGGCGCGCGGTATGATTCTCTGGTCAAGGCGGTGTCCTATGAGGTCACCGATCCCACCATCGATTCGCAGGTCGTCACCTTGCGCGCCAGCAACGCCGACGTGCTGATATCGGGCGTCACCGCAAGATTTGCCGCGCAGGCGATCCGCAAGGTCTTTGAGCTCGGCTGGAAGCCGATTCATTTCGTCACCAGCGGGGCGGCGTCGGTCGCCTCCACGATCATTCCCGTCGGGCCCGAGCGCGCCCAGGGTCTGATCACCTCGGTGTACATCAAGGATCCGTCCGATCCGACATGGGCCGAAGACGCCGGGATGAAGGACTACATGAAGTTCATGGCGAAGTACTATGGCGACGGAAATCCGAAGGAGTTCCTCAACGCCTATGGGTACACCGTCACGTCGGTGCTGCGGATATTGCTGGAGCAATGCAAGGGAGACTTCTCCCGGGAAAGCATCATGGCCCAGGCCAACAATCTCAGGAACGTCGAGGTTCCGACGCTGCTGCCGGGCGTTCGCGTCAACACCAGCCCGACCAACCACCGCCCGCTGCAGCAGATGCAGCTGCAACGCTGGGAGGGGCAGGGTTACGTCCGGTTCGGCAATATCATCGAGGGGGCGGCGCTCTGACCGCGGCGAGCTGCCAGAATTAGCGTCCTCATCCCCGGGATGAACGCAATTGCGTTCACCCGTAGGAGGCGCTCTTGCGCCGTCTCGAAGGATGAGTTGTGTTACTCATGGTTCGAGACGCGCGAAGAGCGCGCTCCTCACCATGAGGTTTGGGACAAGGAAACCGCCGGATGATCACGCTTTATCACTGCCATGCCGCGCGCTCGTTCCGGCCGCTGTGGATGCTGGAAGAGATGGGCTTGGCCTATGACCTCAAAATGCTGCCGTTTCCGCCGCGGGTATTGGCCAAGGAATATCTCGCCATCAATCCGCTCGGCACCATTCCGTTCATGATCGACGGCGATACCAAAATGACGGAGTCCTCGGGCATCTGCCACTATCTCGGCACCAGGCACGGACCGACGCCGCTGATCGTCGGCGTCGACGAGCCGGCCTACGGCGCGTTCCTGAACTGGATGTATTTCAGCGACGCGACGCTGACCTTTCCGCAGACGCTGGTGCTCCGCTACAGCCAGCTCGAGCCCGAGGAACGGCGCAATCCGCAGGTGGCGGGAGATTACGCCAAATGGTTTCTGGGGAGGCTGCGGGCGGTCGAAGCCGCCACGGCGAACGCCGAGACGCTGGTCGCCGGCCGCTTCACCGCGGCCGATATCGTCATCGGCTATGCGTTGCGGCTGGCCGAAAACATCGGGCTATCCAAGGATTTCGGGCCCAACGTCGCCGCCTATTGGCAGCGCCTGCAGGCGCGCGACGGCTACAGAAGGGCAGTCGCCGCCGAGACGCTGGCCGGCGAGCAGCAGAAGGTCGCGCGGCGCTCCTGAACGGGTTCCCCCCGGAGCGTTCAGATCGGCCGAATCCTGAGCATTCCCCGGTATTTGTCGCGGGTGACATCCGCCGTGATTTCTGTATTCTGCCGCAAGCTCCGTCAGAGAGCCCGCACCACCGCGGCAAGAACCAGATCTCGCTCCCGGGAGGGAACGCTTATGAACGATGACGACCGCCGCGAATCCGGGCGGCTGATGCTGATCAGCCCCGAACGGGTGTTCTATGCGGGCCTGCTCGGCAGGCCGCGAAAGCGCACCAGTGGCGGATACAACATCTACGTCGCGATGCGCGGGCAGCTCAAAATCACCGAAGGCAAGTCGGAGGTAATGGGCGAGGTGGCGATGGTGTCGCCCTATTCGACCCACAGCGTCGAGAGCGATCACACCTCGATCATCTGCCTCGTGATCGAACCGGAAACGGTCGATCCTGCGGCGATGGCTGCGCTGAGCGCCAGGATTTCCGGGCTTGAGGCGCCCGACTTCGCGCGGCGAATTCGCGATGCCTACGAGGCCCTGCGCCTTGGCGAGCGCAATGGCGGCTTTACCACTGCCGATTTCGACCAGCTCTGTTTCGGCGAGAATCTGCCGGACCGCAACATCGATTGCCGCATCCGCCGTGCGGCCGCAAAACTCAACGATTTCTCCGGCGTCAAGATGACCGCAGCCGACTGCGCCGCATCGGTCAGCCTGTCGCCGTCGCGCTTCCTGCATCTGTTCAAGGAACAGACCGGCGTATCGTTCCGCGCGTTTCGCGCCTGGAAGCGGGCACGGCATTTGCTGCATTTCGTCAACGAGGACATCAACCTCGCGCATCTGGCGCAGGACATCGGCTATCCCGATTCGACCCATTTCAGCCATTCGATCCGCCGGTTCTACGGCCTGCAGCCGCGCGCGATCTTTTCGGGCTCCAGGGATCTGGCGATCTATCGCAGCGACGCGGGCGTGCTCGACAGCGCCGGATTCCGTCAGGGACGGCCCTGACAGCGGTCGTCATTGGAGCGTTTTCGAGCGAAGTGGAAACCGGTTCGCGTGAAGAAAACGCGTCAAACAAAAGAATAGAGGCTCGGGTCTGATGCAATCAGAACGAAGCCTCTAGGCAATAGCGGGTTGACGCAAGAAGCCGGTGACGGCGCGACGCATGATCCGCCGCGAACATCGTGCATGCGCGCGCACCCCGCGAGCTGAACCGACCGAAGGCTGATCCATGAGCGACAAGGCTGTCATCACCTGTGCGCTGAACGGCGTGCTGACCGATCCGAAACAGCACCACGTTCCCGTCACCCCGGAGGAAATGGCGCGCGAAGCCAGGGCTGCCTTCAACGCCGGCGCCAGCGTGATGCATATCCATCTGCGCCAGCAGGCGCCGGGCAAGGGGCATCTGCCGTCCTGGGAGGTCGGGGTGTCCCGCGAGATCCAGCAGGCGATCCGCGAGGCCTGCCCGGGCGTGATCATCAACCACACCACCGGCACCTCGGGGCCCAACTACCAGGGCGCGCTCGATTGCGTGCGCGAGACCAGGCCGGAAATGGCGGCCTGCAACGCCGGCTCGCTGAACTATCTCAAGGTGAAGGCCGACAACACCTGGGCGTGGCCGCCGATGATGTTCGATAACGCGGTCGAGAAGGTGCAGGACTATCTCGACGTCATGAAGCAGGCGAACACCATTCCGGAATTCGAATGCTTCGATGTCGGCATCGTGCGCTGTGTCGGGATGTACCGGCAGACCGGCATGTATTCCGGGCCGCTGGAATACAATTTCGTCATGGGCGTCGCCTCCGGCATGCCGGCCGATCCGGAACTGTTGCCGATCCTGCTGAAGCTGAAACTGCCGGAAGCGCATTGGCAGGTCACCGCGATCGGGCGCGCCGAAATCTGGCCGCTGCACCAGCGCTGCGCCGATCTCGGCGGCCATCTGCGCACCGGGCTGGAGGATACGTTCTATCTCGGCGACGGCACCAAGGTGACCTCGAACGGCCAGCTGATCGAGGGCATCGCCGCCTGTGCGCGCAACGCCGGCCGCGAAATCGCGAGCCCGGCGGAAGCGCGGCAGATTTTCGGGATCAGGCATTAGTCAGCTGATCGTCATTGCGAGCGAAGCGAAGCAATCCATCCCGCCGCGGGAAGAAAGAATGGATTGCTTCGTCGCTTCGCTTCTCGCAATGACGAAAATGAGGGAGCAAACAGCATGACCAATCTCGCAGCCACCGGCGGCGTGCCGGGACCGGGCCGCATCGGGCGGGTGGCGATCGGCGATCTCCTGAAACGCGCCGCGGCGCGTTTTCCGGACCGGGTCGCGCTGACCGACGGCGCGCGGCGCGTGACCTTCACCGAGCTCGAGCGCGACGCCAATCGGTTTGCCAATTACCTGGTGGCGAGGGGTCTCAAGCCCGGCGAGAAGATCTCCACCATCAACAACAATTCGGTCGAATTCGTCAAAGCGCTGTTCGGCATCCATCGCGCCGGCCTGGTCTGGGTGCCCATCAACACCATGCTCGGCCCGGCCGACATGGATTACATCCTCGATCATGCCGGGGTAGGCTTCGCGCTGATCGACGACAACCTGCATGCGCAAGGAGATCGGCGCGCAGCGCTGCAGAAGCGCGGCACGGACCTGATCGCGGTCGACCTCGCCGGCACCGCCGCCGCACAGGGTCTGCAGGATTTCAACGATCTCCTGAAAGGCCAGCCCGAGATCGAGCCCGATATCGAGATCAACGATCGCGATCTCGCCATGATCATCTACACCTCGGGCACCACCTCGCGCCCGAAGGGCGCGATGCATTGCCATCTCGCGGTGGTGATGGCGGTGATGAGCAACTGTGTCGAGATGCATCTCGACCGCACCGACGGCATCACCGGGCAATTCCCGCTGTTCCATTGTGCGGGCCATGTGCTGCTCCTGAGTTACCTCTCGGTCGGCGGGCGCATGGCGCTGATGCGCGGCTTCGATCCGGTGGTCTGCATGGAAGCCATCGTGCGCGACAAGCTAACCGTCTTCGTCGGGCTGTCGCTGATGTATCAGGCTATCCTCGATCACCCCCGCCGCAGGGAATACGATCTCTCGGGCTTGCGCACCTGCATCTACACCATGGCGCCGATGGGTCGCCCGCTGCTGGAGCGCGCCATGGCGGACCTCTGTCCGAACTTCGTTCTGTCGAGCGGCCAGACCGAGATGTATCCGGCCACCACGATGTCGCGGCCGGAGGTGCAGCTCAACCGCTTCGGCAACTACTGGGGCGAATCGCTGATCGTGAACGAAACCGCGATCATGGACGACGACGGCAATCTGTTGCCGCGCGGCCAGGCCGGCGAACTCGTGCATCGCGGACCCAATGTGATGATGGGCTATTACAAGGATCCGAAGGCGACCGAAGAGGCGCGCAAGTTCGGCTGGCACCACACCGGCGATCTCGCGGTCATCGACGAGAACGGCGAGGTGCTGTTCCTCGACCGCAAGAAGGACATGATCAAGTCCGGCGGCGAGAACATCGCTTCCGTCAAGATCGAGGAGACGCTGCTTGCCCATCCCGCGGTGCAGAACGCCGCCGTGGTCGGCCTGCCGCATCCGCAATGGGGCGAGGCGGTGTCGGCCTTCGTCAAGTTGAAGCCGGGGGCTGTCGCCGACGAGGCCGCAATAGCCGAGCATTGCCGCAAGCATCTCGGCGGCTTCCAGGTGCCGAAATTCATCAAGATCGTCGATGAAATGCCGATGACGGCGACCGGCAAATTGCGCAAGGTCGAACTGCGGCAGGCTTACAGCGAGCATTTTGCGAAGAAGAGTGCTTAGTGAGGAACAGCATCACTTGTCGTCATTCCGGGGCGCGCGTCAGCGCGAACCCGGAATCTCGAGCTAATCATCTCTGGATTCCGGGTTCAGCCCTGCGGGCTTCCCCGGAATGACGGGGCAACAGGAATGATCGACATCCATGGCCGTCATTGAATCGACCATCGCCACGGGCAGCGCTGCCTACAAGGCCAACCGCGAAGGCATGCTGGCGCTGATTGCGCGGATGCGCAGCCTCGAGGAGCGGGCGCGCACCGCCTCGGCCGCCGCCAAGGACCGCTTTCACAAGCGCGGGCAGTTGCTGCCGCGCGAGCGGGTGGCGCTGGTGCTCGATCCCGGCACGCCGTTCATCGAGCTGTCGACGCTGGCCGGTTACATGTTCGACGTGCCCGATGCCGCCAGGAGCGTTCCCGGCGGCGGCCTGATCGCGGGCATCGGCTTCGTCGCCGGCATCCGCTGCATGGTCTCAGCCAATGATTCCGGCATCGATGCCGGCGCGTTGCAGCCGTTCGGCCTCGACAAGACCTTGCGGGTGCAGGAACTGGCGCTGGAGAACAAGCTGCCTTTCGTGCAGCTGGTCGAGAGCGCCGGCGCCAACCTGTTGCGCTACCGGGTCGAGGATTTCGTCCGCGGCGGCAACATCTTCCGCAACCTGGCGCGGCTGTCGGCGGCAGGCCTGCCGGTGGTCACGGTCACCCACGGCTCATCGACCGCGGGCGGCGCCTACCAGACCGGCCTGTCCGATTACATCGTGATGGTGCGCGGCCGTACCCGCGCGTTCCTGGCAGGGCCGCCGCTGCTGAAGGCGGCGACCGGAGAGATCGCCACCGAGGAAGAACTCGGCGGCGCCGAGATGCACACCAGCATTTCCGGGCTCGGCGATTATCTGGCCGAGGACGACCGCGATGCGCTGCGCATCGCGCGCGACATCATGGCCAATCTGCAATGGGACCGGCCGGCCCCGGACCAGACCTCGCACCGTCCGCCGCGCCACGATCCCGAGGAACTGCTCGGCATCATGCCGATGGATCACAAGCGGCCGGTCGACATGCGCCAGGCGATCGCCCGGTTCATCGACGATTCCGACTTCACCGAGTTCGGCGCCAATTACGGCCCCGCCACCGTGTGCGGCCACGCCCGTATCGAAGGTCAGGCCATCGGCATCATCACCAACAACGGCCCGCTCGATGTTCCCGGCGCCAACAAGGCCACGCATTTCATCCAGGCTTGTTGCCAGTCGCGCACCCCGCTGCTCTATCTCAACAACACCACCGGCTACATGGTAGGCCGAGCCTATGAAGAGGCCGGCATGATCAAGCACGGCTCCAAGATGATCCAGGCGGTGACCTCGGCCACCGTGCCGCAGATCACGATCTATTGCGGCGCGTCGTTCGGCGCCGGCAATTACGGCATGTGCGGCCGCGGCTTCCATCCGCGCTTCTGCTTCTCGTGGCCGAATGCCAAGACCGCGGTCATGGGCGGCGAGCAGGCCGCCGAAACCATGGCGATCGTCACGGAAGCCGCCGCCATCAGGCGCGGCAAGCCGATCGAGAAGGAAAAGATCGAGGCGATGAAGGCGCAGATAACGGGCGTGTTCGACGGCCAGATGGACGTGTTCTCGACCAGCGCGCGGGTGCTCGACGACGGTGTCA
The DNA here is from genome assembly GCF_018736105.1 of Bradyrhizobium sediminis. Taxonomy (NCBI): domain Bacteria; kingdom Pseudomonadati; phylum Pseudomonadota; class Alphaproteobacteria; order Hyphomicrobiales; family Nitrobacteraceae; genus Bradyrhizobium; species Bradyrhizobium sediminis. Next base: position 596,659 of record NZ_CP076135.1, read on the forward strand.
TCGATCCGCGCGACACCCGCAAGGTACTGGCCGAGGTGCTGGCGATCTGCCGCGAGGCTGAGGCGCGAGAGCCCCAGCGCATGCAGTTTTCGGTCGCGCGGCCATGAATAATGCCCAGATGAAGAAGACGCCGTTCCACAAGATCCTGATCGCCAATCGCGGCGAGATCGCACTGCGGATCATGCGCACCGCCCGCCGCCTCGGCCATGGCGTGGTGGCTGTTTATTCCGACGCCGACCGCGAGGCGTTGCATGTGCGCGAAGCGGATCAGGCCATCTGCATCGGCGAGGCGCTGCCGGCGCAATCCTATTTGCGGATCGAGGCTGCTATCGCGGCGGCCAAGGCCAGCGGCGCCGACGCGGTTCATCCCGGCTATGGCTTTCTCGCCGAGAACGAGGATTTCGCGCAGGCCTGCCGCGATGCCGGATTGGTGTTCATCGGGCCGTCGCCGGAAGCCATCAAGGCGATGGGCAACAAGGCCGGCGCCAAGGACATCATGCAGGCGGCGGGCGTGCCCTGCGTGCCCGGCTATCAGGGCGCCGACCAGGGCGACGGCGCGATGTTCGCCGAAGCCGAGCGGATCGGTTTTCCCGTCATGATCAAGGCCGTCGCCGGCGGCGGCGGGCGCGGCATGCGGCTGGTCACGGACGCCGCAATGTTTCTCGATACGTTGCGCAGCGCGCGGTCCGAGGCACAAGGCGCGTTCGGCGATCCGACCGTGATCCTGGAACGGGCCATCGCCGATCCTCGCCACATCGAGATCCAGGTGTTCGGCGATCGTCATGGCAACGCCATCCATCTCGGCGAGCGCGACTGTTCGGTGCAGCGGCGGCACCAGAAGCTGATCGAGGAGGCGCCGTCGCCGGCGGTGTCAGCGGAATTGCGGGCGCGGATGGGTGCGGTCGCGGTGGCCGCAGTCAAGTCGATCGGCTACGAGGGTGCGGGCACGCTGGAGTTCCTGCTCGACCGTAGCGGCGAATTCTATTTCATGGAAATGAACACGCGGCTGCAGGTCGAGCATCCCGTCACCGAGGCGATCACCGGGCTCGATCTGGTCGAGCTGCAATTGCGGGTCGCCGGCGGCGAACCGCTGGGGCTCAAGCAGGACGACATCCAATTCTCCGGCCACGCCATCGAGGTGCGGCTGTGTTCGGAGGATGCCGGCCACGACTTCATGCCGCAATCCGGCCGGATGGCGCTGTGGCAGATGCCGGACGGCATCCGCGTCGAGCACGCGCTGCAATCCGGCTCCGAGATTCCGCCGTTCTACGATTCGATGATCGCCAAGCTGATCAGCCGAGGGGAAAGCCGCGACCAGGCGCGGGGCAAGCTGATTTGCGGTCTCGCGCAGGTCGCGGCGTTCGGCGTCACCACCAATCAGGGATTTCTGATCGACTGCCTGCGGCATCCCGTCTTTGCCGGGGGCGAGGCGACCACCGCGTTCATCGGAGAGCATCGCGACGAACTGTTGGCGGGACCAAAGGATCCGTCTTCCGAGGCGGCGCTGGCGGCGTTGCTGCTCTACGTAACCGCCCCTGACGCGCCGCCGTGGCGCAAGGGCCGGACACTGGCGACCGCGTTTCCGCTTCCCGTCCGTCTCGAACTCGACCATGGCAGCTATGATCTCGAAGTCGTGCGCGAGCGCGACGGCGGCTATGTCGCGAGCCTCGGCGGCGAAGCGCATCGGTTCGAGATCGACGAACTCGGCGGCGATACCATCCGCTTCCGCAGCAACGATGTGATGGAGACCGCGAAGTTCCTGCGCAACGACGACCGGCTCTATTTTCTGCACCGGGGTACTACAATCGCGGTGCGCGATCTCACTTTGGCCGCGCCGGCGACGGCGGCGGCAACCGGCGGCGACGGCAAGGTCCGCGCCGCGATGAACGGACGCGTGGTCGCGGTGCTGGTCAAGCCGGGCGACAAGGTCGCGGCCGGCCAGCCCGTGATGACGCTGGAAGCGATGAAGATGGAGCATGTGCACACCGCGGGCATCGCGGGCACCATCTCCGCGATCGATGTCGCGGAGGGCGAGCAGGTGACGACGGGGAAGATTGTCGTCGAGATCGAGGCGGCAGCAACATAGTTCTCCGTCGTCCCGGCCAAGCGAGCATCGCGAGCGCCGAGCCGGGATCCATACCGCGTGATTTATCGATTTTGGAAAGCCGCTCGACGACCTGTCGTAACCACGAAGGCCGGTGGTTATGGGTCCCGGCTCAAGGCCGGGACGACGTTGATAGAACGATTTCAGCCTCTCGCCCCGTGCCCTCATTGAGGAAACACGCCACCTGGTGCTTGGTCCCGGCTTCCGCCAGCACGGGCCGTTCGACCTTGCAGCGATCCATCACGTAGCGGCAGCGGGTGTGGAAGGCGCAGCCGGAGGGCGGATTGATCGGGCTCGGCACGTCGCCGTCGATCAGCGGCTTCAACCGCTTCGTCTTGGGATTGGCCACCGGAACCGATGACAGCAAGGCCTGGGTATACGGATGGCGCGGGTTGGCGAACAGCTCGGCTTTTTCGGCTACTTCGACGATGCGGCCGAGATACATCACGGCAACGCGGTGGCTGATATGGGCGACCACGGCGAGGTCGTGGGCGATGAACAGATAGGAAAAGCCGTGCTTGCGCTGCAGGTCGATCAGGAGATTGATCACCTGGGCCTGGATCGAGACGTCGAGCGCCGATACCGGCTCGTCGCATACGATCAGGCTTGGTCCGAGCGACAGTGCGCGGGCGATGCAGATGCGCTGCCGTTGCCCGCCGGAGAACTGGTGCGGATAGTTCTTCATCTGGTCCGGTCTCAAGCCGACCTGCTGGAACAGTTCGGCGACCCGTTCCTGCTTCTGGCGGCCCGACGCCAGCCCGTGCACGCTGAGCGGCTCGCCGACGATATCGCCGGCCGTCATGCGCGGGTTCAGCGATGCGAACGGGTCCTGGAACACGATCTGCATCGAACGCCGGTGCGGACGTAGGTCCGTCTTGCCGAGGTGGGTAACATCGACGCCATTGAGGCGGATGCTGCCGCTGGTCGGCTCGACCAGCCGCAGCACGCTGCGCGCCACCGTCGATTTGCCGCATCCGGATTCGCCGACCATCCCCAGCGTTTCGCCGACCCCGACCGAAAAGCTGACGCCGTCGACGGCATGCACCGTGCCGACGCGGCGGCGCAGGATACCGCCCCGCACCGCGTAATGCTTGACGAGGTCGGTGACCTCGAGCAGGGGACGCGCATCGGTCATAGCGGCACCGCCGTTTCCGCCGCGCGCCAGCACGCCGCAAAATGGTTGTCGCCCCAGTCCTGCAACGGCGGATATTCGGCGCGGCAACGGTCGATCGCCAGGG